>CAZKAZ010000018.1:0-18225 GCA_964550765.1 uncultured bacterium | reverse complement strand
GCTTTGCCTCAAGCTTGTTAGCAGCGCCAACACCTCACTACTACTGAGCATGCCAGATGACAAAATCGCCACTTGCCCCTCGAGCATTTCGTCAAGGTGACGCACCGACGCTTGACTTTCTCGTAATGTCAGCACGTTATAAGCATGGTAGAGGTTGTCACTGCGTTTGTTGGCGCGCAAACAGTGTTCCAAGTAGCCTTGCGCGAGCTGTAAAAAGTTACTGAGCTGCGTACGTGTCAGCGTCGTTTGTTGCGTGAAGCCTTGGTTGTAGATAGTGGTGCGGTAGCTCGAGCCTAATTCACCCAAGGCGTCCATGAGCGTGCGCCGACTGGCGTCATCAAAACGACTCGCCAGACCGCCTTGATGGGCACTGAGCACGTCGTGCATGCCACTGAAAAACTGCTCAATCTCAGCGTGGACAGTGAAACGATCAATCTCACTCGAGCTTACTAACGCGTCAACAAACACCACAAAACGGCGCAAGTAAGCCGTCGTCACCACCGATAAGCCTTTGCCAACGAGGGCATTGTTGGCATCGTTCCACTCGGGGCGTTGAGTGTTCATCCAAATGCCGCCTTCAGGCACAAAGTTTGCCATTTTGACGAGCAGCAAGAGTAGTAGTTTTTCCAGCATCGTGGCGTGCAAGACGTTACCGTCACCAGCGGGCAACAACTTGCCGTCGCTACCTAGCTGAGCCACGTTGGCTTCAATCTGCGCATCGCGTTGGCTATCAAAGGTGATGGTGTTGTAGGCGTCCTCGAGCATGTCTGCATAAGGCTTAATGCGGTACGGGATATTGGCATAGCTAAACACAGGTCGGGTTAGCAGACCTGCTAGCGCGGCTGGGTGCAGTGCTTGCGAAGCCTCGAGCAACTTTTGCAAGTAGATAATCTGATGATCACTCCAGTAGCCGATGTTCGCCCAAGGATTATCTGGTTCAGGTTTTTCCCACTCCATACCCGCACGGGTTAAACGGTAAGGGTTGTAACCGTCGGCACTGGTAGCGTTCAAGAAAAGGCAGACAACCGCCTCACTAAAGTCTGGAAAGCTATACACCAAAGGCTCCCAATTTTGAAAGATGTCACGCCAATTGCCTTCGTAGTCAAGCCGCCTGCTGCCGTCGGGGTTTTTTAGCTTGATGGCAAAGCGATTCCACGGGCGGCTGGCATCGCCGTGACGGCGACTAAAGGTGAGCGGCAAATATTCGCGGCACAGGCGCTCGAGGTCAGTAACCCCACTTGCTAGGGCACGTTCGACTAATTCGCTGTGACTGAACGTCTCTGGCAAGGTTGCAAAAAAATCAGCACAACGGGTGATGAGCGTGCGGTTGCGAACCTGAACAAACGCCGTGAAATCATCCTTGTACAGGGTATGTTGATCGGCAAAAATGCCACCCCGCATGACGTTAAACAGCACATTGGCCGCGTGGTGATTGCTAGCAAGTGCGTCGCCCGTCAGTTGGAGGCCGTCGGCTTGGGCAATGGTGGCACGCAACTTGGCAGCCCCCGCGTCAACATCCTCAGGTAATTCGCGTGCCAAGTTAGCGCGGTCTTTCAGCAGGGTGTTACGCAAGGAAACGAGGTCGGCGCTGTCCTGATTGACCTCAGCAATGAGCTTCCAGTCACGTGTTTCATGCGGCTCGAGGGAAAATGCTGCCTGCACGAAATACGCGCCCCGTTGCCCGCGTACCAGTGTTTCTTGTGTGAGCGGATGGCCTTGCCGAAAGGCAGCAAGTTGCTGGTTAGATAAGAGATAACGCGGACTGTCTAAACCCACTTGCCAGACACTCGTTGCTTTGAGGGATTCACTGGGTTCTGCCAAATCGGTCAGAGTGGAACTTAACGCAAAGATGCCCAAACCGCTCAGCTCGTCCAGTTCATTTTTTTTGTAAGCGTTGAGTAAGTTGCTCAGGTTGGTTTGCAGGGCTGTGGTGGCACCGTGTGGCAAAAGGTTTTGCAGTCCATCAAGTAAGGAGATGTCACAAGCCTCGTCTGAGGTGTTCTCGAGCCACCCCCCTTTCACAAAGCCGTAACGTTCACTCGTCTGCCAACTGTAGCGGTAACGTAACCCTAGGTCTAGGTTATGTTCTTCAAAAATTAGCTTATCGCCGAGTACGTTTTTGTAGAGTTTGCGCTCGAGCCGATAAAGCCCCTCTTGCCTTGGTGAAAAGGGTTCCCACAGGTGGGTTTTGCCCGCCTTGGTGACGTGCATGAGCGTTTTTGGTCCAGTATTGTCTGCATTCTCAGTCAGTTTATCGTCTGTGTAGTAGGGAAACAGCGCCGTCTCAGCACTGATGCGGCCAGCACTAAGCCCGCCAGTGCTCGAGATAAACAACCAGTGATTCGACGCACTAACCAGAGTCATAAAAAACGGCGGCATGTGGTCATAGTTGTCAATCACGTAATAAGGCTCGCCAAACAAGGTTTGGTAGTTACCGTCAACTTTTCCAGCACGCACTACCCGTGCTTGCGCACCAAGATGAATCGCGTTTTCCATAAAATCCTCCAAATTTTTATATCATGAAGCGTTGATAAAGTGACATTTAGTGTTTTATGTATTTTTCTGTTATTTTTACATGATAGTGACAAAGACAATCCACACACCAGCACAGCAAAATCCTCCGTTAGTCGGTTGAATTTGCGTCAAGGTACATGTTTTTACTTGGTAAGGACTAAATATTTATTTTTTATTTGAGATTTTAGGGTGATGGTAGGGTATTTCCAAACGTTAGAACCTATCTAATCAGCATCGAAGCGGATAGGCAGACATCTGACTATCGTGAAACACAAAACTGGTGAGGGCAAACCTCAACCCCCACCAGTCAGAGACGTTATTGCAGGATTACACGATCAAGATAGAACGGCGCTGTACCGTCTACGCTTAGACTATAGCCCCACACCTCGGTGAGTCCTAAACCATCATCGGGTGCATCAGCAGGTTGGTTGCCACTGCGCACAAAACTGCTGAGCGGCAAGCTAATTTGCTGCCAACCAGCGGCATCATCAGTAAACGTAGTTTCAAAACGCTCCGCGCTGTCAGGTGCTTGATACACGCGCACATAGTCAACTTTCATGCTTTGCGGGAAAGTGGTGTCTTCCCCTACTGCACCGCCAAAGTTACCGCCAATGGCCACGTTTAAGAGGAAAAAGACAGGGTCATTAAACACCCACGCGTTGGGCGCAACGTCCGCCGGGACAGCCTCGTGGTACTTGATGCCATCGACATACCAGACGATGAGGTCGGGTTGCCACTCCACAGTAAACGTGTGGAAGTCGGTGTAGACGGGCATACCAAAGTCATAGTCATTGCCAAAACTTTGCCCACCCGAATAACCAGGTCCGTGGATGGTGCCGTAAATTTCGTTGGGCAAGCGCCCCACAAATTCCATAAAGTCGATTTCGCCCGTTTGTGGCCAACTTACCACGTCGATGTCCGTTCCCAAACTCCAAAAGGCCGGCCACAAGCCCGCACCTTGAGGCACTTGGATACGTGACTCGATGCGTCCATAGGCAAATTCGGCTTTGTGCCAGGAAATAAGCCGCGCCGAGGTGTACTGACAGGTGCCGTAGTAGCACTCGAGCGACCCATCAGCAGCTCTTGCCGTAATGACCAGATTGCCTTGCCCATCAGTAGCAGCGTTATCTACATCATCGGTGTAGTACTGCAGTTCGTCGTTACCCCAGCCGTTTTTACCATCAGGCGTAACATCGCCGATTTCGTAGCTCCACGTGTCAGGGTCAGGGGGCGTGCCAGCAGGCGTATCAAACTCATCGCTCCACACCAAATTCCAGCCGCTAGGGCCAGGGTCAGGGGCGCGGTTATCTTTAAGGGACACCGTCACATCGCTGCCATCACCTGCGCCGTAGTACCAAAAGGTGAGGGCGTCTGCACTCGTCCAGTCTTGACCAAGGGCAAAGTTGTGCGTGATGGCGATTTCGTTTGCATCAGCATTTGGTGTGACCTCGAGCACATTTTCAAAAGCGTCTTGTCCGGGTGCTGCTAAGGCGTCACGAGAACTCAGCCCCAGAGCCTCGAGGCTAGCCCCGTCTGCTTCCCACAAAAACGCACCTTGCTCAAAATCATCAATGACGTTGGGGTCAAATGGGTCATCGTCGACAATAAACGCCGAGGATTGCATAAAGATGCCCGCTTCTGCGCCTTGCGGGTTGGCTAAGCGCAACACAATGCGCTCATCACCCTCAAATTTGCTATCGTCGCTGGTGGCAATAGAAAAAGTTTGTTCAGTGGGGTCACCTTTTACAAAGGTGAGTTGCCCTGAAACGGGTTGATATTCACGGCCAGGCGTCGCCACGCTCGGTTCGGTGGTGTAGTCTACGGTGACTTGATTGGCGTCTTCATCGACCATCTCACGGTTGAGGGCGACGGTGATGGTGTCGGTTGCGCCCTCAGCAATGTCGTAGCGGCTAGTCGTAAAACTCACCGCTAGCGGTCTAAACGGTGCCGTGCCGTACACACCCACGTCATCGATATAGAGGTTGAGGTTGCCACCTGTTGCCAACGTGCCAAACGCCCAACCGTGCACATCAGTCAACCCGAGGCCATCGTTGGGCGCACCGTTGCTAATTTCTTTGCGAGTAAAGTCAGCAAAAGGCAGTTTGATGTAACGCCAACCGCTAAAGTCGTCTTTGAAAGCCACCGAGTAACGCTCAGCGTCATCGACGGTAGAACCAGGGGCACGGTTGTCTAAGATATCTATAAACAAGTCTGTGCCGCTGTTGCTGCCGTAAAGCCAAAAGCCAAAGCCCTCATAGGCGCTCCAGTCTTGGGTAACCCACGTATCAACCGCGTCGTCCGTAAAACTGTGGACAAACCCAGCGAACACAGAAACATCGAGGGCTAGCTCGAGCACCTGATTGCCACTATCGCTTGCTGGCACTGCTGCGGGTGGCGCGTCTGTCGTAGCGAGCGAAACTGAACTGTTGCCATCTTGAAAAGTAAGAAACCCTATGGAGACGCCGTCTGCGTCAGTACCTGCTGGCAAGCCTGACTCAAAATCGTCTACCGTAACGGCATCATCAGGCACGCTAAAATCATCATCTTGAATGGTTACGGTGGCTTGGGTGTTTGCACCCAAAACAGCACCACGCGGGTTGCTAAGACTGAGGGTGAGGGTTTCAGCACCTTCTTCGGCGGCGTCGTCAAGTAGCTCGAGGTTCACGTTTTGTACCGTTTCACCGGGTGCAAACACGAGTGTGCCTGCTGCTTGGGTGTAGTCACTACCCGCCGTGGCTGTGCCGTCTGAGGTGGCATAGTCCACGCGCACTTCTTCGCTAGCAGCGGTGGTTAAGCTCACACTTACGGTGGCGGTCGCCCCCTCTGCGGCGTCGTAGGTTAAACGCTCAAAACCTACTCGCAGCGTGATGTCACCACCTAACAAAGTCACATTATCGATATAAAACGTGGCTTCACCTTGCGGTAGGACGAGCGCCCAACCCCATACTTGGTCAAGCCCTAAGCCGTCATCTGGTGCGCCACCGGGTTGAAAATCGGTAGCGCGGACAAAGTCTGTAAACGGAAAGGTTAAAAAGCGCCAACCCGAAAAATCGTCATTGAAGTTAACATCAAACCGCTCTGCAGTGTCGCTAGCAGGGTCAGAGCGGTTGTCTTGCAGCTCGAGCTGGTAGACAAGCCCCGAATTGTTCCCGTAAAACCACATGCCCATGCTGGTAAAATCGCGCCAGTCTTGGGGGCCGCCCAGTCCTTGGTTGAGATCCTGACCTAAACCGCCAAAGTCACCAATAGCAAAGCTGGCTTGTAAGATACCGTTGTCCTCAGCTTGCTCAGGAACAGCAAGTTCATCATTGGCAGTCACCATTTGCGGAGATGCCGTTACCGAGCTAGCCCCGCCGTTATAGACAAAAAAGCCTGCGGGTGCGTCGTCATTAAAGTCGGCCAGAACCTGTGTTGTGGGTTCGGGGTCAGGGTCGGGGTCTGGGGTTGACCCGCCAGAACAGCCTACTGATACCAAAAGCACGGTTAGCATGAAGGGAATCCGTAGATATTGAAGCATGTCATATCCTTTCGTTGATGCCTTTTAAGGGGGTGGCTCGAGCGAACGCAAACAAACTGCTTGCAAAAGTACTCATCGAATGCTGATGTAGCCCTTTGTCAGCTTCCACACGTTGGTTTTTGCAAGAAACCGCATCAAGGGGTCTACTTGTGTTGGCTCGAGCAAACACCCACGTCATCAAAAAACCGTTTTATTTGTCGCCAGTTACGACAATGCCTTGCATGAAGAACCGCTGCGCCATAAAAAAGATAAGTAGTGGAATCATCATGGTCAGAATAGACGCCGCTTGAATAAGCTGTGGCTCAGAGCTAAAAAGCCCATTAAAACGGAATAACCCCACTGCCAGAGGCAACAAATCGGCACTGCCTGCCAGGTAAATAAGTGGCCCAAAAAAGTCATTCCAAGTAAAGAAGAAGTGAAACAGTGCTACCGCAATAAGTGCTGGCACGGCTTGGGGCAAAATCACCGACACAAACGTGCGAATGGGACCAGCGCCGTCAATGCGGGCGGCTTCTTCCATCGAGGTTGGAATGGTCATAAAGTATTGCCGCAACAAAAATACGTTGTACGCGTTCGAGAAAAACTGCGGTACAATAAGTGGTAACCACGTACCCACCCAACCAATCCGGTAAAAGAATGCGTAAGTGGGCACTAAGGTAACTTGCGGCGGCAAAATGATGGTGGAAATAAGCACCATAAACAAAATGCCCTTAAAGGGAAACCTAAAGCGCGCAAAACCATACGCCACAATGGCGGCTGAAAAGGTTGCCCCAATGGTGGTAACACCTGCGTACATCAACGTGTACCCCAAAAGACGCATAAAGTTAATAAAGCCAAACGCTTGGGGGTAGTTTTCCCACGCAAATGCACTTTCATAGCTCGGTATAAGCGTGCGCCAACGCCCTTCCCATTCAATCTCACCGGTTTCGGGATTGGCTGGGTCAACAAAGGTGCTGGCGTTGCGGCCTCTTTGCACTAACGCCCACTCTTGGACGCCGTCTTCCGTTGGCACGTTATAGATATCGTACGTTTCACCTTGATACGTATATGTCCTAGCTTCTGACGGCAAAATGGGCGCGTTGATGTCAGACACTTGCGCTTTGGTTTTGAGCGAGGTCAGCACGCTGTAGCCCAAAGGCATCAAATAAAGTAAAAGCAGCACCAACGCCAGTGATGTGATGGCGGTACGAATGACCAATTTTTGCTGAAGCCTGCTTACCTTACTTTGAACATCTGGGTGAGGTGCTGGTACTTTGCTTTGTGTGCCGCTAAAAACTGCCATTATCTATCCCCCGCGTAGTAAACCCAGTAGCGTGCTGTTCCAAACATAAAAATTGTAATCCCCAGGGCAATAATGAACATAAACCACGCGATGGTTGAACCATAGCCCATGTTGAGAAAGCCAAACGCTTGCTTGAAAAAGTGAATCATATAAAAGTAGGTTGAATTGTTGGGATACCCTGAACCACCATTAAGGACATAGGGCGTGTTGAAATATTGCAGCAAGCCAATCACACCTAACACCAAGTTATAGAAGATAACAGGTGAAATCATCGGGAAGGTAATAGACCAGAGTTGTTTCCACCAGCTTGCGCCGTCTATCCGTGCGGCTTCATAGAACGCCGTTGGCACACCTTGTAAGCTCGCTAAGTTGTACAAAATTGCGTTGCCAATACTCCACAAGCCAATGAAGGTGTAGGCCAAATACACCAACATGGGGTTATCCAACCAGCGGATGCCGTTGGGGCCTGCTGCGTCAACACCCGTCACGGCTTCGATTAGGCGGTTAATCCAGCCTGTTGTGGGATCAAGGACACCTTGCCAAATAAGCACACCTGCAATGGCTGGCACCATAACCGGCGCATAGAACAAGGTGCGAAACAGACTTTTTCCCATGAGGTGCTTGGAGTTGAGGATAATCGCCAGAAAAAACGCCGACAAGGTATTGATAGGTAATGAGATAAGCGCAAACACAAAGGTAACCCTGAGTGATTGCCACACCAAGGGGTCTTCAAACAGTAAACGCCGCCAGTTATCCAGACCAATAAACTGCGCCTCGTCGGGTGCGGTGAGTTCAAACTCAAAGAGGGTAAACACAAACGAAGCAATCATGGGCAAAAAGTAAAAGAGGGTAAAGCCTATAAGCCACAAGCTTATAAACGCGTAGCCCCACCTGGCTTCCGTGCGCGCCATGCGGCCCATCTTTTCACGCTTACCGCCTTGGCTACGGGCGCGTTGAAGTTCGTCTAAAAACATCGTCATATGTGTCTCCTAGCAGCCTAGTGCTGCGTATTAGGGTGGCTGGTGGCTTGGCTCGAGCCAGCAATCACAGGCTCGAGCCAGCTCAGCAGTTAGCTCAAAATGCTGCTTAAGATTTTGTCTATTAGGATGTTCGTCTCAACGTGAGGAGATGTTGGCGGCTACAACCTTATTACCGCACGTTGCAGCAGCCCTGTCTGTCCTACGTTTGTTCACCTGCTAGCAGCTGCTACACCTAAGATGCCGTCATACATTGCCCTTTGCTGTCCAATATTTCGGTGAATGACTAGGTTATCTGTTCGCGTCAAAAATACGCTGCAAATCGGTGAGCATACTCTCGAGCTCAGCGTCAACATCAAAATCAGCTTCGTTTTCAAGCCTTTGGGTAAACGCAATATAGCGGTCTTCGGCTTCGCGCTGGCCGGGCAGGGCAGCTTCGTGGTTGGGGCTGTCTGGATAGCCTAGGCTATCGATAGCGACTTGCCAGTTTAGCTCTGCACCGGGGAAAAGCCGCTCGCCAAAACCTTCTAAGAAACCTTCTTGTAAGCTGATACGCGCAGGCATACCCCCATAGATACCAGCCAATTCACCAGAAACCTCAGGGCTCAGCAGGTAGCTAAGAACCGCAAACGCGGCTTCTTGATTGTCGCTAGTTACAGGAATACTAAAAGTGTCGGCGTTTAGGCTAGCGGTAACCGTGCCGTCATAAGAAGGCATGGGCGCAAGATCCCAGTCGGACTCGAGCGAGGTCATGCAGCAGCCTTGATACCACAGTTGGGTGTGTGCCATTGCTAAGTTGCCAGAATCAAACCAATTGCCTTCACCAAGCAGGGCGCTATTACCGTAAGGGCCATTGGGGTGAAAGTGGCTGTTCCACATGGCGTCCTGATACCATGCAATGCCCGTGCGCCAGTGCTCTGGAATCACAGCGTTGCCAGCCTCATCTACAAACGTACCAGGGCCAAACATGGTAATACGCCCGCGAATGTCTCGCCACATGGCACCAAAACCCCACTGCACAATATTATTAGCATCAAATTCGTCCATCGTGGCGTCATTGCCGTTGGTATCAACCGTTTGCTTCATGGCCAGTTCACTGAGCGTTTCAATTGTCCAAGGCTTTTCTTCGCCGTTTTCATCAATATAGGGTTCACCATAAGCCGCCGGTGGGTAGGGCAACCCTGCTTCGTCAAACAAGTCGATGTTGTAGGCAATAAACGAAGGAAACACAGCAAAAGGCAAACCGACAAGACCATCTTCGGTGCGGTAGAAGTCAACAAGTGCTGAATCAAAATCGCTGAAGTCATAGTTGCTGGCTTCCACATAGGGTGTGAGGTCCGCCCAAGCACCAGGGAACGATTCACGCCCGCGCACCCCAACAGGGCCAACGATGTCTGGGGCATTGCCCGAGGCAATCTGGGTGGCCAAAACGTCGTAAGCTTGGTCGTTATCGACAATTTCCAGAACCAGTTCAATCTCGTTTTGACTGCTGTTGAACGCATCAACAACTTGCTGTTGAGCAGCAATGGTCGGTTCGTCTGTACCAGCACCCAAACCAACAAACCAACGCACTTCTGTTTGGGCATAAACAGCTGTGCCTACGAGAAGCGAAATAAGAATTGTTGCGACTTTTTTCATCAATTAAACTCCTTAGAGATTCCGCAGTGATGCGGCTAGCAACCTAAAACGGGTGGCTTACAATGTGTTACGGGATGATATGAGCAACGGATTGTCTCTTTATCAATAAGGGTTCAAACCTATGTGTCACCTCCTCAGTTGACGCATCGTCAAGGAGTTGCAAAGCGAGTTGGGCAGCAGCGCGTCCCATCTCAGTAATGGGTTGACGAACAGTCGTAAGGGGCGGGTAAAGATAACGTGCCAAGAGCACGTCGTCGTAGCCCACTAAGGAAATGTCATTAGGTACAGTGAGGCCAGCTTCGCGCAGGGCATTGAGCGCACCAGCAGCCATTTGGTCGTTGCTAGCAAAGAGGGCAGTAAAGTCAGCCCGGGCAAGTAACTGTTTGGTGGCGTCGTAGCCACCTTGTTCCTGAAAGTCACCTTCAATAATCAAGGTGTCATCAACGGGTATGCCTGCGGCAGTAAGGGCCTGTTGGTAGCCCTCGAGCCGCGCTTGGCTGTCGTAGATAGCATGTGAACCCGTAATGTGGGCGATGCGGCGGTGGCCGTGCTCGAGCAAATGCTCCGTTACCATGCGCCCACCCGCTACGTTGTCGAGGTAAATCGTCTGCCCTTCGAGTTTGGCTACGCGCCGACCAAGTAACACTAAGGGCGTACCCCGCCCTGCAAAATCAATGACCTCAGCATCGCACAGAGCTTCAATGTAAACAACGAGCGCGTCGGCACGACAACGCAGCAAAAACTCGAGCGCGTTGCGTTCAGCGTCTGCATCAGCATGTCCGCTCGAGACCATTAAGTGCATGCCCCTCGCTTCCATCACACGCTCAATACCACTCAACATCGGTCCAAAAAAAGGACTCGCCAAGTCGTTAATCACTGCCCCGACGCCGCCTAGACGGTTGGTAACCAAGCCCCGCGCAAAGGTATTGGGGTGATAGTTAAGTTCTTCGATGGCTTTGAGCACCCTAGCACGCGTCGTCTCAGACACAGGCACGTTGCCATTAAGTACCCGCGACACAGTCGCCATGGACACTTTGGCACGTTGTGAAACCTCGTGAATCGTTGCCACACCAAACTCCCACTCAGCGTATGAAAACGCTTACATTAGCAGTAAAAACCATAAATCACGACCACTCAGGTCAGAATAGGGCTATTGAAGTTTATGAAAACGCTTTCACAAAAAGTAGCACTTCACCACCCCCTTGTCAAGAGGTGAACCTCAACAATGCTGCAGCGCAGCCTACAAAGGTAGTCAAAACGTTGCCGTCATCATCACAGATACCCGGTCACGGCACAGACTACCCATGCGCTAACAGCGTCACCCCAGCAAACAAACCCATCCCCTGCCCAGGGGTGACAATGCACCATCTGAACTGTCTGTGACGAAAAAACACCATTCTTAGCGCACGTGAATGTTTTGGTTCATGTTGCGTCACAGACAAGCATAGCACTAAGACGAAAAAGCGGGATTTCACGTCAAGATTTGCCAACACCAGATGATTTTACTGATGAGAAATTTATGATAGCATCGCTTATGCTGCAGAAGCTGAGCGCGTGGCTCTCTAACAATGTCTTTGAAGCTTCGCACCACACCCCTATCCCGCCCAAAGAAGATACTCGCTTTGACGGTATCACTTTCCATGACGGACAGCCTTCTTCGGAAGCGCACGTCAAAAACACCACATGGTCACTGAAACGCACCCTCTACCTATTGATTTTTGCACTCGGTAGCGTGGTGGCGTGGGTCAATTGGCTCACCATCGAAGACGCTGCGACCAGTCGCCAACCTGTCACCGCCATCGGCATCACACTGCTGACGCTGCTCACCGGGCTTTTGTGGCGCAGATGTATCAGCACGCAAACCTTTGAACGCGCCGTGGCTATTGTTACAGGCGGCATTATGCTCAGTAGTTTGGCAAGCGCACTCTACACCATGCAAGCCAGTGATAGCACTATGGGGCGCATCGATGAGGTGGCTGACTTTATCAACTGGGGTAGTGTCTTATTTGTTTTTTATTTTATTCTCGGCAAACGTTATGGTCTACTGATGTCGTTGGGGTTAGTGGTGCTCGCAGCGGCTGTGACGCTTCCTTTTTGGCTCAACACCTCGGCTGATAACGTGAGCCGTATGTTGCTGACGCGCTTTTTTTTGGCCAGTCCACTGCACGTGCTGTTGTTGTTAGCGTTGGTGTATTTCATCGAACAACGGGGCAGCGTGGTGGGGCAGTCCAACATGTGGATGAGCACGACCTATTACGACGCCCTCACGGGTTTACCCAACCGACGTTTTTTGCAGCGGCGCGTCGATGACCTGTTGCACCAAGGCCAACCGTTTGCGCTGTTACTGCTCGATATTGACAACTTTAAGCGCTTTAATGACGCTTTGGGACATCGCGGTGGTGACACCTTGTTGCGTCACCTCACCCGCCGCTTAGAAACCGCAGTACCGCACCACCTTTTTGCTCGAGTTAGTAGTGACGAGTTTGCGTTTGTCGTCTTGGAAGCAGACCACAGTGCGGTGCTCGAGCGTACCCGCTGGATTCTTGAAAGTTTTGCTCACCCTTTTCACGTGGCGCACGTGGCCTATGAACTCACTGGTAGCGTCGGGGTGGTTTTTGCTGGCGATTCACTGGCGCGTGATACTCGAGCAGAACACCTACGAGCAGAACACCTATTGCGCAACGCTGACATTGCCGTGGGCGAAGCCAAAACCTTGGGTAAAGCCCGCTATCATATCTACGCGCCAAGCCTAGGCGCTAAGCAAGCTCGAGTGCACACTGTCGAACGCGACCTACGCGACATTTTGGCGAGCCGCACTGACGTGGCCGATACCACCGCAGCGGCGCATGCCCTTGGTTTACAACTTGTGTTTCAACCCGTTATCGCGCACAAAACCCAAGACGTGTGCAAGTTTGAAGTGCTGTTACGCTGGCAACACCCTACGTTAGGCAAGATACCGCCGAGTGAATTTGTCAGCATCGCCGAAAAGAGTGGTTTGATTATCGCTTTGGGGCAGTGGGTTTTGTACCGCGCCTGCGAATACTTAGCCCAGTGGCGTGACGCGGGGGTGTGGCACGGGCAGTTTACTTTGGCCGTCAACGTGTCAGCGGCGCAGTTTTTGCAGCAGGACTTGGCAGCCCAAATTGCGGCTATGTTGCAAGACATGGACTTGCCCTCAGCAGCACTCGAGCTAGAAATCACTGAAACCATGGCCATGAGTAACCTCGAGCACAGCATCAAACAACTCAATATCCTGCACGAACTTGGTATCAACCTCGCCCTCGATGACTTTGGCACTGGCTACGCTTCATTAGCGAGTTTGCACGCACTCCCCATTGACACCCTGAAAATCGACAAAAGCTTCATTCGGGCTATTGGCCCGGCGAACCGTCACCAACAGCAAGCCATCAGCATGGTGCGCACCATGATTACCTTGGCGCGATCTCTCGAGCTAACCGTCACTGCCGAAGGTGTTGAAACACCCGCACAACGGCAGTTTCTCGAGGGGCTCGAGTGTGACTACCTACAAGGTTATTTACTCGGTCGCCCTTACAGCGCCCGGCACGTCAGTCGCATTGTGAACAGCAGCATCAGCCCCACCATGACAATCAATGAGACAATCAATGAACCCGCTTGATTGCCTCACAACAACCCACAACAACCCCAAAGAGTGAGCAGCTCACCACTGTGATTATTGATTAACACGATGCACTAGTATTGCAAAGTTATACGCTTGCTGCTATACTCGCTGTGTTGTGATGGCTTGTTTTGCTATGGTTCAGATGACAGCATGATACAGCATGCATGACAGCGTAACAGCATAATGTTGTAATGGCTTCATGATGTTGTAATAACCCGTGGCAGCTTGCGAGGCAATGACCGACACACATTACGGACACATATTGATGTTGCGTGCTTTTGAATGTAGCCAATCCTCTCACAACCAACATCCCTGCACAACCCCTGCACAAGCAAGGAGATGAGAGCAAGACGTACAACCCGACAAAAAGCATGAAAACATCCCTATAATAATGCATGATAATAGGTCAATGAATGACCTTCTCAATGAATGACCTTCAATGACGCACTCACGTCGCTCCTGATGTCGTTTTATATCGTTGCTAGGTTAGCGGCGCTGTTTAGCTCGAGGCGTTCTCAAGCTGACCACCTTCAACTGCTTCCCTTAAGCTGACTCCCTAACCTGATTGCAGCAACATGGAGATTGGCTAAATATCACCTCAATTAGCGTTCTGGACAGTTTATAGCATGAGAGCGTTGCATTTCGTATACACATCCTTGACACAAACCACCTATGCTTCAACTAGAGAGGAGGCTCGCAATGAGTCACTTTGCAGACAGACAAGCTCGCCGTGATGCCGAACGGGCACGCAACCGAGCATTTTGGAATCAGGTGCTGTCGACCATGCGGGGCATCCCTAACGAACTTTTACCGTTTAGCGCCATTAACAAACTGCGTCCTACCGCAGAACGTTACGGCGGCGTGCACCCCATTGACATTGAACAAATCATCGGCTCAGTCGATAAGTACAAAGACTTCGACTATTACTTTTTGCCGCGTTTAACCTACACCTTAGACCGCTGGATTGGCATCCGCCGGGCGGGGTTAGAAGGTAAAGAACTCCCCCCCATCGAGGTATACAAAGTCGGTGAGGTGTATTTTGTCAAAGATGGCCATCACCGCGTGTCTGTAGCGCGCTCGAGCGGTCAAAAGTTCATTGATGCCGAAATCATTGAACTTCATGTGCAAGTGCCACCCGATTCCAACGACAGCCTCAAAACCATCATTATCAAAGGCGAATACAGCCTCTTTTTGGAACAAACCAACTTGGCACGCATTCGCCCCGACCACGCGCCGATTATCTTCACCGTTACCGGGCGCTACGATACCCTGCTCGACCACATTCGTACCCGGCAGTACTACCTCGCCCAAGAACGTCAACATGAAGTTGCTTGGGAAGAAGCTGTCGGCTCGTGGTATGACGCGTTGTACTTGTCGCTGGTGCAAGAAATCCGCGAGCACAACGTGATGGAACGCTTCCCAGGGCGTACCGAAGCCGACTTGTATTTGTGGATTATGGACCATCGTTACTACCTTAGCCAGCGTTATGGCGATGAGGTGAGTTCGCACGATGCCACTTTGGACTTCACCAAAAACCACTCACCGCACGCCCCGCAACGCTGGTGGCAGTGGGCACGTCACCGCTGGCGGGGCGGTTTGACTGAATAGCAAGACACCAGCCCCAACGTTTCACCCTCAAATCTTCAGCAACCTCACCACTCTTCAACAACCTCACCACGCCGCTACCCCGTACCGAGCTACCACGTACCGGAGCGGCGTCTCTTATTAACTGACGAGTCTTGTCTCTCGAGCCACGCTCATCATCAACCAAAGCGCACAATTTTGCATTTCTACTGTATGTTTTTGCGGTACACTAAAGGGTGATGCCTCATTGACCTTTTCACTACACAAGTTCACTACACAAGTTCACTACACAAGTTCACCACACAAGCTTCACCACACGAACCACTGCAGTTCATGCCCACGAGCACATCACAACAAAGCATCACTCTCAATAAATGAACCCAGTAAAACTACTTAGTTATTTACATAATTTATATAGCACACATTACCTTGAACACGTTCACACCCACAGGGGCTTTAAGCTAAATAACAGCAAACACTGCCTCAACCCTGCCCAGCACACGGCACGAACCAAAACACAAGGCACAACAAAACACAACAGGGTCTAACAGCGCCCAACAACAGACAGGAGTCAAACCAACAACACACCATGGATAACCTCGTAAGCATACCAACAGCACAAACCATCAGCCATTTTCATGACGCCCTGCGCCGCTTGCGGAACGCAGAAGCGTGGCAACGTCCACAGCAACTTCCGCCGTTGCTTGCCATCATTGGCCAGTTACTCACCACGGCTGAGGGCACGGTTCAGGTGTATCAGCACAGCATCGCCCTCGAGCAAGCTGGGGTGTTTGCTGATAGTCCTTGGGAAAACCCCCGTCATTTGGCTGCACCTCTAGTCGGCGGCACGTTGCATGTTGGCGGTACAACCACCTTGCTCGAGCTCGTGAGCGAACTGCGCATGTTGGCCTACGCCACCGAAGAAGGCACACACCAAGACACAAAACCCACCATCAGCGCCGCAGAAGCCACCCGCTTTCTCGAGGATGTGGTGGTGCACAACCTCGAATGGGCGTTTCCGGGGGCTACCGAACACACCCGCGACTTAGCGACTCACTTGCAACAGGCCGTCAGCGAGACCTTTGCCCTGCTACTCACGCACCTACCGACGAACACCCTCAAACAACGCCTGGCCGACGAAGTACAAGTACTTGCCGCGCAGCGCCCCATCGTGACGGTGCGTATTCGGGCGCTACTCGCGAAGGTGCATAGTGACGTGGTGCTCGAGCCAGACCAGCTTGCCGATCAGCTGTTGCAGCACTATTTAGACGCCCTCTACGCCCCGTCGCCGCTCGCCAAGCAGCAGCAAGATGCTGACGGTTACGCCACGGCTTTTGCGGCGCTATCAGCAGAAGAACGCCACGCAGAATGCTTAGCACTCAGCCACACGATGCTCGAGCACGGCTTAGTGAGTGACTTTCATCCGCTAGCGGTGCGGGCTGTTCGTCATGATGGCGACCTGCTAGCTACCCTCTTGGGGCTAGACGCCTACGGACGAGCGCAACTCGACAACCATCACACCCTATTACAAACCCTGATTGAACGCGCCATTGCCCCAGAAACCGCCCAAGCGGTCTACGGCCTCGCTCGCTTGTTGGAGCGCGGGTTGTTATCTCGAGAACCTGTTGCCAACAGTCTCAAACGATTAATGACGCTCGAGATGCACCCCGAAGTGCGTGACAACATCGCCCACGTGTGCCGCACGTTAACCCCGCGTGACCGCTTGCTAGCCGACGTCCTGTCAGTGCTCGGGCAACCTTTGGGTATCTCACAAGGGTCTAGCCCTACCTGCCAAAGCGCCCGTGGCCTCAGTTTATGGAGTCAACACGCCCCCGGCAAACTGCTCGACATGGTACTTAGCGCTGCTACTAGCAACAACTTGGCCATGCGTTTTGACGAACAAGTGCTTGACTCTCAAGACCTACCCAAAGGCCTCGTCGACACTATCGACGCCCGTTTAGATGCTGTGTCCATCGTGTTAGTACCGCACTTAGACCGCCTCTACAACGAGATGATGCGACGCGCTTCATTGCGCCTTGAAGACCCCCACAAGTGGGTTAACCCTGCCCTATACGGCCATTGGATTCCCACTGGCTTCATTTCGGCCTATGACACTGCTAGCCAAAGCATCCGCAATTATGACACCTTTGTGCGCACCTTCTATGCTACCCATCACCCGGCGTACAACGGCGGCCACGACTTGGTCTATCCCAACCCAGTGGGGTTATTTATCACCGCAAGCAGCGGCAAATTGCTCGGTTTTCATGCGGTGTCGCTATTGCGCGTCGGGGAACACGCAGGTCAGGTGCGGGTGTACTTTTTGAACCCCAACGATGAAGGCAGGCAAGACTGGGGACAAGGCATCACCCCAACGGTAGCTAATAACGGTGAACGCCCCGGGGAGTCGTCTTTGCCTTTTGCGCACTTTGCTGCAAGGTTGTATGCGTTTCACTATAACGAACGTGACTTAGGCGACTTGGGTAACAGGGAAACCTTGGGTGACAGGGAAACCTTGGGTGACGGGAAAACCTTGGGTGACGGGGGCAGCCAGACAGATATTGACGGTGCTGCCATTGACGCTGCCATCGACGAGGTGACACAGCTTGCCAAAGACAGTTGGGGTAAAACCTACATTTGGCTCAAGTGATAGTTGGCTGATAGTTGACTTAACGCAAAATGCGTTGGGTAAATAGGTGGCTCGAGCACACCGCCCTTGTGGGGTATTGCCCTTGTGGGGTGCGGTGATTGGCTCGAGCCTATTGTTTTACACCCTTACTTGTACACCCTTACTTGTACACCGACATTTACGTTACACCGACGCTTACGCACTACCTTTCCTACCCCCCCTCCAACTGTCGCGCAGCACAAAACCCTTCACTGTATGACTTCAAAACCCTTCACTCGATAGCGAACCTTTTTGCTGGACACTTAGCCGTTTATGAGAATCACAACTAAGCGCCTAGATGAATACCCCAACACCCAATATTGCATACTCACGCGCCGCCTATGAATCTCAACTAGGCGTGAATGTCGGCTGGTAGCTGACGACATCCTGAATGCTGGTCATTTGACG
>CAZKAZ010000017.1:57505-74378 GCA_964550765.1 uncultured bacterium | reverse complement strand
CCGTCAATGCCAATGCAATGAGAAGTCGTAACTATAGCCATCGTCAAGTGAACGCGTACACCTGAATAAACATTGGGTGTCCTAGACGAACCTCCTTAAGATATTGCCGTCTTGATTGCCTTAGCTACAGCTATACTATCGGAAAATTAGAGCTATTGAGGCAATTGAAGTTAGTCCAGTTATACACACCACCACTGGAATCAATCAACAATTGTTTCTCTACCGCTCACGCCTAACTTCTCTACCACCATTCACGCCTAACTTCTCTACCACCATTGCCAGAAAACTGATTATTGCGCAAACTCACTCTTGAACTCGCTGACAGGAGTATCCCGTTGCGTCCATTATTGCGCAGGGTGTTACCTTCCAAGGTGGCTTGGCTGTTGGCTGTTATGGCAATACCATCCTCACCATTTCCTTCAATCACATTGTTGCGCACTGTACCAGTGGCGCCTTCGACGACACCAATGCCAGTACTTTCGTTGTTACGCACAGTGTTGCCTTCCAAGGTGGCCTGGCTGTTTTCTATTATGACAATACCAGCAATATTCCCATCGATGATGTTGCCTTCCAAGGTGGCCTGGCTGTTTTCTTCTAAACCAATCCCGATCAAGCCATTCCCTTCGATCACATTATCACGAACTTCCCCTGTAGAGTCATCGAAAAAGCGAATGCCCATCTCTTCATTATTGCGCAGGGTATTACCTTCTAGGGTAACTTGGCTGTTGCCCTGTATAGAAATACCATGTAGGCCATTCTCTTCACTAGTATTGTTTCTTGCTGTGCCTGTAGAGTCATTGAAAAAGATAATGCCAGCCTGTTCGTTTTTACGCAGGGTATTACCTTCTAGGGTAACTTGGCTGTTTTCTTCTACAACTATACCGCTCAAGCCATTCCCTTCGAGCACATTGTCACGAACTTCCCCTGTGGAGTCGCCAAGGAAGGCAATGCCAGCCTGTTCATTATTACGCAGGGTGTTGCCTTCTAAGGTGGCTTGGCTGTTTTCTTCTAAAGCAATACCGCTCAAGCCATTCCCTTCGCTCACATTGTCCCGAACTTCCCCTGTAGAGTCGTCAAAAAAGACAATGCCAAACTCTGTGTTACCACTTACGGTGTTGCCTTCTAAGGTGGCTTGGCTGTTGGCTCGTAAAAAAATACCGCTCAAGCCATTCCCTTCGCTCACATTGTCCCGAACTTCCCCTGTAGAGTCGTCAAAAAAGGCAATGCCATGCCCTTCATTATTGCGCAGGGTGTTGCCTTCCAAGGTGGCTTGGCTGTTGTCTCCTGAATGAATACCGCCCGAGCCATTCCCTTCGATCACATTGTCCCGAACTTCCCCTGTAGAGTCGTCAGAAAAGGAAATGCCACGCCCTTCATTATTGCGCAGGGTATTGTCCCGAACTTCCCCTGTAGAGTCGTCAAAAAAGACAATGCCACTCCATCCATTATTGCGCAGGGTGTTGTCCCGAACTTCCCCTGTAGAATTCCCAGAAAACCTGATGCCATACTGCTCGTTGTTACGTAAGATACTCTCCACAAAAATGCCGTTTGCGTTGTTATGGAGATGCACACCTGAGCCATACCCTTGGCGAAGATCTGCTACACCTTCACGTTTACCTCCAGTCACTACAACACGTTCAAGATTGGCTGTACCACTTTCTACACTAATGACGTATGCAGGGTCATCACCAACGTAGCGCAGAGTCAAATCACGTAAGTCCATTGTTCCGCTACCCATGAAGCGTAGGGCAGCATAGTTCGTAGCAGCACTCATCTCCAGAACCGTTTCACCCTGTCCTGCACCAGTGATGCTCACACTGTTGTTAAGTATCAAAGGTTCATCAATTCGGAACGTCCCTGCTGCCAGACGTAAATCGCCACCTTCTTGTACACGTCGCACAAAGGTACTGACATCAGAGATTGGAGCGTTACTACTACTAGCACTTTGGGGGGTAACTGTGGTTGTTTGTCTTGTGCTGCGAGAGTTACTGCTTGCAACACTATCTTGGTTTGCAGCGCTTACCTCAACACGCAAGTCGTAATTGCCACTGCCAAAACCACCAAAGCTTGCCACTTCCACCCAGTAGTTCACCCCTGCTGCAGCAGTAAAACTCACTTCTGACCTAGTGGTGTCGGGGCTGTCATCCACTTCGTAAAGGTAGCGTCCTGCACCCGCATCAATAATGTAGAGGTAAGTATCGAAATCTCTGCTGGTGAGTGTGACAGTGACTTCGTCACCCGCACGAATACCTTCTAATGCGTAGTAGGCTTGGCCACTCCCTGCTGCTGTGCTTGTAGCATTGGTAGCTTCTACTGATAAGGTATACGCACCACCACCAAAGTCACCAAAGCTAGAGACTTCCAACCAGTAGGTTGCCCCTCTTTCAGGGGTAAACGCTAACTGTGAAGTGCGCGTATCAGGGTTGTCGTCATTTTCGTAAACATAGCTTCTTGTGGCTGGATCGATGACGTAAAGATACGTATCAAATTCGTTACTCGTAAGCGTGACCGTGATGTTGGTGCCAGCACGAGCTTCTAGTAAAAAATAGTTTGCTCCGCCCGTTGTCAAATTGCCTCTTGTAGACGACCCTGGCGAAACGATTGTTGTAGGTGTACGAGGTAGGCTGGCTAACCTACTAAAACTATCGAAGTTTGAAAAAGTTGCCTGTCCAGCACTGAGGCTACCGCTAGTGCTGCTTGGTACACTCAAGCGATTGACATCGACAGATGATAAGTCGGTATCCAACACACTGAATGCTCTTTGGGCAAGTGCTGGACTATAGCTACTGAAAAGCAGTACTACTAAACATAAAATACGCATACTGTTCCTTTCTTAAAAAAGCGAAGGTAAACACATCTTTGAGAGCAGGCGCAAAGTGGTTAATGTGCTTGAAAACCGCGATGTGACTGTAGCTTTTTTCTCTAAACATGTTTTGTACTAACCTCTATTCCTCTGCGACTTCTCTTGACGTGACCAATTCTATATGTCTGTCACCTTCTTTCACGGCTTATTTACCCACCTCGAAAAAAGTATAACGACCGAGTCCACACCCCCCCTGATACCTATTTTCGAGAAAGTGTGATATGGTTCTACTCTTTTCAGGGCAGAAATACCGAGTTCGCTATCCCGCATGACAACCCAAAGTTGGTGGCTTTAAGCAACTCAAAACGGACTCCGAGTTAGACACACTTCAATACCTGTGTATGTCGTGTCGTCTCTGTCGGAATCCGTCGTTGCTTTATGATGGTTTCTATTTGGGTTTTGTGTTGCTGCTTACGACGTAAACAAGCGGCTCACGGCATCTTCTTTGGAGGTACTTTTAACAACGTGGTAACGCCCTTCGCTGTCACAGGTGAGTTTGTCTTGTTTCACCAAACCATCAAGGGCTTTTTGCAAAGTGTCTACTGCGAGTTCTTCGTGATAGGTTTCGTCAATGAAACGCTGAATGTCGCGCAGTTTGGGGGCGCTGCTAGACGCTTCTACCGCGCGCATGACCCACTCGAGCACACTCACGAGGCCACCTGCGCCACTTCACAGGCTAGGGCGTCGGCATGGGCAATGGCGGCTTTAACGTCTTCGTGCGTCACGCCTGTAAACACCTGTTGAAAAAACGGGTCAACCAGCACCCGTTCAGCCACTGCGTCGGCTTTGTCAGTGAGGGCTTCGGGTACGCCTAAAGCGGCAAGTCCGGCGGGGTGTCCAAGGTTTTGAAAACCGCGCGCCACTTGCTTCACCATTTCGTCAGGTTGGTTATCGAGCACCATCTCGCTCAAGATGCCAAAACCGACCAGTTCGCCGTGTAAGCTCTTGTGGCTGCTGTCAATGAAGGTTAAGGCGTCATGCACGGGGTGTGACGCGGCAATGCGGGTGCCGTTGCCGGCCAGTCCACTCATCAAACCGGGAAGTAACACAGCGGTTTCGGCAACCAAGCGGCGGGTGTCACTTTCGCGGTTAGCACGGGCGTCGTCAATGGCGGTTTGAGCATGTTCGTCAAAGGTGGCTTTCATGCCTTCGCAGAGCGTGAGGGCGGCGGAAATAGGCGCGTCTAAGCGTCCGTGTTTTTTCTGGGATAAGCGCACTTCGTGCCACTTGGCGAGGGCGTCGAGAATGCCAGAAGCAAGTAAGCGGGCGGGCGCACGTCCGATGATATCAGTGTCAACCACGGCAGCCGCAAACGCTTGCGGAAACCCCAACACGCCCAACACTTCACCCCGTTCGCCATACACCACACTCAACGGTGCAATGGCAGCACAGGTCGCCGGACTAGTCGGCACGGTCACGCAAGTAAGCCCAGCAGTATGAGCCGCACCCTTGGCAAGGTCAAGGACTTTACCGCCGCCTACCGCAATCACCACGTCATATTCAGCTACACGCAAGCGGTCGGCGTAGCGGTTAATGTCGGCTTGGGTGCAGTAACCGTGATAGTAAAGCAGGTGATCGGCTGGGTTAGCACCTTCAGGCAGTGCCACAAGGACACCCGCTTGCACCTGCTGCCAGCCAGTGTCGCCGTGCACGATGGCGGGGTGCGTGCCTAATTTGGCGACGATGCTTGGCAGTTCAGCCAGTGCACCGCGACCCGAGGTGTAGACCGTGGGTAATACTTGCCGACTGACGACGCTACCGAGTTCGCCGAGGCGGTTGGATTTGTCAGTAAAAGAGAGCATGGCTTTCTCGCTTTCTATGGATGGGTTATATGTTGCTAGCTCAAGTGAACAATGCCATCTTACCTGACGCGTTACGTGCGTTTGCGTCCAAACCACCACGTGCGCTTGGCTTCGGTTTTAGCAGAAGCAACTTCGGGGGGGCGCTTGCGATACACGTCGAAGACGATGCTGCCGTGAGTTTGGCGTTGCTCGAGCACCAGACCCTGTTCCCCTAGGTACTGCTCGAGCCAAGCTGGTTCAATCGTGTTAATCCCCGTAAGCTTCAACGTCCGTTGCACCAGTTTGTCGATGGGTGCATCCGCCGGACGCACGTACATCTGCCACATCACCCCTTGCTGCCGCAGCACCCGCGCCAGTTCACGCACGCAGGTGGGCACATCAATAAACTCATTGAGCGAGCCACCACAGACAATCACGTCAAAACACGCATCAGCATAGGGCAAGTCGCGCACGTCTGCTTGTACCAAGGTCAAAGGCTGTACCCAGCGACCCGCACGCAGTTGGGCTAGCTGCCAGCGCCAAGTGCGTCGTTGGGCTTCTTGCAAAAACACCGCACTGTAATCCAGCGCGTGCACGGTTAATTGCGGTTGTTGCTCGAGCAACGTGCGCGCATACAACCCCGCCGAACAAGCCGCATCAAGCACCTGCATACCTGCTTGTGGTTGCGTCCAGTCAACAAGGCGCGTTAGCTCTTCAGCGGTCGTGACTTTACCTTGAGAAATCAACCCCAGCGAACGGTAGCGCCACAAGGGTTCGTACAACCTGGCAGTCAGTTCCCAAAAGTTGCTGCGTTGGGCGAGTTTGAGTCCCCTAGGGGGGTGCTCGAGCGCTTGCACCACACCCGCCCGCGCCATCACCTCGCGCTTAAACACCGTCATAGATTCCAGCCTCCAGCCACTTCAATGTGCGTGCCGGTAATGTAAGCAGCTTCAGGCGAAATTAAAAAACGCGCCACCGCCGTCAGTTCGTTAAGCTCACCTAAGCGACCCATGGGAATACTGTCTAGCGGCTTGCTCTCGCTATTTTCCATCACCCCAGGCGAAATCACGTTGACGGTGATATTGTTCGTGGCTTCCATCTTAGCAAGTGACTTGCTGTAAAGAATCACCCCAGTTTTGGCGATGCCATAAGCGACGATACCCGGACGCGCTAGCAAGTGTTCTGAACCCGCAAACCCTAAATTGATAATGCGCCCGCCGCGTTCTCGCATCAGTGGCACGGCGGTCTGACAGGTGTAAAACGTGCTGTGCAAGTTGGTGTCAAACATATGATGCCACACGTCAAAAGGAAGTTCACTAAGGGTCACTTTGTGATAATTGCCAACGTTGTTAATCAGCACATCCAAACCACCTAATGTTTCATGGGCGCGTTCAACGAGGTTAACGGCTTGCTCAGCGTCGCTGACGTCAGCTTGCAATGTCACCGCGTTGATGCCATACGTCATGGCTTGCTGGCGGACGGTTTCGGCGTCTTGGTCGCTCGAGCGGTAATGCACGGCGACGTCATAGCCTTGTTCAGCTAGCATGAGCAGCAACGCTTTGCCGATGCCCTTAGCAGAGCCTGTTACCAGTGCCGCAGGCATTAAGCGTCCCCCCTATCGACCTTGCTACTGTCCATATCAGCAGACATATCAACTACGGGGATGAGGGCGTCACGGTGGTCACGGTAGAACTCGAGCAACCGCCGCGTCGGCGTGTTCAGGTCATACGTGAGGGCGTCTTCTAAGTTGAGCCACGCGTAAGCTTGCGCTTCATCATTCAGGGTCACATCAACCTGCTCGCTGTGGGCAATGAAATTAAGCAAAATAAAATGCGCAGGCTTGTAAAACTCCGAGCTGTTGACAGCTTCTTGCACCGGTGCCCAAAACAAACGCGTGAGGGATAAACCCGTTTCCTCGAGAAACTCCCGTTTGAGTGCTTGTGTCATTGTTTCGCCATAGTCAATTTTGCCACCAGGTACAGCCCAAGTGTCATGCCATTTGTGGCTGCGAATCAGTAAACACTGTCCGGCTGGGTTAATCACCAACGCCCCGACGGTTGCTAGCGGATAGTTCATGTCTTTTTTTACCGCAAAGCGCAAAAATGAACCTCGAGCCACCCCCCCATCTCCCCTACCAAAAACACGTTCAAACAGCTTTTCCACGATTGACGGCTACATCACCTTTTTCGGTACACATCGTCGGTACACATTGTCGGTACACATCGTCGGTACACATCGGGAGGTATGACATTCATCAATATCAGTGGCAACAACATCAGTGACGGTAGCAACAACACATGGCCAAAAACACGTTAACACCCACATTCTGTACCCCAATAGAAATTTTAGTATTTTTTGGAGAAGTGCGTTCGGGAAGGGAAATGTGCTGTATAAGATTTCAGATGCAACCAGCAATTTAGTACATTTATACTACATCACCAGACTGATTTATTAATTAATAAATTTGTCAATTAATGATGCGCTTTGATGTCCTTGCACGTATACCCTCAAACTTGCGACGTTTGTTTGATGCTTTGCGTGGTCTAACCTCAGGTCGGAGTTATTTGCGTCAGGAACGTATTTTGTGTGGCTGTAAAGGGAATGGCGTGCTCACAAAAGGCTTTAACGCTTGCAAAAGGCTTTTTGACAGGCTAACGGTTTTGATGATTACATCGTAAACGGTGTCAGAGACGCATTTTCACTGATATTAAAACCCCGAACTCAGGTTGGCCTAGCAATCACGTTCAACTGTGTAGACGTCAATCGTAGAGATAAAACAGCATATTCGTAATTATATTGTATTTTTTATAGTATTCTATTAAAATATGCCTTGACTTTGTATTAAGCGTCTTCTTCTAGTAAAGTTTCAAATTTTAAAACAACCGCTTGAGCTTTGCTCGTTTCTCCTCGAGCACGCCACAACGCCTCGAGCTTGTGCCAATGTTGCTGCTCAAAGGGTTCAAACTCAGTCAGCGCTTCAGCAAACAAGGTAGCTTGCTCGAGGTCGTTTTGTTGTTCACTCAACAGCAACCCTTGTGACAACACACTGCGTTGCAACGCTTGTAGTTCACTGCGGCGTTCTTCAATCCACACAGCGTCTAGTTTAGATAAATACTCACCACCATAAAGTTCTGCCGCTTGACGTAAAGCCGCTGGGTCGTCTTGTTGTTTGGCGGCTTCGGCAGCTTCGCGGTAACGCTGCACGTTGTAGTCGAGTTCGACGTCGGTTTGTAAATAATAACGGCGGTTTTTGGTCTCGACAAAGTCGCCACCTAGGCTTTTGCGCAAGCGGTACAAGGTCGTGTGAAAACTGCTGCTGGCTTTGGTTTCGGTTTTACCCGGCCACAGCGCCTCGGCAACCTCATAGGTAGTGACGCCATCGGGGTGCTCGAGCATATACAAAAACAACTCGAGGGCTTTGCGGGCATCAAACTCGAGCCGCTGGCCGTCTTTGCTAACCTCGGGCGTACCGAAAGCACTGACGCGCAATATACCTGTTACTGGGTTGCGAATTTCTTCGATGCGCCGCAAGCGTACTGACACCGCATCGACCAAGTCTTGTTTGGTAAACGGTTTGGTGACGTAATCATCTGCACCTAGGGTCATACCACGCCGCAAGTATTGCCTATCACCAAGGGCTGTTAAAAACAAGAATGGTATCGCTCGAAACTCAGAAATATCGCGCACATGCTGATAAAACTCAAAACCATCCATGTAGGGCATGGACACATCCGAGATAATCACCTGCGGGCGCAACGCTTGCTGTAATTCTTCAAGGGCATCTCGAGGGTCATCAAAGCACAACACGGCATAGCCAGACTCGCCCAACGCTGCTTCGATGAGCTTCAAAAACAACGGTTGGTCATCTACGGCAAGGACGAGGGTTTCAGGCACAATTCATAGTTTAGCGGCTAGACTCCGGTTTGTGTGTGCTTGCAGACTAGCTTGTATAGCCAAGGTTGGGTTACAGACGCTAGTTGACAGACATTGGGTTGAAGACGCTGGTTGAGAAACGCTAGTTGAGAAACGCTGGTTGAGAAACATTGGGTTAAAGATGCTGGTTGTGAGACGTTGGGTTAGAGACGTTTTACTGAAATAGGCGTGGCATTGTCGGTGTTAGGTCAAAGGCGTTGCATTATAGATGACCGGCGTTGGCTTACAGATGGTACTAGCGATGATTGAACTGGCTGACGACGTGCGCGACGAGGTACGCGACGACCTTAGTGTACGCCTTACATCATCATGTGTGATGCGACATCATGTCTGACGCACACAAGGATTAGTCCTCGAGCCACACTTCGGTTTCTTGGTAATGCACCAAGGCGCTGTATTCGACGTTTGAGCCTAGCATCGTAGTCGAAAACTTAACATCCACAATGATGTCGTCGGGGCTGAGGGTGTTGATAAAACCGTTCAAACGTTCTTCAAACAGTTCGATGCTATTTGAGCTGATGAGTTTAAATTTAGCCTCCACGTTGAGACGTTGCCTCCTTGCACATATTCAGTACTGAGCCATTGCCCAGCGACTATCGCACGCTATCTTAATGCGAGTGCTCACAGATGTTCGTACGTGACAGCAGGTTTGGTACTTAACCGTATGTGCTGTCATGCTTGTTGGGGTTTTGTTCGTGCTGCGCTTGCAAGCAGCACAACCTATTTTTCCTATAGTGACACAAAATGCTTTCGCGTGAGGAGAAATATCACGGTTTTTGGACTGACGCGACTGAACGGCGCAAGGGGCGACTCCCTTGGGCGGCTTGTTTGAGTGCCGTCGGGTCATCTGCCACGATGCCGTCAAGGGGCAAAGCAGCTAAGCGTTGCACCTCGTCAGCGTCGTTCACCGTCCAACTATTAATCATTAAGTTGCTGCGTTTGGCACGTCGAAACAGGGTTTCATCGAGCATGTTGTGATGGGGATGGATGGCATCAACATGCAAAAGTCCAGCGAGCCACCAAGGAAGCCGTTTGTAGCACAACAGGGCGACGCGCAAGCGCGGCGCAGCGAAGCGCATGCGCACGAGTGTCCAAGGGTGAAAGCTCGAGATAAGCACCCTATCTTGCAAACCATGAATTTGCACACAAGCCGCTACCCGCCGTTCAAGTTGCCGGCTACCCCACAGTTGATAACGCCACGACGCCGCTTCAAAAGGTAACTTAAGTTCGACATTCAAAAGCGTATGAGGGTAGTGTTTGGCTAAGTCAAACAGGGTCTCGAGTGTAATCACATTGGCATCATGTTGTTGTAGTTGGTGGCGGGTCATCTTGCGCACGGGGATGCTTTGTCCGTCGGCAGTGTGTATGTCGGTATCGTGCACCAACACCAAAGCGTGATCTCTTGCGAGTTGCACGTCACATTCAATGCCGTCTAAACCAGCAGCAAAGGCATCTTGAAACGCCGCCAAGCTGTTATCTGGCTGGCTGCCGCGCACCCCCCGGTGTCCTAATAGTAACGGGCGGTGGCTGCGAATATCACGCAGTTCTCGAGGCGACCACAGACCGTACCACCACAGCAGCAGCAGTGCCAACACCAAACATCCAAATAACCAAGTCACGCACCGAGTTTACCGCAATTTCACACGATGCATTGCTGCTGCGTTCGTGATGCATTCGTGGTGCACTCGTGGTGCACTCGTGGTGCATTCGCATGGCACGTCAGGGTGAGGGCGTTCTTGTGTTTGTTTCTTGTGTTTGTGATGTAAACACGTCTTTAACGTGGCTTCAACATGTCGTTAACTAACTTTCCACCCCCCTGAATAAGCTATTCACTAGATTATCAAAGGTGACGTTTAGTACGGGACTTCCTAACTTGCTTCACCCTCGAATAAGACATACAGTCCGTTATAATAATCATGCACAGTGGCGCATAGTTTCACACATAACCCCACCACATTGCTCAGAGACATTGCTTAGATGTGTGATAGGTGCGTTGTCGCTAGCCTTCTCCCACTAAGCTAGGGACGCAGTGTCGTTGTGGGTAGCGAGTCGCCTGCTAGAGAAACGCATTGTGTGGTGAGGTAGTGCGTCGTATTGGCTGCTACACAATGTATTGGCTGCTTTGCAAGCTAGCCTACGCTCGAGCCACTTGGCAAAATTATCCTGCCTCACAAAGACTGCCTTCATAAAGCCTATACAACTTTCTCATCATGCCACAAATCGATTGTGACGCGTCCTGCAAAAGGGTTGTACAACTTTGGACAACCTATTGTGAAGGGTATTTTAACAAATCCGTCCCTGACGTAGACAAACAGCCCCTTGACTTTGTACAGGGTTGTTCTTATGATGACGTCATGTCGTTGTACAAACACTGTACAAGTTGTACAGCAGGGTGTACGACAACATGGGAAGAGATTGAATGGGAAGAGATTGAGAGAAGAACCGTTTTTGGTCACAGGTGTTTGCAAAATACACAAGCAAGCAAAAGTGCAACCAAAACGACAAAGTATACGCACGCAAATCGTAATTTCAGTAACTCGCAATCAGTAACTCGCAATCAGTAACTCGGAAATGATTGAGCAATGACCCAGAAGCAACACAAATGAGCCAAAAAAGCAACACAGTACCGCGCACCGCGAGCACATTCCACCTTTACGAGATTCTGTCAAGCACAACAAAAATCAACGCATCAGTAGATGGCTCGAGCACACGCGAACACAAGTATCTGAATCATTATTCGCCACCTGCGGCAAACGCGCACCCGACAGTAAGAACCAACGTAATACTGAAGATAGTCACAGCGCGCAGTTAATAATAAACATTAATTCAAACATAGATAGCGATAGATTAAGAAGCATAGAAGCAAGAATACAAAGATAAGCACCTAAGGGTAAGCACACACGACGAAACCACACGAAACCACACGAAATCACACGACGAAATAGAGGCACGACGTGATTAAGGGCAAATACACAGTGAATGAAGTTGAAGAGCGCACCCAAGTGCCAGCAAGTACGTTGCGGCAGTGGGAGCGGCGCTACGACTTTCCGAAGCCCGAACGTTCGGATGCTGGCTACCGTCTTTATAGTGATAAAGACTTGCGCGACATCAACATCATGAAGCGGCATATCGCTGAGGGCATTCCGGCGTCGCGGGCGGCTGAACTGGTCAAAAAGCTCGAGAATGCTGCCCCCGGGCCACGTTCATTACAAACCATGCAACAAGAACTGGTGACGGCGCTCATTGATTTTGATGACAGCCGCGCCGACCGTATTTTTAGTGAAGCCCATGCGTTGCACACTGTGGACGCGGTGATGTTGGAACTGATGCAACAAAGCATGGCTGAAATTGAGACGCGTTGGCACGCAGGCGAACTTAATATCACTACCGAACACTTCGCCCGCAGTTATATTTATGGCCGTCTGCATGCACTCTTGAGTATCACTGCCAATATTTTGGCCGGGCCAGTGGTGATTGTTGCATGTGCACCCGCTGAGCAACAAGAATTGAGTCCGCTCATCTTGTCGGTGTCGCTACGGCGGGCAGGCTATCGAGTGTTTTACTTGGGGGCAAACACGCCCTTAACGGATTTGCACGACATGGCGCAGTCTCTCAGTAGCGTTGGCGTAGTCATTGCTGCCTCGAGCGACAACGCGTGGCAAAACCTATGGGAATACCGCCAGACGCTCGCCAACATGGCAGCGATTGTGGCGTTTTGTGGGCCAATTTTTGACAAAAAACCCAACTTAGCAGGGGCACTTGGCGGTATTTCGCTCGAGAGTGATCCCAGTGTCGCTGTGACGCGTTTTCATGCCTTAGTGCAAGATGTACAAAACCAAAACGTGCAAAAAAATATGCACAACAACGCTGAAAAAGGGGTACACAAATAATGCCTCATCAGCCCCAAGCACATCAATCCCAACCGCTTCATACCCAATCGTTGGCATCATTAGACCAACAAAATCGGCGCGGTAACGTGATTGCTGCTGATGCCATTGTGATTGGAGCGGGTATTGCTGGCTTAACGGCTGCTGCCATGTTAGCCAAAGAAGGCTACCAGGTAGCGGTGCTCGAGCGCGACGTTCATCCCGGTGGTTGTGCAGCGGGTTTTTCCCAAGATGGTTACCGTTTTGCAGTTGGCGCTACCGTGGCCATGGGGTTTGAACAAGGCGGCTTGCATGAGCGCATTTACCGCTTGCTCGAACGCCAACCGCATTACGTACCTATTAACCCCGCTATTCGCGTGCACCTTCCTGACCGCAAAGCTTGGGTCATGACCGACCGTGACGAGTGGCAGGCCGAACTAGAACAGGTGTTCCCCGGGCGCGATATGGCTGCCAAAAAAGCCTTTTGGCGTCACGCTGCCAGATTGGCTCGAGGCCTCGCGCACGCTGCCAAACGTTTTCCGGTGATGCCCTTTAGCCATCCTTGGGATGTGTTTGACACCGCTCGAGCAGCACACCCTGCTTTGCTACCCGTCTTTGCTAACTTGCACCGCACCGTGGCTGATTTGATGACTGACATTGACGACCCCTATCATCGCGCGTTTGTTGACGGGCAACTGCTTGACGCCATGCAAACGACCGCTGAACACTGCGTTGCCCCCAATGGTGCTTTGGCGCTTGATATTTACCGCTATGGTTGCCAGTACAAAATTGGCGGCCTTGAAACCATCGCCCAAGACCTCGCTGACTATCTAAAAGCACACGGTGGCAATGTGTTTCACAGCACTCTAGCCAAAACAATCAGTACGACTAACAAGCGCGTGCAAGGTGTCGTCACCAACCGTGCCCAGTTTGAAGCCCCTGTTGTTATCAGTGCTGTGCCTTTAGCGAACACCGCCGCGTTACTTCCTGAAGATGTCACGTCCAATTTGCCGCAGCGCGCAGCCACCCAACCTGAGATGTGGGGTGCGTTTACGTTGTACCTCGGCGTCGATGAACGGGTTTTGCCCAAGGACGTACATGTATATGAGCAAGTGACTGACCTTGAACCCCCCCGAGCCGCAGGCAACTGCCTCGTCTCGATTAGTCCCGCGTGGGACAGAAGTCGTTCCCCAAAGGGCAAACGCGCCATTACCGTGAGCACCCACGTAGATGCTGCGACGTGGCTTGCGCACGCCCGCAACAAGGAGGTTTACAGACAAGAAAAACAACGCTTTGAGACAATACTTTTAGACCAAGTTGAAAAAGCCTTGCCCAACGTTCGCGCAGGCGTTGAAGTGATGATGAGCGGTAGTCCCCGCACATTTTATAACTTCACCCGCCGCGATGGCGGTAGGGTCGGCGGCATCCCGCAAACCCTAGCAGCGGCCAACTTTGCTGCCCCATCGCACCGCAGTGACGTTCGCGGTCTCTATTTAGCAGGCGACACCGTGTTCCCCGGCCAAGGCACCTTGGGTGTGAGCGTGTCCGGCTACAACGCCGCCCGTTCAGCTGCGCGTTTTTTACGCCGCGCCCCACCTAACAAGGTCAAATACACAAATCTTCAGCAGGCAAATACCCAAACATCAACCCAAAAATCCCCTCACGATGAACACCCCCAGGAGGTCATCACATGAATAACTTACTTAATCCTATGAACCCAGAAAATAACCTCGAGAACATCCTTGACGCGCAAGAAAACACTGCTAGCATGCTCGAAGCCCCCAGCCAAACCCTCAGTTTCCAACGCAAGCAAACCTTGTACCACAACGGCGACATGGCGCAATCAGTGTTTCGGGTGCGCGACGGCCTCATCCGCATTACCCGCATGACGCCCGAAGGACGTATTTTGACGGTGCGTCACGTCATGCCCGGCGACTTTTTTGGCGAAGAAGCGTTCATGAGTGGACGTCGAACGGAAATTGCAGAAGCGCTTACCAATGCGCAGATTGAAGCGGTGGACCCAGAAATGATTAACCACAGTGACCTTATGACCATCACCCAATCGCTGTCTCAGCAGATGCAACGCCTCATGGACTACGAATATCACCTGCAAACAGGCGACTTGCGTCAGCGGGTAGCACGCTACCTGATGAAACTCTCGGAAACGCCCCTAGCTGCCGTTAACGACGCTGGTTACTCGGTGATTTCAGCTACCCATGAACTGATTGCCGAAGGTACGGCTAGCACCCGGGAGAGCGTCTCCAAAATCATCACCGAATTGCGCTCAGAAGGTCTGATTGAATCGGGTTATCGCAGTATCGTATTGCTTGATACTGACATGCTTGACGACATTGCCCACGGTCTGTAAATTGCCCTGCACAGGGCACTAATTGCATGCGTATTCTCGTTACTGGCTCGAGCGGCTTCGTCGGCAGCTACTTGGTAGACACCTTGACGGCTGCAGGGCATGATGTCATCGCCCTATCACGGCAAGCCGCTAGCTCCCCATCAACTTCTTCGTCAACCCCAGCAACATCCTCGCCAGCTTCAACACCGTCAGCTTCACCACACGTCACCGCACTTGCAGGTGATGTGACTGACGCCAGCAGCCTTGAAGCGTGTGCCCAAACCCTTGCAGATACGCCCATTGATGCCGTCATTCATTTGGTCGGCATCATCCGAGAAAAAGGTACAGCCACCTTTGAACGTGTGCATGTTGAAGGCACGCGTAACGTCATTGCGTTCACTAAGCAACTAGGCGTGCGTCGCTTTTTGCACATGAGTGCCTTGGGCAGCGCGTTAGACAGCGAAAGTAGTTATTTTAGCAGCAAAGCTCGAGCTGAAACCTTGGTGCGCCAAGCGGGTTTAGCTGCCACTATCTTCCGCCCTAGCCTCATTTTTGGCATAGGTGATGAATTTTTTGGTGATACCCTCAAACAACTCGTCACGCTTCCGCCCGTCATTCCGCAAATTGGCGACGGCACTTTTCCCTTTCGTCCGGTGTGGATAGGTGACGTGTGTACGGCGTTTGCACAGGCGTTGCAACGAAACGTCACCATCAGTGCGACTTACGAATTGGTAGGGCCTGTAGAGTATAGTTTTCGGGAACTGCTCGAGCTAACCCGCCGTGCTGCCAACAACCACAAACCCATCATCCCCGTGCCGCTGAGTTTGATGCGTCTAGCTGTACCTATCATGCAAATTTTACCCAATCCACCCATCACCAAAAACCAATTCATCATGCTGTTAGCAGGCAATACGGGCGATCCTAGCGTGGCAACAGATGTCTTTGACCTCGAAATGCGCCCCCTCAGCGACGAACTGCCGCACATTATTCAAGCCACCTAACGCTTTTCAGACATTGTGCCAATGTTGTTGAGGCTTGTAGACCGACTGTTGCTGAGACACTGTTGCTGGGATATTGCGTAAATCGACATTGTGTAGCTTTTGTGCGTAAATCGACATTGTGCGCTTAACGTACGCTTGTCACATGGCATCATTGTCAAGCGTTTAATGCCAAACTGTAAGCATGGCCGCTTCTTCAGATGACGCTTCGCACCAACCTGCTTCACAAACCCCTGCTTCACAAGCATCACAGCTATTTGACGCTTTGCAACCAGCATCCTTACCCTTGCGCGGGATTCGCGTGGCGGACTTTTCTCGAGTGGTGTCTGGCCCTTATTGCACCATGCTCCTTGCTGATATGGGTGCAGACGTCATCAAAGTGGAACACCCCGAACGCGGTGATGACACTCGAGCGTGGGGGCCGCCCTATGCTCGAGCCAACGATGACCAAGCCAACGATGACCAAGCCAACGACAAACAAGAAGACAAACAAGAAAGCGCCTACTTTTTAAGCATCAACCGTAACAAACGCTCCCTGCGCTTAGACCTCAAAAGTGAACGCGGCCAAGCCCTAGCTAAGGCACTCATGCGCCGTTCGGACGTGCTGGTGCATAACTTTCCCGCGCAAACGGCGGCGCGCCTTGGTTTGGCTTTCGAGGCTGTGCGTGCGGTGAACGACCAACTCATTTATACCTCAATCAGTGGCTATGGCAGTACCGGACCGTGGGCAGACAAACCCGGTTACGACCTGCTCGCCCAAGCAGTCAGTGGCCTCATGAGCATCACCGGCCCCGCAGATGGCGAGGGTTATAAAGTAGGCGTGGCCATGGTGGACGTGCTTGCTGGGCTAAATGCAGCATATGGCATTGTCAATGCTTTATATGAACGTTCGCAAACAGGCACAGTGCGGCGCGTGGAAACGTCACTGCTTGAAGCAGGCCTCGCAGGACTCATTAACGTTGCTAGCAACGCCCTCATTAGCGGGCAAACGCCCCCGCGCTACGGCAACGCCCACCCGAATATCGTCCCCTACCAAAACTTTGCTACTCAAGACGCTCCCATTGCAGTAGCTGTCGGGAACGATG
>CAZKAZ010000017.1:40858-57495 GCA_964550765.1 uncultured bacterium | reverse complement strand
CGGTTTGCAACGGTTTTGAGCCAACCCGACTGGGCAGATGACCCGCGTTTTGCCAGCAATGCGGCGCGGGTGGCTCACCGCGATACGCTCGTACCGGCTATTGCGGAGATACTTGTGCAAAAACCGCAACAGGTGTGGCTCGAGCAACTTGATGCTGCTAGCATTCCCGCTGCGCCTGTTGCCACTGTGGACGAAGCCTTACACAGCCCCCAAGCGCAAGCCCTGAACATGGTGCAACACGTCCCTCACCCCGACTTTGGCAGTGTGCCCCTAGTGGCTGCGGGTTTTAAGCTCGACGGGCAAACGCCGCCTCTGTATCGCCATCCGCCGCGTTTGGGAGAGCATGATGATGTATTGGCTGAACTTTTAGCTGATGTTGCAAAAGAGTAAGGGGAACGCTCGAGCTTAATGTCACAAAGTGTTGTCAGTACTATGATTGGCGTTGTGGTGTGCGAAGCTGTAGCATCTCCATGATTGACGTCTACACAATTGAACACGCTTTATGTCGTTGTGACCTTGGTAAACATCAGCAACTGTGGTAGCAGCACGGAGAATTACTGAATGATGCGTTTCGATGTTGTCGCAAGTGTCCCCTCAAACTAGCGACGTTTGTTTGATGTTTGGCTCTAGCAGTATTACAGGGGTTCAGACGTACGCACAACGCGAGGTGCTAGCTGCGGCAGGTAGCATAGTCCATGATTATTTATGGCAAACAAGCCGTCTTAGAAGCCCTGCAAGATGGCAATGTTGATAAGGTACTCCTCGCCAAAGGGTTACATCCCCAAACCATCAGTGATATCGAAAAAATTGCCCAAAAGCATAACGTTGACGTGCAACAAGTCCCTCGTATTAATATTGACCAAAGTGCAGGTACGACGCGCCATCAGGGTGTACTCGCCGAAGTCCCTGATTTAACATATAGCGACCCAGACGCGCCTTTTGCCCTCGCCGAAAAACGCGGTGAACGACCCCTGTTGGTGTTACTCGACCAAGTGACCGACCCGCGCAACTACGGAGCCATTATTCGCAGCGCCGAAGTGCTGGGTGCGCATGGGGTTGTGACTGAAGAACGTCGCAGTGCACCCTTATCGGGGGTTGTCGCCAAAACGGCAGCGGGGGCGAGCAGTCACTTGCCACTGGTGCAGGTGAAAAACCTACCTCGCTACATCGACGACATCAAAAACCGCAACGTTTGGGTTTACGGTGCAGATGGTGACGCCTACAGCACACCTGCTCAGGTCGACTGGGACAGGGATGTGGCGCTGGTCATCGGTTCGGAAGGTTCGGGTATGCGCCGTCTGGTACGTGATAAATGCGATGAACTAGTGGCCATTCCCATGCGGGGGCAAATTGCGTCGTTGAACGCGTCTGTGGCTGCGGGGATTTTGCTTTATGCCATTACCCAAGGGCGTCAGGCATCATAATCGTGGGGTAAGTATCGTGATTGCAAGATTAGGTATACTGTGCGTCGTTTGCTTCGTCAAGGGGTCAGCTGGGAAGGGTGCTTGTCTGTTGTCAAGTGAAATAGTACTTGTCACAGCACCGCCACAGCACCGTTGCAGCCTCAATAGGGGTGGCTTGCGTTAAACTAGCCTATGGCAAAACTTACCGCAGACAGCTTGCTCGAGCTATCCTTCATTGCTGACCCCGCCATTGCGCCGGGAGGTCAACACGCCGTGGCCGTTCACAGTCATATTCATCCACACGGTCACCCAGATGGGCACCCAGACGACCAGCAAGATAGCAACGCCCCTCCCGCCTACCATTCGCAGTTGCACCTCTACAACTTAGACACTGGCATCAGTACACCCCTCACCACGACGGGCACGAGCAACGTCTCGCCTGCGTTCAGCCCTGATGGCACGCAGGTGGCGTTTTTGTCTGACCGGGCGGGTGACAGCAAGCAGTTGTGTGTGATGCCCCTGTCTGGTGGCGAAGCGAAGGTGCTCACCCACCTTAAACGCGGGGTGATGGCGTTTTGTTGGCATCCAGATGGCAAGACGCTGTTTTTGCTGTCTCGAGGTGACGACACAGAACCTACCAATGACAAACCCAAAGTCATCAGTAGACCCCTCTACAAGTGGAACGGTGTGGGGTTTTTGCCGACAGTGAAGGCCAAAATCTATCAGTATGATATGGGTAAAGACAAACTCAAAGTACTGTTTGAACCTGACTTTGATGCTAGCGCGCTGACGGTATCCGATGACGGCAAAGCCCTCTTTTTTGTGGCCGCCCCCGATGCTGACGCGGAAGACCACTGGCAAAAAAACCTTTACCGCCTGACGCTAGCCAAAAAGAACCTCAAAACGGTTGCCGCCGGACACCGCATCGGTAGTATTGCCACACGCGGTGATGACGTGGTGTTTTGCGCCCCGAGCGACCCGGCTAACTTTGGTAGCCCCATGGGGTTGTGGTACACCAATAGCAAAAAAGCCAGTAAGCACCCAGCACAGTGCCTCAGCGGCGAACGCGACGTACAACCGAGTGTCAACGGGGACAGCCGCTTTGGGACGTATAGCAACGACCCTGTTATCACCGACGCGGGTGTGCTGGTTAATCTCAACGACGCAGGACAAAGTGGTTTGGCTGTGATTGACCATAAGGGTAGTGAGCATGAGGGTGCAGTCACCAGGTGGCAAGACGACGTCAGAGCCATCACCAGTTTTGCCCACGACGCAGTATCTGGTGTGACGGTCTTTACCGCCGAAACCACCGACCGCCCCGGCGAGCTTTTTATGCGTAATAAAGAGGGTAAAGAAAGCCAACTGAGTCACCTCAACGCGGCGTTTAACAAGCGTTATCGTTTACAAGCCGCCAGCAAACCACAGACCACCCAAGCAGACAGCAGCGATAGCAAGGTGGTCTATTGGACGCTTGCGCCAAGTAAAGCCCGCAAAGATAACGCCATGGTGGTGCAAGTACACGGAGGGCCACACACGAACTATGGTTATGGGTTTGTGTTCGAGTTTCAGCTACTTGCAGCCAAGGGTTACACGGTGGTGTACGGGAATCCGCGCAGCAGCTCGAGCTACGGTAGCACGTTTGCCACCATTGCCCAAGGCGATTATGGTGGCGTGGACGCCGCTGATGTCATGGCCATCGCCACAGCAGCCAGAGCCAACCACACCGACCCCGACGCCCCCATTCACTTAACAGGGGGCAGCTACGGTGGTTTTATGACCAACTGGCTCATCGGGCAAACAGATATGTTCCGTTCAGCCGTCACCCAGCGCAGCATTTGCAACTGGCTCAGTTTTTACGGTTCTTCGGACATTGGTTATGTGTTTGCAGACCGCGAAGTCATGGGCAACCCCTGGGACGACACCGACAAACTGTGGCAACAAAGCCCCTTGCGTTACGTCAATAATATCAAAACACCCTTACTTATCATCCACGCCGAAGAAGACCACCGCTGCCCCATTGAACAAGCTGAACAGATGTTTATCGCCCTCAAAACACGTGGTGTAGTTACAGAATTGATTCGTTACCCTGATGAAAGCCACGAACTGTCTCGCTCGGGTAGACCCGACAGGCGCATTCATCGGCTCGAGGCTATCTTGGACTGGTTTGGTAAACACGCCTAGATAAGACGCAAGAAGAGGGCGGCTCGAGCGTGCGCTTTGCTGCGTTATGCTTCGTTGCGTAATTCGGTGGGTAATGCGCTGGCGATTGGGTAACTCGGTGGTGTGGTTTTGTGGTGGTTGTGGGGATTACCTACGTTTAGTCTTATAAGCACAGTGAGTATCCTGCCTGACGACAATGTGAGCCTGACGACAATGTGAGGGGGTACTGGATGCTCGAGCTACCAAAAAGGCGCTGCCCCTCAAGGAATCAGCGCCTCTATGTTTTGGATGGGTTTTAGATGGGTTTTGAGTGGTCTAGTTTTGGGCGGGTTACAAAATGATGGTGGCTAAGCCGTAACCAATCAAACAGGCGCTTACAACGCCAATAATGCCGGGCATCATAAAACTGTGGTTGAAGTAGTAACGGCCAATCTTGGTTGTCCCTGACACATCAAACGTGCAGGTGGCAATGTCGGAAGGATAGTTGGGAATGAAAAAGTAGCCGTAGCACGAGGGCATGATGCCGATGAGCAGCGCGGGCGATAAACCAAGACTCAACCCCACAGGTAGCATCATCCGGCAGGTAGCAGCTTGTGAGTTGATGACCACCGACGCCGTGAACATAGCGAGGGCAAACGTCCATGGGTACTGTTGCACCATGTCGGTAATGCCCGATTGGAACGCGGGCATGGCGTGTTGGAAGTAGGTATCGCTCATCCAAGCAATCCCAAAAATGGCGATAGCGGCGACCATGCCTGATTTGAAGACGACCCCCTCGGGGATGCGGTTGGTTGGTGTGCGGGTGACAATGAGGATTAACCCCCCAAAGGCGAGCATCATCATCTGAATAATCACTGACATAGAGATGGGGCTGTCGCTGCCCGCTACGGTGCGGATACTGGGCACAAGGGCAATCACCACGATGGTAAGTAGCGCAGCTAAAAAGAGCAACACGGCATTGCGCGCAGACGCAGGTAATGTTTCGTCTAAGGTGGTAGCCGTGGTGTTTTCGATGCGGGTTTTCCAGTCAGGGTCATTCAGGCGCGCTTGATAGTCGGCGTCGTCAGCTAATTCCTTACCTCGGTGCAAACTGTAAAACGACATAGCGAGCGTACCTAGCAACGTCGCCGGGATGGTCACCGCCAAAATCGACAATAGGGTGATGGTGGTGTTGACATCAGCGAGGGTGGCCACGTAGTACACCACGGCTGCTGAGATGGGGCTAGCGGTGATACCAAGTTGGGAGGCTACTGACGCAGCAGCCATGGGACGTTCGGGGCGAATCTGATTTTTGAGGGCAACATCACCGATAATGGGCATGATGGAATACACCGCGTGGCCAGTACCGAGCATCATGGTCATGGTGTAGGTGACCAGTGGCCCGAGGAAGGTGATGCGGGTAGGATTAGCGCGCAAGAGGCGTTCTGCTAGCTGCAGCATGTACTTCAGTCCTCCGGCGGCTTCCAAAATCGATGCACAGGTCACTACTGCCAAAATAATCAACATGACGGTGATGGGCGGACTCGTAGGCGTCATCCCAAACACAAACACCTGGATGCTAAGGCCAATACCAGACACCACCCCCAGACCAATACCACCATAACGGCTACCAATATAGAGCATGAGAAGTAGGAACAAAAACTGCAGTAGGAGCATGATGCACCTCCGCAACTGCCTGTGGGCATAAGCGTACCCGAAACACGTCTTTTGGCTTCCTAGACGGTTTTTATGGCAGTTAATTTCATCTTCATTTTAGCCTCATCACAGCAGCCATGTCGGGACAAAAGTACATATCTAAGATAAACGTGACAAATCAACGTGTTGCATGGGTGATAGCATAGTAGTCGTTATACGGATTCCAACTAAACACTGCTTAAAGTCCTGCGGACTTTCTTTCGTTCCTGCCTGCATCCGTAGCTTGTCCTACGCGCTCTGCGCGAATTGATTCCTGAAGGAATCAATTGGAATGGGTATTACAGCGACAGACACAAACAAAGGGGTAGCTCGAGCCACCTTACCCCGCTCTACACATACTTGCCATTTTTATACTGCTAAATCAAAGCGGACATCGAATAAAAACGTGGTGTGCTCGAGGCGATGGTATTGCCTTAGACACAAAGCCCTGACAACACCACGTGTTGTTTCTACGCTTGCTTATGTTTATCAACACTAATGTTTACCAACGCCATATCAGCATCAATCGCGTTCAACTGTGTAGACATCAAGCCTGAAAATACCAAACAAAGACGCCTAACGGTTAAACGGTAAATCCCAACGGCTACCGCATTTGTACGAGTTTGTACTGCGGCTTACACGTTGGGATCTTTGGGTATTAAGCAAGTAGCCTCACGGCGACATCACCGCACACCGTAATATCAATCAGCACCCGCTTCGGAAAAGCTAGGTGTCACCTGTGAGGTGCTAGCTTTCACGGGTTGCGTTTCACCACTGTCTGCTGCCATGCGCTTGCGTTCAAACAAGTAGAACGCCGCAGGCACCACAAACAACGTCAGTAATGCCGAGGATGTCACCCCACCAAAGATAATTAACCCCAGCGGACGGCGAAACTCGCTGCCAGCACCTGTACCAAAAAGCAGCGGAAAGCTGATAGCAATGAGCGTCAGGGTCGTCATCATGATGGGGCGCAAACGACGTTCACCAGCATTAATGAGGGCCTCTTTGAGGTCGGTGTATTCACCTTGCAAACCACTCACCACCACATCGAGCAGCAAAATGGCGTTTTTAGTGACCAAACCAATTAAGATGACCAACCCCAGGGCGCTGTTCACATCTAATGATGAATTAGTCAAAAATAGTAGCCAAAACGCCCCCACAAACGCCAGTGGAATGGTGAGCATCAAGTAAAGCGGGAAGCGGAAACTGTTGAACTGACTGGCAATCACCAAGTAGTTAAGAATGAGCGCCAACAAAAAGGCAATAGGGGTGTAAAGGGCAAGGTCACCTGTTAAGTCAAACGCTGAGGTTTGTGCGAAGGTCACTTGGCTATCTACGACACCTTGGTCAATAAACTGCTGGCGCACCTCGGCACGAATATCGGTGAGGGCTTGGTCGCTATCGGCGGCGATGTTGGCACTGATAGTGGTGGCGTAGGTTTGGCCGCTGCGGTAAATGCTCGTAGGCGCTTGACGCACTTCAAAACGACCAAATTCCGCTAGGGGTAACGCTTGCCTGGTAGCAGGCGCAAAAATAGGCAGACTCAACAAGCCTTGTTCGTCGGCAATAAGATCGGGATTGGCACGAATGCGAATCTCGAGGTCATCACCCCTGTTGCGCACGTTGCCTGCGGTGATGCCGACATTATAAAGGCGCAAGGTTTGGTAAATATCAGCCGCCGTGAGCCCTGTACCGACCAGTTTGGCGCTGTCGAGTACGAACACCCGTTCGCTGACGTTATCGCTGAGGTCACTATCGACGTTCGTAAGTGAGGGGTGGGCTTGCACAATCTCAGAACCAAGGGCGTCGCGTTCGCGCAACAGCGCGAGGTCATTGCTAGCAATGGTGATGTCAAACGCACTCGTTGAGGGAGGCCCAAAGTTGTCATAAGGACTAGCACTCACTTGGGCAGCAGGGAACACCATGTCAAGTTCTGCGCGCAAGCGTTGCTCGAGCACGGCAGCCCCTTGTGCTGAGGTGACATCGCGAGCATTTTTAGGTACTAAATCCACCAACATGGACGCCCGGCTGGCGTTATTCAAGGTGAGACCACCATCGCCACCGGTACCCACGGTGCTTTGCACACTCGTTACCAACGGCGACTGCCGCAAGCGGTTCTCTAACGCCAACATCACCCCATTGGTTTCTGCTAAGTTGCTGGTGTTGGGCAGTTCTACGTCCACTACCACTTGCCCACTATCAGGGTCGGCAGTAAAGCTAAAACCAATTTGGGGGACAACATACACCAAGCTTAAAAACAAGCCAAACGCCACCACAAGAATCACCGCCGGTGCCCTGAGCACGCCCGCAAGCACCCGACTGTACACGCGTTGCAAACCTACAAACGCGCCATCAACCCCTTTGTAAGCACTGTAGAGCAGCGCCCCCACCAAGTAAGTCACAAAGCGCAGCACATAACGCAGCACACCGAGCACAAACGGCAACATCAACCCTGCTACGACAAGGGCAGTAATCGTGCTGGGTGTGAGCGTCGCCACTGCACGCATCCCGAAAACGCCGCCTGCCATCACGAGCAACATCAAGCCATAAGCCCAAATTTGGCTGTATGCCCGCAGTGACCAGCGCATGTCTGCTACGAACTTACGCACTGAACCCGTGAAGGTGTGCCAGTTGTTTAGGTAGGGATCGGGCAAGTAAGCAAGGCGCACCGTCAAAAAGAACATGGCCTCGAGGTATGAGGTAACAATGGTCGCTGCTAGCGTTAAACCAAACTCAGAAAAAATATCACCTAAGATACCGGGCAAAAACGAAATCGGCAAAAACACCGCCAGAAGCGACAACGTTGACGCCAACACCGGCGTGCTGACTTCGCCTGCGCCTTTGAGAACGGACTCGAGCGCACTATAGCCTTTATCTCGGTAGCGGGTGACGTTCTCGGCAATGACAATCGAGTCATCAACCACCAACCCCACTGCTACCGTCACCGCGAGTAGCGAGATGATGTTGTAACTAAACCCTAGGAGTGCAAAGGCAATTAACGCCCCAGAAAACGAGATGGGAATGGCAATAATCACGCTGAATACCGTTCCCAAACGCCCTACAAACAACAACACGATGAGCGAAACAATCACCACCGCCGAGGCCATTTCGCGGATAGTATCGCGCACCGAACTAGCGATAAACACGGTGCTATCGAGTACCACCTCAGCTTGGGCACCAACAGGCAAAGGCAACGCTGCTAGGGCAGCCCGAATGTCATTAGCAACCGCCACAGCGTTGGCGTCGGACTGCTTGAAGACCTCGAGCAACACAATCGTTTCCCCGTTCAAGCGGGTATAGCTGTTGACCGTTTCGGTGGTGTCACGCACAGTAGCCACATCGGATACCCGTAACCCCCGAGTGGAATCCACCAAAATCTCTTCCACATCTGCCAGCGAGTTTGGTTGATTGCGCCCGGTGAGCAAAATGCGCCCTTGTTGCAAGTCAAGACTGCCCGCCGGCAAATCTAGCGCCGAGTTGCCGATAGCAACAGCAATTTGTCCTGGTGCCAAGCTATATCGCTCTAAACTATCTGGATCAAGTAGCACCTGCACCTCGCGGTCTACTTCCCCGACAATCTGCACGTCCGCTGCCCCCGGTACGCGCTGTAAGCGGGTTTGCACGATGTCACTAGCGATATTTTGTACCTCGCGCAGGTCTGCACCAGGTACCCGCACGGCCACGTTCAAAATGGGCTCTTCGCCTGGGCCAAACTTTTGCAGTGTTGGTAGTGACGCGTCATCAGGCAGTTCGTCGAACACGGTGCTGATGCGCTGATTGACATCTACAGCGGCTTGGTCAACGTCTACCCCATCGTTAAAACTGACCACCACCACCGAGACGCCCTCAGCGTTAATGGATTCCACCAGACTGATACCCGGTAAGGTCGCTACTGCTCGCTCGAGCGGTTCAGACACTTGCCGCGCCATCTCTTCAGGGCCGCCGCCTGGGTAAACGGTGGTGATACCCACAACAGCCACATCAAACTGCGGTAGCAGGTTAACGCCCACGCCAATGCCACTGACCACCCCAAAAAACACCACCGCACTGAAAATGCTGATGGCAAAGACATACCTTTTAACAAAAAACCGAATGAGCGAAATCATTATCAAGCTCCTTTATGAATCACATGACAGTCATGACAGGGGGTCAAGTGACCAGATACCTACAGGCACTTACTACCTACAGGCACTTACGACCTACAGGCACTTAGGGGTGAAACAACCAGCACATGACCAATGTGTAAGCAACCAATCTATATAACGACCAATGTATTAAGCGAATCATGCACTAACGATACGCCATACGCGAAAAAGTGTAATATCAACTACATATTAAAGCAATAATGCCAAGACCATCTAGTCAATGATTAAACGCCTCAATGTTACTTAACGGTGTTATCTTTTGCAAGTATTTTGGCTTACCTTTGAAGCCTGATAACACGCCAAGATGGGGGTTGCCTTGATTTGTAGCCTGGGTTTGTGGCGTGGGTTTATAGCATGGTTGATTTGCAGTGTCACATCGCGCCATTGATCCTGATACTCCTTATCGTTTTGTACCGTTGATGCCCTCGAGCCACTCAGCCTAGGCAGGTGTAGCCTCGAGCACCATTGCAACGAGACTTCGTGAACATAACGTGGACAGCACATGGAGGTCGTATGGACGGTTTGTGAAGGTGGCACAAGGGTGGCCGAGATATCGCGTTAATATCGCACAGATGTAGCACAAACGCCCTTGGAATACCGCAGAGATATCAGCTAGGATGCTGCTAAAGATGCTGCAAGGATGTGTGTAAGGGTGTTGTATTCAGCGCACAGCTAGAGTAAACTAGTGGCGTTCACTACAAAACGAACATCGTTACAACTTTTTAGGAGGCTTTATGGAAACCCGTTACATGCGGCGTATTGTGTGTGTTTTGCTGCTCACTGGGCTGAGTATCAGCTTTGCCCAAGATATTACCTTGCGCTGGCGCACTCGCCCCGACAATCAAGCAGAAATCGACGTCTACCAAGCAGCTAACGATGACATTGATACAGGCTGGGATGGGGTAGCGCTCGAGTACGAACCAGGCGGTTCAGAAACGGCTAGCTACCAAGACGTGCTGGTAACCGAAATTGAAGCTGGCACCGCCCCAGATGTGTTTTGGATTCCTGGCACCGACGTCGCCCGTTTTGCCGAAGCTGGTTTGATCCTCAATTTGGCTGAGCTGGCTGCTGCTGATGCTGATTACAACCAAGAAGACTTTTACGCTGGTCCGATGGGCTTTTTGACGACGCCCATTAACGAAGGCGAAGACGCCCTGTGGGGGTTACCCCGCGATGTGTCGGCGTTTGCCATTTACTACAACGCCGATCTTTTTGACGAAGCCGGTCTTGATTACCCCGGTGGCGACGACTGGACCTGGGAACGCTTTGGCGAAGCCGCCGAAGAAATCAGCAGCCTCGGTGAAGAGGTATTTGGTTTCGGTATGAACGCTTGGTGGGCCAACTGGGGTTACTTTGTGAACGCCGCTGGCAGCAGCTTTTTCACCGACGACTACAGCGCGTGCGGCCTCGACAACGAAGCTACCGTGACTGGTTTGTCGTTCGCAGGTGACTTGTTTGATGGTGGTGCCGCCGTACCTTGGGGTACCGACAGTGAACCGCCTTTCTTAGCAGGCAACGTGGGCATGTTCTTAAATGGCCGCTGGGCTACACCCGGTACGGTTAGCAACGCTGACTTTAACTGGAACGTGGCACCTTTGCCCGTAGGCCCTAGTGGTGAAGCTACCAACTGGCTCTTTTGGGGTGCATATGTAGTTAACGCTGAAACCGAAAACCCCGCAGAAGCGTGGGACTTGGTCACGCGTCTAACGAGTGCCGAGATTCAAGGGCAAATCGCGTCCTTGGGTGCTAACATCCCAAGCCGCGCTACGGACGCTGCCATTGACCTGTTCTTGGGTACGCTCCCTGACAGTGGTGTGAATAACCAAGCGTTTATTGATGGCACGACTGCTAGCGACGTGCGCACCGAAGCCCCCCTCTTTGCCGGCAACTGGCCAGCCATTGACACAGCCTACGGTAACGGTGTCACCTCGGTGTTTAACGGTGAATTGACCGCTGAGCAATTTGCAGCAGATATTTGCCAACAAGTTGCCCCAGAGTTTGAATAACGTCCCTTAACGACCCCTCGAGGTCAGCAGGAGCAGTCCTTGGGGGCTGCTCTTTTCTTTATCTTGTCTGGCACAAACCTGCATTGCCCTAACCCGCAGCTAGCGCCAGTTACCTCCCTCTGAGACAGTTATCTCTAAAAGGTTATAACGCAAGCAGGCATTATCATTACGACGTTTTCCAATAAGACCCACCACATGCTTCGGGGGTTTTCTCTACTAGTTTTTCTAAGCAGCTCGAGCACACTCATGCAACCTGTAGCGAAAGGAGAATCATGCCAACTTTAAGGAAGTACCGCCGATGGCCACAGTAAACCGTTCTGTTACGCCAACGTCTGCCCTACCAGATGGTGCCACGCGGGTGGTCACTTTTGCGGCCATTTGGCAGGTGTTGGTGGCACTTTTCGTGCTGTATGGCGCGTGGACAACCAGCCAGATGGATACCTTGCGCATTCTTGGTAAACCAGCCGACCTCGGTACGCCCGTGCACTTTTTTGCGGTGCTCATTATGGTGGTGCCGGCAGTCTTCGCCCTTATTGCTAGCTGGCGCGTCTGGCAGCACCACAACGATGGCCGCTACATGTCGATTACTGTGAACATGGCGGGGTTGGTGCTCAGTTTGTTTGCCCTACTTGGCATGTGGGGGGTATATCAAAGTTACGAGTTAATCGTTGATGCCATTTTAGCCAATGCTCCCTTGACACTCGGGTTTGCGGCGGCTTATCTGCTAGCGTGGGTGTCGGGGCGCTTGATTGGGCGCGCCAAAGGGGTGCTCGAGCGTATTGCTGTGTTCGTTGCTACCGCTACGCTTGTCGTTCTGCTCATCGCTTCTAACATTTTGGGTGCTGCTAACTATGTACTTAGCACCTACAGCAACTGGCAAACTTGGTTACTGACTGCCGTCACTGTGGTGTTTGTGGTGTTGGTATGGCAACTGCTCAAACTCGCTGATGTGTTTGGTGAAAGTCCTGACGAACGGGCTGCTTGGCAAGGCTGGTTTATGTTGTCGCCCAACATCGTCGGGTTTGTGCTGTTTTTTGCTGGGCCTTTGTTGTTATCTTTTTATCTCAGTTTTACCGATAGCTCAGTGGGGCAAGTACCAGGCGTGGTGGGATTTGCCAATTACCGCGAGTTGTTATCCCTGCAAGTGCGCACTGTCACTGACGGCAGCGTCAGTTCTCAGAATGCCCTAGACTTTGGTTACGCGGTGGTGCAAGAAATCAATTTTGGGACAAACCGCGTAGTCATCGGTGCCAAAGACCGCTTGTTTTGGATTAGCCTCGGCAACACGTTTGCGTTTTGTTTGATGCTATTGCCGCTAGCGATTGCTCCGGCACTGGGTATGGCGCTCATTCTCAACTCGGCTTTACCAGGGGTGAAGTTTTTTCGGGCGCTGTACTTTTTGCCATCAGTGGCCTCTGTGGTGGGTACGGCACTAATCTGGCGCTGGCTTTATGACCCGACCATTGGTTACATCAACTATGCGCTCGCCACGCTCTCGAGCTGGTTCGGTGCGGGCAACCCCGACGTGCAGTGGCTCACCGACCCGCAAGTCGTCTTGTTGGCGATTGTCATCTTGGCTGCTTGGCAGGTCGTCGGTTACAACACGGTGCTCTTTTTGGCAGGCTTGCAGGGCGTACCCAATGTGCTTTACGAAGCCGCCAAAATCGACGGGGCGAACCCTTGGCAACGCTTTGTGAACGTGACCTTGCCGATGGTTGCCCCGACGACCTTTTTTGTGCTCATTACCACCATGGTGATGGGGCTGCAGGTATTTAACGAACCGTATGCGTTGTTTCCCTCGAGACCCATCCCCGAAGACGCCACCACGTTGGTGTATTACCTCTACACCCAAGGTTTCAATCAGTTCCAATTTGGCTACGCGTCAGCGATTGCTTGGGTGCTATTTGCCATTATCTTCGTGTTTACCTTTATCCAATTCCGCTTCAACCGCTCGCAGGCGTACGGTTAAGGAGGGTTTATGAAACGCATGTTTTTGGGTTTAACCGTTAAACAGTGGCTCTTTCGCACGGTGGCATATGTGCTACTTACCGGGTTTGGCTTTTTGATGGTGTTCCCGTTTTTGTACATGATGACCACGTCACTGAAAAATTCTACGGACGTGTTTCGCTACCCACCGCGCCTCTTGCCGCTGAGTCAAGAAACCACCCCTTATCAAGGCGAAGAAGCGCCCGTGTTTGTGTTTGATATTGACGGACAAGACCGCGAATTGGTCGATACGGGTGAGCGGGTAAGGTTTGGGTTTTTTGCCAGCGAAGACACTATCAATGTGGCGTCTCCTCGAGATAGCCAAATCGACATCGAAATCCCGCTAGATGACGCCACCGAAACAGGCGAAACCATCACCCTCACGGCCAATGGCGCAGAGGAAACATTCGATATCTACGAAGTCCCGGTAAACGGTCAAACGCAACGGTTATTACTGGCGTATCGCGGTTCACAAAACCTGTTTGTTGCTCCTGACGACCCTGACATAACCACTTACGCGGTTGCTCGCACCGCTCGCCAAGCTGATAGGGTGGAATTTCAATGGCAAAACTACGACGCCTTTTTTAACTTGCAGTTGGATAGGGCACTGGTAAACACCATCTTGGTGACGTTTTTTGTGGTCACAGGACAACTAGTGACGTCCATTTTTGGCGGTTACGCGTTTAGTCGGGTCAAGTTTCGCGGACGCGACAGTTTGTTTTTGCTCTACCTAGGCAGCATTATGATTCCGTTTGTGGTGTTAATTATTCCTATGTACCGCCTCATGGTGATTTTGGACTGGCAAAACCAACTGGTGTCATTAATTCTGCCGTGGGTTTTTACGGCGTACGGCACCTTTTTGATGCGGCAGTTTTTCATGACCATCCCCAAAGACCTAGAAGAAGCCGCCATGTTAGATGGTGCAAGCCGCATGCGCATCTTGTGGCAGATTTTTGTGCCGCTGAGCCGGCCTGCCATTGCCACGCTCGCCATTTTCTCGTTTCTTTATGCGTGGAATAGTTTTCTGTGGCCGCTACTCATCATCAATGAAGCCAACGAAACCAATCACGTGTTGACGCTGGCGCTTATTAAGCTCAGTAACATTGCCGCCGACCGCCCCAACATCGTGCTAACTGGCGCTGCTATTGCCATTTTGCCGCCGATGATTGTGTTTGTGTTTGCGCAACGTTATTTCATCGAAGGCTTGGCAGGTTCAGGCTTGAAAGGCTAGTGCCCTGATACATCATCCGCCAGTATTGAAAAAGCGCCGATGCCTTGGGATAACCTTGGCGTCGGCGTTGTTTTTGACGCAGTATCAGCCTCTACAAAAACCTCTACGATGAGGATAGGTGTTATAAACCAAATGCACTCAATACAACAGTTTGTTGGAGCAATTCCTGATGGGGACTTACCAGCACAACCTCTTCTGGAGACACGTCACTATCACGCATCTGCTGTTGTGCACCTGGCAACTGTGTAAGGTTGCTGTAGCCTAGTGCTGTAAACACGCGCTGGCGCACCCATGCATATTCAGCCAAGGAAAAATCCGCCGCGTTAAGAGCCTCTACTTGAGCGCGTTTGGCATCAACGAGCACTCCAGCAAAGTCTTGCCACACATTCATCACCTCATTCAAGGTCATGTCGTTTTGGTCGGTTTGTTCATAGCGGGCTTCTAGTTCACCCATGCGCCCCTCGAGCTGGGTGAGTAACTGCCTTTGCACCACCACAAAACGGTCAACGTGATTGGCGGTGAGACTTTCGGGCGCAGTAAACGGTTGCCGATTGCGAATGTCCTCGTTGAGAGTCTCGAGCTGTTGCAGGGCTTCAGCACTTTGCATCATGCTCCGCCCCGGCACAATCACAAAACGATACACAATAATGCCACCTGCTAGCGACAGTAACAACAACACCCCCAAACAACCAAAAGCAATTTTTTTGCCCAAACCGCCTTTTTTGGTTTCGGCGTTGGGTGTGCTCATGCGCCCTGCTCCGCTCGCTGACCTAGGTCGCGGAACTTGTCACTGACGCTCTCGAGCTTGGCCTGCCATTCAGCATTGGGCGTCATGGTTGCCGTCTCACGGTGATAGGCAATCAGCGTGGCCGCTAGGGCAAACGGGTCTGCTACCGCCACTTTGATAAGCCACGCTAAGACAATCACGCCGACACCCAATGCTGGCCGCAACGCTTCAGGTAACACCGCGCCAATAGCCACTGCGGGCAACCCCAACACAATCAAAAACACCACAAATTGCATTGAGCTAATCACCCCAAGCACCACCGCGTTGGCCAAGATGGGCTGCCACGCTTGAGCGTACAAAATCACCCCATCGTGGGCGACTTGCCAGACGTTCCCAGCGCGTTCTTTGTAAGCACGGCTCAAGATGGCTTCGTCAATAAAGGTAGTAGCAAGCAGGGCGACGCGCTCGAGCACATTCATCAGTCCGTCCATCCCCGGTATTGGCAAAATATTTCCCAAACGCGCAAAATTTCGCGTGAACGCTTTGGTTACCCCGTCAATCAAGGTATCTACTGCAAACATCACACTGGTATCTTTGAATCTGTCGGTGACTTGCTTTTTGCCGTAGGCCACCTGCGAGGATGCCTCGAGCTTCCCAAACACAATGTACTCTGTCATCACAGCCGTGTGGGCGGCTTTGAGCAAATAAAAATAATATCGCGACGCCCAACGAATCACCCCGACGGCACCCATGAGCGCCAAGATGAACACCAACACCCCAAGCACCTGCCACAGTTGCCCAAGTAACCACGCGATACCCGCCATCACCCCGAAATAGAGCATGATGCCTAACCCCAATAACGTGTATGACCCCAATCGCAACCAAATAAACGGCATGGTTTTACCGAGTAAACCCAAGGCTTCAGATATATATAACTTTGGCATAATCCCTCCTAATGCCTGCATGCAGATGTTATCCGACGAATACGGGGTCAGCCTAGCATGGGTGGGTTTGTGTGCCATGTGAAAAACAAAAAGGTAGCTGCAAACCGCGTGATAGAGTGAACCGTGCTAAAACGCGCTCAAAAAATGGCTTACGGCCTCGCTGATGTGGCTGGGGCGACGTCATATAACACCATCAATTTTCACTTGCTGTTTTTTTTGGTGAGTGCCCTGCGGCTTAATCCGGCACTTGCGGGTGCTGTGCTGCTCATTGGGCGGGTGATTGATGCCGTTACTGACCCACTTATGGGGGTGATTAGCGATCGGGTGAAAGCAGGGGGTGGCTCGAGGTTGCGCATCATCC
>CAZKAZ010000017.1:5852-40848 GCA_964550765.1 uncultured bacterium | reverse complement strand
TATTGGTATTGCCATCAGCATGTGGCCTTACTTGGTGCCGTTTGGCATCACCTTTGCCTTAATTTGGTGGTTGCCGCCTGTGAGCATCTTGCCAAGTTCATGGTTGCTATTTGCAGCAGCGGCAGTGCTCCTTACCTTGCACACCAGCATCTTCACCGTGGTGCAGGTTTCCTACCTTGCTATGACCCCAGAGCTTGCCCCCGACTATCACGAACGCACCACCTTGACCAGTTATCGGGTGGCGTTTTCGACAGTAGCAGCCCTGTTGGCAGCCGCGTTACCCCCTTTGCTGGTAGAGGTATTTTCACCTGCTGAGGCGGTAGTCAGCACCTGTGGTTGGCAGGTGATGGGCACAGGGTTTGCGGTAGTGATGGTGGTGTGTGTATTGCCGTTTGTACTGAGCGTGTCTGAACCGCGTCACGGGAATCAATCACTACGATCACAACCTTTACCAAGTGTCGCGGAAGTGTTTCGGGGGTTGTTTCGGGTACGGGGGTATGCCCCAATCACCTTCATCTTCATTCTGGCCACGCTCGGTAATGGCACCCTGTCGTCGATGTTGCCGTTTTATCTGGGCAGCGTGTTGGGTTTTTCCGGTGAACAAGCCACCTTGAGCCTCGGGGTTGTTTTTTTAGCAGCCGCAAGCAGTATGCCCCTGTGGACACGCTTAGCAGGAACGTACGGAAAATCCACCAGCCTTGCCCTTGGCGCTGCGGTATTGGCAGTCAGTTTGTTGCTGATGGCTTTCTTACCCCTACCTGCTGGTTTGAGCATCCCGCTGAGTGGGTTGGCACTCACCACCGGAATAGGCTTGGGGGCGGTGTTGCTGTTTCCGTGGGCGATGCTACCTGATGTGGTCAGTGAAGATGCCGCTCGTAGTGGACGGGAACAGAGCGGCACGTTGTATGCGTTTTTTACCTTTGCTCAAAAGACGGCTTTTGCAGTCGGGGCGTTTGTCAACGGGCAAGTCTTAGCGATTACAGGGTTTGATGCTGAAGCGCTCACCCAAGATACGAGCGCAATCCAAGGCATCACCGTAATGGTTGGACTCGTTGCCGCAGGTTGTTTTTTGCTGACGGCGTGGGCAGCCAAGCAATACCCTGAACCTCGAGCACACCCCCAGCCAGCAGACTAAATCACCGCAACGTATTATTAGCGTTATCTACCAAACGGGCATCACGCCTCAGATGACCAGCTCGAGAAAGGTGTCTTCGACAAATACGCGTTGCTATATCGGCCATCACCCGAGACATCTTCTGCGACCCACGCTGGCAAGGTCACGGGTTGATTGGGGTGCTCGAGCTCCACTTCTGCCAGTACTAACCCTGCGTTTTGCCCTGCAAACACATCTACCGTCCAGAGCATGCCGTGCTCAATCAAACTGTAACGGGTTTTGTCAATCACCGGTTGAGCGCACAACGTGGTGAGTAGCACCTCGGCGTCTTCAACCGGAATGGGATATTCAAACTCGAGCCGCGAAAGACCGCTTTTGGACACGGTGCTCGAGCCTTTAATCGTGAGCCACGCCGCATCACCTGCACTGCGCACCCGCACGCTTACCTTGGGACTGGCTAGCAGATACCCTTGCTGCAAACGCACCGCCGTCACGCCGTCAACGTCTGCTGGTGACCAGTCGGTGCGCACTAAAAACTTGCGTTCAATTTCGGTTGCCATTACTTATGGTGACATGTTTGCGCTGGTAAGTAACTAAGTAGCAAAAGTAGCAAGCAAACAGGGTGCAAGGGTTACAACTTGGCTAATAGCCGCGTCTTGGCATGTTCAAAGTCGTCGCGGGGGATGATGTTTTGTTCAAACAGCCACGCGAGGTGCTCGAGCTCATCCATCGGGTCAAGCTCACTTTTACGCTCGCGCCAAAACGCCATACGGGCAAAACCTTCTTGCAGATAGTCTTTCATGGTTTGTCGCAAACGTTCTGGGTCGATGGTGTCGCTGTCGTCACTGTTGCTATGGGGGTGCTCGAGCTCGGCTAGTACCGCCTGCCCCAACGCATACGTCGTCGCCCCAGCCAGCGGAGCCATCGTCACTGCGCCAAGTGCATCACCCACCACAGGAATGGTTTTGACCAGACTTTTCGCCAAGGTTGCTGTGAGACGGGCAGCAGATGCACCACTCAATGACGCCACAAACGTTTTACCAGAATGATGTAAAAAGCCTCGAGCTTTGGGCGAACGGTCATAGTAGAGCACCGCCAGTTCGTCAATCATGCTCATCTGCAGTTTCATGACCACGACCAAATCGGCTACGGGCAAGGGAATTAACCCCGCACCGGCTGCCCATAGGCTGTAATTTTTGATGATGGCTTGGGCGCGCTCCATTACAACCTCGAGAGCAACTTCTGCTTTTGGGCAGTAAATTCGCTGTCTGTTAACAAGCCTTTTTCGTGCAAGGTAGCAAGGCGCTCTAACAGTGCCAAGGCTTCCGGGTCTAAACTCGGCGCACTTGCTTGTGGTTCTTGTGCTCGAGATTCTGATGTAGGTGGTGTTTGCTGTTGTGCTTCGTCCATATGCTGCAAGCGGTCAAGGAGCACCCGTCCGCGTTTGAAGGCTTCATCGAAGGTATCTTTGGCTTGTTCGATGTCCACGTGCAACAAGTCACCTGATGTTTCTAGGCTTTTGATGGTGGCTTGGCCGATGGCATAAGTTGATGCGCCCGCGAGCGTTCCCATGGCGGCACCACCTACAACTGTGCCAATACCAGGTACAAAACGCAGTGCCGCCGACGCCCGATAGCCCACACTCAGCACCGTTGTCCCCGTTACTGCCGATAAAAACATCTGCGCGGTTGAGCGGGAATAATCGGCGTCATAGAGTTTGCTGAGGCGTTCTAACATGCTCACTTGCAAACCCGTCACCGTGGCAATATTCACCAGCGGCACAGGCAACAACCCACCTCCAGCTGCCCAGACGGTGTATTGGCGGACGATTTGTTTGGCTTTGCCCGTTCGGTTCATAACCTCAGTATAGACCTTGCATGAACATGCTTACTGCGTTGCCCAAGACGCACACAAAGCTAGTACCCTCAGCCCCACAAGCTGCTACCCGAATCGGGTGATGACCTGATATTGCATCTTAGATATTGCTAGACCAAGGTGGACATCAAACAAAAGGGTTGAGTACTCACGTCGATGGTGTTGCCTCAAACACAATACGCAATCAGTTGATATATCAATTTGGTGATGCAATATCCTGCATAATAAGTCGAAACACTATCCCATATCGCGTTACAGACGAAGGAAGTCGTGTACATGTATGTACACTTCGAGATAACTCGTCCTAGACGAGAGATTCAGGATTATCTTGGGCTACTACCCAGATGATTTCTTATTATGTAATACATTTAGTATTTCTAGTATACTCTAGAAGGAACAAAATCGAACGACGAAGGGGTTACGCTGTCATCCATCGCATTTATAAAATCTATAAACGAGGGGAACAAGTTTGACAGATACCGCAACGCGTAGGGTTGGTGTGACAGGGTTGTTATCACAAGGTTGGTGTGACAGGGTTGTTATCACAGGGTTTTTGTGACAGGCTCGAGCCCATGGATCAGGTCATCATCTTCACCGACGGCTCGTGCGATACCCAAAGCAAACGCGGCGGTTGGTGTTATTTACTGCACTACGACAATATCTTCAAAGCCCAATCGGGTTTTGAAACAGATACAACCAACAACCGCATGGAACTCGGGGCGGCAGTGCGTGCCCTTCACGCCCTCACGCGACCCTGTCAGGTAACGCTCACCACCGACTCGGCTTATCTCAAAAACGCTTTCACCGCAGGCTGGCTCGAAAACTGGCAACGCAACGGCTGGCGCACAGCAAACCGCGCTCCGGTTAAAAACCAAGACCTCTGGCGCGAACTGCTCACGCTTGACGCTACTCACGACATCACGTGGACATGGACAAAAGGACACGCTGACAATGCCGAAAACAACTTAGTTGATAAGTTGGCGTTGTCTGCACGTAAGTCAGGAACGGGCACAACGTTTGATCACATGCAGGTGACAGATTTGTTAGCTGGCACGTAGACAAGCCAAAAAATAAAGACCCCAAGGTGGCTCGAGGTCAGTCATGTGTAGGTAGTCTGGTTGTGGATAGGTCAAAGTTGTGGAAAGGTCAAAGCAGTCAAAGTCACCGTCAAAAGGGCATTGGGGTCAATAGTTTTAGAGCCAATAGTTTTCGTTACCGCCTGTGTGCCCTCCGTTAGTTGTGTCAAAGTCGCCGTCAAAAGGGTATTAGGGGCATTGTCATCGTTACCCATCGCTACATTACCGACTACACAACGTTGTACGCCCCTGTTCAGCTAGGTATGAATATCCCAAAACCCCAGCATTACAACCAGCATTACAACCAGAACAACCCGCATCACAACCAGATGCAAGGCTTACAACCAAGTGACGGTTCTCGAGCCTTGCCCTTTGGGATATTCCGGTTGCGCCCGGTGAAATGACTCCATCAGGATGCGGCGGGGAATGTTGCGCATAAACGCGGTCACGCTGCGGCTTTGGGTTTCGTATTGCCCCAAGGCACGCAGTTTGTTTTCGATGTGTTCGCCCACAGGAATATAGTGAGTGGGTGCTAAATGTTGGGCGGCAACCTCTTCGGGAGGCAAAAAGTTGTCGCGGGGTGCGCCGCCGTAGGGCGTGTCGCTGGCAAAATAGTAGAGGCGCTGAATGTGGTGTTGGCTGGCCTCGAGCGCTTGCATCACCAACTGATGGGTAGTGACGTGATCGAAGTGGCCGTTAGAACCATTAGGCGGAAAAGTAACAATGGCTTGTGGCTTAAGCGCGTTAATACGGCGACTGACTTCCGGCACAATCTCCCCAACGGGTACGTCTTTTAACCTGCCATCAGGAAAGTCAAGAATGTGCCGCTGGGTCACACCTAGGACGTCCAAACTGGCGTTGAGTTCTTTTTCGCGCAATGCAGGTAAGTCTTCTGGTTCACACAAGCCAAGTGTGCGCCCTGAACCGCCTTTCGTGAGCGTCAAGGTAGCGGTGGGTTTGCCTGCGTCGGCCATTTTGCTCAAGATGCCGCCTGTACTAAACACTTCGTCGTCAGGATGCGGCACGATAATCATAAGTTCAACCATGAACGCCATCATATCTAGGTTTTCGATTTTTAACGTGTAGCACGCGCTTATAGAAATCAGTCATCACATGGTGCAAAAGTTTATTGCATAAGATATACTATGAAAATAAAGCACACTTTTACAAAAATAGTAGATTGCATTCGCGCTATCTCAACGACCATCACAAGGGCGCTAGCACGCAGCCAACCGTTTGCACCTTGAGGATGTTGCTTACGAGTGCTTACGAGTGCTTGCGAGTACTTATGAGGGGGTGCTCGAGCTTCCATCAAACTTGACACGAACACACTCAGGTTTTATGCTAATGATATGAATACGGAACGACTGACAGAAACCGCCTTAGCGGCTGTCGCCAGCGCCCAAAGCATTGCCCAGACACGCGGTCATCAGACGATGGTGCCCGCCCATGTCGTCACGGCACTATTAGCTGACGCTAGTGCGCCGGCAAGCCGCGTTGTAGAACGGGCTGGCGGCAATCAAAAACAAGTGCTGGCAGCCCTTGATGCTGTCTTGGAAAAACAACCCAAAGTGTCTGGTAGCGCCCAAGGTGGGCAGTACATGGACAACACCCTTGGCCAAGTGTTCGCTGAAGCCGACAGATTAGCGCGGGACTGGGGCGATAGTTTTGTCGCCGCTGATGCGCTACTGGTGGCACTGCGGCAAACCAACGCCGAAGGCATGCGCGCTTTGCCTGAGCGTAAAGCGCTCGAGCAAGCCGCCAAAGACATCCGAAAGGGGAAAACTGTGGACAGCAAATCCGCCGAAGAAACCTTCGAAGCGCTGTCACGTTATGGCATTGACTTAACTGAGCTGGCCCGCAGCGGCAAACTTGACCCAGTCATTGGCCGCGATGAAGAAATCCGCCGCGCCATTCAGATACTTTTGCGCCGCACCAAAAACAATCCGGTACTCATTGGCGAACCCGGTGTCGGTAAGACCGCCATCGCCGAGGGCTTAGCCCAGCGCATCGTCAACAAAGACATTCCCGAAGGTTTGCAAGGCAAGCGCATTATTCAACTTGATATGGGCACCATGCTCGCAGGCGCTAAATATCGCGGTGAGTTTGAAGAACGCCTTAAAGCAGTCATCACCGACACGGTGGAATCTGCTGGTGAAGTATTGCTGTTTGTAGACGAACTACACACCATCGTAGGCGCAGGCAAAGCCGAAGGGGCAGTAGACGCAGGCAACATGCTCAAGCCGCCTTTGGCAAGGGGTCAACTGCGCATGATTGGCGCAACGACTTTGAGTGAATACCGCGAAATCGAAAAAGACCAAGCCCTAGAACGGCGCTTTCAGCCTATCGTGGTCGACGAACCTAGTGTCGAAGAAACCGTCAGCATCTTGCGCGGCATCAAAGAAAAATACGAAGTGCACCACGGCGTGGACATCAGCGACCCCGCCATCATCGCGGCTGCTAGCCTCTCACATCGCTACATCGCTGACAGGCAACTGCCCGATAAAGCCATTGATTTGATTGACGAGTCGGCAAGTCGCATCCGCATGCAACTCGACAGCATGCCCGAAGAAATCGACGGCCTGCGCCGCCGCAAGTTGCAGCTCGAGATTGAAAAAGAAGCCCTCAAAGGCGAAGACGATGTTGAGTCTGCCAACAGGCTCCTGCGCATCCAAGAAGAATTGCGCGGCATTGAAGACAACATCAACGTTGCCCGCTCTGCTTGGGAAGCCGAACGTGCCATTCACGAAGACTTGCGCCGCGCCCAAGAAGAACTCGACGGGGTGCGCATCAAAATCGAACGGGCAGAACGCGATTATGATCTCAACAAAGCCGCCGAACTGCGCTATGGTCAATTGCCTAAGTTAGAAAGCAAACTGCGTGAGTACAAGCAAAAACTAGAAAACGCCGACTATATTCGCTTAGAAGTAGGTAGCAGCGAAGTCGCCGAAGTGGTAAGCCGCTGGACGAGTATCCCCATGAGCAAATTGGTCGAAGGCGAAAAAGAAAAACTCTTGCGCTTAGAAGACGAACTGCACCAGCGGGTGATTGGTCAAGATGAAGCCATTGTCGCGGTCAGTGACGCCATTAGGCGCTCGAGGGCTGGTCTTTCTGATCCCAACCGTCCCATTGGTTCGTTTATCTTCTTAGGACCAACGGGGGTGGGGAAAACCGAAACCGCCAAAGCCTTAGCCGCGCAGCTTTTTGACAGCGAAGACAACCTCATTCGCCTAGACATGTCTGAATACATGGAGCGGCACACGGTAGCCCGCCTCATTGGTGCGCCCCCTGGCTATGTCGGTTATGACGAAGGTGGCCAGTTAACTGAGGCTGTGCGCCGCCGCCCTTACAGCGTGATTTTGTTTGACGAAATCGAAAAAGCCCACCCAGAAGTGTTCAACACCCTCTTGCAACTCCTTGACGACGGACGCTTGACCGATTCGCAAGGGCGCACGGTGGACTTTCGCAACACAGTGGTGATCATGACCAGCAACATCGGTAGTCCGCAAATTTTGGAAGCCAGCCGTGAAGGGCAAGACTACGAAGCCATCAAAGACACCGTGTTTGCTATGTTGCAGCAGCAATTCCGACCAGAATTTCTTAACCGCATCGATGACACGATTGTGTTTCATGCCCTCGAGCGTCAGCAAATGCACGCCATCGCCGAAATTCAACTGCAGCGCCTCCAAGCACGCTTGGCTGATCGCCGCATGACCCTTCAGCTTAGTGAACCTGCTATGGAACACCTCGCTCACGTCGGTTACGACCCCATGTTCGGTGCCCGTCCGCTTAAGCGTGCTATCCAACAACTCATCGAGACGCCCCTTTCCAAAGCAATCATCGCAGGTAGCGTGCAAGACGGCGACACTATCGTGGTCGAGCCCGCCGACCGTGGTTTCAGCTTCCGCGCCGAGCGACCTGAACCGCAGGCGGTCATGAATTAACGCCCCACGCAAATGAACATACCCCCTTGTCAGCGCCCACCACACTAACAAGCCCCTGCCATCCCTTCGGCAACCTGCTGGGGGGATTTTTTGCTTTAGCGTTTGCTTTAGCGAATGTAAAGATATCCCTCGAGCCACCCCAAAATCAGATACACTGACGCCATGAATGCGTTTGTCAAAGTCTTTTTGTTTGTGTTTGTAGCCCTCAGCGTGGCGGCTTGCGCCCCATCAGCGTCACCCGCGTCCAACACGCGCAGCACGCAGCAGCGCCGGGTCATTGTCATTAACAACCCCGCCGCCGAAGACGTCATCGACATTGCTAACATTGCGTGGCATCGTATGCAGCTTAATTTTTTGGAAACTGGTAACTACAGCACCAACGTCTTGGTGGACTTGAGCTTGCCGCAGGGGGTGCGTTGGGTACTCGAAGACTTTTCCAATCGCAGTTACCGCATTCGGTTTGTCTCGAGCGACGTACCTGAAATCTTTTGGCTCATCACCCCCGAAGGCGTACAGACCCTGCCAGTTGGCTAACTTACTAAGACTCCGTTCAGGTTGCAACGGTAGATTATGCCCAGGCGTCACTCAAGGTAAGTTACAAGTAAGTTACAAGTGGGTTACTGGGGTCAGTTGCTACTGTACTACTGCTGCGGTACTACGGTTACGGTACTACGGTAAAACTTCACACGCCCTTCACGCAAATTCTTAGGTTTGTGGTTACAATAAGCGCGTGGTGCAAGTTCCTCTACTGACTGTGACGACTGTGACGGAATCTTTTCACGTTGAGACGCTGTTAGTAACGTTTTCGGTAACGTTATTAGCAGAATAAGAGTAAAGCGCTTATTAGGGTTTGAAGCCAACGGCAAAAATAGCGTAAGAATTTAGCATGGGTAATAATGCGACAATTGCGTACGCACGTGTTGCATCACTCGCTAGCTGAAGACGCCCTAACAGCAGATTATCAGCACTCTGATGAGCAACGATTGGCAACATAACGTTTTAGTGTGTCACAGCACTAGTGTTTGCATCCGAAGGTATAACAAGAACGTACAACAAGGAGGAAGTATGAAATATCTAATGGTTTTGATGTTGCTCGTGGTTGCCCCCATGAGCGCATACGCCCAACCTCTCGCCGATATTGCCCCACCTGCAACGGTATTGAGTCTCGGTCTAGAAAGCGGCGGAGAATTCTATGCCAACGACTTGCTTTCAGATATTGCCAGCCTCGACTGGGACGCAGCAGGTGTCACCCTCATGGAACTGTTTGCGTACATCGAGTCCAGTGACCCCGGTGGCGAATTTGACGACTTTAATGAGGGCATGGGTGAACTTGGCGCTATCATCGACGAAGCTGTGGCAGCCTGCCCAGGCATTGCCGACTTTTTAGATGAAGGCTTGCCCCTTGTCGGCGACGCGTCACTGTTGACCGTGAGTATTAGCCCCTTTGGTGCTATGCCTGCTGTGACGGCGATGTCACGCTTTTCTGGTGAACAAGCGGGGCGCGCTGCTGCACTGCAAGAAACCTTAGTTGACTGCGCCCAAGCCGAACTTGGCGAACTGCCCACCTTACAAGAAGGCGACACCACCTTGTTTGTACTTGCCGATGGCAGCGACTTACCGTTAATTGTCGGTAGCACGGGTGATGTGTTTATTATTGGTACCGAACCAGAAACTACCAGGGGTGTCGTGCGCCGCATTGGGGGCGCAGACGAAGCCAGCTTTGCTGATAGCCGCGTGGCACAACTCGTAGCTGACAACTTTGATACAGGTGGGTTAAGTTACACCGTTGACTTGCAAGCATTGGCCGATGTAGCCGAAAACTTTGCCGGTATGGCCAGCCAACCCGAAGAACAACTTGCTGCCGAGCGGGCAATTGCGTTACTGCGCACCTTAGGTGGCATTGCAGGCAACGTGCGTACCACCGACGTAGGCTTGCAAGCCGAAGCCGTCGTGGCGGTTGATCCTGAAGGTGGCGACCTTGACCTAGCTGATATTTTGCTCTGCGAAGAATGCGTCGTGAGCCCGCCGGACATCGTGCCCGCCTCGAGCATCAGCTACAGTTCGCAGTACAACTTCTTGCCGGACTTTTTTGACTACACCCAAATTTGGGTGGACGCGTTTGAACCGTACATCGGTACGTTTGACATTGCCGCGTTTGTAGAAGGTGAGTTTGGTATTAACCTCGACACTGCCCTGTTTGACTGGATGGGCGATAGCATCCACACCGCTATGCTCGAGCCCTACAGCAGCGACCTCGAGACCTTACTCTATAACCCGCCGGTTGTCACCCTCATCCCCGTAAGCAGCCCTGAAGCTGCCGATGCTGGTTTAGAAGAACTTGCTGAAGTCTTACCCCTTATAGAAATGCTTCTCGGTGAATTTCCCGATGATGACATGCAGGTCTTTGCCGACATCTTGGATAGTGCGGCCTTTGATACGCTCGAGTACGAAGGCTATACCATCGACCGCTACCGCTACAGCCTAAACACCAACATTGGTCTCACCTACGTTGATGATTATATGGTGATTGCGTCCCCTGCTGAAGCCGCCTTTGAAGTCATTGACACGTTTAATGGCGACATTGACGACATCTTCCAAAACCCTGACTACCGCGCGGTAGAAACCGCCGCCGGAGACAGTTTGCAAATTGCTTATGCTGACTATGCCACCCAACTAGAAGAAAGTGCTCATCTGTTGAGCTTGTTCAGTCAACCTTTGGCGTTCTTGCTGTCTACGGGTTTAGAGTTTGCCCTCATGGAACAAGAAGCACCCAGTATGGGGATGGGCATGGGCAACTTTGATAGTTTTAGCGAGTTAACTACTGATCTCAGCACGGTGATGCCTGATGCGTTGCTCGTACCTAGCACCGTCAGCGGTAGCATTGCTGCCGACATGAGCTCGAGCTTTAATATGGGGGGCTTTGATAGCTTCAGCACCTTAGAAGAACTACCTGCTGCACCCACTGAAACGGTATCTTTGGGCGCTTCGGTCATGGATAACCTTGCTTTGGGCGAATCCAACTACTTTGTGCTTGATGCACCTGCTGATAGCAGTGTCACGGTAACGGTCAATAGCAACGCGTTTGACACATATCTTTATGTGATTGATGCAGATGCTGAGACCTATGTTTTTGAAAACGACGACAATCCTGATACCAGCACTTCACAGCTTGAATTTACCCCTGAAGCAGGCACGACCTATTGGGTAGAAGTCAGCAGCTTTGGTGACTTTGGCGAAGGTGAGTACACCCTGTCAGTGACCACGACTGAAGACGCCAGTGAAGCAGATGAACCAAGCCAAGCGTACTACGCGCTCGAGGGCATTAACCCCGGCGACGAAGTGACCGTCACCCTCAGCAGCGACGAATTCGACACCTACCTCTACATCATCGACGCTAGCAGTGAAACGTACCTGTTTGAAAACGACGACAACCCCGATACCAGCACCTCAGAAATCGTCTTTACAGCCGAAGAGGGCGTAACGTACTGGGTAGAAGTCGCTAGCTTTGGTGGTTTTGGTGGCGGCACTTACGAGCTCTCTGTCATGACTGACGCAATGGGCGACATGGCACAAGAACCAATGACCGAAGACATGCCCGAAGCCCCCAGCTTTGCTGACCTGTTGCACCTCATCGACATGGGACCCGAGATTCTTTACATCATCGCTGACTATGTTGGCTACGCTGAAAGCTACAGCGAAGTGATTCCCGGTGAAGGCATCTACGTCTACAAACTGCTCAACATCGACTGGTAAACCTAACAAAATTATGCAGTCATATCATACAATGGCTGCAAAAAACGAAGGCTAGGGGTATTTCCCTAGCCTTTTCTGTATGCTGTATTTGACGATAGTCAAGCGCTTTATGGCATCTTGGACGCCCTTAAGCAGGCGTGCCAATGTGTTTGTTGAGACGCGCTTCGTAGCTTTGTTTGGGCTGTGCGCCAATCATGGTTTCGACGGGTTGGCCATCTTTGAACAACATCACCGTAGGAATGCTCATCACGCGGAAGCTCATCGCGGTTTGTTGGTTGTTGTCTACGTTGAGTTTACCTACTTTGATTTTGCCTTGGTAGTCGCCAGCGAGTTCTTCAATAACGGGGCCTACCATGCGGCAAGGACCACACCAAGGTGCCCAAAAGTCTACTAACACGAGCCCTTCTTGGGTTTCGCTTGCAAAGTTGCTGTCGGTGAATTCTACGGTATTACCTGCCATGTTTCCTCCTTGAATCTAATCTAGGCGAGAGCGAACGCCTTTTATGTCTCTTAGTGTACGTTAGCACCCATGTACCCCATAGGGGTATCCGAGATTACACGCGAAGCATAGCTCGCCAATTAGTGGCTTGGTTAGACGAGAAAATTGTTTTACAAATAAAGGAACAAAATATCAGATAGTTTATGACTATATTTTTTACAAACATGATGGTGAAGATTTTTCACCCGCCCAAAAGGTGATGTGGTCTGCGTCGTCACCGCGTACGAACCGAGGCGGGATGATGCCAAGGGCACGGTGGCCACTTTTGACGGCGGCACGCACTAAGGCTAGCGGGCTAGCGTGTTGCTGTTGTTGCGCTTGCACGCGACGTACAAGGTGCTCGAGCACCCCTTCTCCCCTACCACTGCCTAGTGCCACATCCACCCCTTGCGCCATAAACGCTTCCCACGGAAAACGCGCAGCATCTTCAAAAGGACAATGCACCACTACGCTATCGGCTTTGCGAATGTGTGTCACGAGGGAAGTTACCGCGTCATCCCCAGCATCGGCAGTTAACGCCAACCGCAACGCCGGACGGGCTACCAACAATGGATTGGTTTGCAGGTACGAAAGCACGTCATCTGCTTTTCGTAAATCAAGGTAAAGGGGGGTATCCGTTTGCTGGAGGTACTGCGAGAGCCTGCGGGCATCCAAGGGGGCAAGTGTAGGCGCATCAAGCCACAAGCCCACCCGCCAGTCTCGAGCCACTTTTCTCAACTCGTTGAGGGTCGTAGCAAGCTGCATAACGTCGTCGCTATCTGCCGCCCAATAAACCACGCCAAAAGGCACAGGCACATCTAGCAGGGTCATGTGTACGAGCGCATGGGCAACGTCAAGGTCAGCAGTAATGAGGCCAACGCGGCAGGGCTCGAGCTTCCCCAAACGTTCTTCTACCTCTGCCACACGCAAACCACGCACGTCCACACAAGCATCAGCAGGCGTCGGCAAAATAGCAAACCCCACATGCTGAAATTCTGCTTCAGCAAACCCTTCTCGAGCTTCAGCGGCATCGGCAATGGCAATCACATTGCGGTTTTCTGTGCTTTGTTGGATGACCACAGCACCGTCTGCTCGAGCCGTACCCAAACCGTTGTAAACCACTTCTGCTGTGTAACACACGCGCTTTAACACGTTACATCACATTTCACCCTAGGCTTCAAAGCCACCTGTACCGTCGGTGACATCGGTCAAAGCGGCTTCTTCGATGACATTGGGAGCGATAAAAATGGGCGCACCCGTGCGCACGGCGATAGCCATAGCATCACTGGGGCGGGCGTCTAAGTCGAGTTCGATACCGCGATTATCCAAGATGAGATGGGCGTAGAACGTGCCATCAATCAGGTCGGTGATTTCGATGCGGTTGATGCTGGTGTCAAGTAGCTCGAGCGCTGAAAGCATCAAATCGTGGGTCATGGGGCGTTCGTGGTTTTCTCCGACTTTGCCCGTCGCAATCGACATGGCTTCAAGGGGTCCTACCACGATGGGGAGAATTTCTTCGTCTTCGGTTTTGAGTAACACTAAAAACTGATTGCCCTCGCCAGCTACGGCAATGTTCTCGAGGGTCGCTTTTATCATGGTTTAGTGTAACGCGAAAGGGGGACGACTTGGCGTGTTGTGTGTGTTTTTGCCACGTTTACAAGGCTTCATCATCTACAAACCATTCAGACGAATCATTCAGACGAATCATTCAGTAGTATTGACGGCTCGAGCACAAACGCCCCTAAGCAGTGATGTTTGTTAGACTTGCGCTATGTACGAAGCTGTCGTCGGTCTCGAGATTCACTTAGCACTCGACACCCAGAGCAAAATTTTTAGTAGCGCCAAAGCCGATTCGTTTGGCGAAGCACCCAACGTCAACATCGACCCCATCTCGCTGGGGTTGCCCGGTACCCTGCCAGTACTCAACGAAGCCGTTATCGACAAAGCCATCATGTTTAGCTTGGCGGTTAACTGCCAAGTGCCCGATACCATGCAATTTCACCGCAAGCATTATTTTTATCCGGATTTGCCCAAAAACTACCAGATCAGCCAGTTTGACCGTCCTGTTGGCGAACACGGGTTTATCGAACTAGCCAACGGCAAACGCATTGGCATCACCCGCTGTCACATCGAAGAAGACGCAGGCAAGTCGGTGCACCCCACTTATGCCGATTACAGCCTCGTTGACCTCAACCGCACGGGTGCGCCTTTGATTGAGATGGTCACCGAACCCGACATTCGCAGCGGCGAAGAAGCGCGAGAATTTTTAATGAAGGTGCGGGCCATTGCGCAAGCGTTGGGTGTATCTCGAGCCAACCCCGAAGAAGGTAAAATGCGCGCCGATGTCAATATCTCGGTCAGGCTGCCCAATGACCCTTTCGGTACTAAAGTCGAAGTGAAGAATTTGAACTCGTTTCAGAGCGTCGAACGGGCGATTGAATTTGAGACCAAACGGCAGTCGCGGCTGTTAGAAGGTGGCGGCAAAATCACCCAAAGCACCCTCGGTTGGGACGAAGGCGGCCAAAAAACCTATCTGATGCGGGTCAAAGAAGGGGAAGCGGATTACCGTTATTTTCCCGAACCGGACTTGCCGCCGATTGTTATTGGCAAAGATTGGCTCGAGCGCGTCCGCGAACAAACACCTGAATTACCTGACGTGAAGCTCGAGCGCTACTTAACCGCTGGCGTTCGCGATGCTGACGCCCGTTTAATCGCTTATGCCATCGACGTCGCCACCATCTTCGATGCCACGTTGGTGACCTATCAAGGCAACCCCCAAAACGTGGCCAATTGGCTCAACAGCGAAGTGCAAGGTTGGCTCAACAGCGAAAGGGTATCGTGGCAAGACAGTCACCTTCAACCCGCCCATCTTGCCAGTTTGCTCACTATGATTGACGCAGGTGAAATTTCCGGCAAAACCGCCAAAGACATCCTGCCCGAGGTCATGAACGGTCAAGACCCAGTTGTAATCGTTGAAAGCCGTGGCCTCAAGCAGCTTACAGACACCAGTGCCATTGAAGCCATGGTCGATACCGTCATTGCCAATAACCCCAAAATCGTCGCCAACGTCGCGGAAAATCCCAAAGCCATTAACGCCCTGCTTGGTCAAGTCATGAAAGAAAGCCAAGGCAAAGCCAAGCCGGATGTGGTGCGCTCACTGCTGATGGAGAAATTGAACGTGGTGGAAACGGCATAATCCCGTTTTTCGTGACGTTTTTATAATCTGAAAGATGCTCGAGGTGACGTTCGCGTTGCCTCATTTTTATTTGCGGTTTATTTGATAGCACCTGAAGTAAGCCCGCGAATGAGTTGCCTCGAGAAAATCACATACAACACCATCACCGGTACCATCGCCAACGTCAAAGACGCCAACACGGCGTTCCAGTCGTTGACATACTGCCCCAAAAACACCTGCGCTCCCAAAATGACCGTTTTGCTGCGCTCAGAGGATGTAAGAATCAGCGGAAACCACAGGTCGTTCCAAATGGGAACCATGTTAAACACCGCCACTGTACCCAGTGCAGGACGCACCAACGGCAACACCAACGTGTAAATACGATACTCGCTTGCACCGTCGATTCTAGCGGCGTCTTTGAGGTCTTTGGGAACTTGCTGCAAAAACGTCGTCAAGATGAATACCGCCAAGGGAATGCCTTGTGCCGTGTAAATCAAAATCAACGAGGCTAGTGTGTCTACCAAATCAAAACGCACCATCAATTGTAAGATGCTGACTGTACCTAGACGAATGGGAATCATGATGCCGAGGGCAAAATACAACCCCAATACGGCGTTACCCACAAAACGGTATTCAGCAAGGGCGTGCGCTGCCATCGAGCTGACCAGCAAAATGAGTGCCAAGGTAATCAAGGTAACGAGCAAACTGTTGCGAAAGTACAAGCCAAAATTTGCCCCTTCAAACACCCGTTGATAACCCACCAAATCCCACGTTTCGGCGTTGGGTAATGCGTAGGGCGTGCGGAAGATGGCGCGGCGGCTTTTGAAGGAATTGATAATCACCAGTAGCACCGGAAACATGGCGATGACCGTGTAGGTGAGCAAGATAGCATGCGCAGCGATGACCTTAGCAGGTTGTTTCACAGTTCCACTCGAGCAATCCGCCGCTGATAACCAAAATAATAAATCAACACCCCCAACAAGATAATCCCAAACATCACCCCAGCAATGGCCGCCCCCATGGTGGGGTTACCCGGTTGCAACTGCACCCCAAAAAAGGTGCGAAAGAAAAACGTCCCCAAAATATCCGTCGAAAAATTTGGCCCCGCGAGGGCTTTTTGGGTGGTATAGATGAGGTCAAACGCATTGAAGTTACCCACAAAGGTAAGTACACTTACAATACCAACGGTAGGCAGCAACAAGGGAAACTGAATGCGCCAAAACACTGCCCAACTGCTCGCCCCATCGACCCTAGCAGCTTCTAGATACATATCAGGAATGCCCACGAGCGCCGCTGAAAATAACAACATAGGAATACCCACGTATTGCCACACAGACACCAACGACAAGGTGACAAGCGCCGTTTGCTCCAAGCCCAACCAAGGGCGGTTTTGTCCGGCGAGACCCACAAATCCCAAGATATCTTCAGAAATGCCCCACAACGGGCTTAAAATCAAACGCCAGATAAACCCCACCAACACGATTGACAACACAGTAGGCGTGAAAAGTAGCGTGCGGTAGACCGCCCTTCCGACCACTAAGCGTGATGCCAACAGGACAGCCAACAGCAAACCAACGGGGTTTTGTACCAGCATGTGCACCGCAAAAAACAACACGTTGTTGCGCAATGCGTTCAATAACCTCGGTGCCCACTGCGGGTCGCTAAAAAGGGTACGGTAGTTGCCAAAACCAAACGTGTATGCATCAGCGTGGAGGGCTTCGCTCGTTTCAGCAATGGGCACTTGCAAACTCACCCGCAGCGAATCGAACAGCGGGAAAATCATAAATAGGGTGTAAATCATAAACGCGGGTGCTAAAAACACCACAATGTGCCAAGGGATACGTCGGCGAAAGCGTTTCATGGGTGTGTCCGAAAATACATCATCAGTAAAATAAAAAGAGGGACACACATGCCCCTCGTGAAGTTATTGTTGTGGTTCGTACCAAGCTTCTAGGCCAGTTTGCACTTGGCTAGCGGCTTCTTCTGGGGTGAGCGTGCCGTTAAGCACCTGCGCAGACGCGTTCCAGAGGTCGTTTTCGTTGTTGGGGGTGCCTCGAGACAAAATCTGATACGACGAACGAATGGTCGATTCGCACTCGCTGCGCCAATCCAAGAAGGTCTGCGCTAGCGGGTCATCCAACGAAATCTGATGGTCACCGAGCGGAAAAAAACCAGGTAAGGCGTTGGCATAAATTTCAGCAAATTCTGCTGTGGCCATCCATGAAAGGAACGTACGAGCGGCTTCTTGATTGGGACTGTCCGCGTTCAACCCCATAGCAATGTCGGTGTGGTCACTGATGTAGCAGGTGTCTTGACCCGCTGGGGCTGGTGGCTTAAACGCACCCATTTCAAAAGCAACTTGGGGGTTAAACACCGAAATGTCCCACGAGCCTGCTGGGTAGATGATGCCTTGCTCGAGCACAAAGTAATTTTGCGCATCCGGGTAAGAAATGGCTTGATAACCACTCGGCAAATACGCCTGCCACGCAGCCAAGGCTTCAAAGGCGTCTAAAAAACCACCTTCGTCATAGCCGATACTGCCTTCGATGAGACCTACCCGACCTTGTTCGCCCTGCCAGAAGTTAGGGCCAATATTTTGATAGCCCATCGTGGCGCTTTCCCACTGATCTGCCGTACCCATCACCAAAGGTGCATACGTACCGTCTTCGTTGATAGTTTCTAGCACCTGCAAAAATTCTTCGTAGGTTTCCGGTTCGCTCAAACCCAACTCGGCAAAGGCGTCGCGGTTGTAGATAAACCCGTGAATGACCGACGCCATCGGCACACAAAACACGTCACTGCCATCATCGGTAATCCAAGCACTCTTGGCCACATCGCTAAAATTCTCCATGCCGTCAAGGTCATTGAGTGATGCCAAATAACCGTCGTTGTAAAGGTCAAGCGACAGGTCAAACGGACGGCAGGTAATCAAATCGCCAGCGGTACCGGCTTCTAGCTTGCTGGCAAGTACGGCGTTGTACTCAGTGGGGGCAGTCGGTTGAAAGACCACTTCGATGTCGGGGTATTGAGCGTTAAACGCTGGAACGATGACATCACGCCAAATCGCTAAGTCATCGTTGCGCCAACTTTCAATTACTAGCGTTTGGGCGCTGGCGTTTGCCAACACACTAACGGTGAACGCTAACACTAAAAAACGAACAAGTCGCTGCATAAAATCTCCTTCGTTGTGAGATGGGGTTTATGCTACCTTAATTTGCCAACCTGTTGCAATCATGACTTAACGTCAGCATCCGCCCTTAGTAACCCCACATTAAGCCTTCGATTTAGCTGCGGGTAAGCATTTTTAAGATGTCAGCTTTTTGTTCTAAGGTAATATCAGAACTTTGCTGCACTTTGCCGCGTAAGGTGCGTTTGGTGAGAACTTTCATCCATAGTCGCAACAGAATCTGCTTGAGAAAATTGGGAAAGGGTTCGGTCATGTGGCGCTCGAGCACGTCCTGCAGGCTCTTATCTAAGTAGCCATACAAATTCAACTCGTCTTGGCGACTAATTTCAAAAGGGGCACTAGTAAGGCCATTGCGCATGGTGTTGAGGCGACTGAAGGTGTTGGCTTCGCTGGGGTTAAGAAGCTCTAGCGCTACAGCCAACTTGAGGCGCTGTAAAAAGTTTAAGTCCGTTGCTAGGTTGATAGCGTCGCGGTTAGGCAGTTCTTGGGCGATGAGGCGGATGATTTCTGTTTCGATGTAGAGATGTCCCCGCAGTAACAGCGTCTCCGGGCTATCATCGCGCACGTCACGCAAAAAACGGCTGCGGAGGGCTTTGACTTCTTCGACAGTCTCTTTGCGGGCTTCGCTCAGCAGGGCACGCAGGTGTTTCTCGAGCCGCCCCGACTGCACACTTTCGTCGAGTTGGTCTTCAGCCGCCATTATTGTTCCTCACGTTGTACTTTATGTTAATTGTTATATAAAACGTTATAGCCCAAGTCACGCACCCATATCCCATCGCTAGCACTGCCAACCAACCAAGCCGCCAACGCTGCGCCATCTCAACAAACACCATGAAAAACACCATGAAAAACACCGTAACAAACACCGCAAAAAAACACCGCAACCAGGCGAGCAGCACAGTCACGCTGGGCAATCCTAGGCTTCAGCCAACCCAAAAGCAAACGCGTCAACTACGCCTCAGGCGGGTAAGGTGCCCCGCGATTGGTGGCTTGCAAACGGTTCGCCAAGTTGAGCGCGTTAAGCAGTTGCCGCACGCCCTCGGTAAAGTTGGCACTGTTTTCCAGTGAGAGATACCAACCTGGTTTACCCAGTGGGCGGCTGCGACCACCTGAAGGCGCAGGATCGGGCGGACGGGTTAAGTCTTGGGCGGGAATAGCATCAGGGCGACCATGGTGCACTGCTAGGGCTGCAAGCACGTAATACAACCCCGAACGGGAACTGACGTCAAGTTGTTTGTTATCAAAGGTGGCTTTGAGGTTACCTTTGAGGTTTTTGACCACTTGGCAGTGACGTTGGATTTCCTCGAGGGTAATGTCTTCCATCATGCCCGCTTCACGCATGACGCCCATTTCGGTGGCCTTAAGATTGTACTCAAAGATATCTTGTAAATCGCCTTCGCTCAGTTCCACATCACTGTTGGCGTCTAGCATGCCTTCTTCTTTGAGGAGCTTGATGATGCCATCGGGCGTGCCGCCGCTGCGCTCGCGAACGCTGTCTGCCCCTTGTAAGGTGATGAGTTGCTCGAGCTTTTCAGCAATTTCTGTTTTCTGCGTAAAACGCAACGCCGCTTGCAAACGTTCGTCAATGGTTGCTTCACTGTGGCGAAAAAGTTTGTCGAGAATGAGCGGAAAGGCTTCATCAAACAGACTGAAATCATGCACTTTGGCTTTGCTAGTAAAGTCCACTAGGTGCCAGTCCGAACCATTGGTACGAATGCCCCACGTGCCCCCTTCGGGCAAAGTATCGCGGGCAGGAAAACGCTCGAGCGACGTGCCCACTGCCCACGTATCCAAGGTGATATCACCACCGGGCAAATGCAGGTGATAGCGGGCGCGCTCTTCGGTGGGTAAACCATCAACCCGCAACACGTTCAAGTTCCAAATATCCTGACCGAGGGCGTAAAGTGTCGGCAAGAGCGCCGCTTGGGCAGTACCAAGACCATCTGGTTTTGGTTGCACCACCAAATACTGCTTAATCGACTGGGTCAGTGCGCTCAACGTCGAGCGAAACGCCAAGTCCCCTTCTTGCCAGTGGGACGTCTTCCCTTTGTCTTCCGACATGCCAAACCCCTCTCGGAAATGCGGACGCGTCACAGCCATCACAAAGCCATCGCACAGTCGCACAGTTATCGCAAAATCATTACAAAGCTATCGTGAAACTATCGCAAAGCTTGTCGTCGCTTATCGTCAATGCACTGATATGTAACTGCACTGATACGTATTGTACGCATGATTTGCAGCCAAGCCATCTTTCACACACGCTATACAAAACCACACGCTAACAGCCCCATCAACGCCTGATAACCAGTTACTCGATAACCAGATAGCAGCTGACAGACTCAGGGCGTCTTAGGGTGCGTCTCAGGTAATCCTCATCGTGACACCATTTTAGCAACGTCGTGGCGGTTTAGCTACGTTTGCACATTGCTACCTAGCACTCGAGCCCCGCATCCCTTCACTACCTTAACCACTATGGCACGCCCTTTAGGTACGTCGTTTGTTAAACTTCATTATGAACTTGCGTTTGGATCCTTGGGCAGCCGAGTACAACACCGCTTACTACGCTGAGGTCGCAAACCGCGAAGATGACCAAGTGAGCCTCGATACGGCGCTCGAGCACCCCGCCGACGCGTGGCAACCCGTGCGCGATGCGCCCCCTGAAACCCTTTGGACAGACGTGTTTTTTTTGGACGGTAGCCGTCGGGTAGAAGCGCGGGTGCTGCTCGAGCAAGACCGCCGCCAACTTGCGTTTGGGGCGATGGGCACATACGCCGTTGGGGCGGTATCGTGCTGTTCTCACTTCAGCCGACCCGCCACGTTCGTCGGAGACATGCGTGTCAAGCGGGTTTGCGCCCTCAGTAGCGGCTACGACCGGGTGAACGACCCCGCGCCGCTCGAGCTAACTGCACTCGCCCCTTTTCAACTTGGTCACTTGCGCTATGACATCATCCCCACCGAAGAAACCGACGCCGACGCGGTGGTGCGCAAACTGCAACAAGAAATGCTCGAAGCCGAAAAAGCCCTAGCGGGTAACCTTGCCGATACGCATGAACATGCCCTTATCATCGTCGATGGCCGCCGTTCGCTAGTGAGCCGCGAACGCAACTTAGTGGGTTATGTCAAAACTATTCACGACATCAAAATCAATAGGGCGCAACTTGACGTGGTGCAAAAGCTCGAGCAAGGCGAACGCTCCCCCATCTACCTGGTCAACCCTGGCCGCAGCGAACAGCAATATTTCGAGTGGTTTTTACGCTTGCGCGACCCGCGTCCGTGGCTCTACAGCTTGGCGGGGATGGTGCGGCTTCAGGCGTACGCGGGCAGTGAAGCTGAGCAGTACTTAGGAGACACCATCAATCTTGCCAACTGGCTCAGCGCCACCCTGCCCAAACTTGCTAGCCGCCAACACCAAGACCCCAGAGCACCCCAGCAACTTTTGCCCGTACGAGCGCTCGAGGCCGAACTGCGCCGCCGCATGGGACACCCGGCAGTGTTGCGCCGCCGCATTACCCGCTTTTTGTCGCAAGATTGACCGCCAGTTTCATCGCCGTTTACAAGATGAAGTTTATAAGATGAAGTTTATAAGATGCCGTTTACAAGATGATGTCAACCAAAAATCAAACGATACTTTTGCGAATATGCGTCAACCACGTCTTAAAATACGATTAACAATCTCTTTGTGACAATATTCCGCACAGTCAATAGCGACGACCACAAAACTTCACGAATAGGCTCGAGGAGACCCCATGATTCCAACTGATACCCCACTCGGCATGGTGCTCGGCACCGAAGACGCCACCCCGCTGCAATTTTGGTTTGCGGTGCAAGGGGGTTGCAAAGTGCAACTTGACGACATTATCTACGCCGCCATCCCCGACCCCGCTGATGAAACGAATTTTGTTAAGTTTTATGGTGTCGTTGACGAAGTGCGCCGCCGCTACGAAGGGGTGCAGTTTGATGGTGATACTGAATTGGTCGCCCAAGGGCTCATGCCTGCCAATATTGCTTACGCAGCACACGTGCTGGTAACACGGGTTGAACCGGAGGAGTTTATTCCGCCAGCCCCCGGCGATATTGTCTTTGCAGCGCAGGGGGAAACGCTCGAGAAAGCCCTGTATCTTGACAACATGGATACCCCGCTACCCGCTGGCATCTTGCGCAACGGCGAAGCGGGTTATCTCAACTTTGATTTTATTAACGGCAGTAAGGGTGCCCACATCAACATTTCCGGTATTTCCGGTATCGCCACCAAAACGTCTTACGCGCTGTTTTTGCTTTACAGCATCTTCAACGCCAAAAACCACAAAGCCAAAAACGCGCCGATTATGGGCGCTAGCGTCAACAGCAAAGCCCTCATTTTCAACGTCAAAGGCGAAGACTTGCTGTTTTTGGACAAGGTCAACAAAGACTTTACGAAACAAGAAAAAAAGTGGCAAGACAAAACCAAACAAGCTCGCACCCGCTACGACTTGTGCGGCTTACCGACGACAGCATTTGAAAGTGTCGCCCTGCACGCCCCCGCCAAAGCAGGCAGTCACATCATGGCGGACGCCAGTGAACGCAGCGACTTAGAAGCTTATTTGTGGACACTGCGCGACTTTGCTGCCGAGCGCATGTTGCCGTTTGTGTTAGTTGAACGCGACGCCATGACCAACTTAGGATTTTTGGTGGCTCACCTCGAAGAACGCCTCGCCAAAGTTGCCGAAAAACAACGCGGGCCGTATCTCGATGTGGGTGATACCTTCGACTTAGAAGACGTTGCCGCCTCAATTAGTGGCAATGTTGACCCCATCGGCGAAGATGAAGGTTACAGTGACGCGTCTATTTTTGAAGAAGACCCTGCCCTGCCCATCGGCACACGCCTGAAGACGTTTTCGCACTTAGTGAGTTTTTTAGAATTTAAGTTACTGATTGAAAACGATGGCGACGGTGACCGCGCGTGGACGGCCAATCAAGCCAAAGGCACTAGAGAAGCCCTCATTCGCCGTTTACGCGGGGCATCGAAACACCTTTCGCAGCTCATTCGCGGTGATGTGCCTAGCCGCGTGGTCGAACAAACCCGTTTGGACATCTTGGATAGCGACAAGCAAGTGCACGTCGTGGATATTCATCAACTAGCGCCCCTTGCGCAGATGTTTGTGGTTGGTGTGTTACTTAAGCAGGTATTTACCCAACAAGAAACCCGCAGGCGCGGGCAGGTGTTTGTGGTGCTTGATGAGCTTAATAAGTACGCCCCCGCCGAAGGTAGCAGCCCCATTAAAGATGTACTGCTTGACGTAGCCGAACGGGGACGCAGCATGGGGATTATTTTGATTGGGGCGCAACAAACCGCCAGTGAGGTGGAAAGGCGCATCGTCAGTAACGCGGCGGTGCGGGTCGTAGGGCGCTTAGACGCCGCTGAAGCAGAACGCAGTGAATACCGTTTTATGCCCGGTAGTTTTCGGATGCGGGCAACCATTCTTGCACCAGGGACGATGATTGTTCATCAGCCGGATGTGCCGAGTCCAATGATGCTCACCTTCCCGTTTCCGTCTTGGGCAACGCGCCGTAAAGAAGTGGACACCACTGTTAGTGATGATGAAGCGCAAGCGTTACTTGACTGATAATGGATTGAGGGTTGCTCGAGCTATCGACTTTATCTTCCGATTCCTGCAGACACATCTTGCGCCCCTGCTCGGTCATGACGTCACTATGTTGATGAGGTTGACTGCTACAACACCTCATGAAAACCCCTTACCCACTCCCGCTGCGTCCAACGTTCGTGACCCATTGGTACAAAATACCCAACACAGACAGGACGGTATAAAAACAGCATGAACATTGCTATTATCGGTGGCGGCATCGCAGGCTTGACCGCAGCTACCTCCCTCCAACAACAAGGGCTGTCAGCTACCGTCTATGAAGCTTCAGACACACCCCGCGCCACGGGCAAGGGCATTTGGCTGCCTAGTAACGCCTTGCAAGTGATGGCGCGATTGGGGCTTGCTGAAAGCATGTACACCAAAGGCATCAACATTGACCGCATCGAATTGCGCAACAAACACAACACCCTGTTACAACACCTTGACCTTGCTGGCGTGCGTGCACGTTTTGGGCACGGCACACTGTCTATCCGGCGGCAGGACTTACACGAACAACTGCAAGCGGCGTTAGCACCAGATAGCCTCGAGCTTGGTAAGTGCTGCTCGAGCTTACAAGAACACGCACAAGGCGTCTCCTTGACCTTTGAGGATGGTAACCACACCTCGTGTGATGTCGTCATTGTGGCTGATGGGGTGCATTCACGACTGCGGACGCAGCTTAATGCTGGTACTGACTGGCGCTACGCCGGACAGCGTTGTTTTTTGGGTATTGCCAATGTGACCTTGCCAGATGACTTACACAGTACGGTACGCGAAATTTGGGGCGGCAAGGTTCGTTTTGGCTTTTCAGCGGTCACGCCCGAGCAGGTGTATTGGTTTGCGCCCATGAGCACGCCCCAAGACGCACCCATGCCAAGTGACATCAAGACGTTTTTGCAAGCAGCGTACCAAGATTTTCCTGAACCTGTGGGGCAGTTGCTCGAGCACACCCCCGACACCGACATCATCAGCACCGAACTTGGCGACTTGCCCAACGTAAACACCTGGCACAGTCAGCGCGTGGTACTCATCGGTGACGCTGCTCACGGCATGACCCCCAACCTCGGGCAAGGGGGCGCACAAGCCATCGAAGACGCTTATGTGCTTGCCTCTGAACTTGCACACACGTCACTCGAGCAAGCCCTCGCCAACTACGTCACCCGCCGCCAGCCAAAAGCGCAAACCATCAGCCTGCGAGCGCGACGCTTCGGACAACTGGCGCACGTAGCGCAACCTTGGTCACATGTGCGTGACGCCTGCTTGCGCCTCATTCCCAGTCGTCTCAACCAATCTGCCCTTGACAGCATTTACCGCCTCGATAGTTAATCACCCCACCTCAACTTCGTAAGACCAAAAACGCGCCCCTAAGCACACCCTAGCCCCGCAGATACAAAGGTAAAACATGCAATCTGGCTGCAAAGTTTAGTAGTGTGACACCATGAGTACCCATGTTTTTTACCTTGCGCCGACAGGCCCTAGCGTCGGACTGACCTCCGTGAGTTTGGGGTTGGTGCGCGCACTTGACCAGATGGGCTTGCGGGTGAGTTTTTACAAACCCATCGCCCAGACAAGTAGCAGCAATCAAACAAGCAGTGACCAAACCGAACGCTCCACGCATTTTATTCGGGAATTAACTGAACTGACGCCACCGGATCCGCTCGAGTTCCACCATGTGGAAGTGCTCTTGAGCGAAGGCAAAAGCGCCCAGTTGATGTCAGAAATCGTCGAAAAGTTTGACCAAGCCAGCCAAAACGCCGAGGTCATCGTGGTAGAGGGCTTGGTTGCTCGCAGTAGCGAAACTTATGCTGATACTTTGAACGCTGATATCGTGCAAACCCTTGGTGCGGAAGTGATTTTGGTAAGTTCGATGGGCAAAGGGGACATTAGCCAGCTCGAGGAACGCATCGAAATCACCAGCCAACTTTACGGCGGTTTTGATGACCCCAAGTTGCTCGGGTGCATCGTCAACAAACTCAATGCCCCCATCGAATTAAGCGCCCTCGGTAGTATCTTGCCCGAACCGCCTCGGCAGATTGACGATCCCCTCACAGCAGACGATGTGCGCCAGCAGAGCAAGCTATTTCGTGACGATTTCAAGTTGATTGGTGCTATTCCTTGGCAAGCCGATTTGGTCGCCCCGCGCACCAAAGACATTGCAGACTTTTTGGATGCCAAGGTACTGTACGCAGGTAACTTAGCGGAAAGACGTGTCAAAGAGGTGGTGTTGTGCGCGAGGGAACTGGCCAATATGCTCGAGGTCTTACGTCCCAACACCCTGATTATCACCCCAGGTGACCGCGACGACATCATTACGGCTTGTTGCCTTGCTGCCCTTAACGGCGTACCGCTCGCAGGTATTTTGCTCACCAGCGGCTACGACCCCGACGACCGCGTGAAAAAACTTTGTGCGCCCGCGTTTGAAACAGGCTTGCCGATGCTACTTGTCGAGACTGATTCATACCTAACTGCCAGCATGACCTCGAGAATGAACCTTGAAGTGCCAGTAGACGATCTCGCTCGCATCAACAACGCCATGGACGCTGTTGCCGAACACGTCGATAAAGACTGGCTCAGAACCCGCTGCGCCACTGACTTAGAACCGCGCTTATCGCCAGCGGCGTTTTTGTACCGACTAGTGAGCCAAGCACGTGCTGCAAGCAAGCGCATTGTGCTACCTGAAGGCGACGAACCACGCACGCTGCGGGCAGCGGCGGACTGCGTGAAGCGGGGCATTGCCCAGTGTGTCTTGATTGGTCAGCGCGAGAGCATCGAACGGGTAGCAGAAACGCAAGGGGTGACGCTCGAGGGGCTAGAAATTATTGAACCAAACAGGGAATTGCTCGAGAAATACATCCCCACCTTGGTTGACTTGCGCCGTCACAAAGGCATGAACGAAGAACGCGCCCACGAAGAACTCGAAGACAACGTCATGCTGGCAACTATCATGTTGCATCTTGGCGAGGTTGACGGGCTAGTGTCAGGGGCAGTACACACCACCGCCAACACCGTGCGTCCGGCGTTTCAAATTATCAAAACCCACCCAGGCGCCAAGTTGGTGTCATCACTGTTTTTTATGTGCTTGCCCGAACAAGTCTTGGTCTACGGTGACTGCGCCATCAACCCCGACCCAGATGCCACCGAACTGGCTGATATTGCCATTCAAAGCGCCGATTCTGCTACGGCGTTTGGTATTTCTCCCAAAGTAGCCATGATCAGTTACAGCACAGGTACATCCGGCGCGGGTGCCGACGTCGACAAAGTGCGCGAAGCCACCCGCCTCGCCCAAGAGCGCCGCCCGGACTTGCTCATTGATGGGCCCTTGCAATATGACGCCGCGTCTGTTGCCAGCGTCGCCCGTTCCAAAGCGCCCGATAGCCCCGTCGCTGGCCGCGCCACCGTACTCATTTTCCCAGACTTGAATACTGGCAATACCACTTACAAAGCTGTCCAGCGCAGCGCCAACGTCATCAGCATTGGCCCGATGCTTCAGGGTTTGCGCAAACCTGTTAATGACCTGTCGCGAGGTGCGCTTGTTGAGGATATTACCTACACCATCGCCCTAACCGCCATTCAAGCTAGCCAGCAGAACGACTAAGTCATGGCACAACGTCTCATTCATGCGGTGATTGCGGCGACAGAACGCGAAATTACTGCTTGCCTCGAGGAAACTTCTGTTGAGTCTTTATGGATGATTGACATCGAAAAAGGCGTCCTCGAGGTAACCCTGCTACTCGATGTGAGTGCTAGTGAGGACGTGCTTGATAAGCTCGAGCACACCTTTGCAGGACGCGAACACTTCCGCTTGGTACTGCTGACTGTCGAAGCGTCACTGCCGCGTCCTGAAAACCCTGACCTAGACAACGAAGGGGCTAGTGAAGAAGGGGATAGTGAAGACGACCACGCACCCCAAGATGCCAAACAGGATGCTAACGAGACAACCAAGACCTCTGCTGAGAGTAACTCGGAGGATGCTCCTAAGACGGCTCGAGTGAGTCGCGAAGAACTCTATAACGATGTCAGCGAAAGCATCACCGTATCGTGGCGCTACGTCACCATGGTGGTGTTATCAACCGTGGTTGCCGCAGCGGGCATGTTGCGTGACAACGTGGCGGTGATTATCGGTGCCATGGTGATTGCCCCCTTACTTGGTGCCAACGTGGCGTTGTCGCTCGCTACGACCCTTGCTGACATCGGCTTAGCCCGCCGCGCGATTGTTGTGAACGCGTTGGGGTTGGCCGTAGCGCTACTTATGTCGGTGGCAGTGGGGTGGTTTTTGCCTGTCAGCCTCGAGAGTCAGGAATTGGCCGCCCGCACCAGCGTCAGCATTGCCGATGTCGGGGTGGCACTTGCGTCGGGTGTAGCGGGCGCACTGGCGTTTACGGGTGGGGCAGCCACTACCACAATTGGCGTGATGGTAGCTGTCGCACTATTACCGCCGTGGGTCGCTGTGGGGCTACTACTTGGCGCGGGCAATTGGCAAGCTGCCAGTGGTGCGTTGTTGCTGTTTGGTTGCAACGTCATCTGCGTCAACCTCGCGGGCGTGGTGACGTTTTTGGTGCAGGGTTTGCGCCCAGCACAGTGGCGTGAAGCCCAACAAGCCAAGTGGGCAAGCCGCATTGCCTTGTTAATTTGGATAGTGTTATTAGGGTTATTGCTGCTATTTATCCTTCTTGCCGAGCCTTTGCAGACGTAAACACACTGCTCGAGCACGTACCAGCCGAACCCTGAAACAACCCCATCATTAACCCGTTGATTTTTGCAATGGGTCTAATACAGGCAGCTCGAGACGCAAGACTCACGGTCACCTCGAGACAGTCACGTCGAAGTTATCCACCACCACAACCCACCACCATAATCACCGCCAAGACTACAACTATCTTCGCAACTACCGCAAAAGGTACTTCAGATAAAAGGTACTTCAGATACAGTGCTACAGCGCAGATGCAGCGCATGTTCACACGCACGCGTCAGCTTGCCACACCCGAGGGGCGAATCCCTTTGTTAAAGTCAGAGCATGTTAGGAATCGGAATCGTCGGACTGCCCAACGTCGGCAAGTCCACGTTATTTAATGCCATCACCAAAGCGGGCGTCGAAGCCGCCAATTATCCTTTTGCCACCATCGACAAAAACGTCGGCGTCGTGCCTGTACCTGACCCACGCCTCACCGCATTGCAAAAGGTCTACAGCAAAAACAAAGTACCGCCACTTGTACCTACCACCGTAGAATTTGTTGACATTGCCGGACTGGTGAAGGGTGCTAGCAAGGGCGAAGGCTTGGGAAATCAGTTTTTGGCCAACATTCGCGAAGTAGCCGCCATTGCCCACGTGGTGCGTTGTTTTGAAGATAACAACGTGGTGCATGTCTCAGGCAAAGTTGACCCCCGTGACGACATTGAAATCATTCACACCGAACTGGCGCTAGCCGATATTGGTTCACTGGAAAAACGCCTCGAGAAACTACGCCGCAGCGCCAAATCCAACAAAGACGACGCGATAATTGTCGAAAACACCGAAGCCATGATTGCCCACTTATCTGACGGCCACCCGGCTAGAACCAGCAATATTGACCTGCCCGCTGACTTTAACTTGCTCACTGCCAAACCAGTGATTTATGTGTGCAATGTCTCCGAAGACGATGTGGTAGACGGCAACGACAAAAGTGCTACGGTGCAAGCGTTAGCCGCCCAAGAAGGCGCGGAGTCAGTGATTATTTGTGCGCAGATTGAACAGGAACTGACTGAACTTCCCGAGGAGGAGGCGCTCGAGTTTCTCACCGACTTGGGTCTCAGCGAACCCGGCCTCAACCGCCTTATCCACAAAGGCTACGACGCCTTGGGCTTAATCACCTTTTTGACAGCAGGCGAAAAAGAAGTGCGGGCATGGACCGTAGAACGCGGCAGCAAAGCCCCCCAAGCCGCAGGAGAAATTCACAGTGACTTCGAGCGAGGGTTTATTCGGGCTGAAGTGATCGACTGGGACAAACTCGTTGAAGCAGGCAGCACCGCTGCAGCAAGGTCAAAAGGATGGCTTCGCACAGAAGGCAAAGACTACACCGTAAGTGACGGGGATGTGATGAACTTTTTGTTCAACGTGTAAACGTCGATGTCCAATGTACAACAACAAAAAAAGCAAGAAAAATGCCTCGAGCAACCACTCGAGGCATATGTTTATTCGCTTAACGTGCGGCTTATGATGTCTGGCTCACGATATCTGGCTTACGATATCTGGCTTATGACGATTTCGCCGGACGCGTTAACGGTTGCACGCCAGCACTAGGGCTACCATCATTGTCGCGACTGGGTGCAGGTTGCATAGTGTCCCACAAATCAAGCTCGGTGAGAACATGCTTGACGGAGAGGTGCTCGAGCTTACCCGGAAAAGCATCGAACCAACCTGCTTTGCTCGCCAAATCACGCACGGGCCCTTTCATGGCGGCAATGTAGACCTCGCGGCCAACGTCTTGCCACGCGTGCATCAATTTTTCTAGCGTCTCGATGGCCACGCCGTCAATGTCGTTTACCCCAGAAAAGTCCAAAATCACCCACTTGGTACTCGGTTCGACGGCGTTCAGCAAGTAGTTTTCCAAAAACGCACTGTTGGCAAAGTACAGTGACGCGTCCGGGCGGATGATGATGGTGTCTTGGAAGGTTTGGGCGCTAGGGTAGCGCTCGAGGTTGCGAAACACCCCTTCATCGGGCAAATACCCCACTGTAGCCGTGTGCGGGTAAGCACTGCGCCAAATGAACACCAACAGCGAAAAACCCGCGCCAATGGCGATACCGATTTCAATACCCAAGCTCAGCGTGGCCACAAAGGTAATCACCAACGTCCAACCGTCAATGGGTTTGAGTTTGAAGAGATGCACAGCTTCTTGCACGTTGATGAGTTTGTACACCGCCACCATGATGATGGCTGCTAGCACGGCCTGCGGCAAGTAGTAAAAAAGCTGCGTGAAAAAAACCAACGTCAACATGATGAGTACTGCGGTGATGAACGACGCAATAGGTGAACGTGCGCCTGCTTGATAGTTAACCGCCGTGCGCGAAAAACCGCCTGTAACTGGATAACCCGCAAACACACCCGCTGCTACATTCGCTAGTCCGAGACCAACTAACTCTTGGTTGGCGTCCACCCGGTAACCCTCACGGTTGGCGATGGCCTGAGCGACAGCAATCGACTCCATAAAACTCACAAACGTCACCGCGAGTGCCACGCCCAACAGGGCTTGTAACACACCCATGTCAAACGCGGGCAACGCAAACCCAGGCAACCCTGGCGGCACATCCCCCACAATATTCACACCGCGTTCTTGCACATTGAAGAAATACACCAACGCCGTACTGGCTACCACCACCACGAGGGGAGCGGGAAAATACCTACCTAAGCGTTTGAGCAGTAACAGTGCGACGATGCTACCCACCCCGATGAGTAAGGTGATGGGATTGACATCACCGAGGCGTTTGCCCGTTTCCCAGAGCAGTTCAAAAACATTGTGAGTGCGCGGCGTACTCACGCCCAACAGGTGCTTGAGTTGACTCAGTCCGATGATGATGGCAGCCGCCGAGGTAAACCCACTTATAACTGCGTGAGAAAGAAAATTGACCACAAACCCTACCCGCAACACGCCCAGTAAGAGTTGCATCACGCCTACCATTAACGCTAGCACGGCTGCTAAGACGATAAACTCGCTGCTACCCGGTTCTGCCACAGCCGACACCCCGGTGAGTGTCATCAGCGAGACGATAGCCACCGGGCCCACTGCCAACTGCCGCGATGAACCAAGTAACGCATAAATCAAAATGGGAATAGTGGACGCATAAAGACCAATCACCGGCGGTAAGCCTGCTAGCATCGCGTAGGCCATGCCTTGCGGCACCAACATCACCGCGACGATGAGGCCAGCAGATAAGTCTTTGAAAAAGTCTGGCTTTGAGTAGGTTTTGAGCCACGGATAGCTCGGTAACAGGGCACGCATTACGTTCTCCTAACGCAGAATCACAGTTATTATCAAAAATGCACTAATATTGCAAAAAAGTACCCCTAGACCACGTGGGTCTAGAGGTGCGTGAGGGTTACGCAGGAACAGTTTGTTCGTTTTGGTAGGCTTGCCAGCCCTCAAAGCTACCTTGAAGCTCGAGCACCTCAAAGCCAAAGTGACGAAGCGCACTCGCCGCCACGCTCGCTCGACCGCCCGCTTGACAGTGCACCACCATGGTTTGGTCTTGAGGGAGCGTGTCGCGCTTGTAAACCACCCGGCCCGCGTGTAATTGCGTGGCACCATCAATGTGACCTTCGGCGTACTCGTTGGCGGTGCGCACGTCCAACACGAACGCGTCATCTTTGGCAGCAAGTTCAGCAGGGCTGATGGTGGCCACTTGCACCGTGTCGAAATCTTGGGTGCTGGTAACGTACCCCACCACGTTGTCAATACCTACCCGAATAAGGGCGTCGCGCATGTCATTGGCTTGGGCTTGGTCGTTGGCGAGTAAGACGATGTTGCGCTTGTCGCTCTCAGGCAAGATGACGTAACTAGCGTAGGTCGTAAAAGAACCACCCCAAGGAATAAACAGCGAACCGGGGACGTAATCGTCTAAGTAGCTCGCCCGGTCACGGGTATCTACGAAGATCAAGTTGCCTTCGGTGATGCCTTTGCTGACAGTGCCTACATCGTATTCTTTCAATTCAGGCACGTCGCCTAGCAGGGCTGGGCCGGCTTTGTTGTCGCGTTTCATGCGCCCGAAGTAGAGGGGTGCATCGGGTTGACCCTCGAGCAACGCTTTAGTAAAACCTTCTTCGTCGTTATTGGCAACATACCCAGACCACCACGCTACCGTCCGTTCATACCCCACGGTGGTATTGGGTACTGCTCCCAGTGACTTACCGCAGGCACTACCCGCACCGTGAGCAGGCCACACTTGGACATAATCGGGCAAATTCAAAAACTTATCGCGCAAACTAGCAAAGAGCTGCTTAGCACCCACAAAACGGGTATCAACGCCGCCAGCGGCTTCATCGAGCAAATCAGGACGGCCAATATCGCCCACGAAGACAAAGTCACCAGTGAGGTAAAAACCGGGTTTGTCGGTTGCGCCGCCGTCAGTGACTAAGAACGACAAGTGCTCGGGGGTGTGACCGGGGGTGTGAGCAGCTTCGATGATGATGTTACCGACCTTGATTTGCGAACCGTCATAGAGCTTGACGCCTTCAAAACCGTATTTCCAGTCTTGGTTGCCTTCGTCAGAAAGATACAACGTCGCACCTGTGGCCGCAGCAAGTTCGCGTGAACCTGACAGGTAGTCAGCGTGGATGTGGGTTTCGGTGACAGCGGTGATCTTCATGTCCCTAGCAGCCGCTTCTTGCACATACACATCAATGTCGCGGCGAGCATCCACGACGATGGCTTCGCCTGTGGCTTGACAGCCGATGAAGTAACTCCCTTGTGCGAGGTCTTCGTCATAAAATTGCTTAAAAAACATGTAACCCTCCTGAGGTTGGTGTTTCGTTTCGTGATGTGAGTATATACCCACAGGGGGTATGGATGCAAGGTTGCTGACAGCCAAGTAGGGCGTGGTGCAAACATCACCCATCCCACACAAAAAAACGTAAAGCCCGTCCTAGACACACAAAAACAGCGAAGCAGTGGATATTCCGCCTCGCTGTTTTATCTATGGCTGTTATGCCAAAAACGCATATCTAGCTTCGTCCAAACGCCACGCCAACCTACACAAACGACGTCCTACACATCAATTCAGCCAATCACAATCAATCAGGCAACCGGTCGATGAAGAAATGGGGCGTTTCTGCTATCTCGAGGTGATTGGGGTTACTGGGGTTGCCGCCCGCTTTGAGGATGGTGATACGGATGGTGTAGCGGCCATCAGGCAAGCCAGACGCGTCAATATCGCCCAAACCAAACACGAATACATTCCCCGGTTGGCTGCGCGGCACCAGTTCAATGCGAAAACCCGGTTGCGCTCCCAGCCAACTGAGACTACCTTGGGGAATAATTTCTGCCGTCACCCGTTGGGCTTGATGCTGCAGACCAAACGCAAACGTGGGCACGTCGTCTCCTGCCATGCTATAACGCTGCCCCGGGTCAAGGACTTCAACTTCGGACAGATAAATAGGCACATTAGGCGGATCACCATCAACCGTCACGGTGCTGTCAGTATCAGTTAAAAAAGGAGACACGCCCAGAACGGGCAGGTCTTGGTAATCGCCCTTGAAACCTGCAAAGGGAATGCGCACCATGTTGCTGTCGCTAGTTTGCGGAGAAAGTTCAAGAAATCCGCCGTAGATAGTGCCATCAGGCACGTCATCAGGGGCGGTGATGGTGACGGAGAAAGTGGCGCTCGAGTTTGCTTCTACTGTCACCGTGGGGCGGTCAAAGGTTACATTCGTCGTCTCTGGTAGCCAAAAATCCAACACATGGTCAGTAGCAACCACCCCTGTCAACGCCGACAGGTCGTAGTTGCGCGGTACATTGCTGCTGTTGGTAACGGTGATGGTCTCGGTGACGCTGCCTTGTTGGCTTTCACCCAAAGACAACTTAGCAGGCACTGCCGTGGTGACCGCATTGATGGCCGCAGGCAGGTTTAACAAGCCAGCCCCTTGGCGGTGGGTAGGATCAGCATAGCCTTGGTCACACACCCCATCAACCCCAGTGTCATCACATCGTGACCACTCACTGGGTATGGCGGTGTTTTGTAGCAAAGTACGCACCTGTTCAGGCGAAGTAGACAACCCGCGTGCGCGGCGACTTTCCAACAACA
>CAZKAZ010000017.1:0-5842 GCA_964550765.1 uncultured bacterium | reverse complement strand
CCGAATGCACCACCAGATCGGCACCGAGCGCGATGGGCCGCGTGAGATATGGGGTCGCATAGGTGTTGTCGACGATCACCTGCGCCCCGCCTGCATGGGCGATCTCGGCGACGGCTTTGATATCGACCAGCCGCATGTTCGGGTTGGCGGGCGTCTCGAAGTAGACAACCCGCGTGCGCGGCGACTTTCCAACAACAATGCCACTGCACCTGCTACATGCGGCGATGCCATCGACGTACCACTAAAGACCGCAAAGTTGGTAGCAGGTTGGTCTTCAGTTAAGGGCACCGCCGAGTAAATCGCCCTACCAGGTGCGCCAATGTCAGGTTTGAGTTGCAAATCTGGCGTGAGTCCGTAGGAACTGAAGCTCGAGAGTCGCCCCCCTGTCGGCTGCTCAGGAACTAACAACTCACCTGCAAACTCGAGACTGACATCCTCTCTGGCGGCGAGAGCTTGACGGATGGCTTCACCGTCTGCAAAGGAAATCATCACTGCAAAAGCATCATCACGTGGTTCGACTGCCCCCATTACAATCGGGGCATCACCGGGAATGTTGTTGTAGACAATGACGCCTTGTGCACCCTCATCGAGCGCCCGCTGAAATTTTTCGTTGAACGTGCACCCCCCACGAATAATCAAAGCAGTGCTGCCGTTGGAATCGCCTTGGTAAGGGTCGCTTTTACAACCACGTCCTACATAGACAACATCATCGAGCACCCCCCGTGGTTCAACGTCGGCAAAGCCTTGGGCAACTTCGTAGAAGACAGGTTCACCATCTTGACGGCGCGCAATGACAAATGGCACTCGAGTGTTGTCATAAGATGCCACACTGATGATGCCCGCGTCAGCAGCGGGTGTCCCGATGGCGTAAAGGGTAGGGGTGTTACCTGCTGAGGAGATAATAATTAAGCCCTCATTAGCAGCACGATCAGCAATGCCAGCAGGCCAGGTATAAACATAACCACTGCTGATATTAACGATGTCCATGTCGTCTTCAACCGCACGCTCGAGCGCTGCAATGGTGGCATCAAACGAGGTTGAATCAATATCGTTACAGTCGCCAATCTTATACACACCAATCTCAGCTTCGGGGGCGACGCCTACCGTGCGACCGACTGCGATACCTGCAACATGCGTACCGTGGTTGCCGTTAACCGGGCAGGTGATGTCTACGTCGTTATCGGGGTTGAAGGGTGCAGTTTCTGGTGAACTAGGGTCCCAACCATCGCCTACAAAGTCAAAGCTGGCTACGACCCGACCTGCAAACTCAGGATGATCGAGGTCTAAACCATCATCGATGATGCCGACCCGCACACCGCGACCCGTTAAGCCCAAGTCGCCTTTAGCCACATCAACACCGGTAAGTTGCCACGCGCTCAACACTTCTGCACGGACGTTCTCGAGCTGCTGCAAGTCAATCTCAGCTTGTGGCAAGGGACGCACATAATCACTGGCTAAATAAAGGGCTTGTACCCCTGGCAGTTGCGCGAGGGTAGTAACATCTTTGGCAGCAACAGCTACCGACACACCATTAAACAAACGCTCATAGCGAAAGCGTTCCACATAATCTAATGTGGCCTCAGCAGCGGCTTTGGCAAAACTAGCATGTTCCCTAGCTACAGCGCTTTTGCTGCCGCCACTAGCGAGCGGCGGGCTGGCAAATTCGACCAAGTACACCTGCGGACGAACGCCCGTGAGTGTATCTGGGGCACGACTTGGCGTTTGACTCGTAAAGGGAAACCCTTCTGGTGACACACCCAACCAATCACCCGACTGCCAAGCAGGTATAGGTTCAGCGCTAGACTCGGCGGTGGGGCTAGGGGCTTGCTGACAGCTACTCAGGACGAGCAAAACGAGTAACCCGAGGCTGAAATTGCGCATTGTTCCTCCCTGCTTTCGAGGTACTTGAGGTTGAATTTGGATGGCGGGCTTCATTCGGCGTGCTCGCTGTAGTAAAGGTACTGACTAACGTTGCGTTGGGTGCTAGTCAGCGGCGGTTGCAGCCCACTGCGATCAGAACTGATGACACTTACCACGATGGCTTCGTCTGCTGTGACACTGACAGGCACCGACAACGGCGATGTACCCGAGGCTCTGCCAGCCGCCGCCGAGGTACGCCCGAACACTTCAACGTTGGTATTTGCCCCGGGCACATTGGCAAAGGTAACGGTGACCCTCGAGCCAGCGCGTGCTACCGCCGTCACCGTGGGTACCGATAGGGTGGCACTAGCATCAACATTGCGTTCAATGGTTTCACCGGGGAAGTTAAAGGTAAACGTACCACCAAGGGCAGTTTTCACCGCTTGCGGGGTCATAGCTTGAGTTTTTACTAAACGGCTCTGACCGCTCAAGTCTTCAAGAATCACTTCCAACACGCCCACTGCATCAGCATCAAACAAAATCGGCAAACCCGTTGCGGCAGGGGTGTCAACCAAGATAACCATGGGTTGCTCGAGCGGGTCTCCATCTGGTTGCACGGCGCTCACCGCCAAAGCATTACCACTGAAAGCCCCGATATTGGGGGCGTTGCTATCGCCTGTGAACGTCCCTGCACTGGCACCATAGTCAGGTAAATCATTAGCGCGGATTTCGTCACTGCTGATAATAAGGTCATAAAACGCCGCTGGCTCACCAACGAGAGGATCGACGTTGCGCACCGACACTAGATAATCACCCGCTGGTACAAGCACCGTCACTGCTGAATCCAAGGTGTCATCGTTGGCGTCGTCGTTGCTGAGTAAGGGTGTGCCGTCGGCGCTGTGGAAGGTGAGGATGGTATCGACGCTCGAGCCAAGGGCTTGACTCTGGGTGCGTGCCGTCAGTTCAGTGGCTTCGCTGACGCTAAAAGCAAATACATCCACGTCGCCTTGGTCTTCAATAGCAGCTAGGGTGCGCACACTGGCGTTTTGTGCTAATTCGCCTATGTCTGTTGCACGTGCAGGAGTGTCGTTACTGCCTTCATCGAGTACATTCACGTTGGGTAGTGTCACAAACGGCGTATCCGTTTGATCGCTAAGGAGCACTAACTGTACCGGCGATAACGCATCTTCTGCCGGGTCGATGGCAGCAACCGCGGTGTAATTAACACCCGCCCTGAGCGCATCGGTCAGTAAACCGCTGTCATACACCACCCTTTGCTCGCCTGCAAGAGTGATAATCACGCGATAGGCCGCATCTTCTGCCGACACAGGTAGCGACAACGTGGGGCTGACGGCACGGTAGGCTAGCCTGAGCGGACTGGCGTTATTAACCTCAGCCAGGCTATCATCTCCTAGTTCACCAGACAGCACGTACACATCAACTTCTGGCGCGCCAGCCGCCGCGTGCACCACGCTCAAGGTAAATTCACCAGCAGCAGGGGTGGTGCTATCTTCGGCAAAAAACAGGGTATCGAGCGGAAAATTGTCTGCGGGGTTGAGCGTACCAAGGGCGATGGCGGTGTAGTCGCGGTTGGCAGCTAAGGGTTGCTCGAGCACAAGCGCCGGTTCGCTGCTGCCTTCGGGCGTAACCGTCACTGTGACAATATCAGCAGCAACCGCTTGAAAAGCAGACGCCGCTGCGTACGGCACACCTGAAAGCAGCACATCGTTGACACCACTAGTGATGGCCACATCGACCAAACCCACATCTGGGGCGGCGTGCACGGCTCGCACTCGAGTGCTAACGTCCGCTACTGTCACCGTCACCGTGGTGCTGCCATCGGCGTTATCAGGGTCGCGCACAATTAACTGCACGTCATATTCACCGGGCGCGTCGTAGACATGACTCACTTGTGCGCCTTCGGCAGTTGTGCCATCACCAAATGTCCAAGTGTAATCGTCATCGCGGAAGGTGTTGGGATCATCAGGATCGCTGTCGGGGTCAAACGACGCCGTGCCATCAAAATTAAAACGCGTATTGAGCGTACCCGTTATCGGTGATACACCAATCACTGCCGTAGGGGGTTGATTGTTAGCAGCGTCAACTAACACCCGTTGGCTCGAGCGCGACTGCGTACCGTTGCCGTTGCGCACAGTTAATGTAACGTTGTAGTCACCACTAGCGTCAAAAACATGGGTGACCACTTCGCCCGTAGCACTGTTGCCGTCACCAAAGTCCCACACATAACTAATAATATCGGTATCAACACTGATTGAAAGGCCCGCATCAAATGTAAACTCCGTATTGGTGTCGCCATCATCAGGTAAAAACGAGAAACGGGCTTCGAGGTCGTTGCTGCTGCAAGCAACCAACAGCAGCAGTAACAGTACCCACCGCAAGCTTGGGGCGTATGTCCATTTCATAAAAGCTCCTCATACAAATGAGCCATCGGGTAAGCGTAACCATGACCCAACAAGAAAAATGACGTGATACGTCATCATAAACATACCCGTACCAACGTTCCTTTGTCGTCCCTTGTATTTATCGTCCTTTGTATTGTCCTTTGCGCATTTTGCTTTGCACGTTTCCCTGCGAGTTTTAACATTCACTAGTGATATCTTAGCGTCACCGCGATGCTAATGGGTAATATATTAACACAATTAGCTAAATACTTAAATTACACATTGACAATTTTTTTACTGACACAGAGTATCATAATAATCGGTATCTTAGCAGCCAGTACATTCGTGACTGATGTCTTAGTGGCTAATGACTGATGTCTTAGTGACCAGCGCGCACAAGACGCACAAGACAAAGTCGACCTCCAAGACTGAATCTATACGCACAAATTTCGTATCATGCACTATAAACTCTGACACGTTAACTGCCATTGCATCACCAGACTGATTTGTTAATTAATAATGCGTTTCGATGTCCTTACATGCGTACCCTCAAACTAGCGATGTTTGTTTGATGTTTAACGTGGTTCAGCACTATCGATTCAAACCAGAATCAACACAAACAAACTCGAGCCATCCTTGACAAGTTAACGCCGTTAAGTATAATAGAGATGTTATGGCAAGTTCGTCCAACGATTCTCCCAAAACCCAGCCCAACAAAACCCAGCCCAAAACGCGCAGTGCTCGCATCCAAGCCAAAAGTGCCTCGCGGCGGCAACAGCGCAAAGCCGAATTGCGGCGGGCGATTATCGAAGCTGCCGAGGCGCTTTTTCTCGAGCACGGCTACGAACACTTCTCGTTGCGCCAAGTTGCCGAAGCCATCGGTTACTCGCCAACGACTATTTATTTGCACTTTGCCGACAAAGACGAACTGCTGTTTACGGTGGTGCTCGAGGGCTTCATGCGTTTTGCGGACATGCTCAACGCCGCTTTTGATAGCGCCGCCCACCCTCGAGATAAATTAACTGCGATAGGAAGAGCGTATCTCGAGTTTGGCCTCAATTATCCGGTGCATTACCGTTTGATGTTTATGCAGCGGGGCGAGTTTTTGACCCGTGCTATGCCCGAGGGGTATGACGAAGACTGTCAAGCACCCATCGAATCGTTTTCCGTACTTACCCGCACCCTCGAGGAATGTAAGCAAGCAGGCATCTTGCGCCCTGGCGAGGTGATGCACTATGCCAACTTAGTGTGGATGACCATTCACGGTATCGTTGCCCTCACCATCAGCATGGATTACGTAAGTCGCACTGATGCCGAAAACGCCTTTGCTGATTACGAGACCATGTTGCAGGGATTTCTGCTGCCCGCGTGATTATTTTTTTACCCACAACTTAACGCCGTTAAGTTTATTTTAGGAGGTAAGCTAGTTGTCTTTTTGTTCGTCCGAAATCAACCGTATGTGCGCCCCATGGGGGCATCACTTGCTTTTGCTGTTCGCCTACGCCTTACAGACCGCTCGCGTCTTATACGGATTCCAACTAAACACTTCAAAAAGTCCTACAGACTTTCTTCCGTTTCCG
>CAZKAZ010000016.1:0-74610 GCA_964550765.1 uncultured bacterium | reverse complement strand
CTTTCAGAGCTGACGACCTTTTTTTCTGTATTCAGCTTTTGTCCCGTACTTAGCTGCCCGACTAAATACTGCCCAAACCCCTACGGGCTTTTTTCGTTCCCGTTGGAATCCGTATTAGACGCACCGGGTCTGGGATTGCGTTGGAATCTGGCTTAGCGTTGGGGTTGCCACTTCAAGACTTTATAACCTTTGTCAACCCTGAGCGTGTGACACGTTCCCCAAGCATTGAGTAGGCTTTCGTAGTCCAACGCGGCGTTGGCAACGAGGTAGAGCGTGCCAGATGGCTCGAGCCTCTCTCTCGCGGTCGCCAAAAACGCTTCTGGCACATCCAAGCGCACCTGTTTGCCCACGTGAAACGGCGGGTTCATTACTACCATGTCAAAGCGCTCATCGCGCAGGCTACTACCCACATCGGCGTGTAAACAACGCACGTCTAGGCCGTAGTGAGCCGCGTTGGCAGCCGTACTTTTCACCGCCAACACATCATCATCTAGTGCCGTGACGGCTGCCCCTGAAAGCGCCAACTTGAGCGCCAACACGCCATAACCACAGCCCACATCGAGCGCCCGCTGACCCGTAAGCGCAGCCCCTGTGAGTAAACCTTCATGGGTGAGTACCTCGAGCAACAGCTCACTGCCTTTGTCCAACTTGCCGGCAGCAAACACCCCCGGTGCCGCCGTGAGCGTCAAACCTGCTACATCAAAGGTGATGGATGCTGTCTTTTCGCACAGAGTAGCCCCATCGTGGGACTTTTTTTGCCAGCGACTGACCCGAAAAGCGGCTTTTTTGTTGCGGACATCCCCTGCACCGAACAGTTGTGTCGCTGCCTTTTCGTAGCGCTTCGCCCCTTGGTCTTTGGCAAAAGCCACCTGCAACGTCCCACCGACTTTGAGCACCCGAAACGCGCCGACCAACTCAGCTTCAACCCGCCGCGAGCCTTTGCTAGCCTCTGGCATGAGATAAACGGCATCAACTGAGGCTTCGGGCAGTTCCCACAAGCCTTGGGCAACCTGATGCACCTGATCAGGTAACACCGCGTGACTAGCAATGAGGGCAGCTCGAGCGGTTTCTGCTTGCCACACCTGCGCGTATCCTGCTTGCAACAAAGCTTGGGCGAGTAGTCCTTGACTGTGCGACGCGTCAATGGCAATGTCAGCAGTACCAGACGCTGGCTCGAGATACTTGAGTAACTCGAGCACCCCCGCTGGCACGTCAGGAAAGTCGCGAACACCCGGCTTGGTAGCAAAACGCAACCCCGAACCGACGTTTTTGAGGTGAATGTGGTGGTAGTGCTCGAGCACCTGCTGCCAGTCTTTCACGTTTTTACTGTAACGCGTTTTGTCACAGACACAGTGATACACTCACAAGGTGACGGAGAAACTCACCACAGAGAAACTCACTACGGAGAAACTGACTACGGAGAAGCTCACCGATACCATCATTCATGACCCCATCGTGCTGGGTATTGACACCTCCTGTGATGACACAGGCGTGGGCATCGTCCAAGGAAGTGCAGTACTCGCCAACGTGGTGGCCTCACAGACGGCACTGCACGAAGCTTTCGGTGGGGTGATGCCTGAACAAGCTAGCCGCGAACACTTAAACGTCATCGACCATGTCTGTCAGCAGGCGTTGGCTCAAGCAGGTATCCGCTTAGACGAGGTTGACGCTGTAGCAGCGACATATGGCCCTGGGTTAGTGGGGGCGCTCTTAGTGGGTTTGAATTACGCCAGGGCGCTGGCTTGGTCGCGTGGTATTCCGTTTATTCCCGTCCATCACTTAGCAGGACACATTGCCGCCGCCAATTGCAAAGCGCCTTTTTTGTGTTTGATTGCTTCTGGGGGTCACACCAGTTTGTTTGATGTGCCTGCTTGGGGAAGCTACCGTGAACTTGGCAAAAGTCGCGACGATGCCGCTGGTGAAGCCTTCGATAAAGTCGCCAGACTGTTAGGGCTTGGCTACCCGGGTGGGCCGGCGTTGAGCCGTCTGGCTGCTGAGGGCAATGCTGATGCGTTTGCGTTTACGCCACCTTTGCGGCAACAAACGGGGTTTGACTTTTCGTTTAGTGGTTTAAAAACTGCTGTGGCCACCTTGTTGCGCAACCAACCTGACGCCGAGGCGGCTGATGTAGCAGCCAGTTTTGAAGACACCGTAGTAACGAGCTTGGTGCATGTCACGAAGCGGGCGCTCAAAGAAACCGGACGCACGCGGTTGGTCGTTGCAGGTGGGGTGGCAGCCAATCAGTTATTGCGCGAGCGCCTCGAGCAACTCGCTAATGACCTCAACATCGAGGTGTCTGTGCCCATGCTCGAGCTCACTACCGACAACGGTGCCATGATTGCCTTGGCTGCCCAGCATCAACTGCAAAACATCATCACCCCTAATGCACTAGCGATTGATGCTGCTCCTTACTTACCTTTGCACGCCGAATGAGCTGCACGGGCTAGGCTAAGATTATGGACGCATCACCCGATACCCCGCCTCACGCTTCACCCGCTAACGACATTCCCGCTAACGACATTCCTCACAACGACGTACCCAAAGACTTAGGCTTTGGCAAGGTCGTCGCCGAAAGAAGTCACAAACGGCTTCTCAATCCGGACGGCAGTTTTAACGTTAAGCGGCACGGGCTGGGCTTGGTCAATCAACTCAACCCTTTTCACGCGCTGATGGTAATGCCGTGGTGGACGTTCATGCTGTTGGTCATCGCCGTATATATGACACTCAATGTGCTGTTTGCGGGGGCGTATTGGCTTTGTGGCGAAGGGGCAATTTTGGGGTTAAGTGAAGACATACCCAGGTTTTTGCAGGCATTTTTTTTGAGCGTGCAGACCTTTGCCAGCATCGGTTATGGTTACTTGGTGCCCAACGGCATTGCCGCTAATAGCATTGCGACGCTCGAGGCACTCGTGGGTCTTTTTGCAGTAGCACTTGCTACGGGGGTTATCTATGCCCGCTTTTCTCGGCCTACGAGCCGGGTCGCGTTCAGTCACCATGCGGTTATAGCCCCCTATCAAGACGGCTGGGCGCTAATGTTTCGCATTGTTAACTTACGCAAAAGTCAACTCATCAACTTGTCTGCAACGGTTATTTTGAGTCGCCTCGAGCAAGAGGAAACCCGAGTTGTGCGTAGGTTTTATCCGCTCGAGCTAGAACGCCCAGGGGTGACTTTTTTTCCGCTCAGTTGGACGGTCGTTCATCCCATCAACAACCAAAGCCCGTTAGCAAGTCAAGACCAAGCTGCGTTTATAGCCGCCGACAGTGAAGTGCTCATCTTGCTCGAGGGTGTCGACGAAACCTCGTTTACCACCATTCACACGCGCTCGTCGTACAAGTGTCGTGAAGTGGTGTGGCGAGCGCGTTTTATGAACATGTTCAACCCCGAAAACACCAGTCACGTGCTGTCAATTGACGTGCGCAAACTCAGCGACATTGAGCAGCTCGAGCCACCCTCACCTGCTCGCTAACACCCCTGCTTTAAGTACCTCGAGATACCCGTCTACCGTCCAGGCTGCTCGCCCGACAAACAGCCCATCAATGCCTGCTAGTGCCGCGTAGTCTCGGCAGTTCTCCATGTTGACGCTACCGCCATAAAGTAACGGCACGTTCACATCAGGAAATTTTTCAGCGAGCACGTCACGAATGGGCACAATACTCGCAGCAATAGCCTCAGGGGTAGCAGGCGTGCTGCCTTCGCCAATGGCCCACACGGGTTCATAAGCCAGCAACAAACGCGGTGCGTCGCCTGTGAGGTTTGCTAATGTGACGTTGTGTAAAGCGATACGCAGTTGGCGCGTGAGCGTGCTTGCTGTCACCTGATGGTCGCGTTCAAACGATGTTTCGCCCACGCACAAGAGGACGCGTAAACCTCGAGCCAAGGCAGTATTCACCTTGCGCTGGAGTTGTGCGTCGGTTTCCCCAAACACCTGCCGCCTTTCTGCGTGACCGAGCATGACCATCTGCACGCCGAGTTCCTCGAGCATAGGCGCAGCAATCTCGCCAGTAAACGCCCCGGTAAGTTCACTGTGCATGTTTTGGGCAGCCAGCCAGATGTGCGGCTCACACACCTCAGCTAGGCCAGCTAACGAGGTAAAAGGCGGAATCACGAAGGTTTGCACGGGAGGTAGGGTGGCAAGTACCTCAGGAAGTTTTTCGGCCAGTTCTGTAACGAAGACTCGAGACATACTCGGCGTTTGGGTCATTTTGAAATTGGAACCGAAGTAGAACATGCTCACCTCACCAAAAAGCTGCAACAAAAAGCCGACACAAAAAGCCGACGCAGCATCACGTCGGCTCGAGTTTATCGTTTGAACGTTTAAGCGTACTTGAAAGCGGCCTCGAGCTTATGCCCATCGCGACCGAACAGACTGACGCGCTCGAGGGGACACTGCACCCAGACGGTGTCACCAATTACCACATCCATACTCGGCGGCACTTTGGCTTTGAAGGTGTCATCGCCAACTTTTAAAGTCAGCAAGTACTGCCCCCCTACCACGATGGCACGTTGCACCACCTCAGCAGGCACTGCCCCTGAGGTCTCTTGTTTGAGCACCCTGAGCCACTCGGGGCGAATGCCTACTAGCACCTCGTGGTCAATGTGAAAACCCGACAAGCTCACAGGCTTACTAAAAAGGGGCGCGGTAATCTCGAGCTGCCCATTGGCACGCACCTCATGGGGTACAAAATTCATACCCGGATTACCCAAAAACCAACCCCCAAAACGGTCATTGGGGTGGTCGTAAAGGTCTTGCGGACTGCTGCGCTGCACGATGCTACCGTCTCGCATCAGGGCAATGTCGTCAGCTAGGGTCATGGCTTCGGTTTGGTCGTGGGTCACGTAGACAATGGTTTGTGAGTGCTGTTTACTGAGGCGCTTAAGGGCCAGTTTCAGTTGCGTCTTGGCGCTCACGTCCACGTTGGTGATGGGTTCATCAAACAAGATAATGCGCGGACGACGGGCTACCTCGCGGGCTACCGCCACTTTTTGCAAGGTGCCATTATCGAGTTGGTCAAGTTTTTTGTTGGCACTATCAGCCAAATCAAGGTCTGCGAGCACCCGTTCAACCCGTTCTTTGCGTTCTTGTTTGTCTACGGTTTTATCGTGTTTGAGGGGCAATTCGACGTTTTTGTAGACGTTCATCCCCCGGTACACCACCGGATACTGAAACACCATGCCGATGTTGCGCTCGCTCGGAGACAGTTCGGTGACGTTGCTATCCCCAAAGTAAATTTCACCCGAGCTCGGGGTCTCGAGGCCAGCAATAATGCGCATGAGCGTGGTTTTGCCACAGCCCGAAGGCCCTAGCAAACACGTCACCGTCGAACTTGGAAAAGTAATCGTTACATCTTTTACGGCCACCAAATCACCAAAACGCTTGGTGAGGTTTTTGAGGTGAATGTCAGCCACCAGCGACCTCCTTGGGTTGGCGACTTGCTTTGACTTCCGCGTGCCCGCGTCCTAAGCGCATCCCTGTGTCATGGTCAAAGACAATGACGTGTTCGGGGCGCACACCAATGGTGACGCCACCTTCCTCGAGCCCACCTGCGTCTGCTTGCGACAGCGTCGACAACAATGCTAAATCATGGGCTTCTAAGTAAATCACCACTTCACCGCCGAGGTTTTCTACCAAGGTGATTTCTGCTGTCACCGTCAGCCAATCGTCTCCTGTTGGACTAACAGCGATATGCTCAGGACGCACCGCTAAATCAATATCTTGCTTGTCGTAGACTTTAGCGTCACCAACGAGTTTCACAGGCACATCAAACAAGTGACAGGTGGCTTTGGGGTCAGCACCTGCGTACTGCCAGGTGCCGCCAATGAGGTTGGTCTTGGGATACCCCAAAAGCGCCATAGTGCGGCGCTGCTGTGGGTGTTTAAAGACCTGCTCAAATTCGCCTGACTCGATGATGCGTCCGCTGTCTAACACGTGCACATCTTGGGCGAGCATCTGCGCTTCTAGGGTATCTGAGGTGGTGTAAATAAAGGTGGCTTCTAGGTCGGCTTGCATTTGCCTAAGATCATCAAAAAGTTGTTCACGCAACTTAAAGTCCAAACCTGTCAAGGGGTCATCAAGCACGAAGATGTCGGTGTCTTTGACGATGCCCCTCGCGATGGCAACGCGTTGTTTTTGCCCACCGGAAAGCTGATCGGGGCGCTTACTCAATAGCTCGCTGATGCTGAGGCGCTCGGCAGCCCGCTCTACGATGGGTTGGATGCCTTCTTTGGCCATGCGGTTTAAGCGCAGCGGATAGGCGATATTGTCAAACACACTGTAGTGCGGATACAAAGCAAACGTTTGCGGTACGTAACCGATGTTGCGTTCGCCAGCAGGCGTGTTAGTAGCATCTTCGCCGCGCAAGAGAACTTGGCCGCTCGAGGGCTTATCGAGACCCGTAAGAATACGCAGCAGCGTGGATTTACCTGAGGCTGGCGCGCCAAAAATGACGCTAAAACGGCCACTTTCTAGTGCCACACTCAGGTCATCAAAGAGGTTATTGCGGCCAAAGTGTTTGCTCACCTGCTGGAATTCAACAATGGTATTTTTGGTTGCGCTCATCAACGCCCCATCTCTGTTAACGGTCTTGCCAACAAGATACCAATACCAAATACCGCAATGATGATAGCGATAGCAACCCCGAGAATGCGCATGGTTTTACCAAAACTGGCACCCGGGGGGATGTTGCCAAAGGCAATTTGCAACAGTGACGACACAATAAGCGTACCTAAGCCAATTTGGTAGAGCAGCAGCCCCAAGTCGATTTCGACCTCACCAACGGTGAAAAAGACTTCAAGTTGCTGGGTAATCATGGCGAAACTGGCTAACATCACAAACACTAGTAGCGTCTGCATCACCGAGGCAAACGTGCGTTTTCTACGTTTGGGGGTTTCGTTGGCAACGTCGGTATTGGCGGTTTGGGCGCTCACACTTCACCTCGCACCGTACCGAAGGTCATGCCAACCAGCAAGTAACGCTGGAAGAAAAAGATAAACACAATCGGCGGAATCATATACAAGGTAGTCAGCGAAGTCATAAACGTCCAGTTCAAACCACCATCCGAGTAGAGGTTGGTTGCTAGCAGTACGGGGATGGTTTCGGTACTAGCGTTACTGACGATGAAGTTAAACAAAAATTCGTTCCACACAAAAATCAAGTTGAAGATAAAAGCGGCAATCAAACCCGGGCGCACCTGCGGCAAGATGACGTGGGTGATGACGTGCCACCTCGAGCCACCATTAACCAGCGCCGTCTCATCAAACCTCGGCGATACCCCGTCAATGAATCCTTTGAGAATCCACACCGAAAAAGGAATACTGAACATGGCGTAATACAAAATCACCCCGCCCCAGGTGCCCTTCCAACCAAACGCGGTGTACATCAAGAATACGGGCACCACCACAGCCGCAGCCGGCACCATGCGAATGGACAGCAGCAAAAACATAAACAGGTCAGTACCTGCAGGCTTAAAACGCGAAAAACTGTAAGCCGCCAAGTAGGCCACCACCAACGCAATAAGTAGGGCTGACAAGGAAATAATCACACTGTTGCGCAGGTCGCGTACCATCTCGGGAATGCTGAACAGGTCGCGGTAGTTGGCCAGCGAGGGCGTAAAGATAAACTGTGGTGGCCGCGCCAAAATGCCGTTTAGGTCTTTAAACGAACTGAGAATAATCCACAACACGGGCAAGAAAAAAAGTAGCGCCACGAGCCACAACACGCCGTAGTAAACACGCGTACGCCATGAAGTTTTAGCCGTCATAGGGCAATCTCCTGTTCACGTTTGCTGAGGTTGAGAATATACAGATAAATCGAGGTAAACGCGATAGCGGTAAGTAGCAAAATGAGCGCTAGCGTGGCGGATTCGCCCATTTGCAAACTATCAAACGCGGTGCGGTAAAGCGAAATAGCAATCAAGTCTGTGGCGTTACCAGGCCCTCCTTGGGTCATCAGGTGAATCAAATCCATAGTCTTAAACGACTCAATGGTGCGCAGCAGCACCCCAAGCATCAAGATAAATTTGCTGCGCGGCAAGATGATGTGCCAAAAACGCTGTAACCACGGTAAACGGTCAATGGCTGCTGCCTCGAGTTCCGCTTTGGGCACCGACCCCAGCGCCGCTAGGGTAATCAAAATCATAAACGGCGTCCACATCCACACGTCTACGGCAAGTACTGACGCAAACGCCCAACTGCGATCGCCTAAAAAGTCGATGTTCGTGCCAAAGAAACTTAGAAAATAGTTGAGAATACCAAACGTTGGCTCGTAAATATATTGATAAAACGCCCCTACCGACACAGGCGTGAGTAGCATGGGCGTGAAGAGCAAGGTGAGCGCCAAACGTCTGCCGGGAAGTTTATCGCTGCCCCAAAAAAGAATACCCAAGACGATGCCCAACACCGTTTCGATACCCACGCTAAGTAGCACCCAAATGAAGGTACGTGACAAACTTTCCCAAGCGCTAAAATCAAAAAATAGGTCTTCGTAGTTACCGATGCCAACAAAACTAGGCGGTTGCCCAAACTTGGGCGAATAACGGTAAAAACTCAAGCCCACGAGCCACAGCACCGGAATGACGTTCCAGATAAAAAAGAACAACATCGCGGGGGTGATGAGCAAGACAGCAAGCACTTTGGGGTCGTTGAGGCGTTGGTGCCACTTGGCACGTTGCGATGGGGCTTGCGGGCGCGACATCGACGTCGAAGCCATAATCACTCCTTTACAACTAAAAAATAACGAGGTGAGTTTTGTTGTGACATTGCTGCGGATATAGCGATGCGGATATATACGGATATAGCAAGGGTACTGCTTAGCCGCGTGGACAATGTGAGCGTTAACGTTGAAGTAACCGCAAACAACCTTCGTGTAAAAAGTTACACGTAATTGTAATGCTAGGGAGAGGGCTACGCTGTAATCTATTCTGTAAGCTACCTACCACACAGGGCTAACACGCAGGGCTACCACACAAGTCTACACAGGCACGATAACCAATAGGCTAACCGACATCACAGCCAGCAAATACAACCAGCAAACAGCAAAAAAGTGAGCAGGTAAATACCCACTCACTTTGACATGATGACCAATTAGCGCAGACGAACGCGGCGGCACTCGTTGGAGGGTTCAATCTCGGTGCGGCCAGAATCAAAGAGGATTTCTTGTTGTTGGCAAGCAATCCACTTGAGCACGTTGGCAGCATCGTCAACTTGACCGGCGGTGTAAGCAGTAAAGCCTTCTTGTTGAATCGAGAGCATTTCTGAATAGCTCGGTTCGTGCCAGAAGTCACGAGCGCGGTCGTCTTGGAGCATGTAGCGGTAAGCGCGATTCCAAGGGTTAATGTCATCGAAACCTTCAGCGTTGAGCGTTTGTGCGTCGGTAGGGTTACCACCGCGACGGGCAAACTCGAGCTGCGTTTCTGGCAAATACCACCACTTGAGGAAGTCTGTAGCCACGCGCATTTGCTCAGGCGTGTTGTAGGCGTTAATCACCCAAGGCTGCCCACCCATCGAATAGGTGCGGTCCAAAGAACCATCAGCCCGCTCAAAGAGGGGCGGCGGCACGACCAGCACGTCGTCAGCAGTTTCTTCGGTAATCATGCTAAGACCCACGGCGGCCCACTGGAAGGCAGTAGCTACTTGCCCTTGGGCAAAGATATCGACGATTTCACCGATACCGTAGTTGGTAGCCCCTGGTGGCATGTAGTCGAGCATGCGCTTGTTCCACACCATGGCTTCGGCGTTAACGTCGCTGTCCAAGATGCCTTCGATTTGACCCGTACCCGGATCCCAAATGTCACCCCCGAGGGAGAACATGAACGGATACAAGTTCATCGACGCGTAGTCGTATTCACGGGCATACTGCTTGGCGCTACCGTACAAACCTTCATCTGGACGGGTGAAGAAGGCTGCAATTTGCTCGTACTCAGTCATGGTGACGTCTTCCCAGTCTTCAAAGGTCTGAGGAAGCTCAAAACCATATTCCGCCATAAACGCTTCGCGCTCGGCAGGGTCGGTAAGCAAGTCTTGACGCACAAAAAGCACCATTACGTCGCCTTCTTGCGGCAGACCCCAGAGTTGGTCAGTACCGTCAGGGTAGGTCATGTAAGTGCTCACCACGATGGGGTTGTACCATTCGATGTCAAGTTCGGGGTTTTCAGCAATGATGTCGTTCATGTTGACAATCCAACCGGGTTCAGCAAACGCCCCGAGCCACTGGCTGTCACTGATGATGATGTTGAACTCATTGGAACGGGTCGAAAGTGACGCGGCTGCCCGTTGGAAAAGCTGCGAGAAGGGTGCATCTGCAAAGCTAAACGACACTTCGTAACCAAAGTTTTCAGCCGCATAAGGCGCAAACAGTTCTTGTGCCATCTCAGCACCTAAGCTGCTCGGTAACCAACCGCCGATACCCAAAATGGCCATCTCGATAGACTGCCCTGCTAAGGGGTGTTCTTCTTGCGCTGCTGCGGGTGCCGCTAAGATGCTAACGACCAACAGCGTGCAAAGCCAACGCGTGAACGTTTTCATTGACGTCTCCTTTTCTTTTGTTGAGGTTGCAAAGCAAGTGTATCCAATTTAACAGGTACTGTCAACGGGGCATACAAGCATTGAAAAGTGAAGTTATCTTCATGTGGGACGGAGATTTTTGGGAGGTAGCTCGAGCCACCCTCCTCCCCAACCCACCACATGACCCACAACCATCTCTCACAATCGGCACATCAAGCGGACAAATGTTGAAGTTAGCTGCACTCGAGCTTAGGCAAGTTCTCCGGCTCTCGCCCCAAAATAATCATGCTCAGCACGTCATCTTTGGTCACTTCGCCGACCGGATACGTCGCCACTAAGCGCCCGTTACTTAATACCGAAAAGCGGTCACACAGGTCAAACACATCATGAATGTCGTGGCTGATAAGAAAGTGGCTGATAAGAAAAATGCCAATACCTTCTTTTTTGAGTTGCCAAATGAGTTGCCCCACCTTGGCGGTTTCTTGTGGCTCGAGTGCCGCCGTCGGTTCGTCCATAATGAGCACGTTGGCATCAACATAAACGGCGCGCCCACCAGAAAGATGCTTCAGGTTTCACAGGAGGTTTCACAGGGTCAAGCAGTGGGCTTCTGACCCCGCTTCCGACGCTGTTGTGGTGGGTTGGCTACCAAGTGAGTTGGCCACCAAAACTGCGTTATCATCGCAAGCATGACACTTGCACTCACCGTTGCTGCTGGTTCACCGCTTTTGGTTATTTTAGGTTTGATGTTAGGCCTGCGATGGTCGGCTACCAAAGCAGGCGCGGTCGGTTTGGCGCTCGCTGTCACCTTGGCACTGGCGGTGTTTAGGTTCGGTCAACGGATTTATCCGGCACTCGGTAGCTTGGGCGCAATTGCTGGCGTAGCTGCCGAAGCAGGCTTTGTGACGATTACGATTTTGTGGATTATCTTGCCTGCACTAGCCATTTATCAACTACAACAGCGCACTGGAGCACTAGAGACATTGCGCGTAGCACTCGGGCGAGTTTCTAGCGACCTCGGCGTCGTCGCCCTGTTGGTAGCCTGGTTTTTTTCATTATTTATCGAAGGCGCAGCGGGTTTTGGTACATCAGCAGCACTCGCCGCGCCCTTTTTGGTGAGCGCAGGTTTTCGCAAAATTGACGCGGTCACTATCGCCCTCGTTGGTCACTCAGTAGGGGTGTCGTTTGGCGCAGTTGGCACGCCCATCTTGCCGCAGATTGCTGCGACGGATTTCAGCGGACGCGAACTTGCCACTGCTGTGGCACAATTTCATAGTTTGTTGGGCATATTTATCGCCATTATGACCATGCTACTGATTCGGCGAGCGCTCGGCATTGAAAAAAGGCGCTATCTATGGTTGTGGACGCTCGTCGCTGCGGCGTGCTTTTTCGTGCCGTACTACGCCATTGCACGTTTCATCGGTCCTGAACTGCCTAGTCTTGCAGGGGCACTGGTGGGTGCAGGTATCTTTATCACCCTGTGGACGCGCTTTAAGCCAGACAATGTGGCCACTGATACGCCTGCTGACACCAGCACCTTAAATGCCCAGCAGATTGTCGGCGCGGCGTCACCTTACTTACTGTTAGTCATTTTTGTAGTGGCGACGCGGTTGATTGCGCCTGTGGGTGAGGCGTTGCGTCAGGTGGCGCTCGAGTGGACGCTGGCAGGCACGTTCTCCGGCAGTATGCAAGTGCTCTACCACCCCGGCACCCTGCTATTTGCCAGTTTTTTCTTGGGTGCCCTGTGGCAACGTGCCCCTCGCAGTGACATTTCCGCTTCATTGACGGCTGCTGGCAAGCAACTCATCAAGGTGTCGGTAGCGCTGTTCATCATGCTCAGCTTATCGCGGTTGATGGTGCACGCCACCATGATTGACACGCTAGCGACCAGTGCCGCTGCCACGTTAGGGAGCGTATGGCCATTACTTGCGCCCTTTGTGGGGGTACTCGGTACGTTCGTGACGGGTTCAGCAACGGCTTCGAATATCCTCTTTACTGACTTTCAATTGGTAACAGCGCAAAACCTCAACTTGCCGCCGTTATTAATTTTGGGGGCGCAGTGTTTTGGGGCTGCGGTGGGTAACATCATCTGTCCGCACAACATCATTGCGGCTAGTGCCACCGTGGCGTTAAGTGGCGAAGAAGGCACAATTCTCAGGCGCACCTTGGGGATTTGTGTGGCGTATGGCGTGCTCGGTGGGTTGCTGGCGTGGTTGCTGGTCACTATCTGAATGTGTCATTACAAATATCTATTGATTGAACACGCTGATGTGAACACGCTCGTTTAATCAATCTAGCCAGAGGATGACCTAACGTAAGCTGCGTGCAAGCAACGCCCACTATCCAACACCACAGTGGCTCGAGTAGCGGTACGATGCCGTGTTGTGTCTGAGTCTGCTGCGTCCAAAAAAACTGCTAACGAAACATTACTCGCTAACCTCAACGACGCCCAAAAACAAGCCGTGTTGCACTACGACGGCCCTGCCTTGGTGATTGCTGGCGCGGGATCGGGCAAAACGCGCACTGTGGTGCAGCGCATCGCTTACTTGATGGCCGAACACGAGGTGTTCCCAACGGAAATTTTGGCGGTGACGTTTACCAACAAAGCCGCTGGCGAACTGAAAGAACGGGTGCAAGAATTAATTGGTGCGCCTGCTCGGGACCTGTGGGTGAGCACCTTCCACTCGGCCTGCTTGCGGGTGTTACGTACTTATGGCGAATTAATTGGTCTTCAACCTGGTTTCGTCATTTACGACACCAGTGACCAACTCGACGTGCTGCAAGACGTGATGGAACGCGTCCATCTCAAAGACGCCAACCCCCGGGTCTTGCGCAGCATTATTGACCGGGCAAAATCTAATTTGTGGACAGTAGACCAACTCGCCCAAGAAGTCGAAACCACCTTTGGCAGCATGATTGCGGGTTTGCGTTTGGATTCGTTAATCGAAGGTTTTCGGTTGTACCAAGCCAAACTCAAAAGCAGCAACGCCGTGGACTTTAACGACATTTTGATGCGCACAGTCGAGCTTTTTGATGAACACCCTGACGTGCTTGACAAAGTGCAACAGCGGGCGGTGTTCATTCATGTTGACGAGTATCAAGACACCAACACAGCACAATACCGCCTTACCCACCAACTCGCCAGCAAATATCACAACTTGATGGTCGTCGGTGACCCTGACCAGAGCATTTACGCGTTTCGCGGCGCGGATGTGCGCAATATTTTGGACTTTAAGCGTGATTATCACGACGCAGACGTGTACCGCTTAGAGCTCAACTACCGCAGTGTCGGTAGTGTTTTGTCGGTTGCCAACGCCCTCATTCAGGTGAACGCCGAACGCTTAGAAAAAACCCTCACCCCCGTTAAGGGCGAAGGCAGCAAAGTCAAAGTCTACCGGGCGCACGACCAGCGCAACGAAGCCGATTTCGTGGCGCGGCAAATCGAAAGCGTCATGGCAGAACGCGAGCTTGGCTTTAACGATATTGCGGTGCTGTACCGCACCAATGCCCAGTCGCGGGTGCTAGAAGAATCTCTGCGCAGAGCGAGCATCCCCAGCAAAATCATCGGCGGGGTCGGTTTCTACGAACGCCGTGAGGTTAAAGATATCTTGTCGTACGCTAGAGCCGCCCTTAACCCTACCGATGACGTATCGTTGCGGCGCATTTTGAACCGTCCCAAACGCGGTATCGGCAAAACCAGCGAAGACAACCTCAACCGCTGGGCAGTCGCCAATAACGCCCGCTTTGTAGACGCGTTGCGCCAAGCTGAGGATATTCTCAAAGGTACCCCTGCGGTAAAGCGCATTGCTGAGTTTGTGGAGATGATGGACGACCTGAGCGACGCCGCTGTGAGTTTGCCCGCAGGGCAGTTTCTCAAGAGCGTGTTTGACCAAAGTGGTTACTTGCAAGCCCTAAAAGACGAAGGCAGTTTTGACGCCCAAGGGCGCTTAGAAAACCTCGACGAACTGCTCAACGCCATCGCCGAATGGGAAAAAGAAACCGGCGGCAGCATTGGGGAATTTTTAGACGAAGCCGCTTTACTCGCTAGCGTCGATGACCGGGCGGTGCAAGCGGTCAATGGTGAAGTCGCCGATGAAGCCGTGACGCTGATGACCTTGCACAACGCCAAAGGGCTCGAGTTCCCTGTGGTGTTTTTGGTGGGTTTAGAAGAAAACCTCATGCCCCACCGCTCATCTACAAGCAGTTTGCAAGAAATCGAAGAAGAACGCAGATTATTGTACGTGGGCATCACCAGAGCCCAAGAAGCCTTGTTTTTGGTGCACAGCGAAGCCCGCATGACCTTCGGACGCAGCGAATTTGCCCGCCCGAGTCGCTTTTTTGATGATATTCCCAAAGATTTATTAGAAGACATCGACATCTTAGGGCAACCCATGCAGCACGCTAGTTTAAGCAAATTTGGCCGCGACACCTGGCGTCCCCCACGCATGCAGGTCAGCCCCGCCAATACAAATAACCCTTCAGAGTCAGCCAAAGATGGGGTACTGCGGGGCGGCGAAAAAGTCAGCCATCCCAAATTTGGTAAAGGCACGGTAGTCGGTGTATCTGGCCAAGGGCCACGAGCCGAAATCACCGTGGTGTTTGACGACAGCAACGTTGGAGCAAAAAAACTGGCGCTCAAATACGCCAACCTAACCCCTATTACGTAGTTTTAAAAATTTTACGCACTTTTTGTATTTGCTTATTTTTATAAATGTCGTGCTTATATCAATCGCGTTCAACTATGTAGCCGACATTCCGCACCCCCCGTAGAAGATTCCAGTGTTCTTTGGGAGAAGTGCGTCTAGGAGGAAAAACGCACTGTATAAGATTTCAAATACATACAGTAACCCAGTGCGTTTATACTGCATAACGAAACTTTTTACACTTCGCCAAACGAAAAACCCCTTGCTAGACGCCACTTTTCATAATCAGTGAATAGCTTATTCAAGGGTGCGGAAAGTCAGATGTAGGTATAAATTATTAAAATACTATTTATTATATAGTGGATGAGCACCTTATACGGATTCCAACTAAACACTTCAAAAAGTTCTATGGACTTTCTCACGTTCCTGCCTGCATCCGTAGCTTTTCCTACGCGCTCTGTGCGAATTGATTTGTGGAATCCATTGGAATGGGTATCACGAGCTCAGGATGTTCAAAGAACCTCGTGACGCCCCATTGCTAAACGCGTACACATCCCTTGAGACAGTACCTTTAGGCAGTGGTGACGTTGTTGTGACACTGTTAACGAACCATAGGGCTACCATCATCACCATGAGGCTCTGAACTGTGCTATGACTGACGATTTTGTGGTGTCAGCACCTTGCCGAATGGGAGCAGGGTTGCTAAAGTGTGCCAATATTGGTGGCTCGAGTTGCTTTTAGCGTGTAACTTGCAAAATTCATCTCTATCACAGTTAAGCTATATCTTGTTTCGGGTATGCTGAAACACACAACAGAAACGCCGCCTGCCGTATTGCCTGAAGAAATACTGTCGTGGATGCGCCTGTAATAATTATGTGTAGTTTATGTCGCGTGTGGTTTATATGATGTGCCTGGACATGGCTTACATCGTGACGTAATCGTGATGCAAGCGTGATGCAAGCGTTTTTGTCACCTCGAGCGCCAACGCACTACCTGCACTACCTGACACGCTTACAATCTGACACGCTTACAAGGAGTCTGAAACCGTGAATGCCAAAGCAATCGTGATAACGTCTGGAAAAGGTGGCGTTGGTAAGACCACCACGACCGCCAACGTCGGTGCCGCTGCTGCCCAACTTGGTGACAAAGTTGTCGTCATTGATACTGATGTGGGCTTGCGCAACCTTGATGTGGTGATGGGCCTCGAGGGACGGGTCGTTTTTGACCTGATAGATGTCTTTGAAGGCAAGTGCCGCCTCAAACAAGCCTTAATCCGTGACAAGCGGGTCGATAACTTGTACCTATTAGCCGCTTCACAAACCCGCGATAAAACCGCTCTGAGCGAAGAACACATGCAAGAAACCGTGCGGCAACTACTCGAAGAAGAAGCCTTTGATAGGGTCTTTATCGACAGCCCTGCAGGTATTGAAACGGGCTTTCAAACCGCTGCAAGTGCTGCGACTGGCGCGATTGTGGTCGTCAATCCAGAAGTCTCGAGCGTACGCGATGCTGACCGCATCATTGGCTTACTAGAAGCACGCGGCATCGAAGAAGTCAAACTCATCGTCAATCGCATCCGCCCCGAGATGGTCAAACGTGGCGATATGTTAGAAGTTAATGATATTTTAGAAATTTTAGGCGTCAAACTCATCGGTATCATTCCAGAAGATGAAAAAATACTGGTATCTACCAACATCGGTAATCCCGCGAGCTTGAGTGACACACACAAACAAAGCGCAGGTTCGGCATTTCGCGATGTTGCCAAGCGAATGCGTGGTGAAGACGCACCCTTTCCGTCGTTTGACGGTAATCCCACGTTGTTTTCTGGGTTACGCAAGCTTTTTGGGGGTAGTTAATGTTTAATTTTTTAAAAAAACCAAGTAGCAAAGACAAGGTCAAACAACGTTTGCAACTGATGCTCGCTTATGACCGAGCGCAGTTTGCCCCGGGCAAGATGGAAGAACTCCAAGAAGAACTCATCGAGGTCATCAAAAAGTATTTTCCGCTCGAGAATACCGACTATGACGTCACCTTAGAACGCCGTGACGATCACTTGGTATTTATTGCCAACGTCCCTGTGCAACAATAAAATAACTCCCCCAACTTATCCACTACCCCGTCACTTACCCCGTCACTGTTGTGTCCTTACTGCGTGACTGACTGTGTCACCAACCCACCACCACGTCACATATGGTGGTGTCAGTCCGTGCGCGGCACACGATATTTTCCTGTTGAATAACATCGCCAAGAAGACCTCTGACAGCGTGTATGAAGGTAAATATTTGCCGTTTCGTCCCGCCACCTTGTCACCTGCCATGATAGAATAGAGCATACGCAACGTTTGGGAGAGGTTCTTGTGTGCTCGAGCCAGTTGACCTGCCGTGACCCGCTGTCAGGGTGCGAGTATGTCAGCTAAGTGTCAGCAGCACGTCAGTCAACCGTCATCCCACGTCATACGTTCGTCGTGCGGTGGTCACAGCGTCAGCAAGAGGTAGTTTCGTCTCTGACGCTCGGAAAGGAGACACTATGCACATTTATAAGTTCATCGGTCGCAATGTTGATATCACAGACGCCATGCGCAATTACGCCGAGGACAAGCTCGCCAAGCTCGAGCGCTTTTCTGACCAAATCGTCGACGCTCGCGTCGTCATGTCATACGCAGGCAACGAACACAGCAGTGAGCCTGCCAAGGTTGAAGTGCAAATCAACGTCCCCCACGGGATCGTCCGGGCTGAAGAAAGCGGTTTAGACACCTATGCGGCAACGGATTTGGTGGTTGATAAGCTCGAGCGCCAACTCAAACGCTACAAAGGCCGCGAACTCGCCAAGCGTAACGAAGCCCCCCCTGAACCCGAAGTTGAAGAAGAAGTCTACCGCGCACCAGAAATCGCGCGGATTAAAAAGCACGTCTTGCGCCCTATGACCCCTGAAGACGCCGCTATGCAAATGGAAGACTTAGGGCACAACTTCTTTGTTTTTCGTGACGCCCAAACCGAAAACATCAACGTCCTTTACTTACGTCACGACGGCGATTACGGCTTGATTATCCCTGAAGACCACTAACGCTTCGGTCAACTAAAATTCAACCTGTCTTGATGTAGCGGGGTAGTGAGGTGAACGAAAAAAGTACTCACTGCCCCGCTCGTGTTGTGTGGTGTCGTTGCTGTGTGGTTATCGGTCATGAGATGATGCTCGAGGCATTGATTGAACAACAAAACCTATTGAGCGACAAAGTCACGTGCCATATACGCCCATATGTGCTGTGTTCAGTTTCCATTCAAAAGCAATAGCTAACCTTTGTGCGTTGAAAGTAATGCTTTCATCAAAGGCAAAATGAGAGGAAACGCATATGACGACACGCAGCCACTATCAACACAATCAATATCAATACAATCAATATCAATACAGGAAGGCGCTAACCCTTGTTTTATGCTCGCTGGTAGCTTTTCTACTGACCAGTTGTTCAGAAGAAGGCTTACCGCGTCTTCCACGCGACAACGTGGACATCACTTACGATTTTTCTACCGATACCGAAGGCTGGCTGATTGACTTTGCTGACTATCCTGTGGGTGAAGAAGCCTTTTACGAGTTAGCAGGTGGACATGCCATGTTGCCGCCGCCTTTGGATGAAACAGACGGTGCACTCAGACTGTCTGGCAGCAACCGCAGTGACGACCTGTTTATGTTTGCTAAGAAAAAGCTCGAGGGTCTTGAACCCAACACGACTTATGGGGTTACCTTCAGTCTTAATATTGCTTCTGATGCAGCAAGCGGTTCTGTAGGCATTGGCGGCGGGCCTGGGGCGTCTGTCAATGTCAAAATAGGTGCGACTGCTGTTGAGCCCATGAAGGTCATCGCTACTGAAGACTTCGGTTATGAAGCGTACTACGTTATGAATATTGACAAAGGCAATCAGTTTCAATCTGGTGAAGATATGATGCGGATAGGCGATTTTGAGAACGGCACAGACGAATTCGCGTATGCGCTCATCAACCGTAATAACACCCAAAACCCCTTTGAGGCTCAAACGAATAGTGAAGGTGAACTTTGGCTCGTGGTGGGTACAGACTCGGGCTTTGAGGGTATCACTACGATTTACTACACCGCAATAACCGTGAGCCTTACGCCCCTATAAACACAACATTTATGTGAGTACAACGTTGAACTGATCACAGTCAATACACTTTGACGTCAGCTTTCGCAGCTTTATCGTGCGGCACAACAAAACCAAAAAACGCCCCCACTGTGCCGCCGATAATATGCGACATCTGCGAGATGTTGTCACTGCGAACAATATTGACCAGTTCACCACCCAAAAAGATAATCACCACGAGCACAAACGTCAGCGGAATTGACCCCGCTTCTAAATCAACGATAGACACCAAAATAATCAGCATAAAAACGATGCCGCTTGCCCCTAGAAGCCCGCTCGAGAAAAACAGCACGTTGATCATACCGGTGACAAATGCTGTTACCAAAATCATCCCTAACAGCAGCACACTGCCATATTTTTCTTCCAAAATAGGCCCCAAGAGCAAAATTAGCGTCAAGTTACCGACCAAATGCGGCACGCTACCGTGACCTAAGACATGACTAATGAGCCGGAAGTAATCAAGTGGGTTAAATAGGTTCATGGTAGAACGCACCAAAAAAAAGCGCCCAATAAACGCGGGAATGATTTGCCCCACAATAAACACCGCTACCGCTAACAGCGAAAACGTCAAGATAACCGGGGCGTTGTAGTCAATTCTGCGCATCATGTCCTTACTTGTGCAACTTGCCAACACATGTGAACGTTATTTTATCACTATGGGCAACAGGGATGCATGCTTTTAACATCTATGTAATTTGCTAAATTTTTTCGCTACGTAAATTTTTAAAAAACCAATCCATGAGAAAACACTTAGATGATTTCTCGAAATCCCAAACTGCGGGTGCGGCGTTGTAGTTCGCTGCGTAAGCGTGTAGCCCAAGTTGCCTCGAGCTTGGCATCTTGCTCGAGGCTCAACACCGCAAACTCCCGCGCTAGTTCGATAATGTCGCCATCTTCCGCCAAGTCGCCAAGTACCAAGTCCGGCATCCCTGACTGCCGTGTACCGCGAATCTCGCCGGGACCTCTTAGCGTCAAGTCTTTTTCGGCAATCACAAAACCGTCGTGATACTTGGCAATAATCTCTAAGCGTTGCTGGGTCTTTTTGCTGCGGTCGCCTGCTACTAAAATGCAATAACTCTCGTGCTGCCCACGCCCAACCCGCCCGCGAAGCTGGTGCAGTTGCGACAGGCCAAACCGCTCGGCGTTTTCAATGATCATCACCGAAGCGTTGGGAACGTCCACACCTACTTCAATGACTGTCGTGGACACCAACATGTCAATCTCGTGTGCCCGAAACGCCGCCATGATGTCGTCTTTATCGCCGCCGGGCATTTTGCCGTGTAACAAACCCAACCGGCAGGCTTTAGGCATAATCACCTGCAAGTCTTCATAAAGCTGCTCGGTAGCCACGATGCCTTCTAGGGCTTCACTCTCTTCGATGAGTGGTGTCACCAAATACACCTGCCGCCCCGCTTGAATCTGCCCCCAGGCAAAGCGGTACACCTCGCGGCGTTTGCTGTCATTGACGAGTCTGGTGGTCACGGGCTTGCGTCCTGGTGGTAATTCGTCGATGATACTCAAATCTAAATCGCCGTAGTAAGTGAGCGCCATACTGCGCGGGATTGGCGTGGCACTCATCACTAACACGTCAGGTTGATTGGCAAGTAATTTGCGGCGTTGTTCGACCCCAAAACGGTGTTCTTCGTCGACGATGGCTAGCCCTAAGTCATTAAAGGTGACACTCTCTTGAATCAGCGCATGGGTGCCCACCGCAACTTGCGCTTCCCCGCTGGCAATGCGGGCTTTGGCGTCACGTTGTTCACGAGCGGTCATGGTGCCAATGAGCAACTCGAGGCGCACCCCGAGGGGATAGAGATACTGCGTCAAATTCAAAAAGTGCTGCCGCGCCAAAATCTCGGTGGGTGCCATCAGTGCCGCTTGGTAGCCATTACACGTTGCCACATGCACACACGCCGCTGCGACGGCTGTCTTGCCTGAACCCACGTCTCCTTGCAAAAGCCGCGCCATCTGCTTGGGTTGATTCATGTCCGCCAGAATCTCATCTAGTACTCGCTTTTGCGCTCCGGTCATAGCAAACGGCAAACTGGCTTTAAACGCGTCCAGTTCGCGCTTTTTGACCTTAAAGTGCTTACCGAGCAAGGTGGTATCGCGGTTTAAGAGCATGCGCAGTTCTAAGAACAAAAACTCATCAAACTTAAGCCGCCGGAGGGCTTTTTTGAGGGGTTCGCTGTCGGCTGGAAAGTGAATATCGCGCAAAGCAGTATCGAGCGGTACGAGATGGTAGCGTTCCAAGACTTTTTTGGGCAAATAATCGGCAAACGTACCGCAGTGGGTCAGCATGGTGTAAACCGCTTTGCGGACATAACTTTGACTCAACCCTTGGGTGGTGGTGTAAACAGGCACAATGCGGTCAAAACTGAGCGAGTCGCCTGCGTCGTTCACCTCAAAATCGCTGACGTTGATTTCAAGTTGCCGCCCGTTACGTTTGACTTTGCCTGTTACTAAGAGCGTCTGCCCAGGAAAAAGTTGTTTTTCTAACCACGGTTGGTTAAACCACACCGCTGTGAGTTTGCCGCCGTAAGCATCTTCTAGAAATACCCGTAAAATATGCATCCCGCGTTTGCTTTTAATACCCTTGCGTCCGGTCACTTGCCCGATGGCGGTAGCGTTTTCTTGCGTTTCTAGCGCCCCAAAAAACGGCAACGCCCGCCTGTCTTCGTAGCGACGCGGAAAGGTGTACAGCAAGTCACGATAGATTTCGATGCCAATAGCCGCTAACTTTTTGGGGGCTTGGGCGGCTAACGGAATGAGTCCATCTTTGAGGGGGGCATCTAAAATGTCGTTGGGGTTAACCGTTCGACTGGCAGACGGTGACGCAGAAACGGATGTTGAGGTAGTTGCTGAAGTAGTTGCTGTACCTGATGGTGAGGCTTCGTTTTCGTTATCAGCAGCGTCACCACCGAGGAGATCAAGGGCTTCATCGATACAAGCCGCCCTGGCATCCTCATCGAGTTCCCCATAGCCAGCGAGCACCGCCTGCACGTCCTTAAACGGCTTACCGAGGGTGCGCACCAGTTTTTCCACGCCCCCTACCACGGCATCATCTTGATAACCGCGTTGGCGTTCTTGCTCGAGCGGACGCCTCAGTCTCGCCCGCAACTCGTCTACCGTCTCTGCGCTCACCGCTCTCCCCCATCACCAGAAGTCAGGTGGCTTTGGCTAGCTAGGCAACTTTATGATGTGCGCAACTGCACCGAGTGTTATTGCCTGCAACGTTACTCTGACGTGTTCAGCTTAGTCGATTACCTTAATTACTAAGGTATCGACTGCCACCTTCTTACCTGCAATATGGCACGTGCTAGACGGCTGAAGCGTAAGCTGTGGGCTTTTGCATGTCCCAACGCTGACGACCCAACGCTGACGACCCAACACTGACGAAACGTAGCGCCACACGCCAGATGATATTGTTTTTGTCAAAAGTCGGGTGAATACGGTACGCCTATCCGTTTGATGGATGCTTAGCGTTGCGTGTGTTGTCAATTAACCCAGACCTGCACTCTGCAAAAAAATCTCAACGGTTGCTGTCTTCCAAAGGGGCACGCCACAGCCAAAAAAGTCTTTGTCTTCTGTCCAAATAGGGCAATCTAGCACAAGCGCAAGGGCAACGTACAACCAATCATCGAGGTCGCTAATGCGGGGTTTGGCTGCGTCGGCTGCACCAGCTAGGTCTTCATCACTCACGATAATGAGGTAGTTTGTCACGACATCAAGTTTGGCAATGGCTTTGCTAATCTCGTCCTGGGTTGCACCTCGCTTACGCAATACTTGAGGAACATACTTGCGTGCGTCGTTAATAGCCGTTGCGCAAGAGAAAAACAGTACAGTGCTGTGGTAGGCATCCATCAGGTGAAAGATACGCTTACCTAAAACCGCACCCATAATGACATTAGCATCAACAACGATGCGTTTCACTCAGTCGTGTCATTCACATTGTGCTGTTTATCTTGTTGACGAAGTGCCATAGCTTCAGTGGTGAGTGCCTCACTATCCCAATGGTGCTTCTCAACGACAGCATCAAACTGTGCCGCAATGTCTTTGAACACTTGGCGCTGTTCTTGGGTCAGTGTGTGGTGTGTAGGGATGTAGTAACCGAGGGTAAGCCCGTTTTTGGTGATGGCAAAAGGTTCTTTTTTGACCAAATGCGTAGCGAGGTTTTGCCGTAATGCTTTAATGCCAATGCGCTCAATACCTGTCTCAATGTCTGCCTCAATATCTGCCATGGTGTACACTAGTGTACGCTTTTTAATGGGAATGCACAAAAACCAGATGCTATTTTCGCTTAGCTTCTCACTCACTTGCGTTGCACACTAAGCAGCATCCACCACGCCCCAAACCCACAACAGCCACAAAATATAAAAAACGGCGCCGAAGCCCCGTTTCTCTGCACCATCGTGACGTGGTGACGGTTTACGGGTGTTGCACCGCCGCCCCAACGCACGCCTTCGAGTTTTGCGGTGCCAGCGCCACTTAACCTCAGCGTTGCTCAACCAAGGTAGTTCACAGCTGATATTGCTCAATCGCCTAACGGCGTACACAGTTTAGCTTTGAACTGTGCTCTCATAGCGTTATGCTGCGCACCGTTATTAACCCCGAACATCAAAAGTGGTATGTCTTGGCTGCCTCGAGCATCGGCGCGTTTTTCGCCACCGTCATGGCCACCTCAGTCAATATCATGTTGCCGTCATTAGAGCGCATCTTTGATACTGAATTTGCCTTGGTGCAGTGGGTGGTGTTGTCGTTTTTGCTAGCTAACATCACCTTGTTACCCATTCTGGGCAGGCTCGCTGACATGCTGGGACGCAAAAAGATGTTCGTAACAGGTTATTTGGTGTTCACTTTGGGGTCACTAGCATGCGCGTCGGTCAGTAGCATCTGGTTACTGATTGGCACGCGCATCATTCAAGGGATTGGGGCAGCCATCATCACGGCACTGGGCTTTGCGCTCATTACCAGCAACTTCCCTAGCGACGAACGCGGCAAAGCCATCGGTATTAACGGGGCAATTTTATCGGCAGGGGTGGTTGTAGGGCCTACTCTGGGTGGGTTGTTGATTGAAAGTTTCACCTGGCGGCATGTGTTCGCTATTGGCATTCCCAGTGGCTTATTGGGAACGTTTTTGGCGCTGTCGTTTGTGCCCTTAGATAAGCCCATCCCTGGACAAAAATTTGACCTCATTGGCGCGTTTACCTTGTTTGCGGCGCTGCTTTCGCTATCACTCGCCGTCACCATGGGGCAGCGGTTGGGCTTTACCGATAGGTTGGTCTTACAACTGTTTGGTGCTGCGCTACTAGCAGGTATCTTGTTCATCCGCATCGAAATGCGCACTCGCCAACCTGCTATTGACCTCAGGCTTTTTCGCAACAACGAACTGAGCGTGGGACTGCTCGCGGGATTGTCAGTGTTTATCTGCATCTCAGGCACAATTTTTGTAGTGCCCTTTTTTTTGCAAAACGTCGTCGGGTACAGTTCTCGGCAAACGGGCTTGCTGATGTCGGTCGTGCCAATTGTCTTGGTGATTATCGCGCCCATTGCGGGCAGCCTATCTGACCGTTACGGGGCCAGACCCATCACCATCGCGGGGTTGTGTTCGCTGCTAATCGGCTATTCGCTGGCGCGTACCTTGCACCCGGAGGTGACAGCATTGGGCTACATCTTGCGGTTTTTGCCGATTGGTTTGGGGATGGGCACGTTTCAATCGCCCAATAACAGCGCCATTATGGGTTCAGTGCCTCGGGAGCAATCCGGCGTTGCTGGGGGCTTACTGGTGATGACCCGCACCTTTGGGCAAACCGTTGGTATTGCCGTGCTTGGTTCGCTATGGGCAGCTAGGGTGCTTGTACGGGCGAGCTTACCTGCTACTAGCAACCCAAGTGATGCTAGTGGCATCATCCAAGTACAAGCCATGCGCGACATGCTGTTGGTCAATCAAACGCTCATTGTATTGGCACTCGGTTTGTGCCTGTGGGACTTGTGGCAACGGCACAGAGCCACCCGTTTACAGCCAGCTACAGGCATCCGCTAGGGTGATGTTTTCTGTAACCTATCCAGGACGTTATCCATGCAACCACTGTCAGCGTTTTAGCGCAGACATCAGAGCAGACATCAGAAACGCAGTAGTCAGTAAAACGCTGCAACGTCCCGACAGACACACCTGCCAAAGGCGTCATTGTGGTAGCTAGCTGGCTCGAGGCACTCCCCCTACTGGCGATTATTGGCCTGCTGGCGGTAGCCGCTGTTGTCATTGGGATTACAGGAACGCGTTTGTCGCGCATTGCCGACCAACTCGCTGACGCCACAGGCTTGGGTGAAGCCATCGTTGGGGCACTGCTGCTTGGGGCAAGCACCTCTTTAGCAGGTATCGTCACATCCGTTACGGCTGCTAGCCAAGGTTACGCGGAACTTTCTGCCAGTAACGCCGTCGGCGGCATTGCCGCTCAGACGATGTTTTTGGCACTCGGTGACATGGCCTATCGGCGCGGCAACCTAGAACACGCCGCCGCCTCGATGACGAATTTGCTGCAAGGGGTGTTGCTAGTGACGTTATTGAGTTTGCCTTTACTGGCTGCAAGCAGCCCCGCGTGGACGTTTTGGGGGGTGCATCCTATATCGGTCATGTTGCTGGCCGGGTATATCTCAGGGATGGTGATTACATCACAAGCTCGAGCCACCCCTATGTGGCATCCTCGACAAACCCGCGACACCCAACCCGACGAACCCACACCCGCTGACGCCCTGCCTGAGCTTAAACAGCTGTGGTGGCGTTTTGGCGTGCTCACCGCCATCATTGCCGTTGCGGGTTATGTCGTTGCTGAAACAGGGGCGCAACTCGCAACCCGCACCAACTTGGGCGAGTTGGTCGTCGGTAGCTTACTGACTTCGGTCATAACGTCTTTGCCAGAACTGGTCACGACGATTGCAGCAGTGCGGCAAGGGGCGCTGACGCTTGCTGTGGGCGGCATCATTGGCGGGAATAGTTTTGACATGTTGTTTTTGGCGTTTGCCGATGGGGCTTACCGCGAGGGGTCGCTCTATCATGCTATGGGGCAACGGCCTATTTTTTTGATTGCCCTGACCATGTTGCTCACGGGCATTTTGACGATGGGACTGTTGCGGCGCGAACGGGCGGGGTTTGCCAACATTGGCCTCGAGGGTGTGCTGATTCTGGTCTGTTACGCAGCAGGGTCTTGGCTGCTTTTTTACTTATAAAAATAGCTTTTATAAATGTTAATAAAACGGGATTTGATGTTTCATACAAAGTGGGACGTTTTGCCTTGCGGTTGGCGCGTGGTCATGTGGTTAAATAAACTGCTCGAGACACGCCTCACTAGACCTGAACGCACGCGCCATAGTATGTTAGGTGACAAGTTTATGGCAACACGCCGATGGCAATGAGACACGTCTATTTTGCAACCATCAGCTACTAGACCGTCTGTGATTCACTTGTTAAAGATTCAAAGGAGGAACATGCTTCGTTATTTTTCACTCGTCTCTGCGCTTTTGCTGCTGACCGCTTGTGGCCCTAGTCGCGCTGATATGCAAGCCCTACAAACGCGCTTAGACGAAACTGCTGGACGTTTATCCGTCACCCAAGAACAGCTCGACACCCTCGAGAACCGTGCTGCTAGCGCCGAAGAAGAAGCCAATACGCTGGCTGCTGAAGTCAGTGCGCTCGAGGCAGAAATGAGCGCCCTAGAACAAGAAAACGAAACCCTGCGCGAAGAATTGGCCGCAGGGGGTGGCGAAAGCACAGGCGGGGGTAGCGAAGAAGTGGCAACCTTGCGCCGCGAACTCGCCAACCGCCCCAGTCAAGCTGAGGTAGATTTGCTGGCTGCCCAGTTGCGTCTACTTGAAGAAAACATTGCCATGCTCGAGGCAGAAGACTAAACCAACAAGCGCAACATCACGTATTGCTCACGTATTGCCGAGGAGGGTTCGCTCTCCTCTTTTTTTGTCAAAGGTGACGTTGCAACATCAAACGAAGCGCCAACGGTTAAAACCGCTCGAGAAACGCCTTCATAAACATCGGCAAATCGCGATAATGTTGGGCAGTCACCAAATTGCCATCGACCACAACCCGTTCGGTGGAGTAGTGTGCGCCTGCGTTCTCAAGATCATCACGTGTCGAAGGATGGCCGGTGAGCATGCGTCCAGCGACAATTTTGGCGCTGATAATCACCCAACTAGCGTGGCAGATACTGCCGACGGGTTTGCCTGCTTCGTTGACTTGCTGCACAATCTTCAGCATCTCTGGGTAGCGCCGCACTCGGTCTGGGGCGTAACCACCTGGCACAATCACACCGGCAAGTTGACTCACCACCACATCACCTGCTGCTGCATCTGCTGCAAAGGTGAACGCGGTTTTCCCGGTGTAAGTCTTGGCTTCTGGCGCAACCACCAAGGGCGTAAAGCCGGCTTCTTGCACCCGGTAATACGGGTAGATGAATTCTTGTTCGTCAAAGTGGTCTTCTAGTAGTAACGCAATGGTGTTTGCAGAGGTGTCCATAAGACTCCTTTCTGATGTGTCATTATTTACAATATATTGTTTTCGGCAAATAATATGCCGCAAAGGCTCGAGCCATGCTGTGTTAACCTTGGCAGCATTCGTTTGATTGCCATCTTGACACACGTTACTATTTATGCACGTAAACCCACTATACTTGTACAAGCATGCAAAAATAGGTATGCTAGCTGGTATCGTGTTTTTGTTGTACATATCAGGCTTTTACTTACAGGAGGTACTATGAAATCGTTATTTCTGGCTTTATTGGTCCTTAGCAGTTTCACATTGGCGCAAGATTTACAGGGACGGGTGCTGTCTGTCGGTTCAGATACCACCTACCCACCTTTTGAATTTATTAACGATGCTGGTGAAGTGGTCGGTTTTGATGTTGACATTCTCAACGCCATCTGCGCAGAGATTAATTGCGTGGCAGAATTTCAAACCACCGCTTGGGATGGTATTTTTCCAGCACTAGCCTCAGGCGAATTTGACATGGTGGCTTCTGGCGTGTCGATTACCCCTGAACGCGATGAAATCGTGGACTTTAGTGACCCTTACTTGACAGTCAGTCAGTCGATTACGGTGCGAGTAGAAGACGAAGATTATGTGCTGACGGACTTCACCGAAGGCGAATTGCTCTTGGCCGCTCAAACGGGTACGACCAACGCTAACTTGGCTGAAGAACTCGTTGGCCGTGACCGCTTGCAGCTTTATGACACCTTCAACGCGGCGGTGTTGGCGCTGATTAATGGCGACGTGGACGGGGTAATTATCGATGGTACCGCAGCTGATGCCTTCGTCCAAGAATATGCTGGTGAACTGGTCGTCAATATCGATGGCTTGTCCGCTGACCCGCTTGGCTTGGTATTCCAAGAGGGCGATGCTTTGGTGGATGACTTTAACGCTGGGCTGGCGGCCATTCGTGAAAGTGGCGTCTACGACGAAATTGTGGCGCGGTGGTTTGCACCCGCTGAGTAACGGGAACTTGAGAAACACGTCATCGCGAAACCTCGAGCCTGTTTCGCGATGCTTTTTTTGGCTTGACAAGCATGTTGCGTGGGTCGTGTGCTTACGAGCATGCTAGCGTTAAGCACTGCCGTTAAGCACTGCCGTTAAGCACTGCCGTTAAGCACTGCCGTTAAGCACCACGAGACAAACCAACAAAATAGCGAACTCTAATGATATCTGCACTAGATGCTACCTGCAGTAGGCTCGAGTAAGAAGGCACCATGAACGATCGCCCCCGTCGCCTTTTGGCGAAGATGCGCCCGAGTTACATTGTTTTTTTGAGTGCATTGCCTTTTGCGGTGTATCTTTTTTTCAACGCCAGCGACTATCAAGATGCCCTGCGTTTTATCGCCCCCGGTTTGGCGGTCACAGTCTATGTTTCCGTAGTGGCCTATCTCATCGCCTCACTGCTGGGTTTGGGACTCGCTGCCCTGTTAGCACTCACGAACAAACCGCGTACGTTGTTTGTCTATGGTGGCATCGTGTTGGTGCTAGCTGCTGTGAGCGTGTGGCTTTTTAACCGTCCCCAAGTGACCTACCGCCTCATTGGAGATACCAGCGGACGGGTAGCCATTTTGCCAGGGACACCAGGGCGCATCAGCAGCCAAGTGCGCGATGGCACATATGCCGAAGACGCCGAGAGCATGGCAGTACGCGGGGTAGAAACAGTTGAGGGAGCGCTCGAGCGGCTTGCTGATGGCGTCGTTAGTGCGGCACTGTTACCCGTCCAAGACACCCCTACTGACCTACCAAGTTTGTGGGAAGTGACGTTTTTACCCAACAGCGCCCGCAACCCCGCCCTGAGCCTCATGGTGCTCGCAGCAGTGTTGGGGGTGCTGACCTTCGCTAGTTGGCAAACCGACCACCATCCGCTGGCTATTTTTGCTGAGTTGTATATCGATATGATTCGCGGCATTCCCATGTTGGTGATTATCTTGTACGTGGGGTTTCCGCTCCAAGGTGCTATTCGCGACATCACCGCTGGCGTCATTGACATGTCACGGGTAACGCGGGGCATCGTCGGTATTTCACTCGGTTATGCCGCCTATATGGCAGAAATTTTTCGGGCAGGCATCGAAGCCATTCCCAAAGGCCAATTTGAAGCCGCCCGCAGCCTTGGCCTAAACGGCTGGCAAACGGCGTTTTATATCGTCTTGCCGCAAGCCCTCAAAATCGTCATTCCGCCTCTGGGCAACGAATTTATTGCCATGCTCAAAGACACCTCGCTGCTATCGATTTTGTCGGTGCGCGATATTACCCAAAGGGCTAGGGAGTTTCAGTCGAGCAATTTTATTGTCTTTGCGCCTTTTAACACGGTGGCAATTTTGTATATCTCACTGACGCTAGCTGCCTCGAGCCTCGTTAAGTTCGTCGAACGCCGCAGCAAACGCAGTAATTAGCCAGGTGTTGTGTGGTGTCTTAGGGCAAGCCAACTAAAAAACCCAATTCCTAGCACGTCTGCAAGCAAGTCTCCAAGGTCAAAATTGCGACTCGGTAGCCAGTATTGACTGATTTCCTCGAGCACCACCACTGCTAGCACCCACCATGTTCCCTGCGACACCGTCAGCCGTCCATAACGAAACTTTTTGTAGCGAAAAACACGCCCTGGCACGCTCACGTTAACGGCATAAGCCAATAAACCCACCAGCACAAAATGGGCAATTTTATCGCCCAAAGGCACGCGGTGAATCGCCCCAAGGATGCCGCTGAGGTTGCCTGTACCTGCTAGCACCACAATGATCATGAGAAGCACCCCGTAAAGGCGTGCCACCCACAAGCGAGATTTTCGTTCGTTATTACCTTCGCTACGCGTAGACATCAGTGCCACCACACATCAAGGGTTGGGTAGTAGGTAGCGACGATTTTTTGGAATAAGAAGTAGTCAACAATCAAATGGACGATTAAAACCCAGAGCAGGACTCTCGAGCGTTCATACATCGCCCCTTGAGTAATGGCAAACGTGTACACAAAAAACGGTCCCACCCCGCGAAAGGTCATGTCCCACAAAATGGCTGTGTAGATGACTGCTTGTGAGGCGTTAGCGACGCGATACGGAAACAGCGAGCGGATGATGGCGTAACTGGTGTTGACAAAAAACAACTCGTCCCAAATGCCCACACCATTAATACCCAAAAAGAGTCGAAACAAGGCTTCGTTGCTGGGTTCGGGCGGCAAATACCAGTTGTAAGGGATATGCGGGCTGAGGATGCCAAAATACAACTCAAACGCCACATAGGCAATAGGAATCGAGATGGCAGTGTAAAACAGCTCGAGCTTATCAATGTGATCGGGAAAGAGTTTGTAGATAATCACCCCGCGCCCCCGCAAGATAAACGCCGGCACAACGAGTGCTGCTACAAAAAAGAACCCCAAACCGTAAATATGCCCGTCGCTGGTGTCGGTATTAATGGGCGCAACAGACAGCATCGCCAGCGCCGCCGCCAGCGCCAAGTAGCGAATTTTGCGTTCAAAGGGTTCGTAATCTAGGGAGACAAAAAAGCAAAACAGCGCCAGTCCACCCACCACCCATGACTCGAGCGCCACCCCAAACACACTCACGAGCAGCAAACACAGCAGCGGCACCACGCTGGGCTTGGGCAACAGCGGATGACTCGGGTGCAGCGATTCAGCTTGATAGTTATCAGGAGATGGTTGGCGCGGTGCTTGAAAAGTCACGGGTTGGGTCGTGGCGTCCATAACTGAGCATTGTAACGGCTCGAGCATTTCCTGTTTGAGAGGTACACCCGCTTTGAAGGTTTTGTGAGAAACAGTCACACTTTGTGCGCTCGAGTGCGCCATGCTAAACCCATGCACGAACACCCTATGCACGAACACCCTATGCACGAACCGCTTGCCCACATCCATTTGTCCGCCCTAACGCACAACATCAACCGCATCCGCACGTATTTACAGCCTGATACCAACGTTTTAGTAGCCGTCAAAGCTGACGGTTACGGTCACGGTGCTGTTCAAATTAGCGAACATCTAGCGAGTGTCGGCGTGAATTGGCTCGGTGTGGCCACTAAGGGTGAAGCCCTCGAGTTACGCGAAAGCGGCATTACGGGGCGCATCCTTATTTTCAGTCCCATTTACGAAGGTGATGCCCACGAACTTGATGCCATCATCGAGCACGACGTTGACGTGACTGTCGTCGATGACCACAGCGCCCACGTCATCAGCCACGCCGCAGCACGCGTTGGCAAAAAAGCCCGCGTGCACCTCAAAGTCGATACGGGCATGGGACGGCTCGGGTTTTTACCCGAAGACGCTATTAAGGTAGCACACACAGTTGATGGTGATAAGAACCTCGAGCTAACGGGCGTGTGGACGCACTTTTCGTGTGCCGATGACGCAGACCCAACGTATACCAAAGAGCAGCTCGAGCACTACTTTGACATGCTTGAACGTTTAGAACGCGATAACATTGCCGTCCCCATCAAGCACACCGCCAACTCATCAGCGATATTTGCTTTTCCTGACAGTCACTTCGACATGGTGCGCCCAGGCATTGCCGCTTATGGCTATCACTCGAGCCGCTACATCGAAACCCTAGAACCCCACTTGCGCCCAGTGATGACCGTGCAAGCCCCGGTGACGTTTGTGAAACCCTTTGCTGCCGGACGGTCAATTTCTTACGCCGCCATGTGGCAAGCCCCCGAGGACACACACATTGCCACCGTGCGCTTAGGCTACGCCGACGGCTACCCGAGGCTACTCAGTAACAAAGGTCACGTCCTTATCAACGAAAACACCTACCCCATTCGCGGACGCGTCTGTATGGATCAATTTATGGTCGATATTGGTGAGCATGACGTGCAAGTAGGCGACGCGGTAACGGTGTTTGGTGAGGGTTTGAGCGCCGAAGATGTAGCTGAACAGTACGGCTCAATTTCTTATGACTTGCTGGTCAGTGTGGGCAAACGGGTACGTCGTGTCTATGCGTGAGTCTATGAGGGTTAGCACCTTTGGCAACGTCTGCAAACGTTAAACTGACGCATGCAATTTGCGGCGTACGTTGCTACTAGCCTCGAGGGATTTATTGCTAGACCTGACGGCAGCATTGACTGGCTCGAGCAAGCGGGTCTCAGCACTCCTGCAGGCGAAGACTACGGTTACGCGGATTTTATGGCTAGCGTGGACTGTTTGGTGATGGGACGGGCTACCTTTGACATGGTGCGCACCTTTGCCGAGTATCCTTACGCGGGCAAGCGGGTCATCGTCTTGTCGCGAACATTAACCGACGTGCCACGTGGGTTTACCGATAAAGTTGAACTGCATGGCACGTCCCTGACGGCACTCCTCGCTAAGCTCGAGCACGACGGACACAAGCGGGCCTATGTTGACGGTGGCAAAACCATCCAAACGTTTATTCAAGCAGGACTACTCGACGAAATCATCATCACCCGCGTGCCTGTGTTGCTGGGCGCTGGGTTGCCCCTCTTCGGCGAGGTAAATGACGATGTGATGCTCGAGCACGTAAGCACCCGCAGCTACGCCAACGGTTTCGTGCAGTCACGCTACTGGCTCAAACGTCCTGACACTCGCACCTAAGCATCATTCTGTTGTCATCTACAAATTTAATCTGAAAATGTTGCCACCACAGGCACGTGATCCGAAGGGCGTTTGCCTTTGCGTTCGTCTCTATCAATCCACACCTCTTGCAAGCGCTTTTTGAGGGGTTCGGTCACCAAGATGTGGTCAATGCGCATACCCGTGTTTTTGGGAAACGACAAATTGCGGTAGTCCCACCACGAATACTGTTCTTCTTCAGGGTACAAATGCCTGAATGTATCGGTGAATCCGCGCTCCAAGGTCTCTTCAAACCAACCCCGCACCGTCGGGTTAAACAACACGTTGCCTTCGCGGCGTTCGGCATTAGCAGTGTCTAACGCACTTGGGGCAATGTTGAAGTCACCGCACAGTAAAACAGGTTCAGTTAAGTCGAGGGCGTCAAGGTAAGTGTGGAGGCGCTCGAGCCACGCCAGTTTGTACCCATACTTATCCGAATCAATCTCGCCCCCATTGGGAAAATACCCATTCAAAATGCGCACCCCAGACACAGTAGCCGCTATGAATCGGGCATGACTATCTTCGACATCATCACCAAAGGTTCGGGTGACGTCTTCTAAGGGCGTTTTGGAGAGAATCGCCACCCCGTTGTAGGTCGGTTGCCCAAACAGGGCGCAGTGATAGCCCAAAGCTTCAATTTCGTTAACAGGAAATACGTCATCAGTGCCTTTGAGTTCTTGTAAGCACAGTACATCGGGTTGGTAGTTGGTGAGCCACGCCACGACCCGTTCTTGGCGAGCACGAATGGAGTTGATGTTCCAAGTTGCAACTTTCATGGGTTTACTATGGCACAACCGGGGCATGATCGGGGCATGAGTTGCTCGAGCAACCCGTATAAAAATGTGACGTAGTACCACAGCGTCAGCTTGGCGTTAGCGATGTTATAGAAACACGTTCGTAAGCGCAGACAGCCACTATTCATGTTACATTCACCTACAACACGTTCACCCACAAACCACGCCTAGCTCAGCGGAGGAACTTATGCAGCACTATGGTCACTACATCAAAGCCGAAAGTTTGCAAGAATTCGGTATCAACGAAGCTAAAAATATTTATTGGAACTTAAACACCCCCGAACTGTACGCCGAAGCCTTACGGCGCAACGAAGCCGAAATTGCTCACAAAGGGCCTATCGTCGTAGACACTGGGCGCTACACCGGGCGCAGCCCCAAAGATAAGTTCATCGTGCGCGACAGCATGACCGAAGAACACGTCGACTGGGGCGATGTTAACCAACCAATGACACCTGAGCACTTTGTCAACATAGAACACGCCATGCTCGCAGCAACTGAAGGTAAAGACTTGTTTGTGCAGGATATGTTCGTAGGTGCACACCCCAACTACCGCGTCGCCGTGCGCATCATCACCGAGTACGCGTGGCACAGTTTGTTTACCCACAGCATGTTTGTGCGCCCTACAACCAAAACCCGCAAGATGCATAGCCCGGTGTACACAGTACTTAACTTACCCAGTTTCGCTGCTGACCCCAAGACCATGGGCAGCCGCAACGAGACAGTTGTGGCGATGAACCTCAAAAAGAAACTGGTGCTCATCGGCGATACTGAATACGCAGGTGAAATCAAAAAGTCGGTTTTTTCGCTGATGAATTACGAATTGCCTTTTCGCGATGTTATGCCCATGCACTGCTCGGCTAATGTTGGCCCCGATGATGACGTGGCGCTCTTTTTTGGGCTTTCCGGAACAGGCAAAACCACCTTGTCTGCCACACCCGACAGAACCCTGATTGGCGACGACGAACACGGTTGGGCAGATACGGGCATTTTTAACTTTGAGGGCGGTTGCTACGCCAAGATTGTCAATTTGAGTGCGTCTGCTGAACCGGAGATTTATCAGGCCACGCGCACCTTTGGGACGATTCTCGAGAACGTCGTCCTAGACCCCGAAACCAGCCGTGTGGATTTGACAGACACCAGCAAAACCGAAAATACTCGAGCAGCGTATCCCATTACCCAAATTCCTAACGCCAGCTTAACAGGCTACGCCGGGCAACCCCACGAGGTAATTTTCTTGACGGCAGACGCGTTCGGGGTGTTACCACCTGTTGCCAAACTAACCTACGAACAAGCCCAGTATTATTTCATCAGCGGGTACACCGCCAAACTCGCAGGCACCGAACGGGGCGTGAGCGAACCGCAAGCGACCTTTAGCGTCTGTTTTGGTGCGCCGTTTATGCCGCTGCGTCCGGGCGTCTACGCCGATTTACTGGCTCGTAAGATGCAAGAAAACAACGTCAACGTGTGGCTGGTCAACACAGGCTGGACAGGCGGTCCTTACGGCACCGGCGAACGGATGCCCATTTCTTACACCAGAGAAATCATCCGCGCCATTTTAGAAGCCCGCCTCGCTCGCATCGATACCGTCACCGAAAAAGCCTTCGGGTTGTCGATTCCCGTCAAATGCCCCGGCGTCCCCGATAGAGTACTTGACCCGCGCCAAACCTGGGGCGACCCTGAAGCGTATGACGTACAAGCCCGCAAATTGGCAGCGATGTTCCAAGACAACTTCAAAGCCTTCGCAGACACCGTTTCAGAAGATATTGCCAACGCCGGGCCACCTGTCAGTTAGCCACCTGTCAGTTAGTAGGTAGTCCCAGTAGTGGATAGTCCCAGTCGTGTTTGCAGTATGAACCGCAAACACACCCAAGTGTTATTTGTTATTGTCATAACTTATGAACACACATCAGGAGATGCTATATGAGTGAACAAAAGACACCTTCGCAGGGTAAGTGTCCAGTGATGCACGGGGGGGCTACCTCGAGCAGTAGCACCATGTCCAACATGGCCTGGTGGCCTAACGCCCTGAACCTCGATATTTTGCATCAACACGACCGCAAAACCAACCCGATGGACGCGGATTTTAACTACCGCGAAGCAGTGAAAAAACTCGATGTGGCGGCACTCAAAGCAGACCTGCACGCGCTCATGACCGACAGCCAAGCCTGGTGGCCAGCCGACTGGGGGCACTACGGTGGTCTGATGATTCGCATGACCTGGCACGCGGCGGGGTCGTATCGCATTGCTGACGGGCGCGGTGGCGCGAACACGGGCAACCAGCGTTTTGCCCCCCTCAACTCGTGGCCAGACAACACTAACCTCGATAAAGCCCGCCGCCTGCTGTGGCCGATTAAGAAAAAATACGGCAACAAACTCAGTTGGGCCGATTTGCTTGCTTATGCTGGCACGCTTGCTTATGAGTCTATGGGCTTAAAAACCTTTGGGTTTGCCTTTGGCAGAGAAGACATTTGGCAGCCCGAAAAAGACACCTACTGGGGGGCAGAAAAAGAATGGTTAGCCACCAGTGATAGCGTCAACAGCCGCTACTCAGGCGAACGGGAACTGGACAATCCGCTGGCCGCTGTGATGATGGGATTGATTTACGTAAACCCAGAAGGCGTAGACGGCAACCCAGACCCGCTTAAGACCGCGCACGATTTGCGGGTGACGTTTTCGCGTATGGCCATGAACGACGAAGAAACCGTTGCCCTCACTGCCGGCGGCCACACCGTGGGTAAGTGCCACGGCAACGGCGACGCTGCCCTACTCGGTGCTGATCCTGAAGCCGCTGATGTCAGTGAGCAAGGCTTGGGTTGGAACAATAAGACCACTCGAGGCATCGGGCGAGACACTGTTTCTAGTGGCATCGAAGGCGCGTGGACGACGCACCCTACCCAGTGGGACAACGGTTATTTTACGCTACTGCTCAACTACGATTGGGAGCTTAAGAAAAGCCCAGCGGGGGCGTGGCAGTGGGAACCCATCGACATCAAAGAAGAAGACAAGCCCGTCGATGTCGAAGACCCGTCTATCCGCCACAACCCGATTATGACCGACGCCGACATGGCTATGAAGATTGACCCCGAGTTTCGGAAAATTTCTGAAAAGTTCTATCACAACCCTGAGCTTTTCTCGGATGCGTTTGCTCGAGCATGGTTCAAACTCACCCACCGCGACATGGGCCCCAACGTGCGCTACATTGGCCCTGATGCCCCCCAAGAAGACTTGATGTGGCAAGACCCCATTCCGGCTGGCAATACTGACTACGATGCCCAAGCAGTTAAAGCCAAAATTGCTGCTAGCGGTTTGAGCATCCGTGAGATGGTGACGACCGCATGGGACAGCGCCAGAACCTTCCGTGGTTCGGACAATCGCGGCGGTGCTAATGGGGCACGCATTCGTCTGGCACCACAAAAAGACTGGGCAGGCAACGAACCCGAACGTCTCACTAAGGTGCTCACGGTGCTTGAAGGCATCGCCGCTGACACGGGGGCGAGCGTCGCTGATGTCATCGTCTTAGCGGGTAACGTTGGCGTGGAACGTGCTGCCAAAGCAGCGGGCGTTGATGTGACCGTTCCTTTCTCCCCGGGTCGGGGGGATGCCACCGCTGAAATGACCGACGTAGCGTCTTTTGATGTGCTAGAACCCATTCACGATGGCTACCGCAACTGGCTCAAGCAGGACTACACCACTGCCGCTGAAGAACTGCTACTTGACCGCAGCCAGTTGATGGGGTTAACCGCGCCGGAGATGACGGTACTCGTCGGTGGCATGCGGGTACTTGGCACCAATCATGGGGGCAGCAAACACGGCGTGTTCACCGAACGCGAAGGGCTACTCACCAACGACTTCTTCGTCAACCTGACAGACATGAACTACACCTGGAAGCCTACTGGCAAAAACCTCTATAACATCTGTGACCGCCACACCGGTGAAGTCAAGTGGACGGCTACCCGCGTTGATCTCGTCTTTGGCTCAAATTCTATTCTCCGCGCTTACGCTGAAGTCTATGCCCAAGATGACAACCAAGAAAAATTTGTGCAGGACTTTGTTGCCGCGTGGACCAAGGTGATGAACGCTGACCGTTTTGATTTAGAGGCGTAACCAGTACGCATCCCTTTCACACGACTGATACAAAAAGACATGCCCCCAAGTTGGGGGCTTTGTTTTACCCATTTGACCAACATCACCACCATTGGCGGATAGTGGACATACAACCAACGCATTAGTGACGTCTACAATTGTCATATTGATGCGTCTCGCCTAAGTTAAACTCACCCGTACGAAGGTATCTTTACCTTTTTGCAACACCACAGGCGCGTCCAACGTGAGTTGCATTTTGACGTCTTCCACGGCTTCACCATCGAGCTTCAGGCCACGATTTTGCACCAGTCTGCGGGCTTCGCCGTTGGAACTGGTTAAGCCTGCTAGTGTTGCCAGTTTAAGAATGCCGATGCTGCCATCAGACAATTCCTCGGCGGCTACCGTTACTTCAGGAAGGTCATCGGGGATGCCACCTTTGGCAACAAAGTCGTAGCGTTCTTCGGCATGGGCAATGGGGTCTTCACCGTGATAGATGCGCACCAGTTCACGCGCAAACACCCTATGGGCTTCTTTGATGTCAGCATCAATCAGCGTTTGCATCTCGCGTAAGTCAAGGGCGGTACACAGTTCAAAGTAGCGATAAAGCAGGGCATCTGGCACTTGCATGGCTTTTTTGAACATGGCTTCGGGCGCTTCGGCAATACCGATGTAGTTACCGAGTGACTTAGACATCTTTTCGACGCCGTCGAGTCCCTCGAGCAGTGGCATGGTCAGCACCACCTGGGCTTCTTGGTCGTATTCACGCTGAATATCACGCCCTACTAATAAGTTAAAAAGCTGATCTGTACCGCCGAGTTCCACGTCAGCCCGCACGGCTACCGAGTCGTAGGCTTGCGCGAGCGGGTACAAAAACTCGTGCACGCTGATAGGAGTGCCTGCTTTGTAGCGGTTGTTGAAGTCTTCGCGGGTGAGCATTTGGGCGACGGTGTATTTGGCGGAGAGTTTGACTAAGTCGCTGAAATTAAGCGGCTCGAGCCACGAAGAGTTATAGACAATTTCTAACTTATCGGGGTCATTATCGAGAATTAAGGTGGCTTGTTCGACATAACTGCGCCCGTTTTCGCGGGTTTGTTCTAAGGTCAGTGCCGGACGCGTTTTTGAGCGGCCAGTAGGGTCACCAATCATGCCAGTAAAGTCGCCGATAATCAGCACCACTTTGTGACCCAAATCTTGAAACTGGCGCATTTTACGCAAGACCACCGCGTGACCAATGTGCAAGTCGGCGCTCGAGGGGTCAACACCCAGTTTGATGCGCAATTGTTTGCCGTCTTTTTGGGCGCGTGCTAGCTTTTCGGTTAAGTCTTCGACAGAATACAGGTGTTCTGCCCCGCGCTGAATGATGGCAAGGGCGTCTTGAAAATCTGACATGTATTTCTCCAAACAAACAGGGGTTTCTCCCAACAAACGCCATACGCTGCGCGCAATACGTTCGTGCGTTTTTAGGTTAGCGAGTCTTAAGATAATCTCGAGCCAACATCATATCTTGTTTAACCCAGTGCGCTAGCATAATGGCTATGGCTGTGCGCGGACGCTTTCTCACCAAACTACAAGCCACCTCGAGCCGTCCTTCGGGGGCGGTGTCCCTCATTGTCAGTGCGGTGTTTATCGGCACGTTAACCGGCTTGGCTGCCGTGGGCTTTGACCGTTTGGTGCATGTGATGGGGACAACCATCCACGAAGTGCGCGTCACCCTCGGGGCAACCTGGGGGCCACTGGTGATTGTGTTAATTCCGGCGTTGGGCGCTCTGCTGATTACCCCCATCGTCACTAACTGGGCGGTAGACGTGCGCGGGTCAGGTATTCCCAGTGTGATGCTGGCAGTGTCCAATTTTGGTGGACGGGTAGCCAAACGCATCATCTTGTGGCGGCCTCTTGCCACCACACTCTCCGTAGGTACAGGGGCATCACTGGGTACAGAAGGGCCAGTAGCCCAACTCGGGGCAGCCATTGCTTCAGGTGTGGCCGATATATGGCAACTCAACGACGCCCAACGGCGCAATTTGGTGGCAGTAGCCGCAGCCAGTGGTGTAGCGGCGACGTTCAATGCGCCCATCGCGGGGGTGTTGTTTTCGCTCGAGGTCATCCTCGGTCAATTTACCAACCGCTATTTTGCTTCCGTGGTAATCGGGGCAGTATCAGCCTCTGCTGTATCACGCTTGCTACTCGGGGATGCACCTGCGTTTGTCGTGCCGGACTATACCTTCGACAAGTACCATCACCTGCCACTCTATCTGCTGTTGGGAGTTGTGTGCGGGTTTTTGGCGTTGCTTTTTATTCGCACAGTGGTGCTCTGTGACGATGGTTTTAACCGTCTGCGCCTACCCAAATGGTCACGGCCTATGGTGGGCGGGTTGCTCGTGGGCGTATTGGGCTTGTTTTTACCTGATTTGCTCGGACGCGGTTACAACGCCACCGAAAGCGCTTTGCAAGGTGACGCCTTGAGTCTGCCCATTTTGCTGCTGCTAACCTTTGGCAAAATGTTGTCAACAGGTATCTCGATGGCATCATGGGGGTCGGGCGGGGTGTTTGCCCCCGTGCTGATGATTGGCGCAACCTCTGGTGACATCGTTGGGCAACTGGCTGTGCGCTTACTACCCGATTTGGCTATTTTGCCGGGGTCGTTTGCCCTTGTGGGCATGGGGGCGCTGTTTGCGGGCGTATCAAGAGCCCCTATGAGCAGCATCATGATGATTTTTGAAATCTCTGGCGGCTACCAGCTCATTTTGCCACTTTTGCTAGCAGCAGTGATTGCCACCTTAATTGGCGACGCCCTGCATCCTGAGTCGATGTATCAAGTGCTTTTGTCACGGCGGGGGTTTAGTTTGTTGCGCAGCCGCGAGTCGGACCTGCTACAAACCGTGCGGGTGCGCGAAATCATGGATACGGATGTTCCCAAACTCACCATCGATGACACCATTGCCGACCTCAAAAACGCTTTTGCCAATTCACACCATCACGGCTTTATCCTGACTCGCACTGATGACCCTGAACATATTGCCGCCATTGTCACCTTTTCAGATATGGAACGCGCCCGTCAGCAGGGGCTACCTGAGACCACGCCATTGCGAGCGATTAGCCACAAAACGGTGCACTGCACCTTGCCAGACGAACCGATTAGTGATGTGCTCGAGGCCATGGCCCAGCGGGGCATCTCACGCATGCCCGTCGTTGACCCTAGCGACCGCCGCAAACCCATTGGCTATGTGCGCCAGTCGAGTGTGGCCAAAGCCTATTACCAAGCCTTACAGCGGCAACGACAGATTGAAATTGACGCCAAAACCCGCCGCTTGCGAGAACTTACTGGCCAAGACATCTTAGAAATTCGAGTGCGCACAGATTGTGCGGTGGCTGGCAAGACCTTGCGCGAACTAAACCTGCCCAAAGAAAGTATCGTGGTGGCCATTCGGCGCGGAGGCAAAACGGTGTTTCCCCATGGTGACACCCGCCTAGAAGCAGGTGATACTGTCGTGGCCAACGTTGCTCCGGGGTTCAGTCAGACGTTTCGGCAGTTTTTTGCCCCTAGCAAAGCTAATAAAACCCTTACAGACACTACTACCAACAAAGCAACATCCAGTCAGACAACCCGTCAACAACCTTCATAACCAACCCTTCTCATAACCAATCGCCCTGTCATACCCATTCCAATTGATTCGCGGAATCAATTCGCGCAGAGCGCGTAGGACAAGCTACGGATGCAGGCAGGAACGAAGGAAAGTTCGCAGGACTTTAAGCAGTGTTTAGTTGGAATCCGTATCATCAGGTAGCCAGATAGCCCCAGATAGCCACCCCTAGCGTGATTTATTGGCCAGTTCTGCCGGCGATGGTTGCATATCCGTAATGAGCCGCGCATGGCGGTCAAAGGTGAAGTAGTTGTAAACCCAGTTAGCAAACACGTGAAAACGGCTTTGATGCCCCACCAGATAAATCAGGTGCAAAAACAACCACGCTAACCACGCCAAGCGCCCCTTAAATTTGAGGTTAAAAAACATATCCGACAGTTCAGCAACACCAGCACTCCTGCCAATGGTGGCCATGCTTCCCAAATCACGGTATGTAAACGGTTCCGTCGGGCGCTGCTTGAGGTGGTTGATGATTTGCTTAACGGCGTGTTTGCCCTGTTGAATAGCTACTTGTGCTACTTGCGGATACAAGTTGCCATCTTGGTCGGTAACACCAGACATATCACCGACGACGAACACTTCTGGGTGGCCAGGCACGCTCAAATCTGCTTCGACAGCGGCACGGTAACCCCGCGTCAGGGGTATATCCAAAGCATCAACCAAGGGATGCCCACGCACGCCTGCTGCCCAAATGAGGGTATTAGACGCCAATTCACGGCCATCAGAAAGCACCACCCGCTTGGCATGTACCTCTTCGACGGCGGTATTGAGGCGCACGTTGATGCCACGCTGCCGCAACACGCGTTCAGTGTAGTGACTCAAATCAGGGTCATATGGCGCGAGCAAACGGTCGCCCATTTCCACGAGGTACACCCGCGCTTCAAACACATCAACCTGCGGAAAGTCACGCGGCAACACAATATCAAAAAGTTCTGCTAACGCCCCAGCCATCTCGACACCCGTGGGTCCTCCACCTACGATGACAAAGTTGAGCGCCCCCTCGGCCACCAATTCGGGTTGGCTGTTAACCCGTTCAAACTGACGCAAGATGTGGCTGCGAATATTGACGGCTTCGCTGAGGCTTTTGAGAAAAAACCCATGTTCTTTGACACCAGGGATGCCAAAGTCGTGATAAATCGCCCCGGCTGCCACGATGAGATAATCAAACGCTACCCGCTGGTCGTGCTCGAGCACCACCTCATGCGCGTCCCAATCCACTCCGGTGACTGTGCCTTGCCGAAAGCGAAAGTTGGCTTGGTTTTGAAAGGTCGCTCGCACCTGATGGGCAACGTCGCCTGCTTCAAGACCAGAAGTGGCCACCTGATAGAGCAGCGGTTGAAAGGTATGGTAGTTGTGTTGGTCAATCATCAACACATTCACGGGGACATGCTTGAGGGCTTTGGCGGCATTCAAACCTGCAAACCCTGCGCCGATGATGACGATGGTGGGTTGTGCCATGTGGGGATTCCTTCCTACAAAACGACACGTTGAACGTACACGTTGGACGCCGTCGTGGTTGACTGCTTGATGAACTGCTTGCGGGGTAGCTAGTTTTGTGCCCTGCCTTGCTAATAACTGCCTTGTTGATGGCGTTGTGGTGAAAAATGACGTTGTTTGTTATAAGCAATCAGTCGCGAGCAATCAGTCGTGAGAAGTCGTGAGCCATTGAGGCTCGAGCTTCCTAACCTAAACCTGCTCGAGGTTGCGTTGCTACCAAAAATCCCACCCCAACAACACACCCAAAACGCGAAAAACAAGCACGAAAACCCGCAACGGCACGTTATTTGTTTAGTGTAACCACAGCTAGCAACCATCACTTGGGTATGGCTTAGCAAGGTTGGCCAGTTATGTTCACAGAAATTTAAGGCTCGAGCCACCTGCCCAGCTTGCACACAGGTCTTGTTATGCTGTAACCCATGGGCATCTTGCTTTTCATCATCGGCCTTGCGAGCACTGGCCTTGCTGGTTTCATCTTGGGTCAAGCTTTGATTATGCGTAACTGGACAGCAGTGACCGCCGAGGTGTTATCAGCGCAGGTCGTTCGCCAAGAACGCCACGACATGTGGGGTGTTGCCACCTATTTTTATCCCCAAGTGACCTACCGCTACCAAATCAAAGGCAAACGTTATACCAGTTCACGTTATCGGGTGTTTCCGTTGGCACTCAGCGAAGAAGACGCCCAAGACATCACCCACGACCTCAGTCACCTCACCCAAATCACCGCTTATTACAACCCCGTGCGCAAAAATAGCGCCGTCGTCGAACGCGAGATTGACCGTCACTTGCTGATTTACATGAGCATTTTGGGTACGTTTGGCATTGTGTTGATGGTGTTAGCGTTCGTGTAAATGGTATGTAGATAGTGTCAGCTCGAGTCAGGTTGCCAAGCACCCTAAGCTGCTAAAATTCAGGACATTGACAGGTTGTAGGCAAGCGATTTTGATTGATGTTAGTTTATATTTTTCTATTTATATCAATCTATATTAGCTCACATTAGCGCCCATCAACATCACCCTAAACAACCAGAACACGCAGGAGGACATATGGCAAACAAAAAACCCGTTTACTTGACCCCACAGGGCTTACAAAAAATTAAAGACGAACTGAGGTACTTGAGCGAAGACAAGCGCCAAGAACTCTCTGAATACATGGGTTCGGCCATTGCCGATGGTGACTTGCGCGAGAGTGCTGCCTATGACGAAGCCCGCTTATTACAGAGCCAAAACGAAACCCGCATCGCTGACCTAGAAGAAATTATCAATCGTGCTGTGGTCGTTGAACACCACGAAGGTGATTTGCCACTTGCCCGCTTAGGTGCTAGTTTGCAACTTGAAGACAAAGACGGCCAGCACTACACGTTTTACTTAGTTGGCACACACGAAGCCGACGTCTTAGAAAACCGCATTTCTGACGAGTCCCCTTTGGGTAAAGAACTGATGGGCAAACAAATAGGCGACACTGTGAGTGTCATGAATCAGGAATACACCATCACCGACGTACAGTTTGAGTAAACCCCTTTCATAAGGCATCAACCCATACATTCGACACACCACACATTCGACATATATGTAGGGCGCACCTGCTAACAGCGTGCGTCTTTTTTGTTACCAATTTGTTACCAACGCCCCGGCTGTTTGCGCCATCAGCTATATCGTGATGGTGACGTTGTGCCTGCTAAACGTTATTTCCATGATTGACGTCGCTGAGCGGTTGGTAAAAGCAGCATTTCCATGATTGACGTCTACACAGTTGAACATGACGGATATCGATGTTGGATATCGATGTAACGTGGTAAACATCAGCAACTGTAGAAACGACACATGGAATTGTTAAAGTTGGCTGATGCAGTAACCAAAAGTGGTATTGCCATTGGCTCGAGCCACAAAAAAACGCACCAGCCGTAGCCAGTGCGTCTTGCGTTTGCATCGTTTTTGAACTTGTGCTTGAAGATGAAACTCAGTCTAAAAAGTCACGCAGTTTGCGGGTGCGACTTTCGTGATACTTGAGCTTGCGCAGGGCTTTGTTTTCGATTTGGCGAATGCGCTCACGGGTAACACCGAAGTGCGCCCCGACTTCTTCTAAGGTATGTTCGCGGCCATCAACCAGACCTTTGCGCAGTTGCAACACTTTGGCTTCGCGTTCGGTCAGTTTGTGAAGCGCCCTATCTAGCTCTTCACCCAAGAGGGTTTTACTAGCTTGATCTACAGGCGATTCGACGTTTTCGTCGGGGATAAAGTCGCCATAGAAAGAGTCTTTTTCGTCGCCAATGGGTGTCTCGAGCGAAACGGGTTCTTGCGAAACCTTAAAGACCTCTTCGACCTTGTCAGCTGTCCAACCGGGTCCCATGGCGTCGGCAATTTCTTCGTATGTGGCTTCGCGAGAAAGTTCTTGTTGCAATTGGCGAGCAGTGCGAGTCAGTTTGTTGATGGTTTCCACCATGTGCACCGGAATGCGGATGGTGCGGGCTTGGTCGGCAATGGCGCGGTTGATGGCTTGCCGAATCCACCAGGTCGCGTAGGTCGAAAACTTGTAGCGGCGGCGGTATTCAAACTTTTCGACTGCCCGAATCAAACCTTGGTTGCCCTCTTGGATGAGATCCAAAAAGCCAAGGCCGCGTCCGGTATATTTTTTGGCAATAGACACCACCAAACGCAAGTTGGCTTCAATCAGGTGCTGGCGTGCCATTTCGCCATCTTCTGCTACCCGCCGCAAGCCCCTACGGTCACGTTCGGACAGGTCATCCTCTTGTTGCTCGAGCGTCTCGGCGGCTGCGTTACCTTCTTCGATGCGCCGCGCCAAGCTAATTTCTTCTTCGAGGCTAAGCAGTTGCACCCGACCAATTTCGTGCAGGTATTGCCGCACGGGGTCGTTGGTTGAAAGACGCGAACCGGCCATCATTTCTGCTCTGGCCTCGAGGGCTTCACGGTCTACTTCTTCGCCGTCGTCAAAGCTCTCTTCGTCAACGTCGTCTTCATCGATGATTTCGTCGTCAGCAAGGTCGGCAATTTCGATGCCTTTACCTTCGATGACTTTCATCAGTTCTTCAAACTTGCCCTCTTCAACGTCAATATCTTGTTCTTCAAAGGTCTTGTTCAGAGCGACAGTAATCTCTTCGGTATTAAGAGAACCGTCTTTTTTACCGATACGGAGCAGGTTTTGAATGTGTTCAGACTCGAGCCAATGGTTGTCACCCTTAGCGGGCGTTGCCGATGCTTCAGGCGTTTGGGTGACTTCTTCTTTGGCTTTTTTGCTGGTCTTTTTGGCACTGCTGGCTTTACTCTTGCGGGCGGTGCTCTTTTTGGCACCGGTTTTACTGGTTTTTTTCTTTGTTGCTTTTGTTTCTTTAGCTTCGGTTATAGCCTCGGTTGTAGCTTCAGTTGTGGCTTCGGTCGTCGCAGTTTTTGCTGCCATCGCGCCTCCTCTTGAACATCCTCTTCGGCACTTTTGCCGTTGTACTGTCTTTTTTGTTTGCACTCACAGTCGACCACTATCAGCCACTGTTGTGTCGGCGTTGTACGGTTAGGGGCGTACTGCTCTTGGAACGTCTGGTCTTGGAACGTCTGGTCTTGGAACGTCTGGCTGCTCTTCTGGCTGCTTTCAAAATATCTGGCTGCCTCTGAACCGTCTAATGCACCGTCTAACGTCATCTTAGGTAATCTTAGGTATCGCGTTTGCAGTGTCACGTTTGCTACCTTGTGAGTGATACTATGACGAGCAACGCGGTAAACGTGTAGCCACACTATGAACGCATTTAACATAGACGCATTTAACATAGACGCATTCAACACCTGCAGGCCTTAAGCTCGAGCAGCCACCTTCACCTCAACGCTGTCACAAATATCACGGTCACAAGCGTCACAGTCAAACGTGTCACAATAACAAACGCGTCACAGTGACTTTTTGTCACCACCCAAAACACGCTCTCATTTCCCCTTGTGTCTATTTGTGTTCCTTACGTCTATGAACCATCCCTCATGTGTACTACCACTCACTTGTGTACTACCACTCACTTGCGATTCATCACAGAATAACGCTAACCACACATGTATCGGCGAACAACACCGTCGATTCTGTGTCAGCATCAATGCGGTTGATGTGAATGTGGTCGATGTGGTGGTTGATGGTGGGTTTTGGTGCGTTTGATACAGTAATCGATAGCACAGTAATCAGTAGCACAGTAATCAGTAACGTGGTCAATAGCCAAAGGATGAGCGTCACTCGGTCAAGGGTTTGAAGGGTTTGAAAAACGAATGCGTGATTGTTTATCTCATTGTTTATCTCGAGCAGTCTTGAAACCAATGCGGCAGCGCTGTTGAAAACGTCACCGCTACGCCAGTCAATGCGCGCACAATACTAAAGTATAGAGGCATTGCTAAGTTCAGGTGTGTCTCATAGGGCACGCTTATCAGCATCGCGCCTGAACACGTATGGCAGTAACGTACCAACACTACCCACAAAAATATTTACCGACACGAAAATCTCTAAAAACCACTTCGCACTTGGTGCCTTCAACGGCAACTTTGCCACCGCAACTTTGCTACCGCAACACCATAACCTGACCCTTTATCCTGCTTGCTAACGCTCAAAAATGAAAGCGACATTACACAACACAGACACGTGTGAAGTTCTTAGTGCTACCTCATAGGGCACGTGGTAAACTTAACGCAGAGTGATAAAAACCACGTCTTATCTCCTCAGCACACATATGACCTGCCGTCCTGCGCTTTGGCGCTGTTCTTGGCGTCGTAAGCTGGCTATTTTGTTTGTGGTCGCGTTTATCTCTAGTGCACTAGCACAACAATGTCTCAATTATTTAAGTGTCGATGACAGCCGCTTGCGTGAACCAGCGGCGTGTTATTTTTTGCGTTATGGCGATACCAGCAATGCGTTTGCAGAATTGTCCCTGCTCGCAGACGCCCTTGGCTTTACTTGGCAAGAAAGCAGCAGCGGGTTAACACTCGAGCGTGACGGTGTGCAAGCGGTGCTCGAGAGTGCCCGCGATGTTACGGCTGGCCTCAGTAAACGCCCTGACGCCCTACGGGTAGCAGGCAGAAACTTGACCAGTCCAGCGGCCATTTATGTTGGCGAACGCTACTATCTACCTGTTGCCCCTGTCGTGCGAGCCTTAGGCGGTGATGCTTATTGGCGTTCTAATACCCGCACTATCTACATCACCATGCCTACTGCTAGTGCCAACACCAGCAGTGCCAACACCAGCAGTGCCAGCAGTGCAAGTGCTAGTAGTACGCCCAAGACATTTGCACCCCTAGAAGAAACCGCCGCCGAAGCACCAACAGAAACATCAATCACTAGCAACACCGACACTAGCAACACCGACACTAGCAACACCGAAACACTCAGTACAAGGACACTGCCGGTACCTCGAGTGGGCATTCACGACGACTACACCCGCATCGCCCTCGACTTGCCCGCAGGCAGCCGTTACAGCTTGGCAGTCGCTGGCAGCCGCACCTTATTGGTCACGTTTGCAGAAGGTGTGAGCGCACCGCCCCAAGCAGGCGCACGCGTTGGCAGTGAGCAAGTGAACGCGTGGCAATTTGGTAGCCTCGAGAACCAGCTTGCCCTCGTCATCGAAGCAGAACACCCCTTGCGGGCTTCGGGGCAGGGTTTTCAGGTGGGTTTTTTGCCGCGTGGCGAAGGACGCGCTCAAGACGTGCTGTATATCGACTTGAGTGCCGAACGGCAAGGCCCCACCGTAGCGCAACGTTCTCTTGATGACCTTGCCCCTTTAAGTGCGCTGAATACAACGCTCAGTACAACACCTGACCCAACGGATACAACCACAGCAGCCCCAACCCGTGCGCCTGCCGTCAGGCCGCGCCAGACCATTACGCGAACAGTGGTCATTGACCCTGGTCATGGCGGCTACGACCCTGGGGCGCAAGGCTACGTCAGCGAAGAAGTGGTCGTGCTCGATATTGCTTTGCGATTGCGGGATGCCCTCGAGGCACAAGGTATCAACGTGATTTTGAGCCGCGAAGGTGACTATCACCTCGATGATCGCAAAGCCACCGATTTAGCTGCTCGAGCAGCTATGGCCACGACTGACCGCAATTTGTTTGTCTCCATTCACGCCAACGCCGCTGAGAGTAGCGCTGCCAACGGCATTGAAACGTGGGTGTTTGGTGAACCGCTCGAGGAAGACCTCATTCAAAACGCCATCACTGAAAACGGCGGCGGCAGCCTCGGTGTGGAACTGACCGAAGAAGCCAAACAAGTGCATGACAGCGTCTTAAACGATATTTTCCGCCAAGAGCAACTGCACTACAGTATGACCCTCGCCGAAGCCGTGCAAAACGCCATGATTGCAGCCACTGGTGCCCGCGATAGGGGCATTCGCAAGAATTATTTTTATGTCATTCGCAACGCCCGCATTCCAGCGGTGCTCGTAGAAGTGGGTTTTGTCAGCAACCCCGACGAAGGCCGCAACCTCGGACGTGCTGACTACCGCGCCAGAATTGCTGATGGTATCGCCGAAGGTATCGTGGCGTTTTTTGAACAAGAAGGGGCGTTGGTCAGCCGCTAATGGGTGTTTTATATATGTTTTCGCTTATGTTATGTCCGCTGTTATGTCCGCTGTTATGTGCGCGCTTATTGCTACGTTTGCGTCTACTTTTGCGTAGGTTTCGTGGCGGCCTTTGCGTAGAGGTGCTCGAGCCAGCACTGCAATCTGTGGTTAAATGACCCCACTATCATGACAGACGACGGGATGGACAAGCAGCAACCAACAAATGCCAACAGCGGCGTCAACAGCGGCGTCAGTAGCGGCGTCAACAGTGACTCACAGCCATCTGAGCAGTCACAGCAGTCGGTAAAGCCATCAGTGGGACAAGCATCTGAGCAAACATCAACCACCGCACAATCAGCGACAACGCCAACTCGCTCGGCAGATACCACCATCAACCCAAGGGCTGACGCTCTAGCAGCTACTCCTGAACTGCGCACCCTATGGCACGATGCCCTAGGCAACCTGAGCGAACGGCAACTGCTGAGGGCGTTAGCTGCTACGGAAGTGAGCGGTACGTTGTGGCTCGAGCGCCCCTATCACTGCAGTTTGCTCTTATTAGCACGTGGGCGCACTTTGGTGAGTTTTGAACTCGCTAACACCGAACAAAGCCATAGGCGCGTGCGGCTTTTTGCCCATCCTAGCGATGAAACCACCTTACTCCCAAGGGCTACTAGCCGCTATCCCACAAGCCATTTGCCGCTGCTGCAAGCTTTGCCCGACCTTCCTGCCGAACAATACCTCAGCAGCGCCAGTTGTGACCTGAGTGGCTTAGTACAAGAACAAACCGAAGGCTTGCTCGTCGTTGAAACCGTCTCAGCAGAAGACAAACCACCTCACCCCATCAAACAACCTGTTAAACAACCCACCCAAAAACCCGCCCAAAAACAGCGTGGTTATGCCCTGTTTGTGGCGGGTGAATTGCGTGATGTCAGTTTGGAACGATGGTCAGCTAACCATACAAACAGTGAGGTGCTCGAGGGAAGCGAAGCCCTCACGGCATTGCTCGAGCTTGCAGGACACGTCACTGTATCCCAGTGGGCGCTTGCCCCGTTTGTCAGCGCGGGACTGCTCGCCCTGCGTGGTGAACGCCGCGACGACTCGCCCCCATTTTTGCACGCCACAGAAGACCTCCTTGCTGATGATGCTGATGCTAAAACGCAAACTGACGAGGTCTTCGACGCTGATGCAGTCATTCTCGCGCAAGATGCTGATGCGGTGACAACTGAGGTGCTCGAGCAAGACACGACCGTCACTGAACTTGCAGACACCGAAGATACTGCAGATACTCAAGACACCGAAGACACTGCAGATACTAAAGATACTGACGCACGCGATATAGAAGACAACAGCGACGCTGCTGCACTTAAGGCAGCTGCAGAGATTGATGCGGATGAAGTACCTAGCGTGCTCGAGGTAAGCGACGCGGGTTACACCTTTTATGACGGCGCTCACGCCTGTTTGCATGTGCCTAGCACGCCTGTGCTAGCAGGGGGTTGGTATCAGAGTGATAGCGCAGACAGTATCGCGTTGCCAGATGCCACGAGTCACATCGTCAAAAAGTATTACCGCCTCACCTTGCGTGGACGTGATGCCCTCAGTCCAATGATGGACGTGTATACGGTGGTGCAAAAAGAGTTTGGCAACAAAGGCAAAGACGTCTTGCACGCCCTGCGAGAACCGCGCAGTTCGCACGCTTTGCTCGAGGTTGAACCTGACCCGGATGTGCTCGAGGATTTGCTCAGGCGCCTAGTGCGGGCGAGCCTCATTTTTGAACTTGACCCCAACAGCCCTGATATTGACCTGTCCGACGTACCTTAAAAGGTAAATAATCGCGATATTTTTTGTAATTTTTACAAGCATATTATGCTGGCACATGTCTAGCATGATGTGTTCACATGTTGATATTGCCCGCGTTTCACATGGGTTTGTTAAGGTGATGCAGGTTAACATTTTGCCGCAACGTTTGGGCAATAACATTTGTGCCATAACGTTTGGGCAGTGACGTCACGTGATGATGTGGTGATGATGTGGCAATTAGGCTGCAAACTGTGATGAAATCATGACTCTATCACAACGTCGTAACGTTGCATGACGTGGCTCGAGCAGGCGTTATACTACCCGTTGCTGCGCTTCGGGTGCAGTCAACAACTAGATGGCACGACATAGATGGCACGACATAGATGGCACAGGGCATCAAACACAGTGACCCGTGCAGTAACCTGTGCAATAACCTATGCGGTGTCGACGTTATAGTAAATTTTTAACTATCCGCGCTCACGCGCTTGTTCTGGAGAGAAACGTGTTTGGATTTTGGCGGTTGTTTCGCGCTTGGCAAGGCATCGGTATCGACCTCGGTACCGCTACCGTACTGATTTATGTCAAGGGAAAAAATATCATGCTGCGCGAGCCCTCGGTAATTGCCGTCGGGCGTGACAGCAAAGATGTGCGCGCAGTCGGTGAGGAAGCCTACCGCATGTTGGGGCGTACGCCAGCTAACATCATCGCCGCAAGACCCATGCGCGATGGCGTCATTGCCGATTATGACTTAACAGAAAAGATGCTCAAAGCTTTCGTGCGCAAGGTCAACGCTGGGTTCAATCCACATATTATGGTGTGTGTGCCTTCGGGCGTGACCGAAGTAGAAAAACGGGCTGTACTGCAAGCCACACGCGAAGTCGGTGCCCGCAAAGCCTACCTCATCGAAGAACCCCTAGCAGCAGCCATTGGCGCAGGTATTGACGTGACTGAACCTACTGGTTCAATGATTGTCGATATTGGCGGGGGTACAGCCGATATCGCGGTGATTAGTTTGGGAGGTATCGTCGTCGCAGAATCCATCCGCATCGCTGGCAACGCCTTTGACGAAGCCATTATCCGCCACATCCGGCAAAAAGAAAACCATCTCATTGGCGAACGCACCGCCGAAGAAATCAAAATCAACATTGGCGCGGCCATGGTGGAAAAGCCTGATGACGTGCTCGAGTACGAAGTGCGCGGACGCGATTTGATTAACGGCCTCCCCAAAACCATCACCGTCAACACCAACGATGTGGTAACCGCTTTGGCAGAACCCCTCGAGAAAATCGGTGAAGGGGTCAAGCGGGTGCTCGAGCAAGCCCCACCTGAGCTAGTGTCCGACGTCATCGACCGAGGCATCATCATGACCGGCAGTGGCTCGCTACTGCGCAATTTCGACTTGCTTTTGCGTGACCTGACCGGTATTCCTGTTGTGGTAGCGGAAAATCCCAGCGACTGCGTAGCGATAGGCACCGGCAAAGCCCTCGAGATGCTGCGCACCCTGCGCGACGCTCTAACCACTGACAACGGCCTCCGGCGCTAACAGCGCTCAACACCCAGCCACGTCGAACCAGATTCAACCAGTGTTGTCCGTGCGCACCAACAGCGACAACATTTCAATGTGATGGGTGTGCGGATAAAAGTCATAAGGTTGCGCGTGCACGAGTGCAAACCCTGCTTCTTGCAAAGCGGCCACATCCCGCGACCACGTCGCCACGTCGCACGACACATAACACACGGCTTTGGCACGACTTGCTTGTATGCGCTCGCGCACGTTTTTGGCAAGGCCAGCTCGAGGCGGATTCACACAAATTAATGCCGCAGGCGGTAAATCCACCTGGCGCACATCGCCCTTAACAAAGGTGACATTATCCAAACCAGCGTGTTTGGCGGCTTGTTTGCCGTAAGTGACGTTAGCAGTGTCAATCTCGAGCGCTACTACCTCTGCTGCTATGTCCGCCAGATAAAAACCAATAATGCCGCTCCCTGCAAACAAGTCCAGCACCCGCCCATTTGCTGGAATATGCTCACGCACCAGTGCTTGCAAATCTTGATACAAACGCGTCGCTGCTAGCGGGTTGGGTTGAGCAAAACTGTGCGGCGTCACCCGCACCGAAAACGCCCCATATTGTTCTAACACATAGCGCTTGCCTGCTAGTCGTTCGCTCCCCTGCCGAAACCGCCCCCGCGCATCAAAAGGTGCATAGCTCACGCCCGCAACCCCTTGCCGAACAAGGTCGTGCGCCATGTCGAGGTAGTGCTTAGCAGACGCTTGGGCAATCAAACAAATGAGCACATCGCCTGCTTGATTGCTGCGAAACACCACTTCGCGCCCGCCTTTGGGCGGAGAAATGTGCCACCACGCGTTGATATGGACGTTGGCAACAGGGTCTTCAGTCAGTACCGTCACTTCATGGCTGTCGGGTTGACGGTAGCCGAGGACGTAACTGTCAGAGGTATCATCAGGGGTATTGGGGTGAACAGCAGGTTGGACGCTGTGGCGGTAGTGCCAGATATCAGGGGCGGCAATGACCTCAGGAAACGTCATGGTGCTGTGGGTGCTGCGGTCATTGCGTTGGCTGCGGGCGAAGGTGTCTTGGAGTACCTCGAGCTTCACCTGCCGCTGCTTGTCATAGTTCATAAAACTGTAATCTAGCCCGGGGTGGCGACTGGCAGGCACTCGAGCTACATGCCCTTCTAGCACCTCAACAACCTCACCCTGCCACACGCCAGACACTACCTGCACCTCACACAACACCCGTTCACCGGGGATGCCCCCACGCACCAAGGCCACCTGACCATCGGCCAAGCGGGCTAGGGCTTTACCGCCATGCACCATTTTCTCGAGCATGACGGTTTCTAAGCGGGTGCGAGTGGGCATGACTCTTTTTACCACAGCTTTTGCCCCTACCCCCGCAACCAATCGCTGCTTAAGCACCCCTTAGCTGACATGATGGCTGATGTGAGTAGCGAATGACGGCTCGACCCATGTATCACCCAGACAGATATTGTTATACTGCTGACTGATATGAAGAGATCCTTCCAAGAAATCCTTGAACTTGTTGCTTTTGGTCTGATTGCGCTGGTCGTCGGTACCGCTCTGTTGTGGATCGGCGGTTGGCTCTTAGGCTTAGTGGGCTTGCTGTTGCAAGGGCTTGCTGGCCTGTTGTGGTTGGTGTTGCGCTGGATTTTGCCCGTGGCTATTTTGCTGGGTGCAATCTATGCCATTGTGCGCCTTTTTCAAGAGCAAAGCCGCAAATCCTCGAGCGCCGAACCTGTCACGGTTGACGCTAGCACAGGCGAAAGCACGAGCACCGAAGCCCCCGCCGCAAGCAGCGACACAGCAAGCAGCGACAGCAGCGACGACGGAGGCAGTCAATAAAGCCAACTTAAACCGCGTGTAAGCGACACGACTACGCGCATACAATCTGCCCTTATCAAACAGGTCAATCAGCCTGTCTATAACCCCTATTTGTCATTACAATCAACTGTCTCGGTTAACTGTCACAGTTGGTTGTCGCAGTCGGTAATTACAGCCGTCACAATCGATAATTGTGGCTTATCATGCGCTCGAGCCTCGTGCTTCGATTATGGTTTGACAGTAGGGGTTACATAATCTTGAGCTAGTGACACGCGCACTGCGCCATGGCGGTAGGTTTCAAAGATACTGGCATTGACTGCCTCGAGGCGGCGTAACACACTCGGGTGAGGGTGTCCGTAGGTGTTGCGCCCATAGGAAATCACCGCAATGTCTGGGGTAGTGGCTTGCAGGAGGGCTGCTGAGGTTGAGTGGCTCGAGCCGTGATGCCCCGCCATCACCACGTCTATATCTGGAAACGCCAACTGCCTTTCGATGTCTATTGACGCGTCACCCAAGAAAAGCGCCCGCGCTTGCCCGTCGTAGTGCAACACAAACACCACTGAGTTGTCATTGTCGTTGTCTTCGAGTTGTACAGAAGGATGGAGAAACTCGAGCCGCGCCCTACCCAAGCGCATACTTTCACCTCGCCGCACCCGCTGCACATCCACCCCCCGATACCGTGCTGCCCGCAGCAAACGGTCGTAAAGGGGGTCGCCACTAGCGTCTGCACCGACGATGAGTTGTTGAGTAGGTATTTCTGCTAATACGCTTGGCAAACCCTCGATGTGATCCGTGTCTGCGTGACTGGCAATCATCACCTCGAGTTCATCCACACCCAGTGCTCTAAGGGCAGGCACGACGGTGTTTTTCCCCACGTCAAAATCCGAAAAAGGACTGCCGCCGCCATCGACTAAGATTTCCGTGCGCCCGGGCAAGCGAATCAACACGCTATCCCCTTGACCCACATCCAGATAGACGATTTCTGGTGCGCGCTGCGTCGGTAAGGTCACCATCGAACAAACCATCGCCACAGACATCAGAAGCAACCCACGCCACCAGCGCAACTGACCGCGCAGGGCTAGCGCCAAGCCAATCACGCCCACGGCGTAGTAGATAAAACCAATCGGCAAAATTTCACCCCAGTAGAGTTGCGGCAAGCGCTCGGCGCTTTCGGCTAGGAAGATAAGAAACTGCGCCACGCCCAAGGTGATGAAGTTGATGGCTCGAGCCAGTGGTAACCACACCAACCCCAACACACCCGCTGCAAACCCCAACGGCACTAGCACCGTCGCTAGCGGAATGGCAATCACGTTCACAAACGGACTCATTAGGGGCAACTGTCCAAAGTGATGCAGTAGTAGCGGTACCGCTAGCACCTGCGCGGCGATACTGACGCTCACCGAGCCATAGACGACGGTTTTGAGACTCCAAGTGCGCGGATCTAAGGTGACGGGTTGCTTTTTGCTTTTTGCCCCCAAGTCCTCCCCGACAATGTGACGCAAGATAGGCGTAGCAAGCAGCAAAATGCCAGCAACTGCCAAGTAAGAAAGTTGCAACGACAAATCAAGTAACCACGCCGGAAACGCCACCAAGGTGAGCGTCAGGGCGATGCCAAACGCTTGCCAAGTGTCAATGCGCCCTGCCCCTAACCACAACGACAGTAGCAACGCCGTCCCCATGAGGCCAGCACGCACGATGCTCGGAGACAACCCCACGAGGGCAACAAAACCCAGTAGCAAAGCAATCAACAGCGGATAACGCCAACGCGCTAAGGGTCGTAATAACCAACTAACCGCACCAATCAAAATGCTCACGTGCAAGCCAGATAACGCCAAGATATGTGCTAGACCAGCCGCCGCAAAACTATCACGCAAGTCGCCCAAGTCACTGCGGATACCCAGGGTCATGGCTTGCATCAAACCAGCGGCTTCTTCGGTGAGCCCTACGGTGACCCCTCGAGCCAAGCGCACTTTCACTCGAGCCAGACCCCTAGCAGGCTGCTGGTCAATCACCTCACGCACAAGTAGCTGCCCCATTACCCGGCGGCGGCGCAAAAACGCCTGATAGTCAAACCCACCCGGGTTGCGCTTTTCGGTTGGCTCGAGCCACACCCCTGCCACGTCTACCCGTCCGGCGTCTACCACCCCTTGCGGCGACACGGCCACCCGCACCCCCCTAAGTTCCTGAGGCGTTTCTACCGTCAAATAACGCCCATCACTGACGCCCGTCACTTGTGCTGTTTCGCCAAAGTAATCCGTGAGGGGGTTCTCGAGCTGTTGCCACATGTCAAAACGAATAAACCCCAGTGGCGCAAGCAACACGCAAAACCACACCGCCCGCCGCCCTTCAAAGGGAATGCGCAAAAGTCCCCACAGCGTGAGCCAAAACGGCAAGTTACTGGCTGCAATGACAATACCGCTGATGGTAAAACCTGCCGCCGCTAACGCCACAGGCAAAGCAGGCTGATGCGTCACTTTGATAGGTTTTGGGGTCGAAGCAGCCCTAGCACCCCGCGCTGGTACTGCCATTAGAGGGTCACCAGCGGACGCAAATCCTCGAGCGTCTTGTCACCAATACCCGACACATCCAAAAGCTCATCGACGCTGTTAAAAGGCCGCCCTGCTGTGATGCGCCGCGCCAACGCCGGGCCAATACCGGGCAAGGTGTCGAGTTCTTCGAGGCTGGCGCTGTTGATGCTAATGCGCGTGCCTGTTGGCGTTTCGGCTTGGCGGCTGGGGACGAAGATGCTCGAGCTGGCATCTAGCGGTGCTGCCATATTCACCAGATTCACGTCAGCATCATCAGTAAGCCCACCTGCAGCAGCCAGCAAATCGGTGATAGTAGCTCCCCACGGCAAGTCATATACCCCGGGATTAACCACTTCGCCTTGCACAGCCACTTGCAAACCCACTTGTTCGGGCGTGAGGGCACGCGGGCGCGTGTGCAAACGTGGCAGCAGATTAAACGACGCTAGCAACAGACACAAACCTGCCAGCGTCCACGTGAGGACATTTTCTTGCTTCTCAGTCACGAAAGAAGTATAAAAATAGTTTACGGATTTGTAAAGCCAAAGACGCTAACTAGCGTGTGCCTTATCACGAGCAACAGTCTAAAGCTCGTAATGAGCGTATCGATACCACGATGAGTTTTACGTCGAGCAAACATCTTGTCATTGCCAAATTTTAACTTGTCTTCTACTCTGTATTATAATTACAAACGTTATTAAACACGCTTGGTATAAAATCTGGTATTGCAGAGGGGAAGGCGAGGGGGAAGAATTGGCATTGTGGATAAAGTTAGTAGCCAATTGGTCATCAATTGTGCGCACACTTCACGTTTTTGCGCTTCTCTGCCGCTTTTTTGTCCACCAAAGTGATGCATAATGCAATTTCACAGACAACTTTATAGATGTCTAACACGTAAAACGTTAGGATTTATTAATGTGCCTATAAACCATGCCTATAAACATTGCAACACACACTTACGACAACGAACACTGCTACAAACGACTTGACCATAAACGTCTGATTGCATACTAGTAAAGGTAAGCCATGAGCCAAGAGAACGAAGACGCCCAAAAGCAAAACGCAACCAAATACGACGCGAATGCGGCCGAAGAAGCACAGTCAGCTACGCAGAATGTCGACCTTCCCACTCGAGTCGTCGGTATTGGCGCGTCGGCGGGTGGGTTAGTCGCGTTGCGGCGCTTTTTTGACAACATGCCCGAAGACACAGGCATGACTTTTGTGGTTATTCAGCACTTATCGCCAGATCACAGCAGTGAATTGCCACAAATATTGCAAAGTAACACCAATATGCAAGTGATGAGCATCGACGAAGACCGCATCACCTTGCAACCCAACCGCGTGTATGTGATTTCGCCTGACCACAGTTTGCAGATAGACAATGGCGAACTGCAACTGCTCGAGCTTGACCGTTCGCTTGGTTCACGTTCGGTGATTGACTTGTTTTTTCGCTCCCTTGCCAAAGACGCAGCCGAACGCGCCGTAGGCATTATTTTGTCAGGAACAGGCGCAGACGGTTCCCAAGGGCTCGGAGACATTAAAGAACACGGCGGCATCACCATCGTGCAAGACTTTGAAGACGCCGATTTTGAAGACATGCCCCGCAACGCCATGCACGCCAACCTTATCGACCTGCGTGCGCCTGCTAACGAGATTCCTCGAGCTTTGATTGACCTAACCCGGCGCGAGCGCAACTTGCCCTTGTTACAAAACCCCGAAGACCTCGCCCACAATGACGGGCGCAGTTTGCAAAATATTTTTCGGGTGCTGCTAGAAAACACCGGGCACGACTTTTCGGGTTACAAACAAAGCACCGTCTTGCGGCGACTCGCTAGACGCATGAACGTACACGGCTTAGACGACATGCAAGACTACGTGCGACTTTTGCGTGATAGCCCTCAAGAACAAGACGCCCTTTTTCGCGAGTTATTGATTACTGTTACCAATTTCTTTCGTGACCCAACTACATTTAAATACCTTGAAGACAACGTTATTCCCGACTTGCTGTCTCGCAAAACAGAAACCGACACCGTACGCCTGTGGGTAGTAGGGTGTGCTACTGGCGAAGAAGCCTACTCGCTGGCGATGCTTTTGCACGAGCAAAAGCGCCAGTTGTCCGCGCCAGTTAAAATCCAAATTTTTGCGTCAGATATTGACCGCAGCGTGTTAGACATTGCCCGCGAAGGGGTGTATCCGCGTTCTATTGAAGCCGATGTGAGCCGCGAGCGGTTGGCGTATTTTTTTGATGCGTCCGGCGACAGTTACCGCGTCAAAGCTTGGTTGCGAGAGATGGTGCTTTTTAGTACCCACAACTTGGTGAGTGACCCGCCTTTTGCCCGTTTGGACATGATCAGTTGCCGCAATGTACTCATTTATTTCAAGAGTGACTTGCAATCACAGGTGTTTGATACGTTTCACTACGCCTTAGAACCCGAAGGTATCTTGCTATTAGGCAACTCAGAAAATGCCCCTCGAGACACCTTTAATGCCACCAACAAAAGTCATCACATCTTTGAACGCAACAGTGAAACGTTGTCTACGCCGCGCCGCGTGCCGTCTATCTCCAGCTTTAAACCCCGTTGGCAACACCGCAAACGCCCCAAAAGCGAAGAACAGGGCGAGGGCTTTCTACTCAGCATGCAACGGCTTTTGCTCGACCGATACATGCCGCCGAGTGTGCTCGTTAACGAAGACTACGACGTGATGTATATCGTTGGCAAAGTAGGACGCTACCTAGAACCGCCACAAGGTGAACCCAACTACAACGTCTTAGAGATGGCGCACGAAGGTTTGCGGTTAGGCTTGCGCACGGCGCTCATTCGGGCGTTTCGACAAGACCAAGACACAGTCGACATCGTCTTGCCCATCGACACGCCCATGCAGGACCCTCAGCCCGAGGCGTTACCCCCTGCAGATGAGGACACCCCCGAAGCCGACACGGCGACTTCACCCGCTACGCCATCCAAAAATAATGAACGCCGCAACGCTTACAAAAACAGTGCTACGGGTGCTATGGTGCGCGTGAGTGTACGGTGCATTAACCGCAGCAAAAACACCCCCAATATGGCACTTATTAGTTTTGACAGTGATGTCACCCCTGAAGTAGCGTCTTTGGCAGTTAACCACAGCGAAGCCGGCTTGGTTGCAGAACTCGAGCGCGAACTAACAAACACCCGCGAATCTTTGCAAAGTACCGTCAAAGAGATGGAAACCTCCAACGAAGAACTGCGGGCGTCTAACGAAGAACTGCAGTCCTTGAACGAAGAATTGCAATCTACCAACGAAGAGGTAACGACCAGCAAAGAAGAACTGCAGTCCACTTATGAAGAACTGACGATTGTCAACTCAGAACTCGAAGACAAGGTAAGTGAACTCGAGCAACTCAACAACGACCTTGCCAACTTTATTGCCAGTACCGAAATTGCTACCGTATTTATCGACGCCCAAAGGAACTTAAAACGCTACACCCCGCAAGCGACCAGCATCCTTAACATCATCAACGTGGATCTCGGTAGACCTTTTTCGCACATCAGCCACAACCTTGAAGATACTGATTTGTCAGCCACTATCGAACAAGTGCTCGACGACTTGCAACCGCTCGAGTGCGAAATAAAAAGCCAAGACAAACGCTGGTTTATTATGCGAGCACGTCCTTACCGCACGGCCGACGACCGCATCGATGGGGTGGTCATCACCTGGAACGACGTCACTTCAATCAAACGTGAACAAGAGCAATTAAGGGCGTTGTTTGATGTGTTTCCCGATACCATCATCCGGGTGGATAAAACCAGCAAACACTTGAGCATCAAATCTAGTGGCAGCGTGCCCGGTATCGATGAATCGCTCGCTGGCAGTACTTTCGAGCAAAACACCACCCCAGAATACGCAGCCATCGCCCACGCTAGGTTACGCGAAGCATTTGAAACAGGCGAGGTGATAACCCAAAAATACAATGACGCTTTAGGCAGAGGGCTCATTTTAGAAGCGCGAGTGGTTGCCATTAATGACCAAGAAGCCTTTCAAATCGTGCGCAATGTGACTGATTCTGAGTCGTTAGCCCTCGCCTTACGAGAAAGCAACGAACAGCTCGAGCTGGTGCTAGAAGGTGGCGAACTGGCGTTTTGGGACTGGAACCCACAAACAAATTCGCGAGTCATCAACGATACGTGGGCACACATGTTTGGGTATCACCTCGACAAGATTGCCGCTAACCTTCGCGAAGGCTGGTTTCCGCCAGTACACCCCGATGACGAAGATACCCGTGAAGCCAATTTTCGTGCCCACTTTGCAGGCGACACACCCATGATCGCTAATGAGTTTCGCATGCAACACAAAGAAGGACACTGGGTGTGGGTGCGCGAACGCGGTAAGGTCGTCGCCCGCAATAACGAAGGCGAACCCACGCGCGTCGTTGGGGTGCTCATTGACATTAGCGCCGAAAAAGCCTCGGCCAGAGCCATTCAAGCAGCCCTCGAAGAAAAAGAAATGCTACTCAAAGAACTCAACCACCGCGTCAAAAACAACTTACAGATGGTGGCGTCAATGTTGTCTATTCAAAGTAGACAAGTCGAAGACACGGAAATGCGCGATATGCTCCTTGCCAACCGCGCCCGCATTCAAACCATCAGTTTGGTGCACCAAGAACTTTATGGTGAAAACTTCGACGGTTACTTGAACCTCGAGGCTGCCTTGCACACCATCAGCAAGGGCATTGCCTCCTTGACCGAAGACCCCGCCCACCACATCGCGATTAGCTTCGCGGGGGTGCCTGTGAGTTTTGCCATTGACCGCGCTATTCCTTTGGGCTTGGTCGTCGGTGAGCTTGTTGGTAACGCTTGCAAACACGCTTTTCCGGCGTGGGCAGACATCAGCCAACCCAAAGTATCTATTAAGCTCATGGAAACTGACAGCATGCTGGTGTTGGAAGTCTATGACAATGGGGTTGGCTTCAACCATCCGCGTCTAAAATCAAACGGCAACGCAATAGAAGACCCCGCCGTATCGATGGGCGACCAACTGATTAGTGGCTTTGTTTCCCAAATTGACGGCACCATCAGCCAAGACATCCCCTACCCCGACAACCCCAAAGGCTATGTGGGCACCCGCTCGATTTTGCACGTCCCCAAACAGAACTCGGTCAAAAAATAGTTGCTCATGAGCGCACGAAGCCGTATCCTAAAAACGATGTCTCTTAAAAACGATGTCTATTGTGAAATCAAGAAGGGGTGATGGTTAATGCCTCGAGGTGCAGGCGGTACCAGTGGCGGCATTCCGCAGTTTTTTGTGGGGCTTGCCATGATGATTGTAGGCGGTTATCTGTTTCTGAATGCCGTGCGGGTAACCCATTCGTTTGGGCTTGGTAGCATCTTGTATCGGGTGAACGGCGTAGGCGTTACCGGCGGTATGGTGCTGATTCCCTTTGTGATTGGGGTGGTGCTTATTTTTTATAACTCGAAGCAGATTCTGGGCTGGATTTTGATGCTTGGGGCGCTGTTTTCGTTGGGTTTTGGGGTGATTAGCACCATTCAATTTCGTCTCAATACCATGTCTGCGTTTGACTTAATTGTCATTTTGGTGCTGCTGTTTGGTGGTATTGGTTTGTTTCTGGGTGCTCTCGACGATGCCGACAAGGGCATTCGTTAACGCACACATATCTGAATCTTAAAAAACGTCCGTTAGCTTGAGGACATGAACCTCAGGACATGAATCTCAGGACATCAACGTTAATACACATCCACGTCAATGCACGTCAGAGCATCAACCCAAGTGAATCCAAGCATAATGTTGGGGGCAAAGTGTTGAGGCATCAACGCCAATGAACGTCAGAGCATCAACCCTAGACCGAATAAAAAGGTGAACGCGGCAGTACTTAATACCATCTGTTTGAGCATGGGCGCTAAAGCGTCACCTTGTTGGGTCATGACCTGTTTGCCATTTATGACAAATAACGGCAGCGAAAGCCAAAAGAGCCATTGCCACGGGCTTTCATAGCGAAATAAGGTGTAGAAGCTCGAGCACCCAAACGCCACTGCAAACAACAGCAGGTGATAACGGCGGGCGTTTTTTCGCCCCAGCCTCACAGGTACGGTGTGCTTACCTGCCTCGCGGTCACTGTCGAGGTCGCGGAGGTTGTTGATGTTGAGTACGGCAATGGCCAGTGCGCCGCTGGTGAGCGCAGGGAGTAGCTCGAGCCACCCCACGTGCCCTGTTTGTAGCGCGTAACTGCCCAGTACCGCCAGCAAACCAAAGAAAATCAGCACCATCACGTCACCCAAACCGCGATAGCCATAGGGTTGTGCTGTCGCCGTATACGCCACTGCCGCCCACAGGGCTGCCGCCCCACAGAACACAAACAACCAAAAACCCCAGGTAAGTCCACCAAACGCCAGCAGCAACAACGCAACGCCCGACACAACTGCACCTGCTGCGCACAGCGCCATTCCCACACGCATGTCAGCTAGCGTGATGACCCCTTGGCGCAACACCTGCTTGCGGAGCATAGCCGCACCTTCGTCGGCACCTTTGATGGTGTCACCGTAGTCGTTGGCGAGGTTAGAAAGCACCTGCAGCAAACTCGCGGTGATGACGGCGAGGATGGCAATGTCGGCTCGAGCACGCCCTTGCGACGCTGCTAGCGCCGTACCCATAAAAATGCCTGCTGCTGCAAGCAACAAACTCGGCAAGCGCGCTGTGAGTAACCACGCTTGGGTGCGAGAAATGGAAGCTGTCATGCCTCTATTGTGCCAAGCAACGTGCTTTTACACCGTCGCCCCTGCTCGTTTTGTGGTTTTGCCCTAGACATACCTCGTTACATACCTCGTTAACGTGATTGCCAGCAAGTAGCAAACGCGTTACAGTGACCTATGGCAGAAAAACGTCTCACCTTGTCACAAACCGACAAAAAAATCGCTGGCGTGTGCGGCGGCCTCGCTGAATACTTCGACATGGATTCAACGATGGTGCGTATCATCTTTGTGATAGCCGTGTTGGGGTTTGGTATTGGCATCTTGCCGTACATCGTCTTGTGGTTGGTGCTACCTAAGTCTTGAAGCTCGGTCTTGGAACTCGGTCTTGGAACTCGGTTTGGGAATTAGGTTTTGATGGTAGCGGGAAGGGTTTCTCGAGGACGTTCACGCACGCTCACCAGTAGCAGCATCCCCAGCGCCACCACCCCCACGAGTGCCAACCACGCCGTGCGGTAACTTTGGGTAATATCGACAATCAAGCCAAATAAGGGCGGCCCACTCATGATGCCAATCGAGGTAAAGGTCGTTCCTAAACCCACCACACGCCCTTCCCAACCGTCGTCACTCAGTTCGGTAAGGAGCGTAAAGTAAAGCCCTTGCCAACCGAGCGCACAGGCAGCATAAAGCAAGATGACCACGGCAACCCAAGCAAAAGGGGTAGTAGCAGGTAACCTCGAGATAATCAGCGCACTCACCCCCGTCATGCCCACCACTGCTAGCAAAGCGGGTTTGCGCTTACCTGCCAAGCGGTCACTGAGCGCCGCCAGACTGACCCGACTGACCGCACCAACCAGTTGCGCCAACGTCAGTAACAACGCCCCGCGCAATTCTGGCACGCCCAAACTATCGCGCAAATACAACAGCAAATACGTCACCATGATGAACTGACCTATCGGCAGTGTCGTGCCAGCAGCACAAGCCACCACCACGTCGCGTCGCCACAAACTGCCTGCTGGCCGCGCCCCGCGTTTGCTGCGACTGCGCGTTAAGGTGCGCACCTGCGGACGGTTGTAAATCAGTAGCGCCACAAGCGCCCCTGCCAACGCAATCATTCCAGCGGTACTGGCTGCTGTGCGCCAGTTGGAAGCAACTGCTATGGCGGGTAACGTAGCAGCAGCGAGTGCCCCACCCAAAGGCACGCCCATCTGCCGCAAACCCATGGCAAACCCTCGCGTTTGTCTGTCGAACGCCAATGAAATCGCTTGCGCGCCCGCAGGCGTTGCTGCTGATGCCATCACCCCAAAACTCACCAGCAACACAATCAAGAGGGGAAAATTATCCACATCGCGCCCCACCAACAAAATCAACAGCGCCGCTACCGCTGCCCCGCCAATGAGCACGTTGCGACTGCCCAAACGATCGGTGAGCCAACCCGACAACGCCGAACCTAAAAAGAAACCAAAAAAAACGTAACTGGTAAACAAACCCACTTGTGCTTGCGATAAGTTGAGGTCTGCTTTGATAAACGGCGCCAAGGTAGGAATACCTTGCACCATGTTGGCCACAATGATTTGAATAAGGAGGGTTGCTGCGAGTACGAACCAAGACGCCATTACTGACTCTACCTGATACACGCTTTCTTCATCTGCTCACCACGTGGGCTCGTATACTGATTGTGAACGCGTTGCAACATGAATATAAGACTTGGGAGGAAGCAGCGATGAAATACCCTTGGGGCTACACTTTGAGCGTCACGCTCATCACCATATTGGGCTTAACTGCCTGCAGTAGCGGTGACGGACAAATCGACATCACCCTGACCGACGTCAGCGGGCAAGTATGGCAAGACGCCAACGACAATGGTCGCCGCGACGTAGGCGAACCCACCCTAACAGGTGTCACCGTCTACTGGGATCGCAACAACAACGGCGCACTTGATGATGGCGAACCAAGCCGCCAAACCGACGCCAACGGGGGCTACCGCATCCGCTTAGAGACAGGCAACTACCGCATCGCCCTTGTGCTACCTGACAATACTGTGCAAACCCTCCCTCGAGCAGGCCGTCAACTCACCGTCAGCGACATACAACCCCCAGCAATTAGCACCTCAGCAATTAGCACCTCAGCAGTGAGCACCTCAGCAGTGAGCACCCAAGTGATTGGTGGCGACACTAGCAGCATGGCTGAACTTCCCTTTGCAGCGGCGCTCATTCCCGCCGGCGCAGCCAACCCACGCACGGCCATTTTTTGCACCGCGGCACTGGTGCGTCCACAGTGGTTAGTAACAGCCGCCCACTGTTTGGTGGATAGTAACGGCGTTCCCATCACCGACGTAGCTGGCGTTGAAGCGGTCCTCGGGCGCACCACGCTTACTTCACAAGCAGGCGAACGCATCCGCGCCGCTGAGTTAGTGCTCTTTCCGCGTTATGTCAACCGTTTCAATCCGTTTTGGCTCAATGACATTATGTTGATTCGCCTCGAGCGCCCTTCTTCGCAAACGCCCGTTAACCTCCTCAGCCCACCCCTGCAGCGCTTAGCAGCCCCAGGCGCAATGGCACTGATTGCAGGTTGGGGCAATACCAACTTGCGGATTGAATCTGGCGATCCACAAATTCTCGCCAACGACCTGCAAGCCGCCCCTCAGCCCATCGTAGACTTGCCCGAGTGCGTTCGTATTTTGGACAGAATTCTCGAGAATTCCCCCACAGTCAACCCCCGCCCCACCCTCGACCCAGACGCCGTACTCTGTTCGGGTTATCCGACAACAAGCAGCGCGAACTTCGCGTCAGCCTCAGCGGGCGATAGCGGTGGGCCGCTGTTGGTGCAAGCAGGTGGCGAATATTTTCTCACAGGCGTGGCCAGTTTTGGTGCAGACACGTCTTATGACTTTCGGGCGTTCATTCCCTCGTATGCCGATTGGATTGAAACCACCATCGCCGCACGCGACCCTGGTTACTACGACCTCAACCTCGACGGTACAAATGTGACGAGGGTCAATTTCGGCTTGCGCGACGCCAACATCATCGCTGACCCTAGCGGCTTGGGGTTTATCGAACGTCCCTAAATTTTTTCGAGATGTTGCTAGCAGATATTGCTAGCAGATATTACTAGCTGAGCAGTGGCACACGTTGTTACTGCTTTTTTTGTGCCGTTTTTTGTGGGGTGATGGTTGCTAGGGTCAGCAGACAACATCAACATATGGCCATCGTCAAATGAACCCATACACCTTGATGACCATCACTTGATGACCATCACATGTATCTTGATGCCTACTCAAGGTAGAAACAACTATCTCCTAAATGTCCTGATTGAGTTGGCGACTGCTATACAAAAAGGCACAGCACCATCTGCACAACCGTTAGTTTTAAGTGTCTGCCTCGAGATACTGACGCAAGCCGTCATAGGCTTCGTTGAGCCGACGGGTGACTTCGTTGGCGGTCTCGGCTTTGTCGCTGGCGTGAAAACGATCAGGATGATAACGCTTCATCAAGCGGCGGTGGGCTTGCTTGACGGCGGTCATGTCCGCACCAAAAGGCAGCTCGAGCGCTGCATAATAACCAGCAATGCGGGTATCGACGTGGGAATGCTGCTGCTTGGCACGATGCCCTTCAGCGAAGGTGTCGCCATCAAATTCAGACGTACCAGATTCAGATGTACCAGCACCGAAAGGCATATCAGTGGGCTTTTCAGGCAAGCGCCGTCCTACTTCTGCTTTGAGCACGCGCCCCAACCGCGACAATAGTGACATAGCGTCAGTTTAGCACGCTCGAGGTAGCACCCTTGACGCCTAATCCCTTCCTGAACGTACTTCTCACAAAATCTCCTACAGGGGTGCGGCATGTGGGTCGTAACGCAGTATGCGATGGTTTTTTGTGACGCAGGATATTTACTAGGCCTCTTGCAACAATCAATTTGTCGATGATGGCAAAGGGCGATTCCATAATTCGGTTGATACTTTCACAAGAAGTTTACTATACGAGCCTACAATCCCACAATGGCAGAAACAGGTTTTTGCCCAGCCAGCACCCGCAAGACGTCTTCTACCACGTGCATCGAGGTGCGGCGACTGGCTTCTAACGTCACCCCGGCAACGTGCGGCGTCAAAATCACATTTTCCACTCGAGCCAAGGGATCAGGTTGGGCAGGCGGTTCTTGTTCGCGCACGTCCAAAGCAGCACCAGCTAACTTGCCACTGCGCACAGCATCAGCCAAAGCGGTTTCGTCGATGAGGCCACCCCTCGAGGTATTCACCAAGTAACTGCCCGCCCGCATTTGCACCAAAGTATCCGCATTGATGAGATGCTGCGTACTCGGCAATAACGGCGCATGTAAAGAAACATAGTGAGACTCAGCCAAAAGGTGCTCGAGCGTCACCAGCGGCACACCATACTCCTGCACCGCAAAACTACTGCTATGAAGCGCCGGGTCATGGGCAATGACGTTCATGCCAAACGCGTGCGCCCGCTTCGCCAAACGGCTACCGATATCGCCCAAACCCACAATGCCGAGGGTTTTATCGAGCAGTTCAATGCCGCGCCCCCCTTGCCTGTCCCACGCACCTGACTGCACGCTGGCGGTGTTGGCAGCAAAACGGCGGCTGAGGGCGAGCATCACGCCAAGGACGTACTCGGCGACGCTAGCAGCATTGGTGCCCGGTGCCCACGTTGCCATGATACCCCGGGCTTTTAAAGCGGGTTGCTCGAGGTTATCAAGCCCTACCCCCACCCGCCCAACGACCTTTAAGTAAGGTGCTGCTGCTAGCAAATCTTCATTGACTTGGGTTTGATTGCGCACGATTAATGCTGTGGCATCTGCTAATAACCCTTTCAGAGCATCACGCCGCGACCACAAGTCCCCCGCCCCCTGCACCCCGCCGTAGGCTTCAGCATTGTCTTTGAGATGCTGCCAAGCGTCATCGTGAATGGCTTCACTGACGACAATCATGCGTTTATCACCCGCTGCGGACGCGTTTGCACATCAGCCTCACCCGTAGCGTAAGCAATGGTGCGCGTTACCAGCACATCGGTGGAGTTGATAAGGGGCACGCTCAGGTCATCGCTCGAGAGTACCAACGGCACTTCCGTACACCCGGCGATAATGGCTTGTGCGCCTTGTGAAACAAACCCTTCAGCCAGTTGGCGCATATCGTCTTTGACGTTCATATCCCCCGACTTAATACGGTAAAGAAGGTTCATAAAAGCGTCTTTGGTGGCACCTTCGGGCACAAGGGCGTGTAAACCCCTTGCCGCTAACGCATCTTGATAGAGGTGTGCGTCTAAGCAACCGCTCGAGGCTAACACCCCTACCTTCGCCCCCGTCGGCAGTTGCGTTCTCACAGCATCACTGGTTTCTTCGATGATGCTCACAAAGGGAACACGCACCGCATCTGTAATGGCATCTTGAAAAGCGTGCGCGGCGTTGCACACCATCACCAAAAAGTCTGCCCCTGCGGTTTCGAGCCGGCTAGCCATCTCTGCAAGCACAGGCGCGGGTGATACGCCTGTTCCTGCTACCGCCTCGTTGCGGTTAGGAACTTTGGGGTTGTTGTCGATGATGACGTGAAGGTGGTCTTGGTCAGCAGCGGCTGGGGTAGCCATGACAACTTTACTGAAAAAATCTGCCGTAGCTGCAGGGCCGAGACCGCCTAACACCCCCACACACTTCATGGTTATCTTTGTCATAATACACAACCTTTACGGGCACTAACAGCACAAGCATAAGCTCTATAGCGCCTAGTAGCACTCTATAGCGCCTAGTAGCACAATGAATCGTCACTGTGAATCGTCACTGTGAACCTCAGTCCATCAAAATGTTTTGATAGGCATATAGCGCAGGTGAGCCGCCCGTGTGCAAAAAGAGCACGTTTTGGTTCTCAAAATGCCCTTTGCGCACCAAGTCAATCATGCCAGCCATGGTTTTACCTGTGTAGACCGGGTCAAGGAGGATACCCTCGAGCTTAGCCAGCATCGTCACTGCTTCAATCATGCTAGCAGTCGGTAGCGAATAACCTTCGCCCACGTAATCATCGAACACTGTCACTTGCTCTCTGGGAACATCGGGCAAACCCAGCAGTTCCGCTGTGGCATTCGCTAATTTGTGAATGTTACCTTCTTGCACATCTTTGGGGCGGCGCACGCTGATGCCAGTAATAGGAATGTGGCTGTTGTTGCCGTGCATGCCGACGACCATACCTGCGTGGGTACCGCCACTACCGCTCGAGGCCACAATGGCATCTAGTTTCAAGCCCATCTCAAAGGTTTGTTGCAAAAGTTCTTCAGCACAGGCTACATAGCCGAGTGCGCCTAATGGGTTCGAGCCGCCCCCGGGGATGATGTAACCTTTGCGGCCTTGTTGTTCTAGGTCTGCCGCCACCTCGTGCATGGCTGCTGCCAAGTCCGTCCCGAGGGGAACTACCGTGATGTCTTCGACGCCCAAGAGTTTGAACAAAAAGTTGTTGCCGCTTGCGTTGGGATCGTAGCTATCGGGGACGCGTTCTTCTAATACCAAACGGCACTTTAAGCCTTCTTTAACGGCAGCCGCGAGCGTCAAACGGCAGTGATTGGACTGCACCGCGCCTGTGGTAATCAGCGTATCCGCCCCTTGTGCGAGGGCATCGGCTAACAAAAACTCTAGCTTGCGGGTTTTGTTGCCGCCAGCCGTTAAACCAAGCAAGTCATCGCGCTTAACGAACAGGTTTGCACCGCCAAGTTCGCGGGACAAAGCGGGCATGGGGTCGATGGGGGTGGCATACGGGGTGTAACGCCGACGGGGGAAACGAGCAAGGTGCATAGCAACTCCTTTGGATAGGTTGAATGCGTCAGTTTAGCACCCACCTGAGGGTCACACACCGGTTTTTATCATCACGCCTTAGCAGCATAAAACGACATAGACGCACCAGTTATGTACATTTTCATTAAAGCTTACATATCTGTGCAAGGCTACGAGCAATATAAGTTGGCACATGCTACTGTTACAGTGCTTGCTTGAGTGCTCGTTTGTCTTAAACGGTATTCACCTAAAGACACTAAGACGGTGGACGCTTGGGGCTTTAGTTTTTAGGAGACACGATGCTCGTGCATAACAAGAATGACGTAAACGTGCTAACCTCTCCCCTTGTTCAAGGTGGCAGTGTACTCTATCAACAACTGATGCATGATTACGTCAGCAGGACACCCGTAAGTAACGGTGAGAAGCTCACGGTTATACTTGACATGCCTTGGCTAAAGGCGTTTGACATTTTCCCTACTGTTACCACACCGCACACGCTGGCAATTACGGATAACCCTTGCGGTGAATACTGCTTAGACCTTTTTGATCTCGGGGTGACAGTGTTGATTTCCAAACAAACCAATATCGAAGAATTCCAGTATGCCATGCACACTGCTTTGCGGGGTGAACGTCAACATTTGCGTGTTCACTACGAAACGCCGTTAACAGACCACGAACGCTACATCCTGCGTCAGGCGGTTTTTGCAAGCTCCCCGCAGATGTTAAGTGGTCATTTGCAGCGCAGCCGTACGGGTGTCAGAAACACGTTGAGCGTTATTTACGAAAAACTCAATCTGTAGGGCTTTAGTGACCTCCCGCTGTACTATTTTGGCGGCATCGACAACACTTTCACGCGCCAAAGGTGACACCTGTCACCCCAAAAGGACACAGCTGTAACTTGTTTTGCCGACCTTACAGGGGTAAGTTTTTTGTAGGTGGCGCTACAGATATTAGCGTAATGATGTTGGAGGTGTTTTACAAAAGACATTCGTCATCACAGCCGCTCTCGCGCCAACACAAAGGAGGATGATGTATCTCATCGTGCGCGTAAAACGCAACACACCAAATCGCCTTGCTGGGCTGACGCTATGTGTACTCGTTACACTATTGGCATCGTGCAGCAGTACCCTACCAACGGCTGAGCCTATCCCTTTAACAACACAAAGCGTTGAGTTACCCGAAGGTATGCCTCGAGACCCCGTTAACACAACATATACTGCGCAAATGGTTGATGGCCGCATGGTGTACAGCAGCGAAGCGTTACCAGAAAGCAGCCGTCAGGAAGCCGTGTATTACGATGACGAACCCGCCAAAGAACCTTGGGCAAGCCAAGAACCAAGGGAAATCATCGACCCTGAACTGCGAGAAGCCACCTACGGCGATGATGCGTTTGTAGAAGTGTATTTACGCTTTGAAGACCCGCTGGTGTTACCGCAGTTTTATGTTGCTGATACACTCGAGCCAGCAGACTCGTTTCACAATCAATCCATTCGCAACAAAAACGAACAACTTGCTTCCGCCATCCGTGAAGCACGCGCCCCTTTCTACCAACATGTCACCGACATCATCGAGTCACAACTCGAAGGTAAAGTTCTATATGAATCGATGCTTAACAACGCACTCACAGTAGAATTACCTCGTGAAGAAGTGAAGTCTTTGGAGAATTTACCTGACTTACAGCGGGCTTATTTGGTCTCTAACGACTTAAGACCTTTATCACAAACCACAGCCAACGGGCGAGCCACTATTCAATCTGACCCTTACTATGCAGCTTACAGTGGAAAGCACTTTGCACCTATTGCCCTTATCGATACGGGCGTGCGTACTACCCACAATCTTTTGCAAGGTGCTGTAGCAAACTCGTACCAATGTGCTAACTTGGTTGGTCAAACGAGTTGCTACTTAATGAGTCCAACTGACCGCCCTCAGGACGTAGACACCGCTGGACACGGAACAAGTTCCGCCAGCATTCTTGCTGCCAACAGTGGAGGTGGAAACAATTACAGAGGAATCTTACAAGGTTACATCAACTCTTACAAGATATTTAATTTGTCATACAGTCCAGGAGCTGTTGGGAACTCAACCCTCACCCCTTTTCAGTCAGCAATAGTTCGGTCTGTACTAGATGGTAACAAAGTAATATCAGCATCAATTGGTTCACCAAGCTTACTATTTGGAGTGATTGCTGATGTTGCATTTGATAACAATGTTGCAGTTGTCGCAGGAGCTGGCAATTCTGGTCCAAGCCGTAGTTCAATTCAATATCCAGGTGCTGCACATAAAGTACTGGCAGTAGGTGCTATTGAACTTGGTCCTCTCGGCGGTCAGTTCTTTAAACAGTCCCGTGGTCCAACTTCTGACAATCGCGTTAAACCTGATATTCAAGCCCCTACAGCTACGGAAGCAGCTTCAGCGAGAGACGATTCATCGTTACATATTTACGGAGCCACAAGTGGTGCTACGCCCTACGCTGCTGGTGCTGCGGCACTTACATGACGACGATTGTACAGCCGCTTCGGCATCACCAAACCAGGGCAGACATACGCCCACATGATTGCCTTCGGTACACGTTCTTACCCCTTTAACATCACCAACGGTGCAGGCTTAATCAACATGCCACCCCTTCACGCTCCGTTTATTACGGGGGAATATGATATTGCCAAAGGGAGCACTATCACCCTCGATTTGCCCTCGACAAGTACGCATAATTATCAGCAAATTAAGGCAGCCATTTGGTGGCCCGAAGAGGAGTCTGTTCACAGTGATATTGACCTAATCTTACTTACACCTGCTGGTGTTCCTGTGGAATCTAGTACAACAACGAATGGCGTTTTCGAAAAAGTCAAGCGCGTAGGCGCTCCTTATATTGGTTCCGGCGTGTGGCAAATACAAATTCGACGCAACAATCACAGTCAAGACAATAAAATTGGTTTTCAAACCGTCTACGTTGCCGCCTACCTTGTGCCGTAACTGACTTTGTGTACAGCAAACCCCAATGCTTGAAATTTTTAAGGAATTGGGGTTTGCTACTGTCAAATTTTGAATCTGAGGAGGAAAACCATGTTACGCAAACTGCCTTTAGTCGCCTTACTGCTATTTTGCACATTTTTAGTTGCCTGTTCTGGAAGTAATCAAGCTCCGATTGCAAACTTTACCGTCACCTCAGACAACAAGAACGATACTATCTATGAATACACAAGTATTGTAATTGTTGACTTGGCAAGTACTAGAGATGAGATTGAGTTGCAATTGGATGCTAGTGGTTCTATTAACCCTAAAGGAGATGACTTACGTTATCTATGGGAATTCAGTGATAATACCAATAGGGAAGGTATTTTTGTAAAACATATTTTTCCACCGACAACAAATCAAGGCAACATCACCACAATTCAACTTACTGTTACCGATAGACAAGGTAACTCTAGTCGCATTCGCAAAGATATAAACATTGTGCAACCACTCGTTCCTCTTTTAACTCATCGAGCTAAGTACGGGACAAAAGCTGAATACAGAAAAAAAGGTCGTCAGCTCTGAAAG
>CAZKAZ010000015.1:14182-75862 GCA_964550765.1 uncultured bacterium | reverse complement strand
CATTTTCACTGATATGAAAACCCCGAACTCAGGTTAAAACGGGTTTAATTGTGTGGACGTTAATCATGGAAATGCTATTGGTATAAGCAGCGTGGCGTGTTGGTGTGGTTTGAGGGATGTTCTGCGGGATGTTCTGTGGCGGCTTACGCGTCTGCAGGAAGTTGGTCTTTGAGCCACTCGAGCACCGCTTCAGCACTGGCTAAGTTGGTCGCCAAAGGTACGACGTGCACGTCACAGAGCCGCATCAGCGCAGACACGTCCGGTTCGTGGGGTTGGGCTGTGAGTGGGTCACGAAAAAAAATCACCGCAATCACTTTATCGTCGGCAATGCGGGCGCCAATTTGTTGATCGCCACCGAGTGGCCCAGACAGCAACCGTTCTACTGTCAGTTTGGTTTTGTCTTGTAAGATGCTGCCCGTGGTACCAGTAGCAATCAAGTGAAACCGCCGCAAGGTGTCGGCGTGGTCTTTGGCGAAGATGGCGAGGTCAAGTTTTTTCTTGTCGTGGGCAATGAGCGCCACGGACTTTTGCGCTGTTTCAGACATAGCATCAGTCTAGCCCGTAACCCCCATATCACTGTCAAGGTAGGGTCAGTCTGGGTGTTAACACGTTCTTAAACGGGTTCGTGGGTAAGCGTAAGCTCGAGCGCTGCCTAGGTTGCCCGCACACGCTAAGGTAAATACGTGCACCACACACATCAGCTTGTTTATGTTGTCACCGCTTCTCTTGCTGTTTATCTTGTTACCGTTGCCGTCACTATTGGCCGCAATGCCCACATAAAAGATAGGCATTACGTCTTGCATGCCTGCCAATGTGCTGCTTACCCATGGTTAAGAACGGCTTTTCCCCTTTTGTATGCCCAATATAGCCATGTCTGATACGACGTTGCCGCAAGACGTTGCCCGCATGGTTGAGGCGATTCATCACACGCCACGCCGCATGGTGTTGCAGTTTGCAGGTGCAGGCAGCCAAGCACTGGCGTGGTTGCACGCTTTGCCCGGCTCATCGCGCACGATTATCGAAGCCAGTGACCGCTATGCGTCTGCGTCCTTGATAGATGCGTTGGGGTACGAACCAAAGCAGTTTACGTCGCTAGATGTAGCAAGTGACTTGGCCAAGGGTGCGTTTGTGAGGGCGGGGGTGCTCGAGCCACACACGCAGGCGTTTGGGGTGGGGTTAACAGCGACCATCGCTACAGGCAGACAAAAACGCGGTGAACACCGTCTGGCGCTAGCGACGTGGGATAGTTTGGGCAGTGTGCACCTCACCTTACAACTCGCTAAAGGCCGCAGAGACCGCGAGGCAGAAGAAGCCTTGGTCAGTCGAGTGCTACTGTACGCGCTGGCGCTAGCTGCAGGTGCTCGCCTTCCGGCGGAGGGTTTACTAACGCACATCACAGCGGCTGACCAGTTGACGCAAACCTTTGTGCCATACGACCATTGGCGGGGTTTTGCTGAGGGGACGATACCCTTGGTGCATATTGCTGATGGTGTCGCTACACCTGCAAGGCAGCTCGAGGGGCAGGTGCTGCTGTCGGGGTCGTTTAATCCACTGCATGAAGGTCACCTTGCGCTTGCCCACGCTGCCAGCGAACACGTGGGTGCACCGGCGTGTTTTGAACTGCCTCTAACGAATGCTGACAAAGCCACCATTGACCTAGTGAGCGCTTACGGACGGTTACAACAGTTTGCCGGGGTTGCCCCTGTCGTGCTGAGCCACACCCCCCTTTTTACGGATAAAGCCCGCTTGTTTCCAAAGAGTACCTTTGTGGTTGGAGCAGATACGGCAGCCCGCCTCGTTGACCCGCGTTTTTATGGTGATGACCCTGAGAAGATGGTGGAGGCGCTCGAGCAACTGCGTGTTGCTGAGTGTCAGGTGTTAGTCGCAGGCAGGTTAGAGCGAACCTCCCAGTGTTTTGTGACCCTTGCTGACATCGATGTGCCCGAGCGATTAGCGGGATTGTTTACGGCGCTTGACTTTCGTCAGGACATTTCTTCGACGCTGTTACGTGATGAATAGGGTGAATAGCTGGTGAATAGACTAGCCACTTAAGCAGTGTCCGAAACAGTAGCAAAGGGCTTGTCCACGAATGACGTCTACACAGTTGAACGCGTTCGATGTCGGTGTGACACTTGTGAAAATCAGTAACCTCAGTAACCGTCGCAACGACATGTGGAATGGCTAAAAGACAGCACACACACGCCACCCACAATCAACAAACAAGCCATAAGGAGACGCCATGTCGCTGGAACTAGAGGCCTGGAACTAGAGGCACATGCAACCCAGTCACGACGGTCACAACGCTGTTTGCTTCTGAGCGGGCTTGCTTCTGAGCGGGCTTGCTTCTGAGCAATTAGAGTTTAGCGGGGGACGAGTTCGTCGAAAAACAAGCCTTGCATACGGATGTGATAGTGACGCTGTTCGATGTTGACCGTCAGGTAGCAGGCTTCGTGGCGGTAGCCGTTGGTGTCGAGCAAGATAGCCCGTCCTCGAGAGGCCAAATTGACGCCCCCGCGCACGGGTGTGTGGCCGTAGATGCCGATGCGGTAGTCGGTGTCTTCAAGAAAATCTTGGTCTTCGTAAATCCAACGGCGGCGGTTCTCGAGATAAAACCCCTCGTCGTAACGGTTGTGCTCCGCAAGAGGCCCTACGTGGGCAAAGTGAATGCCCTCAATGACCCGTTCGTATGGCCAACTAGCAATCCACTGGCACAGTTCAGCATCGAGGCTGTTGCCCGTTTGTCCATGCCACTCCAAGTGGGCTACGTTGTCACTGCGCAAAGCACCCTGTTCGGGGGTGATGACGTTGTAATCATGATTGCCCATCAAAATGGTCACTTGACCTTCAGGTACAGCACTAGCAAAGTTTTTGATGTCCCACAACATGGCTTCTTGGGCGGCTTCGACACTCGCGAGGTGTTTGCTGTTGCGTTCGTCGTAGCGGCGCACGCCCGCGAGGGCTGAGTAGCGTTGGCGGCTTTTGGCGTGTACCAAGTCACCCAACAAAATAAGTCGCGTCTCTGGGTCGTGTAAGGTCTCGGTGGGTTGTTTGTCGGCATTAGCGAGGCCAGCATCTTGCAACATGCGCCACAACTTGTCGTCTTGGGTGTGAATATCGCCGATGACCACTAGGTTCATGGTTGCTGTCCGTTCACCGACACATGTCCTGCGAGCATAGGGTGGACGTCGTAAGCATTACTTTTGTGATGGGCGCTATGTGTGTGAAGCTTGTTATGCCTAGCCAATAGGCTGTCACATGGTTGGTAACAAAGTGGGTAACAAACAACACAAGCCTGTGCCCATGGATAAATGCGTTGATAAGTGCGTTGATAAGTGCGTTGATAAGCCCATGGATAAGCCTGTTGATAAGCCCGTTGATAAGCCCATGGATAAGCCTGTTGATGCCAAGCCGACCGAGACTGCATAGGATTAGTCTATCAGATGATGTCAGGTTGTCTCTCGAGCCTAGCTTGCCCTGCTGGGGTGCGCCGCTGACGTTTATCGATGATGCCTTGGTTTTGCCAGTAGGTCAGTACAGCAGCAACGTCGCGTTCGCGCCACGGGTCAAGGGTGTTGGTGGTGTGTAAAAAAGGCGCTGCGGCAACATCGGGGGTATGGCGTAGTAACCAACGTTCTTCGGCGGTAATGGGACGGGCAACAGGCGCTAAACCGGGTGCAGGGACGCTTTCTCCAGCAAAATACGCCACCAATGTGCGGCGGCAGTCAGCAGGTTTTTGTACGTAGTCACAAACCGCTTGCAGCAAGGTGAGTTTGCGCTGCTGTTCGGTGTCAAAAAAAGCACTGTCACGCAAAAGGGCTGCTAGGGGTGGTTGTTGGTATTGCTGAAACCACGGTTGTAAAAACTGCCACGTGGCTTCGGCTCGAGCAGCAGGTAGGTTGAGTTCTCGAGCCAGCCCTTTGCCTGACATACACCCCGCCCCTAACATGCTTGGTCTTGAGATAAGCGCCCGCTGATTGCGCGCTAGTACATATCCCCGCTTGATATCCAACACACTCGGGGTGGCGTGGCTAATAAAACGCCGCTGCCAATGACAATCTTCTGGGGCATACAGAAGTACACACGCCGCTGCTTGTCCGTCGCGCCCAGCGCGGCCTGCTTCTTGGTAGTAGGCCGCGAGCGATGCAGGCAGACGGTAGTGCAGCACCAAACGCACATCGGGCTTGTCAACCCCCATGCCAAAAGCACTCGTTGCCACCATGACGCGGCTTTGATTGGCCATAAACGCCGCCATGCGCTCAGTGCGGACGGTTGCCTCGAGGCCAGCGTGATAGGCAAGCACGGGTTGCTCGAGCTGCTGCTCCAGATTCTTGGCGAGATTTTCTACCTCACGGCGACTGCTAGCGTACAGTACACAACTGCCCTGTTTGGCGTAGTGTCTCACAGCAGATGCAGCCAACGATGGTTTTAAGGGCGCACAAGGCACATGCCACACGCTGTAAGCCAAGTTGGGGCGGTTGAAGTCGGCAGTGAGGCGCAAGGGGTTGCGCAGCTCGAGCTGCTGTTCGATGTCTTTGGCGACGCGTGGGGTGGCTGTGGCTGTTAATGCCGTCACAGGTGGGTTTCCCAAGGCTTGGCGCACGGCTGCCAAACGGCGATAACTCGGGCGAAAGTCATGCCCCCATTCAGAAATGCAGTGGGCTTCGTCGATGACCAAGCGGCACACTTGAGGAAGCGCAGGGGTGAGGCGCTCGAGGCGTTCTGGTGCCACATACAACAACGTCAGTTCAGCTAACCCCGCCATCACTGCTTGCTTTGCTGCTGCTGTCATGTTGCCGTGCAGCGCAGCAGCATTGATGTGACGTTTTTGCAAACGCGCCACTTGGTCGTCCATCAGGGCAATGAGCGGACTGACCACCACCGTGATGCCTGCGTTTGGGTTGGTTTCGTGCAAAACGAGCGCAGGCAGTTGATACGTGAGGGATTTGCCTGCCCCTGTGGGCAAAATTGCCCGCACATCCTGACCCGCAAGCGCCCCTCGGACGATGACTTCTTGATGCTGACGAAAAGACGTTAAACCAAAGCGTGCTAGCCAACCGCTGAGGTCATTGGACATGGGTTAATGTATCATATTGACATTATTTTGCGGCGAAGTTTTGCAGTAGACCTCTTGCAAAAATCAATTTATCGCTGATGACAAAGGGCTATTCCATGGTTCAGTTGATACTTTCGCAAGAAGTCTAGTGAAGTTTTGCAGCAAAGTTTTGCAGTGAAGTTTTGCAGTGAAGTTTTGCAGTGAAGTATTTTGGCTGATGCCAGCAAGATTGGGTACAGCACAATGAAAAACGCCCCCCCGCGAATGTTGGCGTAGGAGCGTCAGCTTGGTGTCGGCTTGGTTAGGTAAAAAGTTTCAGTAATTCCACGTGTTGTTTCTATAGTTGCTGATGTTTATCAACGTCACATCGAGGTGAAACCGAGGTGAAACGCGTTCAATTGTGTAGACGTCAATCATGGAAATGCTACTTAAAAGAATTTGTTGGGTGTAAACGACAGACCGCGCAAGCTGCGCAAGGCTTCAGCGACGGGGGCGTCGTAGCCTCGAGCCAGTTCCTCGAGCGTTGCTGTTGCCTCAATGTCGGGAACCAATCCCTCGTCAAAGGGTATGCCATTGCTGCCTTCGACATTGGCGACGGCGACCATCACCACACTGCCGTCGGGTAGGTCAAACCCACGCACGGCTTCCACGTTGCCACCTGTGGCTTCGCCAATAATGGTGGCTCTACCTTGTTCGCGCAAAACCATAGGGGCAATTTCGCCAGCACTGCTGTTGCGACTGCTCACAATGACTGCCAAGTTGCCTTCAAAACGTGCTGGAGACTCGAGCGACGACCGTGATATGGCTTCACCATCGGGGGCAACCAACTCGGTGACACCCACGCCGTCAACTTCTTCGTATTGGCTGTACCAGGCGATATCACCGCGACTAGTAGCTTGTCCCCACGTGCCATCAATGAACGCCCCGAGCACTAAACCCATCTCGCTCAAGCGGCCACCGAGGTTATCGCGCAAGTCGAGCACGAGTGCGTCTGCACCCTGTTGCTCGAGTTCACTGGTGAGGCGATGTACCTCTTCGGCGATGTTACTCGCATTAAACGTGGGAATGTAGATGTAACCCGTGTGGTCGTCAAGCATTTGCCCTTGAGGCAAGTTTTGCACTTCGCCAAAGCGAATAGGCGCAGGTTCGACCGTAACCTCTAACATTTCTTGTGCCCGTTGCACGGTTAAGAATACGTCACCAGCGTCAACAGCTCTGGCAAACATCCTGCCTGCCAACGCTTGACTGCCTAATTCGCGCACGTCTTGGTCGTTAATGGCAGTAATGACATCACCACGTTTGAGGCCAGCGGCTTCGGCGGGCGTTTGCGGGTAAACGCGGTTAAGCACCACGCCAATGTTTTCGAGATAGTTGTGTTGAAAGCCCAGTCCGGGGCGGCCTGAATTTTGTGGTAACGATGAGGTGTCATCGACATAGACCACCCGACCAATCCAGCTCGAGTGTTCATCTTCGAGTTCAAACACCATACGCCGAGCAATGCCGTCAAAACTGCGCCGCGAAGACGCGTTGATGGCCGCTTCGCGGTATTTTTCTGCCCAAGCGTCCCAATCGGTATAAGACGCATCCCAATAATTTTCTTTGAAAACGTCTACTAAGGCTTGAAAGACTGTCTCACGTCCGCGTGTGCTCGAGAGCAAGTCAGACGATTGCGCCAAACTAGCTGAGCCACTAAGTAATCCGACGAAGAGCATGTGAATGACCAGCGTACGAATAGTTTTTTGCCAGCTAAAATATCGAGCAACCATATTGCATTGTAGAGGCCAGCGGCCAAACAACACCGTACAACAGCTAACAAATCTTTATTCGTATAGTGCGCTCGAGCTTTCAAAGAGATTTTGTGCTTAGAGTAAGTTTGCACCGTCTCAGACGGGCTTGTTGCGATAACAGTCTATACAGTATTTGGGGAAAAGTTACAAAACAAGGTTGTGAAAGTGTGAAAAGGTGATGTGCCACAGCATTGTGTGGGTAATGTGCGAGTAGCACGTGCTACCAACGCACACGAGCGGCATCGACGCGGGGTTGCCAGGGTTGCTCGAGCATTAAGCCATCACTGCCATACAGGGTGAGTGGGTCACCCTCGAGGAGCAGCGATACTGCCTCAATATCTGCTATTTGCACCACCGTGTAACGCACTTGTTGCAACCGTGCCATGTCGCTAGCCAAGCCCACGCTGTCGTCAAAAGCAGCCGATAAGTTAATGTAAGCCGTGCCACCACGCACTGACACATCGAGGACTTGCATTGTTTCTGGTACGCTCGTCACCATGCCAGCGTCGGCCTCATGGGGGCGCGGCCCTGCAATCAACGCTTCTAAGCGGGCGCGCACCTGCTGTTCTAACGGGCGGCGGGGCACGCGGCGGTATGCCCTTGCCAATTCAAAGTGATCTTCGGCGTCACGCACAAAGTAAATCACGCTGTTGGGTAAACGTTGCGCCATGCGGATGCTAATTGCCGCACTCAGTGCCAACAGCAAAAGTAGTGCTAAGGCTGCTACTCGCAAACTGACCGTACGCACGTGTGATTTTCCTCCTCGAGATAACGTCAAAGACCGTAAAACTAGCATCTTCATGATTGATGTCTACACAGTTAAGCGCGATTGATGCCGATGTAACCTTGGTAAAAATCTTGTAGAAGCTAAACCTTGAATTGCTAAACGTAACCGTGTCAGGCTGTTGTTAAGCCTCTTTATGCTGCCAAGCTAAGAACCAAGGCGTACCAAGATGTAAAGCCCAGATACAAAATCTAGATACAAAGCCCAAATACAAAATCTAGATACTAAGCCATCATGTAAAGCTGACGTAGGTAGCCAACATGACAAGGCTAGGCTATTACGCCAATTCAGCACAGTATAACCGCTTCAGACGATTAGTCAGCAGCCAAACGGGCGGCTTCGGCAGCGAAGAACTGGTAACTTTCATTGTCAGGTGCCAGCTCGAGCGCCCTTGCGTAATATTCGGCGGCTTGTGTGTATTCACTGCGGTCAAAAGCGATGCGCCCCAACCAGCCCCAAGCGTCGCTGCTGTTGGGGTTGGCGTCTACCGCTTGCAAAAAAGCGGCTTCGGCAGCGGCAATATCGCGAGCTTCGTAGCGGGCAATGCCTTGACTTAACGCCGCGCCGGCTTCTGTACCGATGTCTTGTTGTCTTTGGGCAAGCGACAAAAAGTAACGGGCGCGTTCGTCTGCTGGGTCATTTGCTAGCACCCCTTGCCAAGCGTCGGCAGCAGCAGCCAAATCGCCACTTTCTTGCAGTGACCGCGCCAACCACACGCGTGCTTCTTGATAGTCGCTACTAGCAGCAACGGCTTCACGAAACGCACGAGCCGCCGCCGTTAAATCCCCCTGATTGTAAGCGCTGATGCCCGTTTCAAAAGCTTGACCAGCGCTGACACCCCAGCGGGTTTGCCTTTGGGCGACCCCCAAAAAGTAGCGGGCGCGTTCGTCTGCTGGGTCGAGGTCGATGACGCGTTGCCAGGCGTTGCCAGACTGTTCCGGACGGCCTAGCTCGAGCGCTGTTCGCGCTAGCCACACCCACCCCTCGCTAAAAGCAGCATTTTGGGTAGTCGCTGACTGAAAATGCCCTAAGGCTGCCTCGAGGTCGCCTGCTTGGTAATTTTCCAAACCCGCATAAAACGCGTCACTAGCAGCCACGCCTACTGCTAAGCGTTGTTCGGTGCGGTCTAAAAAATACTGCCCACCGTCTAAGCCCCTCGCGGCGGCTTCACGCCAGTAGGGAAGGGCTTCTGCGAGTTCGCCCAGTTCAAAGTGAATGCGCGCCAGATAAAGCAGGGCGTCGTTGGCTTGTGGGTTAACGTCATAGGCTTCACGATAAAACTCGAGCGCCGTGTCAAAATCTTCGTTTTGATAACGGGCAAAGCCCAGCTCGAGCAGCGCCTCGGTGAGTTGTTGCACCACCCGCTCGCTACGTGTGCCGCCAGCACTCAAATAACGCAACCAATATTCACGGGTGCGGGCGTCCCAAGCGATGGTGTGATAGGTATCAGCCAGAAAAGCAAGTACCTCGAGGTTGCGCGGGTCAAGGGCTCTGGCTTGTTCGGCTGCTGCTAGGGCTTCTTGCCACAGGGGTTGGTCGAAGCTATAGGTTGTTCCTTGGTAGCGTGCTCGAGCTGCTTGGGCAAGTTGCTCAGCTTGGCGCAGTAAGGTTTCAACATTAGCGGGGTGGTTGGTCTGGTGGTTGGCTTGTGCCGTGAGAGATGTGGTGTTTTGGGCGTTGCCCGTAGATAGTGTAGACAGTACGGATATCATCAGCAGCAATATCGTTACCATCACGACTGAAGGCTTGACAAAAAAGCAACGAATGACCTGCAAGGGCGATAAGGGCTGTGGGGACGGTGGGGTGATGGTTTTTTGCACGGGATGTTTTTGCACGAGATGTTTTTGCACGAGATGTTTTTGCACGAGATGTTTTTGCATGGGATGTTTTCACCTTGGATTGTTTCATGGGAGGGTTTTTGGATGTGGGTGTCCTGTTAAGCGGTGTCTAGCATTAAGACAAGTTCCTCGAGGTCTGCAAGGTGCAACAGATAATGCCCCCTGCTGCCTTCTAACACGCCATCGCGCTTCAGTTCGGCGACTGCCATCGACACGCTCACCCGCGTGGCTGTCACCATCGACGCAATTTCTTCGTGCTTGAGGTTGGTTTCTAAGATGCACCAGCCGGGTTGGTCAGCAGGCGTACCAAAACGGCGCGCTTGATCGATGAGCACTTTGGCAACGCGGTATTTGACGGGTGCATACGAGTCACTTAGTTGTTCGTAACAACCAAATAACTGGCTAGCGAGCACCTCAGAAAAACCAAGGGCAAAGTTAGGGGCTTCTTTAACGACCGCCAAAAACTGCTCCCGACTGATTGGGCAGGTGTGCGCATCTGTGAGGGCGACGGCATCTGCGCGGTAGTAGGCATCAGCCGACAAAAAGGCCTCGCCGATTAAGTCTTCGTGGCCACAAATGGCTAAGATGCGTTCGTTGCCCGTGGGCGTCATGGCCACGAGTTTGACTTGCCCGTCGGCGACGATGTGCAAGTGCGTGGCGGGGTCGCCTGCGTGAAAGATAATGTCGCCCTTGGCAAACTGGCGGCTGGGGCAAATGCGATGAAACACTTCCCAGTCGTTGTCTGTTAGGCGTTCGTTGATGCCCGTGTCGGTGACAAACCACGGTTTCATAACTTCCTCCCTGGTGCTATGTTTGTGAGTTTAGCGGATACCACGCGGCTGTGCCGTTACTTGCCTGTCTGAGGTGACAGCGCACACATTTCACAGCAACAACCCTCTATAGCAACATTCCTTTACAGCTATCATCTCTCATAGTAGTAACCACACACTCCACGTCACCGTTAACAAGGTGAGCACTATGCGTGGTCGCAAGTACCAACGACGTTGGGGACGAAATCGCTCGAGCCCTGTTATCTGTTGCGGTAGCTTGAGCGCATAGAGGTCAGCAGCAAACAGCAGCAGTGGCGGTAATAACAGCGCCCAAGGGTGATGCCGTTGCCAAAACGCCAGTGCCAGTAGCAGGCCGACGCCAGCGAGTAGGATGGCTCGAGCACGATTTTGCGCAGGCTGTTTTTGTCCGCTGATGAGCACCTGCAGTGCTGCGTGCAAGCCACGACTGCGGGCAAAGCCTTGCAACATCATCGTAAACGCGGGTGTGACAAGACACAAAGCAGGTATGCCTAACTTGCTATGTGTGCACCAGTCGCAGCTACTGATGTCGTCGTATGGCAGTGTTAGTGACCAACGGGCGTTGTGCAGCTCGAGCTGCCTTTCTGTTAGTACCACACGCAGTGCTCGAGCTTGCTTGGTTAAAAACCCCTGCCGCTGCCGCACCCGCAAGTGCAACAGCGACGCTAGCACCAAGATGATGCTACTCACGCCCAAAAGAAACATACCCAACACCCACAAAAAAACCGTCGCAAACGCAATGACACTACCAACGACCAAGAGGGCGGTGAGGGTCAGCAGTAACGCCCGATAGCGGCGCAAAGAAGCCGTGTGATTCTCGAGCAACCGGGGCATGATGTCTGGCTCGAGCCAGAACGTGAGCAGTGCCGAGGATGCGCCGTGCTGCCTGTCGGGCTGGCTTGTAGGATGTTGCGCATCAGGATGGTTGTCAGCGTAGACATCCTTAGGGAGGTTATGTTTGGTGGGTTTCGAGGTCATCAATCAGCCTGTGCTGTGTCAACACAACTAGGTCAACGCGACTAGGTCAACGTGACTAGGTCAACGTGACTAGGTCAACACAACTATGTCTATGTCTTTCATCACGCGTCATTCATCACGCGTCTTTCAGTACAGTTGCCGCTTGCCCAGCTTGTCAAAAATGGTTTTGCGCATGACCCGTTCAGTCAGTTTGGGGCTGTGCCTGCCAATAAACGCTGCGACGCGGTTGCCAAAGCCGGGAATCAGTTGGTGTTGACGTGTTTGTACCCCTTCAAAAATGGCATCTGCTAACACCTCGGGGCGCATGCGGCGGCGTTCGTGGCGGTTGTCAGGGCTATAGCGATACGCGTGGGCGGTGCGGGTAGGCCCTGGGTACACAATCGTCACATGTACGGGCAAGTCTGCAAGGGCAACCGACACATTGCGTGCATAGGCTGCGAGGCCGTCTTTGCTAGCAGCATACGCAGATGCGCCTGGATAGCCAACAAAGTGTGACAGTGACGACACAAACACCAGTGAGCTGTGCGGTGCTAAACGGCCGTGCTCGAGCAGTGCCCTTGTTAATAACATCGGTGTGAGCAAATTGAGGTTGACGACTGCCCTTTGGCGCTCGAGTGCCAAGTTTTCAAATTTACCCACCGCGTTGATGCCTGCAGCGTGCACAAACACATCAAGCTCTGGCGGCAACGCCTTAGCGACTTTGCTGATACCCACATCGGTTGCCAAATCGGCCACAATAAACGACACCTCGTCGGCGTAACGCGCCAAATCACGGCTGATGGCTGCTACTGCCTCAGCATTGATGTCAATACCGATGGGGTTGTATCCCCTCGAGGCAAAACTTTGCAAAATGGCCGCCCCAATATCGCCTGCTCCCCCGGTCACTGCACACTTCATGATGATTCTTTGACCCCTTCTTGGTGATTTTGTCCGTTGTGAGTGTGTTTTTGAAGTTGCCCTTTTTGTGCTTGGTCAATATCAGCGTCAGTATCAACGTCAGTGATGTCCGTTTGGTTATCTGTTTGGGCATCTGCTGAGTTGTCTTCTGCTGATGCTGACGTGTTTGCTTGCGTGTCGTCAGGGTCTTTGTGGTGAGGATCTTTGTGGTGATGCGCATCAGCTTGGTGATGACTGCCGTTGTTGCGGTTGTCGTCTTGTGCTTTGTTTTCAGCCGATGCCGGAGTGACGTCTAAGGCTTGTTCATGGGCATCATTAGTGGTGTTATGAGCAACCCGCATGGCGGCTTGGGTGAGGGGTTCGGGTGTTTCGGCGACAGCAGTGTCGGGGTCAGATTGATGGGGCTGATGTTTAGCTTGTCGGCGTTTGCGCCAACGCATGATGGTCTCGAGCACCCCCCCAAAATGCCTACCCAAAAAGCGCAATATCCGGTTGCCCCGCCCGATGGTGACATCAAAACGGTCTTCGTGAATGGCGCGAATAATCTCTGTGGCTACGTTTTCTGGGGCTGCAAAACGGCTGATGTCAAAGTGGCCTTCTGGCACGCCACTTTTGCGGTGCATGGCTGTGCGCGTCGCTCCCGGATGAATCACCTGCACTCGAAACGCCCCCTGAAACTCCACCGACAAATTGCGAGCGAGTCCGTCTAGAGCGGCTTTACTGGCACTATACACCGCATAATCTGGCGCGGGCATGTCCGCTGCTAAGGAACTGATAAACACCAAACGTCCGTGTGCTGCTTTGAGTGGCTCGAGCAACCCATGCGTCAGGGCGAGGGGCGCGTGCAAGTTGACCTCGAGCAAGGTCTTGATGTTGTCGTCAGACTGCGCCCGCACGTCGCCGTAGTAGCCTACTGCTGCGTTATGAATCACCACATCGAGGTTGTGAATATCATGCTGGGCAATAAAATCACGCACCTGCACCACCGCTTCGGGCTGGGCTAAGTCGGCTTGGCAGTAGTTGCCGACATGAAAAAACGTCGGCAGTTCACTGAGGGGTGTGCGCCCAACGAGCACCAAGTCTGCTCCTTGCGCGTGAAAGTTTTTGGCCAGTGCTAAACCCAAGCCGCTCGTTGCCCCGGTGATGAGGACGCGTGTCATGAGGTTATCTTACACCCGCAGGATATTGGGTGAGGTGCTCGAGCCTTTTGAGTAGCGGGTAACACAAGGCCAGGGGCATTTGTCGCTTGTTTTTGAAAAAAAAAAATGGTAAAACTTCAGATGAAGTACAGTTTTGTTGCTCGAGCGCAGTCGTGGGGCATTTCGCCAAGCTGCTGACCTTGACTTGGAAACGGAAGCAAGAAGACGCGCTGAGTACCAAATTTTGCACATTGCTTGTCAAGCAGAAATCTTGCCCCTAGCAGCAGAAGATGCCGTCAATCTCGTTGAAAACATTATCGCCGAGGTCGATGGAGCGGCCAACCTCAGCTTCGAAATTGAGGTAGCAGCCCCAGACACAGATCGCTGCGAGCGGGTAGCGCGGTTAATGCACATGTTTAACTAGCTCGAGGCTAAGCGGTTTTTTCTTCTTGCGCTTCTTTGTTGTTTTTATCTTTGACCTCTTGGCTGTCGTGCTAGTTAAGCGTATTGCGCACCCAGCACCTTGAGGTCATCAAAGTGAACAGGCGCAGGGGGTACATCAAGCTGCTTATAGGTCGATACATTCAGAATTTCAATACCGACAACGTTGTCATAGGCATCAACATCAGCATACATATCAGGGTTAAGCTCGAGTGTTTTGGTAATTTCTGCATCACTCAAGCGTATATAAAGCGCGTCAGCCGCTTGGTCGAGTTTTAACGTCATGCTTTACCCCCACTTATCCGAATGGCTGTAATCACTAAAGCTGTGCTAATGACCGTACCCTGTGGTGTCTCAGTATAGACAACGCGCAGCACATTGTCGTGTACTGTCACCCGTTCAGCTACGTGCCTACCCCTACTTTCATAGGTTGTATCAGGTCTTTGCAAGACACTTTCAACCTGTTTTTTAGAAATACGCCTTTTGTCCATTTGGTCTAGGGCGTGTTGGGTATATTGGATGACCGCAAACTTCATAAGATATTGATGGTAGGGTTAAGTACAATTGGCTTGACACCTATTCCACTCAAATGCCCAAACGATTACCATGACCACAACTATCGCGGTTAGACGGTTTTTTCTTCTTGTGCTTCTTTATCTTTGCTGTCGTGCTTTTTGAAAAACCCTTTGATGCGCTCCATGATGGTTTCGTGGTGCTCTAGGTGCTCGCTCACTTCCTCGGCGTATTTTTCAAGCAACTCCTTGGCTTTGGGCGAAAGTTTTTTCGGTACGTTCACCTTGGCGGTAACAATCAAATCGCCAAAACCTACCTGCCTAAGCCTTGGCATGCCTTGTCCGCGAATCCGAAACGTATCACCGGGTTGGGTGCCCGCAGGCACGGTGAGCACTTCTGCACCTTCCATAGTGGGCACTTCAAAAGCACTACCGAGGGTAGCTTGCGCCATACCTAAGTTGAGGGTGTAGTGCAAGTCGTCGCCGTCCCTGGTGAAGTGTTCGTGCCGTTTCATGGACACATACACATACAAATCGCCCGCTCTGCCGCCATCGACGCCAGCGTTGCCCTCTTGAGGGACGCGCAAGCGGTAGCCACCGTCGATGCCTTTGGGCAAGTTTACAGTAACGGTATCAGTCGAGCGCACGCGCCCTTCGCCGACGCACTTGCCGCAGGGCGTAGTGATGGTTTCGCCGCGTCCGCCGCACGTGGGGCAGGGTTGGGTGGTCATGACAGTGCCAAAAAATGACTGAGCTTGCATACGCACTTGTCCCATGCCGGCGCAGGTTTCACAGGTCTTTTTGCCGTCACTGCCCGGTTCGGCGCGGTTGCCATCGCAGCGGTCACAGACCACCAAGCGTTTGACGTTAACTTTGATAGATTCGCCTGCTCGAGCTTGTTCTAGGGTAATGGTAATATCTGCTTCTAAATCTTCACCGTCTAAACCACGTCTGGGTCGGGTGGCACCTGCGCGGGAAGCAAAGTTGCTACCAAAGACAGAAGCAAAAATATCAAAAATATCGCCAGAAAACTGCCCCGCACCGTCTGCCGTACCAAAACGGTCATAGTGGGCGCGTTTATCGGCGTCAGAAAGCACAGCATAGGCTTCGTTGAGCTGCTTGAACGTCTCCTCGGCTTCCGTGTCGCCGGGGTTGCGGTCTGGGTGGTATTTGAGCGCCAGTTTGCGATAGGCTGACTTAATCGTCTTTTGGTCAGCTTCTCGCGCTACTCCGAGCAACTCGTAATAATCCGTAGCCATATCTTTCGAGTATAACCGCACTTAACGCGGCGCTTTTGTATAGTCTGACGCTTTAGGCATGTGATGCCGTCAGAACCTACGCTCATCAACTGCTAGACTCTTACTCAACATTACTTTTTAAGGAAAATCATGATCAAACTTGCGTTGCTCGGTTGCGCCCACATTCATACACCCCGTTTTATCGACATGCTCGCTCCTAGACAAGACGTGCGCATTGCGTCAGTGTGGGATCGTGATGAGGTGAAGGCGGCTCGAGCTGCCACCCGCATCAACCTCAGTCCATCAAACAGCCTGCAAGACGCCCTTGCTGACGTTAATGGGGTGTTGATTCTCTCCGAAACCGACCAGCACGAAACGCTTGTAGGTGCAGTGCTCGAGCACCCCTTGCCCCTTTTCGTCGAAAAACCCCTGGGCATCAACCGTGACATTGCCAACCGCCTCGCTGGTGCCATTGCTGAGGCTGGTGTGACGTTTCAAACGGGGTATTTCATGCGCGGCATGGCGGGGTATCAGTACCTGAAACAACAACTGGCACAGGGTGCGTTTGGAACTCTCACGCGGGCGCGTGCCGTGGTCTCGCATGGGGGGGCGTTAAATGGTCTTTTTGATGACGAATGGCGTTGGCATACGGACACGCGTCAAGCCGGAACAGGGGCGTTTGGCGACTTGGGCACGCACGCGTTAGATGTGTTATTGTGGTTATTAGCAGGGCATGAGGTGGCTCGAGTAACCGCGACCATCCAACCGGGAACAAACCGCTATGGTTGCGACGAACTAGGCGAAAGTCTATTGCAGTTTGATTCTGGTGTGATCGCTACCGTGGCAGCCGGCTGGCTGGACGTGAGCAGTCCGGTGACGCTCGAGCTATCTGGCACAAACATGCACGCACTGGTGCGCCGGGGTGAGGTGTTCATCAGTACGCCGTACGCCCAAGATGTAAAAGCGGTGTTGCCGCCTGCGCTGCCGCATGCCGTAGAACTTTTTTGTGACGCTATAACTGGCAAAGACGTGCCGCTCGTAGACGTAAAAGAAGCGGCGGCTCGAGTCGCCATCATGGACGCCCTTTATGAAAGCGCCAAGCAGGGTAGGTGGCTCGAGCTACCGCGTTAGTCAAAATCTAGTCAGTCAACTAGTCAGTCAAGATGTAGTTGTCAAAATAATGCCGTTTTCGTGGTGCAATTTGTGGTGCGAGATGTTGGGGCTGACGTGTTTTGTTAACAGCAGCCAAGCAGTAACGCACTTACGAAAGCACAGGGGACGGCGAAAGGTGTTCGGTGAGGCGCACCTCGCGGCCAAGTTGTTGGCTTTGGTAGATGCCCTCGAGAATGGCCATCACTTGCAAAGACTGTTCGGGTGGTACCGGCGAAGGCGCACCTGTAGCGACTGCCTCAGCAAAAGCACAACATTCAAATGCGTGCGGTGGCATGTCGTCTTGATTGATTTGCAAGCGGGTGCTGTGGAGGCGTTTGTCTTTGAGGTCGCTACTGACAAATTGCCCTTGCGGCCAGTGGCAGCCGCCTTCGGTACCGTACAACCACACTTGCATGTCTTCGCTCATGGTGTCGTGGTGGAGTAACCAACTGACTTCTAAGTTGAGGGTGGCACCGTTGTCAAAACGCACAAACGCGTTGGCAAATTCTTCTACGTCCCAGTCTTTGGGCACTTCTAAATCGCTGCGCCACGTCGAAAACTGTCCTTCTTTGCGAGCAAGTTCGGTGCGTGCTGCGCCACTTACAGAAACAGGCGTGGGGTTACCCATAAACCACAGCGCCAAGTCAAGAATGTGCACCCCCAAGTCGATAGCCGCCCCGCCGCCGCTGTGTTTTTTGTTGACAAACGTGGGCGTCGGGATGAAAGCGTTGCGGCGCAATGCCCAGCAGCGGGCGTGATAAACGTCACCGAGTGCGCCCTTATCAATTTCGGCTTTGACGGTGCGAGAGGCGCTCGAGAAGCGAAAATGTTGCGCCGTCATCAAAAGTTTGCCAGAAGCGTCTCGTGCTCGAATCATCTGGCGAATGTCTTCGGGTTTAGGGGCGAGTGGTTTTTCGCAGATGACGTGTTTGCCCGCTTCAAGTGCTGCTAACACTAGCGGCAGGTGGTACATGTTGGGCGTGCAGATGTCGATAATGTCAATGTCAGGGTTGTTAATAATATCTTCTGCCCGAGGGCTTGTTTGCGCAACGTGATAGGTCTTAGCCCATTCTTGTAAGACTGCTTCGTTGATGTCTGCACCCGCAATGACCTCTGCGTGCTGGGAGGTTTGCCAGCCGGGCATGTGTTTTCGGTTGATGTTGCCAACGCCAATGACGCCTACGTGTAACATAAATCCCTCGCTTTAACCCTCGAATTCAGCGCCACTTTGCACAAACTTTAGCGAATATCAGCGTGTGACCTGCAAAATGGCACTGTCTTTTGCGGTAATTCTGGCGATTATAGGGAAAAAAAGGTGCGCTGTCCAGATGTTAACTTGTGAAGTCTGTTGCAAAACGTTTTTTATGCACACTAAATTGTAAAATTATGCTTGGAGATATACAAAAAGTACCCTGTATTAGCGTCAGACACGACAAGTGCGATAAAGCAGTCGTGTTAAACAGTGTGCGTAAATACAATTGTATACGGTTTTGTGGACGTGGGCAATTCCTTAATGCGCGGCGTCTTAATGTGCTTATTCTGGGCGGATGCTAGGTGTTTGCAGCGTGTTTGCAGCTAGCAAACCTAGCTGAGCGTCACCCTCGAGGTTGACAGCCTCACGTATAATAGCGTGTCAGTGTATTTAACCAAAATTTTTTTGCAAGGAGGTGGTCGCTCGAGGATGTGCTCGTGTGGCGCACAGGTCTGTTCGCTCCCAATTCACGTTTGATTCTCAGGGTATGTAGTATAGTAAGTTACATCTCAACCAACAAATTTCAGGAGGTATTGATGTTTCGACGTGTTGTAATGGCTTTTTTTCTGACGTCGCTGTTGCTGACATCGGCATTGGCGCAGGTGGCTCGAGAAGATACCGTTATTTTCGATCTTGATCGCACCATTGCCGACCCGACCAACTTCAACTGGTTTACCCCCGGCACCAAACGCCAACATGGGGCGCACCAAGCCATGTGGGAACCCCTTTTCATCCTTAACTTTGTGTCTGGTGACATCGAACCTTGGTTAGGGCTCAGTTTTGAACCCAACGACACCCTCGACGTTTGGACGCTCACCTTGCGCGACGGGGTCATGTGGTCAGACGGCGAAGCGTTCAACGCTGATGATGTGGTGTTTACCATCAACATGCTCTTAAACGACGAAACAGCTACCTTGAGCGAAGCTGCCAACATGCAACAGTGGGTGGAAAGCGTCGAAAAAATCGATGACCTCACGGTGGCGTTTAACCTCGTTGAAGCCAACCCACGTTTTCAACTGGACTATTTTGCCATTCGCATTTTCGGTAGCGTGTTAATCATGCCCGAACATATTTGGGCAGGCGAAGACCCCTTTACCTTTGCTTTCTATGACCCTGAGCAAGGTTGGCCGATTGGCACTGGGCCTTACGGGCTTACCAGTAGCGAAACCAACCGCACCGTCTGGGACAAACGCGACAGTTGGTGGGGAGCAGATACGGGTTTTATGCCTATGCCCGACCCCGAACGTTTGGTGTTTATCGCTTCTGGGTCTGAAGAAAACCGTGCCCAGCTACTGGCCAACAACCAACTAGACATCGGTCACAACGTTACCTTGGGGGCGTTTGAAGTCATCCAAGCCCGTAACCCCAACATTATCTCGTGGCAGTCTGATCTGCCTTATGCATGGCCAGATCCTTGCCCGCGTCAGTTAGATATCAACACCACTGCCGCCCCGTGGGACAACCCCAACATGCGCCGCGCCCTTGCTAACCTCATTGACCGCAACCAAATTGTGCAAGTGGCCTACGAAGGCACCACAGCACCCTCGGTGAGTATGTTCGTGCAGTACGGCAGCATGGCACCGTTTATTGACGCGGTACTTGAAGCAGGTTACGGCCTTCCGGCAAGTGCTGATGTGGAAGCCGGCCAAGCCTTGATTGAAGCTGAAGGTTGGACGCTCAACGGGCGCGGTATCTATGAACGCGATGGTGAACTGCTCACGGCGGACATTTTGGTGAATAACGCTAGCACCGAATACACCCGCACGGTAGACGTCATTGTGGAACAGTTGCGCCGCGCTGGTATTGATGCGGTTACCCGTCCGGTTGATAACTCGACCTTCTGGGGGGCGGCTGCGCCTACGGGCGATTACGACATCGCTTATGGTTGGCTTTCGTGCGGCTCGGTCAACGAACCTTGGGTGTCCATGAACCGCTACACCACCCGTTTTGTGGTGCCTGTTGGCGAAATGGCACCGGGCATTAACAACACTGGCCGCTGGGATACAGAAAACGCTGAAGCGTATTCTGCTGTGGTAGACAGCATGAGCAGCCTTCCCTTGGGCGACCCCAGCATTCCCGAGCGCGTCGCAGAAGCGTATGCCTATATTGACGCTGAAACGCCGTTTATTCCCTTGGTGCAAGCGTCTAAACTCTTGCCGATGAACACCACTTACTGGCAAGGTTGGCCCACTACCGACAACGCTTATATTCACCCGGCGTTTTGGTGGAACAGCGCCCACAAGATTGTTCATAACTTGACCAAGGCCAACTAAGGCTGATGGGGTAGGAACGTAAAACAGCCACTGACGGGGGGAGCTTTCCCCCTGTTTGGTTTATGGGCAGCCGCTTATCCATCAGTGTGATTACTATCAAGTGTAAATCACTATCAAATATGGATTACTATCGAATAGTGTATCCATGCTGGTAACGACTATTCGTGGCTGACGAAAGTGTGTGACGGGGCTCGAGCCACGCACGTTCAGTCGTAAAAATACACGGTAATTTCCAAAATATAGCGAACCGTTTTTTGCAAAGGGGGCATATGAGCAAACAGTTTCGCAACTATCTTGTGCGGCGGTTTTTGGTGTTTGTGTTGACTATCTGGGTAGCCGCTACGCTCATCTGGATGATTCCTCGGCTTGCCCCAGGTGACCCCATCAGCGCCATGGTCGGACGCATGACCCAAAGCGCGGGGTACGTCGAAAACGCGGACGCTATTATCGAAGGCTGGAAAGCCCGTTTTGGGCTCAACGACGCCTGGTACGTGCAATATGTGCGCTACTTGGGCAACTTGGTCACCCTCGATTTTGGTTATTCACTGGCCTATTTTCCTACCACTGTGGGGCAGCTTATTCACCAAGCGTTGCCGTGGACATTGGGGTTGTTGCTACTCGCGGTGACGATTACGTTTGTTATTGGCAACTTATTAGGGGCGCTCATGGTGTGGTCGCACACGCCCCAGGCGTTTAAGATTCTTATTCCTTTGACGATGATCTTTACGTCGATTCCGTCGATTTTGGCGGCGCTATTTTTGCTATATGTGTTTGCGTTTTTGCTCAACTGGTTTCCCATGCGGGGCGCGTTTGCGCTTGATGTAACCCCAGGCTGGAATTGGGGGTTTGTCGCGAGTGTCATTGAGCACGGGACACTGCCGGCATTGGCCATTATCTTGGTGAGTTTTGGGTATTGGGCACTGGGGATGCGCGGCATGATGATTACGGTAGAAGGCGAAGATTACATGCACTTGGCAAGAGCCAAAGGTCTAAAACCCTTCTACGTGCTCTACCGCTACATGCTCCGAAACGCCATTTTGCCGCAAGTGACCGCGTTTGCTCTTGCGCTTGGGACGCTAGTGAGCGGACAGATTTTGGTGGAATATATCTTTGGTTATCAGGGCATGGGAACGCTTATTTATGACGCCATTGTCACCAGAGACTTTGCAGTCATTCAAGGAACGTCTTTTATCATTATCGTCATGACCTCGTTTGCGGTGTTGCTCATTGACTTGCTCTATCCGTTTATCGACCCGCGCATTTCTCACGGGAGTTCTTAATGGCTACTACGACCCCTACTCCCCCCAACCTGCCACCCTCACCGACGGCACCGACAATGATGGGGCGTTTTAACGTCTGGGACACGCCTTGGTTGAATAGCAAGTTGCTTGCTGGCGTGGGGATCGTCGCGTTAATTATCATTCTTGGTATTGTCGGGCGCTTAACTTGGGATGCTGAACTGGCGTTTACGGCGTCTTCGCCGCTTAACCTTCCGCCTGTGGGTTTTACGAACACCAGAGGACAAGAAGGCACTTGGGCACACCCACTAGGTACCGACAACAGCGGGCGCGACATGCTGGCGGTGCTCGTTATCGGCACGCCCAACACCTTTTTAATCGGCGTAATAGCAGCGACCATCGGCATGGCCATTGGTATCGTCTTGGGGTTTACGGCTGGCTTTTTGGGAGGCCGGGTTGACGATGTGATTCGCTTAGCTGCTGACGTTACCATCACCATTCCGGCGCTGATGGTGCTGATTGTCTTGCAGAGCGTACTGCGGCAAATTGACATTACCACCATGGCGCTACTGATTGCTGCGTTTGCGTGGCCTTCGCCGACGCGTCGCATTCGGGCGCAGGTGCTGAGCATGCGCGAAAGCGGTTACGTGCGCATGGCGCAACTTTCTGGTGCTTCTAACAATGCCATTATGTTTAAAGAAATGCTCCCCAACTTGCTGCCTTATTTGTTTGCGAGTTTTACGGCTAGTTCGACTAGTGCCATTTTGGCAGCCGTTGGCCTCGAGACCCTTGGGTTAGGGCCGCAGCGGGTGCCGACACTAGGCGGTACGATCTTTGACGCCATCAGCGCGGCGGCACTCATTCGTAACATGTGGTGGTGGTGGGGCTTGCCGACGTTACTTTTGGCGCTTATGTTTATTGGGTTATTGCTTATTAACATCGGTTTTGACGAAATTGCCAACCCGCGTTTGCGGCGGGGTTCGAAAGCGTAGGTGTGCTCGTGACCCAACCTGTATTGCAAGTGCGTGATTTAGATGTCCGTTACGAAACGCCTACTGGCGACGTGCGAGCGGTCGATGGGGTCAGTTTTGACTTGTATCCAGGAGAAACCTTGGGACTCGTGGGCGAATCGGGTTGCGGCAAGTCCACGACGGCGATGGGGATTTTGCAACTGGTGAACGAACCAGGGCGCATTGCTGGCGGTAGGGTGATGCTCGAGCACCAGAACCTGCTCGAGCTAACCCCCAAGGCCTTGCGTGCTGTCCGCTGGCAAAAACTCTCCTTAATTCCCCAAGGGGCTATGAACTCTCTCAACCCCACCATGAGCGTGAGCGCCCAAATCCGCGACGTCATCGAAACCCACGAAGGCAAGCAGCCTAAGAAAACCTTGCAAACGCGGATACTAGACCTTTTTAAGCGGGTGGGATTGCCGGGGCGTATCTATCATATGTATCCTCACGAACTCAGCGGCGGTATGAAACAACGCGTCTGCATCGCGATGGCTATTGCGTTACACCCACAAGTCATCATCGCTGATGAATCTACCAGTGCCCTTGATGTGGTGGTGCAACGGGTCATCGCCCAAACCCTGTTGAAGGTCAAAGCCGAATTGGGCGTGTCGATGATTATGATTGGTCACGACATGGGACTGATGGCGCAGATGGTCGATAGGATTGCGGTGATGTACGCCGGGCGCATCGTAGAAATTGCCAAAGTCGAAGATATTTTTTACCGCCCCGCCCACCCCTACACGCAGCTACTTATCGACTCGGTGCCGTCACTGACTGAACGCAAACCCCTGCGAGTAAGCGAAGGCATTACCCATGACCCACGCAACCCACCCCCGGGGTGCATTTTTCAGTACCGCTGCCCGGACGTGATGCCCGAATGCCGCACTGTTGACCCGGTGTACCGCACGTTGCGCCCCGGCCAAGACGTCGCGTGTCACTTGTATGAAGCAGAAAGTGCAACTACCTCACAAGCCGTAACAGCTCACGTTGAGGTGGCTGATGTCTGAAGCCAGCCCGACTTTTAGTCCAGCGGCCAACACGATGAATACGCCTGAGAAGACGCCCCTGCTCGAGATACGCAGTGCTAGCAAAATCTATCAACGCGGTAAGCAAGACGTAGTAGCACTCGATGACTTTAACTTGACCATCCCGCAAAAACCCGCTTCTATCGTCACCATTGCCGGCGAAAGCGGTAGCGGCAAAACCACCTTAGCCAACGTGGTGCTTGGGTTTACGCCGCTTAGTTCGGGGCAAATTTTCTTTGAAGGACAAGACGTTTCCCAAGCCACCGCCCGGCAGCGCCGCGACTATCAACGCGAGGTGCAAGCTGTCTTTCAAGACCCTTTTGGCGTTTATAACCCCTTTTATCGGGTGAGGCACGTGTTTGATATGGTGATTCGCAACTTCAAGTTGGCAGATAACCGCAGTGATGCCCGCGAGCAAATAGAAGCCGCCCTCAACGTGGTGGGTCTGCACGGCAAAGACGTCTTGCGCAAGTATCCGCATCAGCTTTCTGGTGGGCAAAGGCAGCGCATCATGATGGCTCGAGCCTATCTCGTCAAACCCAAGTTCATCGTGGCAGACGAACCCGTCTCGATGGTAGACGCCTCACTGAGAGCCAGCATCTTAGACGTGATGATGCGCCTCAAAGACGAACACAATATCTCGTTTTTGTACATCACCCACGACCTCAGCACCGCGTATCAAATTGGCGATCAGATTATCTTGCTCTATCAGGGTCGCGTGGCAGAACAGGGTAACGCTGCTGATGTTATTAAGCATCCCAAACACCCTTATGTACAACTGCTGATTGACTCAGTGCCGCAACCCGACCCGCAGGTGCGTTGGCAAGGGCAAGTGCAGTTACCTGCCGAAGAAGACATGCGCACCTCGTCGCAGCTGGGGTGTCGTTTTTATCCCCGTTGCCCTGAGCGTATGGCGCACTGTTTGGAGCAAACGCCGCCCCTTTTTGAAGTAGAACCGGGCGAGGATCATCAGGCAACCTGTTTTTTGTACGACCCGCAAGCGTCTACCCATGCTACCAACGACTAGCTGTTTTGATTAGCCGTTTTTGAGGGCACGAAGTTGGTCGGTGGCTTGTTGCGGGCTGATGTCACCGCGCTCGAGCGCCGCCAAAATGTCACTTTTCGCCCGCTGTTTGGCACGTGCTTGCTGGTCTTGCTCGAACTGCTCTCGAGTGGCTTCTACCCCCTCGTCCGCTTGGTAGCCCAGCGACTGAAGCATGCTTTCCATCCGTTGGCGCACCGTGGGGTAGCTGACGCCCAAAATGCGTTCAATTTCTTTGAGGTTGCCCCGAGTGCGCACAAACAAACGCAAAAACTCGAGCTGCTTTTCTGGCATCAGCGCAAACTCATTGGGTACAAAACGTCCTTCTATCACCACGCCACTTGTAGGCGCTTCCAAACGGGTGATTTCCAAGGGGTCACCCGACACAGGGCAACGGGTGGGCATGGGGTAACGGGGTTGTTTTTTATCGGTCATGGGCGTGCCTAACATGCTTGGTAATTTGATTAATTAATATTGGCATAACTAGCAGGAGATTAACTGGCATCGATGGTCACTCGAGTGCTAACCCCGTGTTCGTCTTTGGTGAGTTCTAACAGTCGCCCAATAGGCACGTCGCCAGCTAGTAGTTGATTGACGGTGTCCGGGTCGATGCCTTGGGTGCTGAGTTGTTCACGCACGTCTTTGGGCATTAATTTCAGGGCGATTTTGGTGAGGCTCGCCGGAATGGTGACGTTGATATTTTGGGCTTCTGGGCGTTCAACGGTGATGTGTACGGCTCGAGCTTTCCGCGTCGCTGTAGGCGTCTCAGTTGCAGGTGTATCTTCTAGGGCGATAAGTAGCTCGAGGGCTTCATCGACGTCAATCGTGCCGCTAGCAAGTAGCTCGAGCACTGAGCGCATCTCAGACCGTGCTGAAGAGGTTGCCGTTTCAGTCGTCACTGTCGTCACTGTCATCACCTGTGTTATCTGTACCATCTGGGGCGTACACGCTGATGTTGCCTGCTTTGGCTTTGAGGGTCATCGTGGCGTCGCCTGTGTGGATGCGTCCCTCGAGCTTACTGCTGACCATCTCCCGCACCACAGTGACGTCTTGCCAGTTGCCTTTGTGTTTGATATTGCCTGCACTCACGCGGGCGCTCACGGTCAGGCTCGAGCCCTCTTGCAACATCACTTTGGCGTTGCCTGCGTTGGTGACTAGCTTGTGCTCGCCTTGCTCAAAACGGCCACTCACTTTGGCGTTGCCTGCGTTAACCACCATATTGAGCGAAGTGACCCCGCTGATTTTGGCGTTGCCTGCGTTGACCGTACCAAAGACACGAGCAACATCAGCCATGCGGACGTTACCTGCGCTGCTGTCTAAGTAGACGGCATAACCGTCAGGAATGTGCAAGGTGCTGTCAGCTCGAGTGAGTAAGCGCACCATGAACACGTCCTCTGGATAGTTGTCGTCTTGGTCGTGCGGACGGAAGATGTCGGCTTTGGGATTATCTTCTGTATCTTCTGTGTCAGCTTCGTCATTGGCGCTTGCTTTAGGCGTGATGTGAGGTTCAGTGAGTGTGGCATCGACCTTGATGGTGACATTACCCAAACGGTTGTGGACATACACAAAAGGCGCTTCGGGCATGACGTCGAGATCAGGATTGGGAATACTGCTAGCCGTACCATCTGGATCCATGCCAAACGCGTAACGAAAACCGCGACTAAACACTTCACTAACTGCGTTACCAATGGTGCCGTTAAGGTTGATTTCGACCTCGCGCTGGCTTTTGGGCTGGCTTTTGGGCTGGGTGTGGGGTGGGCGAGGGGGTTGGGGTGGTTCAGGCGGCGCTACAGGTGTGTCTGTACTGCCTGCCTCAGTACTGCCTGCCTCAGTTGCGTTATGAGTTGCGTTGTTGGCTGATTTGTGAGATGTGGTGCTAGGCGTCGTGCTGGATGTGCTGTGAGATGTGACGGTCACCTCGGTATCAGTGTCAGCACTGCTAGCAGTATCGCCGTCGTGGAGTGCCTCGAGCAGTGCCGTGGCTTCTTCGGGGTTGATTTTGCCGTCGTGCAACAGTTTGTGGATGCGTTCATGGGCTTGTTGGTTATTCATGAGCATAGACCTCAGGGTGAAGTTGAGGGTTAATTTGTGGGTGAAGTTGATAGTGGGGTTGGCTGGTTGGCTCGAGGGCACGGGTTGGCTCGAGGGCACGGGCGAGTTGGTGTAACAGCGTGGCAATGCATTGGCGTACATAGCGCATATCACCTTGAGCATGGGCAGCTTCACGCTGGCAACGATTAACGCGCTCGCAGGCGTGTAACTGCATGGTGTGATAATCAGGCATCAACATGATGACCTCCACCAAAAATATAAACCTTGACTTTCCATTTGTCAATGTTCGACTTGCTATTTTGAAAATTGGCGTGAACACACACGAAAATGGTTGGTTGCCGCGTTATGGTAAAGCAGGTCGGTAACGGGGTCGGCATGCTTGTCCTAGCCCTGTTGATGTTTATTGCGTACGATTATTGCGTACGATTCGCCTGAAGTTACAGCAGTTTTAGCATGTTCGTATGCCGCGTCTATGCGTATGCGGTCGTCATGTTCTTATATGGTTCTTAGGTCGTTTTTTATTGTTTACATGTCCCATCCTCTGGAGGTAAAGATGTCCATTAACAACGACGTCTTGTTGAAAGAAATTAGTCATGACCAACACATTGACACCCCCGAATGGGTGCGCGATGCGGTGTTTTATCAGATTTTCCCCGATCGTTTTGCCAAAAGCCAACGGGTGCCCAAAATTGGCCGCTTAGAAGCCTGGGGCAGCCCGCCTACCGTGCACGGTTACAAAGGCGGTGACTTACTTGGCGTAGCAGAAAAACTGGACTATTTGCAGGATTTGGGCGTTACCGCGCTTTATTTCAACCCGATTTTTCGTTCGGCGTCCAATCACCGCTACCACACCCACGACTACTACCAAGTTGACCCTATGTTGGGCGGTAACGAAGCCTTTATGGAACTGCTCGAGACCTGCCACGAACGCGATATGAAAGTCGTTTTAGATGGGGTGTTTAATCACGCTAGTCGGGGCTTTTTTCAGTTTAGCGATATTCTTGAAAACGGCGCAGCTAGCCCGTACCGCGATTGGTTTCATATTCACCGTTTTCCGTTAAACCCCTACGGTGGCGGTGACACGGGTTATGACTGTTGGTGGGGACTAGCAGCACTGCCCAAACTGAATACGTCTAATCCGGAAGTGCGAGACTTTTTGTTTGGGGTAGCCGAGTATTGGCTCGAGCAAGGCATTGACGGTTGGCGCTTAGATGTTCCCAATGAAATTGCCGACGACGCTTTCTGGCGTGAGTTTCGCCGCCGCTGCCGCAACATTAACCCCGAGTGCTACATTGTCGGGGAAATTTGGGATGATGCTACCCACTGGTTACAAGGCGATCAGTTTGACGCGGTCATGAACTACGAATTTACCAGGGCTGCACTAGGGCTCACGGGCGCAGAAACGCTCAATGTCGAAGAGATTAAGCGTTGTGGGTATCAGCACATTCCCCCCTTAGACGTCCAAAGTTTTGCTGAGACCATCACCCACAACTTGCGCCATCACCCACAAGCTGTTACCGAAGTGCAACTTAACTTGCTTGGTTCACACGATACCCCCCGCACGCTCACCATTGTCAGTGACGACGAAAAAGCTGTGCGTATGGCGCTGCTCTTTCAGATGACCTTTCCGGGTGCGCCCTGTTTGTACTACGGCGATGAACTGGGGCTAGCTGGCAGGCACGACCCCGAATGCCGTCAGGGAATGCCTTGGGATCACGAGTACAAGTGGAATCACGACTTGCTCGAGTACACCAAAAAACTGGTGCATCTGCGCCACGAACACGCAGCCTTGCGGCGCGGTACCTACCAAACTTTGCACGCAGAAGATGGCGTGTATGTGTATGCTAGGGCGCTCGATAATGACAGCTTCATCGGCATCATCAACGTCAACCACGAAGACGTTACGGTTGACTTTCACATCAACGCTGAGCTTGCAAGTGGTAGTTACCAAGATGTCTTCAATGGGGCTAGTTTGCAAGTTGCCAATAACGCTTTAAGTGGTGCGTCGGTTCCGGCTCGCAGTGCTAGTTTGTGGCACTGCCAGTAATCAATAAACCGTCAGTAATTAATAAGTTGTTGAGATGGTTTAAGGTGGCTCGAGCTGCCAGTATCCTCGAGATATAAGCACCACCGATAGGCAGGCATTGCTTGCCCCGTCTTTGCACCACCCGTCTTTGCAGCTGACTTTCCGCACCCTTGAATAAGCTATTCACTGATTATGAAAAGTGGCGTCTAGCAAGGGGTTTTTCGTTTGGCGAAGTGTAAAAAGTTTCGTTATGCAGTATAAACGCACTGGGTTACTGTATGTATTTGAAATCTTATACAGTGCGTTTTTCCTCCTAGACGCACTTCTCCCAAAGAACACTGGAATCTTCTACGGGGGGTGCGGAATGTCGGTTGCAGCCTAAGAAAACACCATGAGAAAAAGGGTACCGCACGTTGGGTACCCTTCTTTTTGGCTTGTTTTAGTGATTCTACATGTCGTTGCTACAGTGACCGATTTTCACCAAGGTCACACTGACATTCACGCTGATGAATCGTGTAGCCGTCAATCAGGGAAATGCTATTTTTCGCGTGCTTTACTGCGCCCAGCGGCCAATATTCGGGAGCAACAATTCAGGTTTAGCAAAGGCTTGCTCAAAGATGCTGTAGTAGTAGGCTTCTTCAGGCGAACGCAAAGCGGCTTCGGGGCGTTTTTGTGAAAACGCCTGACTGTCAAACTTGGCGGTTTCTTCGGCGATAAGGTCATTGAGCATGTCAGTGGTGCCGCTGCCTTCGTCAAATTGGGCTTTGTCGCGCCAGACAATCTCGTGGGGGAGCATGTCGGTAAAGGCTTGGCGCAAAATCCACTTTTCGACTTTGGGTTGGCCGTCTTTGTGGGCGCGCAGTTTCAAGTCGGCGGGAATGCGCATGGCAAGGTCGATCATGGTGGTATCTAAAAACGGCACCCGACCTTCGATGCTGTGCAGCATGGTGATGCGGTCAACCCGTTGCAAGTTGACGTTGTGCATTGCCCCAATGGAACGGTGCAACTCGCGCTGCAGGGCGTCCATGTCTTGGTAGTCTTTGTAGTAGGTGTAACCCGCAAAAAGCTCGTCTGCGCCTTCACCCGTAAGAATCACTTTGACGTGTTCAGCGGCTAGGCGAGCAGTGAAGTGGGTGGGAATGACGCTGCGCACTAAGTCTTGGTCGAATGACTCGAGCGCATACATAATTTTCGGCAGTGCCGTGCGCACTTCGTCTTGGGTGAACACATACTCGTGGTGAATGGTATCCAAGTATTTCGACACATGCCGCGCTGCTGCGAGGTCAGGTGAACCTTCTAGCCCAACCGAAAACGTGTGCAGTTCGCCCATGTGTTTTTTGGCAATTGCCGCAATGATGCTGCTATCAAGCCCGCCAGAGAGGAACGCTCCCAAGGGTACATCACTCATGAGCCGCTTGACGACGGCGTTTTCAAGTGTCTCGCGCAATTCGCTAGCAGCCTCATCGGCATCGGTAAGTAGGGGTGCGTCTGCTTTTAGGGCGGCCTCGAGGGTGGTTTGTTCGTAGAAAGGCACCTCGTAGTAACGGCGTTTGCCGTGTTTGTGGCTGTAAACCGTACCGGGCTCGAGCGTCTCGATGGGGCTATTCAAACGGGTTAAGGCTTTCATCTCCGAGGCAAAATATACTGCCTCACCCACGCGGCTGTAATAGAGCGGTTTAATGCCGATGGGGTCACGCGCCAAGATAAATTCATCGTCTTTGGCGTACGCAAGCGCGAACATGCCATCTAAGCTAGGTACCGCGTCGTGCCCTTGATGGTTTAGCAGTTGGAAAGCCACTTCGGCGTCGCTGCTGGTGTGGAAGGTGGTGTGTGGCTCGAGCTGCTCGCGAAGCGCCCGCCAGTTGTAAAACTCACCATTAGAAATAAGCGCGACTGCCCCATCTTGAAAAGGTTGCATGCCCCCTTCTGGGTCCATAATCGACAAGCGTCTGTGGCCAAAAGTGGCTTGTCCTAATGGGTGTTGACCAGGTTGGTGAATGCACAACCCTTCGTCGTCTGGCCCGCGGTGGGTCAGATCATTCATCATGGCTTTGACGGTTTCGGTGTTTACGTCGCCCCAAGCTCCTGCAATCCCGCACATGGTGTCTCCTCAATCCGCTGCCGCCCTATTCTTACTAACTTGCCAATAACGCGACAACAATGTTGACAGTGCCAGCACACGCCGACCCTGCCGACTAGGTGTCTACCTAGCCACAAAAAACGTAACTTAAATTAATATCATTGATTTTCAAGCGAAAAAAAACGTAGCAAACGTTCGTGACTTATCACATCCAGTTGATGTCTTGGCTACTCGTCAAAAGTGACGTCACAGACAAAAATCTTGTTTGCTAGGTCAAAGCTCGAGTAACAGTAGTCTTTAACCTAGACAACCCCTTCATTGTAATGTGTAAGCTGAAATACAAAAAACATTAACGCAACTTGGCGAGGGCTTTGCGGATGAGCACTTCGGCGCTAGCGTCTGAGTCCTCGAGGGCAAGTTCTGCTACCGTGCCTTTCACCGCTGTTTCGCGGTAGCCAAGAGCAAGCAGGGCGTCGATGGCGTCTTCTCCAGCTTGGTTGAGTAAAGCTTTAGGGGCGCTACTACCAGGAGCCGCCATCAGTTCTTCGGGGAGTCTGTTTTTAAGCTCTAAGATAATGCGCTGCGCCAGTTTTTTGCCCACCCCAGGGGCGCTTGCCAGCAAGCCAGCGTCTTCTTCTAAGATGGCTCTAGCGAGTAATGTGGTAGGTAGCGCCGACAAAATCGCCACGGCCAACTTTGCGCCCACGCCAGACACCGACAGCAAATAACCAAACAACCGCAACATGTCTGCCTGATGAAAGCCGTACAAACTGAGATCGTCTTCTTTAACTACCAAATGGGTATGCAAGCGCAACGCACTGCCCACCTGACAGGCCATTAAGGTGGACTTAGGCGCATACACTTCCAAACCAAACGCCCCTGCTTGCAGGATAACGCTGCCCTGACGCACCTCGGACACCACCCCATCCAAGTAGGCGATCATAGGTTTTTACCGTTTGATTGAGCGTTCATGTTTTGATGTAGGTTGGTTTTACGTGACATAGTTTTACGTGACATGGTTTTGCAGGGCTTGGTTTTACGTGACATAGTTTTACGTGACATGGTTTTGCAGGGCTTAGTTTGAGGTGGCTCGTATGTACCCATCGTGCTTGGATGCATCATGGTTCTTCAAACAGGGGCGCGAAGATGGCTTCGTAACCGATGTCTGCTAGGGTCGCGCAACCGGTTAAGCGCATGGCGTAGACCAGTTCCCGTTGCAAACTGAGCAGCGCCCGATCGCTTTGTACCACCACGGCTTCTGCCCCTAGCGCCAAGTAGCGAAACACGTCCACACCGCTTTCGATCCAGCCTCCGGCATAAATGGCTACCGTGCCTGCTACCGCATCGAAAATATCGGGAAAAATATCCGCCGTCGCAGGTGCGCCTAAGTGCACGCCACTGCCGCTGTGTACCACAATGGCATCGACGCCTGCTTCACTGGCAATTTCGGCGTCTGCCACGCTAGCAATGCCATAAAGCCACAACGGTACGCCAGCGGCAGCCTGCAGTTCGGCGATGTCTTCGCGATTGCGCGGATGCCAAGTGTGTTCGCCATAAGGGGGCGTGTGCGCCAACTTGGTGAGGTCAAAGGCGAGTGCGGGGGGGTTTTTGGCGGCTAACTTGCGGACGCTGGGCATCAGTTCGCCCATTTTGAGGGGGGCAAGCGCCGGAATGAGGTGGTCAGCGGGGGCGTCGTCGTGCTCGAGCTTCGCCAAAAACGTATCTGCATCTAACAAGCAAAAATGGCTTGTGTCGGTTTGGTCAGGACGCATGGTGATGATAGGGGTGTCAACACGCACATCAAGTAACGCACGCGAGGTATCTACTGTTTGTACGTCGTGCAAGACCCGCGCCAAAAGTTGGTAGCTATCAAGGGCAAGTCGTTCACGCCGCTGTTGCTCGTCGGAAGGGTTCATCGTGACAGTCAAAATACCACACCACCACACCCCAACGCGCTTAGGTGTTTGTGTGGGTGGGTGCTCGAGGCATCCCAAAACCAACAAAGACACCATAAAAAACACCATAAAAAAACGCAAGCCAGTGTGCACCAGCCTGCGTTCAGGATTCGCTGTGTTACCTGCTCACTCACATATCGGGCAATAACACCGTGTCGATTTCTTGAATGACGCCATTAGAAGCAATAATGTTGGGCGTGGTGATGTTGGCATTGTTGATGGTGACCATGCCATCCATCACGTCAATCATCACGCTGCTGCCTTGGACGGTGTTAGCCATGCCATTTTCAAAGTTAATCAGGTCTTTTTGAATAGCACCGCCTACGAGCACGTGATAGGTGAGCACGCTGCGCAGGGCATCGGGGTCAGCGAGTAAGGCATTGAGGTCTTCACGGGGAACCGCCGCAAACGCGTCATTGGTAGGGGCAAACACCGTGAATGTACCGCTGCGCAACACATCAAGCAAATCAGCCGCTTCAAGAGCTGTCGCCAAGGTGCTAAATTGTGGTTCGCTAGTGACGAGTTCAACCAAGCTATTGAGTTCTTCAGGTATACCTAGCATGAGCGAATCAGGCAAGATAACCGTGTCAATAAGGTGCACCACCCCATTTGTACCCATGAGGTCGACGGCGGTGATGTTGGCGCTGTTTTGACCTGCTACAATCATCGGCCCATCAAAAGCGATATCTTCACCAAACAAGGTTGTGGCGGCTTGGCCTTGTACAACGTTGGCAGCTACCAACGCACCAGACACCACGTGATAGCTAACAACTCCACGCAACGCGTCTGGATCGGCTACCAATGCTTCTAATACCTCAGTAGGTACAGCCTCAAAAGCGTCGTTGGTGGGTGCAAAGATAGTGTACGACCCGCGCTGCATCAAGACTTCATCAAGCCCTGTGGCTGCGACTACACTGGCTAAGGTGCTGAGTTGGGGTTCACTGGTGATAATCTCCAAGACGCTGGTTGTGCCGTCTTGGGCAAATGCTGAGCCAATGGCGAGTAAACTTGCCGTCACTAACAGGCGCAATACAGATTTCATACGTCCTCCTTACAAAGTTGAAGTGTGTATCCTCTTACATCGTCATACGCTTCCTATCGTACTCTATTGAATCTAGCTACTTCAAACTTTACCGCAGCAGACAGAGATGTGAAGAAAGCCTTAACTTCAATCTACCTTATACCTATTCCAATTGATGCGCGGAATCAATGCGCGCAGAGTGTATAGGAAAAGCTACGGATGCAGGTGGGAACGGAAGAAAATCTGTAGGACGTTTTGAATTGTTTAGTTAAAATTCATATAAACTCCCCACTATCAACATCACTGACCTGCCAAGATGGGGTGAGCGTTGGTGTTTGACCCTCACATTATGTGAACCCTCATGCTGTAGTTAGCGAGCCTATGCTTGCAGTTCCAACCTCGAGTTTGAGCGAAAACAGGCATTGGCAGCGTATTAAAGGAGGCTTCAGCATGATTTCTCGTAGAGACGCCCTAAAGGCATTCACTAGCCTACCGCTGGCAGCGGCTATTGGTTTGAAGTTTGGAAATAACGTCGCACTGGCACAGTCAAGTGCAACGCCAGTAAATGCAATGTTGGCAAATGCAACGTTGGGCAGCGTACTTGTCACTCGGCGTGGTCCCGTCACGCTGCACACTTATGTCGCACCAGACGCGTCGGCTCAGGTGACATCACACATCATTGAGACCCCGAACCAACTCGTCGTCGTTGATACGCAATTCGTACAGATGTTTGCACAGGATTTACGTGCCTATGTCGACAGCATCGGCAAGCCGATCGAACGGGTCATCTTGAGTCACGAACATGGCGACCATTGGGCGGGGGCAACCCAATTCACAGATGTGCCTTTCGTAAGTACACAGATGATTGCACAAACCGTTGAAACAAATCTGCCGACCTACCTCCAACTGATGGAATCGGTCATCGGTGCCGAAAACATGCCCGAGACACCTAACCTGCCCGAAGGCACCCTGACTGCGGAAGCCGAGGAAATTGACGGTATCACTTTTGAATATCGCGTCGATGACAACGCAGAGGCCGTGCAGCACCTGTCGATTCACTTACCAGAAGCAAACGTGTGGATTGTTCAAGACTTGATTTACAACAACGCCCACTTCTTCCCTGGGGTGGATCGTGCCAACTGGATTGCAACACTGGAAAGTGTCGGTAGCAGCACCGCGAACGATGATCTCCTGCTAGTCGGTCATGGCTTGCCCACCACCCGCGGCGAAGTCCAGTCGGCCATTGCTTACTTGCAGTTTGCAGATGAACTTGCCGCTGACGCGACTGACGGCACTTCCGTCATTGCTGCCTTGCAAGAGGCTTATCCGACCTACGGTGGCGAGGAATTACTTGGATTCTGGCGTGTATTCTTGGGGTAGTAGTAGCATTTCCATGATTGACGCCTACACGGTTCACTTCGGTGAATGTCAGCGTGACGTTGGTGAAAATCGGTCACTATAGTAACGACATTTGGAATCGCTATAGATATCCATAGTTTGGCAGGTAGTAGGCTCACCATATTTCGTGAGTCTGCCATCTGCAATGATTACGAGGTCAGGACTGTATGTATACAATCGGCGAATTTGCACGCATGGCACAGGTTTCCCGACGTCAACTCCGTCATTGGGATGACATTGGGCTGCTTCAACCGATAAAAGTTGACCCGCAGACCGGCTATCGCTACTACAGCGCCACCCAACTGACGGCGCTCAATCGCGTGGTAGCACTCAAAGAGCTAGGCTTATCGCTAGAGCAGATTCAACGCTTTGTCTACGACGATGTTTCGTTAGACGAAATGCAGGGGATGCTGCTTTTACGCAAGGCAGAAATGGAGCAGCAGGTACTAGCAGAAATGCGCCGTATTCGTGTAATCGAATCACGCTTGAAGCAAATTCGTGAACAGGGGCAGCATGTTCGTGATGTGGTGGTCAAACGGGTATCATCAAGAAAATACATCGGAGTACGAACCACAGCACCAGACTGGGAAGCTAATTTGCAGCAGTGGAATACCGTCACGCGCCTGCTGAGTAATGAGCCAAAAGAAGACCGATATGGAAATTTCATGGGCATCTTGCACTGTGATGGGACGGCGACTGACCACTTTGATATGGAGGTCGGACGCATCTTAAAAACGGGCACGCACCCACCGCTAGAAACCTATGACGGGGAGCCGTTCGTAGTGCGCGACATTCCGTCTTATATGATGGCAACCTATGTTCAGAAGGGGACACCCTACGAGATGCATATCGGATTTAGCACCATAGGTGAGTGGGCGGAGATGAACGACTACGCCTTTGTTGGTCCGATGCACGGTGTTATCTTGGACGCAACACATTGGCAGGACACAACCGACCTGCTTGTCGAAGTACAGTTTCCCATTCAAAGACTTCAGGAAGTGCACGCGTCAGCCGCGCTCGCCCCTTGACGTACAGGCTTTCTGCATCCCTGAATAAGATATTCGCTAATTATGAAAAGTGATGTCTAGCGGGAGGTTTCTTGTTTGGCAGAATATAAAAAATTTTTCTATGCAGTACAAACGTAAAAAGTTTCTGTACGCACTTGAAATCTTATACAGTACATTTCCCCTCCTGAACGCACTTCTCACAAAAAACACTGACACTTACTGTAGGGGACACAAATGTGAAATGGATTACTTAAGACTTTACGCGATAGGCTGGGAGAGTCTTCATTTTTTCGTCTACGACGTATGATTTCTCAATGTATCGACGCTTGCGTAATCCCCTTCGTCTATGGTGCAGTACGTGATGGTTGTTTATCTTAAATTACGCAAAAAATTTACTATGTTTACCTATAAGCTTCAAAATGACTCTTGTCTCTTTTTACATCGTCTTTTAGCCTTCATAAAAGATTTTCTTAGTTATTTACTATACATGTTCGTTTCTCAAATTGGGGTAAGCTAATAATACGCTCATAAAACAGTAGCTCAACTTGCTGCCCTCGTACCCCCTCTTACCATCGTAGGTTACTGCTTGGAAGGAGGCACATTATGTGTCACGAACGCCGCCTGAAGTCCGTCCGTAAGCTTAATGTTTGGTTGTTTTTTGCATTCTTACTTCTACTGGTAGGTTGTCGCGATGTTAATCCCAACGCAATGACACCCTCAGACAATCCGCTAGACTTTGAACCCGTCCCAGAGCTAGGCATACAAACTCAAAGCAGCAGCCTTACTGCGTGGCAGCCAATGATTGATTACCTCCCCGGAAGAATCGACTTCGATGCCGTTGCCGTTGACGTATATGGCACTGGTTTAGGGTCTCGCTTTGCGGCAACGTCCCAAGTAACTGTTGATATTCCCAATCCTGAGACAGTACGGCGCTTGTACGTGCAAGTGGTTTTCAAAGCAGGCACGCTCAGCAATCCCGTGAACGAATTTATCGCGCCTGATGAAATTGTTGTCAGTACGCCCGTCGAAAGCAAACGTTTGACTGCTGGAGAACTTCACCTAGCCCCTTTAACCGATGACGCAGGCATTGTCGTTAATAACACTGGGCGGGTGTACGAAACAGAATTGCAACCAGCGAGCCACGTCTCAGTTGACATTAGCAACCTTCGTAAGTTTGGCACTCTCTACACGCCTCGAGCACTCATTGTCTATGCTCAAAGGGAAATCACTGACTACGCCAACGGCACGATATCAACAGGCAAAGTTGTGAACCGCTATCTACACGGCTACAACGGTTTTGAGCAAGCTAGTGAAACGATAGCGCTTCCTTTCTGGCGTGGAGGACCTATCGTTGAGGTCACATTCACATTGGCCGAACTCGGAAGTGACCCGCGCCACGTAAAACTGATTGCCGAAGCAGGTGGTGTACGCAGAGAAGTGACCCTTGACCGATCCACTGATGGTGACGAATTCAGTCAATACACCCTCACCTTGCCTAACTCAGGTGGTAGCGACGAGGTTACAGCGACTGTCATTTCTCCCCAAGCCCAACCAGGTGAGTCGGTGTGGGACAATGGTGATTCGGTGTTTTGGCATGCGGTAAACGTCAAAACTCCTTATGCACGTTGGTGCCGGGGGTCAAGCCATAGCAATCCTCTGGCAACCCAAACAGATGTTGATGAATTAGCGTCTTGTACTGTCGTTGAGAACGACATCGTCATTGGTCCTGAAGATCCGACTGATCCGATTACGAATTTGCAAGGGTTGCGTAATGTCCGCTCGGTAGGAGAAGGATTATTCATTCATAAAACGTCACTGACAAACCTTGAAGGTATAGAAAATCTCGAGGTAGGCGGCTACTACAAAAATTATGCCTTGGTTATCTCAGACAACCCTCTACTTCAAAACTTGCAAGGGCTAAAAGGGCAAGAGGAAATTTTTGGTTTTGTTGAAATCATTGATAATGCCAGCTTGGAAACGCTTGAAGGCCTAGAAGGCACCAAAGAAATTACCTTTGGTTTAAGAATAAGGGGTAATCCTTCTTTGCGTACGCTTGAAGGCCTTGAGGATTTGGTCTGGGCTGGCAGGCTAACTATTGCCGAGAATGCGTCGCTCGAGCGCATCACCGACCTAGTTAACTTCCGTGGTTGGAATCCCCCAGATGATGGCGGTCGTGTGAGTGTTGAGGATAATCCGAAGCTCGATTGTTCGCTCGAGCCACAACCAAGCATCTTGCCCGTTGGTCGTTCTTCAGGCAATTTAGTCGATTGTCCAGTGATTGCACCTTAACTCAGGTCAGCGGAAACAAAAACGTAAACACCTTATCCAACCGCCCAGCCCACGCCGATTCGTGGTGTTGGGCGCCTTCGTCTAGGTAATAGATAAAGTCTTGCCCGTTACTCAATCCGGCGTCTAACAGGGCTTGTTTGGCTTCGATGGTGACGAATTTGTTGTCGTCGCTGCCGCCACGCACGTTGCTAGTACCCGTGCCGCTATCAAGCCAGAGACGCACGGGCAAACGGGGGGGTTTGCGCATCCGCTCGATGGTTTCTAGGCTGCCATTGCGGTTGCGGGTCGTCCAAAACGCCGAAGACATCAGGGCGTGCTGGGCAGCCAATTCGGGATATTCCCACGCTAGGTATGCCGAAAACAAGCCTCCCATCGACGACCCTAGCGTTGCTACATGCTCGCGCCCCGGCCATACCCGATAGTACTTGCTGATGTAACTAGCAACGTCTTCACCGTAATAGAGGGCGGTGGCGTTGGCGCGTCCTTTGATGGTGATGGGTTTGCGGTGTTTGGTGTTTGTTTCTAAGGAGGGCACAGCAGGCTGCTGATAGCTGGCATAGGGCGGCAAATATTCTGCCATGCGGGTGTGTCCGCCGTTGCTGACGCCCACGATGATGCACTCGCGCATGGCACCAGCAGCAATCACCCTATCGGCGACGACATCGGCTTGCCACGAGCCTGCAAAACTGTCTTCAACGAAACTTTCAAAGCAGTTCTGGCCGTCGTGCATGTAAATAACGGGGTAGCTGCGGTCGCTTTGCTCGAGATAGCCCCTGGGCAAGTACACATACAGTGCTCGGTTCGAGAGGCGTCCCTTAAAATTGGGCACTTTGATGACACACGACGCCGACAGGGTGGGTTCGGGTTGATAGTCAAACACTTCGCCGTCTTGTAACCACAACTGCCGTGGTTGACTGGCAAAGTGGCCGTGTTCTGGCAAATAACTGCCGCCAAAGTCGATGCGGTAGTGCCACGCTCCAGCGGGAGCGTCAGTGCGGACGTGCCAGTGCGTTTCGCTGTGTTTGCGTCCCCTACCAACGGCCTCAAAAGGGTGTCTGCTGCCGTCAAGAAGCTCGAGCACCGGCTGTTTGGCCGGACTAATCAAATCAAGTTGCACGGGCTGTTGGGTAGGTGATGTCTTGGGAACGGGTGTGGGAAGCGATCTCACACTTTTGAGTTTACACGACAAATACTAACCATGACGTTCCCTTCAGCGCCGTAGTGTGCGGATGATGGATTATGGTTTCGTTCGTTGTTTCTCACGTGGTTTCATGTGCCTGCGTGCCTGCGCCTGTTGATGTTGAGGGCTGCGTGTTTGGCTTGGCGTGATGTTTGGTAGCTCGAGGTGACACACCTGTGCTTGCGACTAAGCGCGTTAAACTAACGCATGGCTACCGAAAAAACCTCCGTGACGAAAACGGCCAGCGAAAGTTCAAAAGTTCGCCACGCACGCATATCAATGCCGCTACGGGAGCGCTTGGTCACCCTGAACGAACTGCTCGAGGACTTTATTGCCATTGGTGTGGTGGTGCTTTTGTTTGCCATTGCTGTGCATATTTTGTGGGAAAGTAGCAGTGAAGTCATAAGTATGCTTACTGGTGGTGTTGATTTTAGTGTGACGTTGCTATCGCAGATTATGCTGGCGCTTATTTTGGCTGAAATTATTGCTACCGTGAATGTGTTTTTAAAAAGTGGCATTTTTAGTCCAATACCGTTTTTAGTGGTCGCAGTGATTGCCAGTGTACGGCGCATCTTGCAAATCAGCATCGAAAATAAGGGCATTGTGACGCCAGAAGATATCAATACGGGCTTCCAAGCGTTCAATAGTTTGTCGGTAGAATTGGCGTTACTTGCCATTATTATTGGCGTGTGTGCGTGGTCGATTAGTTTGCTCAGGCAGAGCAAAAGCGACCTTGATACCTCGAGCCAAGAGGAGAGCTAATGACCAAGCCAGAGGTACGTGTGGTTGAAAACATCGCCCTAGCTGCGGCTGAACTGTTCATCGAACAAGCTGAGCGTGCCGTGCGCGAACGGCAGCAATTTGCCGTGGCACTTTCTGGCGGTAGCACGCCACTAGCGATGTATAAACTGCTGATTGAAGACAGTACAAGTGCTACCTTTTGGCCATTTACCCATGTCTTTTGGGGTGATGAGCGCTATGTACCCCACGACCATCCGGACAGCAATTTTGGCGCAGCAAAGGGAGCGTTGCTCGAGCACGTACCCATCCCTGACAGTCACATTCACCCCGTCCCTTACCTGCCTGATGACTCCAGCGCTGCCGCCCGCAGCTACGCTGATACCCTCAACCAGGTGCTCGGTAATAGCCCCGTGTTGGATGTAACGCTGTTGGGTTTAGGTGATGATGCCCACACAGCCAGCCTCTTTCCGGGGACGGGTGCGGTGCACGACGATGGCCTGGTGACGGTGGTGGATACCGAAACCAAAGGGACGCGTATCAGCCTCACCTCGAGCATGTTAAGCAGCAGCCGCACAGTGGCGTTTTTGGTTTCTGGTGAGAAAAAACGTTCTGCCCTTGTTGAAACCTTAGCGGGTCATGACGACCTTGACCGTTATCCAGCAAGAGCCATCACTGCCCAAGAACAGCTTGTGTGGCTCACGGATATTCAGCTTTAGGCTTTGGCAAAATCCGCTAATGACGGACACGTGTTGACAGATTAGCGGGCGTTTTGTGTGTTTAGGTTGCATGGTGGTGGGTACTGCTTGTGAATGACGCGTCGCGCATGACATTTCGCCCATGACGTTTCGCGCATGACATTTCACACGTGACATTGTCGCAGTTTAGGTACTAGATGATTGTTTGGTGACGATGAGCTGCTCAGCGAGGTGTTTGCCCTCGAGCGCCGCCGCTTCAAAAGGCAAATACCCCTGCTGACACACCCCTGCTGCGTACAGACCCACTAACCCTGACACCTGATAACCGTCACCACCGAGCACCCGACAGTCCACCTGATAGGGCAAGCTGCCGTCATCAAAAGCGGCTTCTAGACGGGTGTCGCGCAAGTGTAAGCCGTGCTCGAGCAAGTTGTCTGCCAAATCGTCATAGGCCATTTCGCTCAACCGCCCCGCTACTTCGGTGAGTGTGCCGATGGTCAAGCGGGCGTGCAAAAAACTGCCCACACACAAAGCAACTTGCTGTGCCAAACGGTCAACGCCTTCCCAGGTGCGCACGCCAACGACCTGTTTTTGTCCGTCATGTTCTTCACAAGTGAGGGCGGTGACGTTAGATTGCAACAGGTGAATGTCGGTTTCAGTTTCCAAAATGGTCTTAGCACGGCGGTGAAACGCCCAGTTGCCTACGTGCCCGTCTTGTTGCACCTCAGCAAACACCCGCGCCATCAAGGTGTCTTCGGGCGGGTTGAGGGTCACGTTGTCGCCGAGTAGGTTGTAAAGGGTGTCGAGGCTAGTAGTGACCAACAAGGTATCGACGCCAGCTCGAGCACAACGCCAAGCGGCTTCACAACCTGCAATGCCCGCACCGACAATGGCAACATCGTAGACATGACCGACGCTATGACTAGGGGCGTGCAGCGTAGGTGTATTCATCGGGTGGCAGGTGTGTTCATCAGGTAGATGTATTCACAAGCAATCGTTAGGGTCGCGCAGTGACGCGCAGCGCCTATTCGTCAAAACCACCGATGAGTGGGAAAGGTTGACGGCGTCCGGGGGCAGTAATGAGCAAGTGCTCCCCTTTGAGGGTGCGCTGATAGACCAACACGCCTTTGGGTTCGTCTAACCAATCGGTGTCCCAGTCGAGATTAATGCTGCTACTGCTATCTTGACTGTCGTCTTCAGGCACGTGGGCGTCGACCATCGCCCGCATGTGTAAGGGCATTGAAGTGCGTAGACCACCCAATTCGTAGCGTTCGTTACCTTCGATGCGGTAACCAAAAAACGAATCAAGCGGCGAACGGTCACTGTACACGCAGGTAAGTGATTGCACGTCACCGGCGCGGTAGAGGGCGGTTGCTTCCCAGACGAGCGCTTGCGCTTCGGATTCACTCAAAAAACGCACTTGCGCTGCGCCGGTATCCCCATAGAACGCAACCGGAAAGTTTTTGGACTGTACATAAAAACCCGCTTCACCGACCACCAAATCGGTAACGTTATTTTCGTATGACACACCTTTAACCATGTTTTTGATGTAGTCAATGGCAAGCCCGTAGTAGTGGTCGTGAAACTCGGCAAAGTCTTCCCAGTCGGGGTCTATCAAGGATGTATCGGTGTTGACTTCTAAGTTGGGACTAAGCAACGGCGTTCTCCTCATCGAAACTCGTGTGGTGTAAGGTCATAGTGCGATTGTAAGTCAGGGTGCGATTGTGAGTCAGGCGCAAACATCAGGCACACACAATCGAACCACTTTGTAAATGAACCACTTTGTAAATATAGCGCGTGAACCGCGACATATCGCTTCAAGAACATATCGCTTCAAGAACATATCGCTTCAAGTTCGCGCAGCAACTAGGTACTGCAAACTTTGCGCAAAGCTGCACGTAATTAAAGCTACACGTACTAAATATTACAACTACACGTACTAAAGCTGCACGTATCGAGGCTCACATATCACGTGCTTGTGGCAGTACCGCAACGTGCAACGCAGAAACACCAAACGTCTGCAGGCGATAACGCACTTGCTCAAAGCCTGCAGCTTCCATCATTTTAGCAAGTTTTGCGGGTTTTGGGAATGCCAATGCTGACGCGCCCAGGTAATCGTACGCTGCCCGTTCGCCAGCCAGTAAAGCGCCCAGTAAGGGGGCAACATGCAAAAAGTAGCCGCGAAAGACGCGGCCAAATGCGCCCTCAGGCGGTGGTGGGAACTCGAGCATCACCAATTTTCCGCCCGGACGAAGCACTCGAGCAAATTCGCGCAACCCTTGTTGATAATCAGCAAAGTTGCGAAAACCATAGGCAATGGTAATAGCATCAAAACTGTTATCTAAGTAGGGCAGGGCTAAACCGTCGCCTTGCTCGAGGCGGATATCCAAACCCTGCGCGGCGATTTTCTCGCGGCCAATAGCGAGCATAGCGTCAGAAAAGTCCATGCCAATCACTTCGGCAGCAGGTTGGTAACGCTTGAGGGTAATGGCAAAATCTGCCGTGCCCGTTGCCACGTCGAGCACCTGCTTGGCACCGTCTGCAAAGGCGATGGCCGTGGCTTCTGCTCGCCAAGCGCGGTGAATACCCAAACTTAAAACATCGTTGAGCAGGTCGTAGTCAGCAGCTAGCGCGTCAAACATGACCCGCACGTCGTGGGCTTTATCGCCTGTTGCCCCTTGCCGCTGCGGTGAAACAGCACTCAGGAGCGTGCTCCTAGCGCTTTGCTGGTTTTGAGGTTGGTTTGTGTCAAAAAGGCCTCGAGCTTCGCACGGTTAAAATTTGACAGGCTCGCAGCGTGTTCACCGTACTCGAGCGTAGGTACGCTGCGCCTGCCGTCATTGATGCGCATAACGTGTTCAGCAGCATCAGGGTGTTCTTCGATGTTGATTTCTTGAAAGGGAATCTCGAGCTTCGCGAGCATTTTTTTGGTGATGGTGCAATCACTGCACCAGGTGGTGGTGTACATCTTCAACATGGGTGTTCAGCCTCCAGTGATGGGTAGATTTTGTACTGATGGGTTGCGTTTTTGGTCGTGCTTAAGGTTCAGATGGTGTTGTAACAAGCGGGTTGTAACAAGCGGGTTGTAACAAGCGGGTTTCACCAAGTGGCGTCAAAACAGACGATTTTGGACTAGTCGTATCAATAACGGTGCAACTATAGCGTGTCCAGCAAGTATTTCCCAAGTTTATGGGGCAACACCACAATAACGACACGAAAACGTACAACGCGTCCGTAGTGTGATGAACAATTGATGAACGAAAAACCTGCTGCCAGCACAAAGGCAATACGTAAGCTGTACGCAACGAGGTTGACACGTAACCCACTCGGGATTTAATCCTCTTTGAAAGTCGTGCTTCATCAAAAACAATCACGCCAAACATTTTTACATCAAACATCATCACAACATTGACACATGGGCTGTGCGCTTGTCTGTGACGAATGCTAAGCTGCCGTAAGCACACAATAAAAGTGACGCGGTTTGCGTCACATGCGCTAAAGCTTAGCACGCAGTTCGCAGACGTCTGTCAACTAGTATGCATTTGCTAGCATACTTTGGCTAACATGCTTTGGCTGGGGCGGCTGGTTTGTCTAATGCGTTTAAGGCTAAGCGTTTAAGGCTAAGCGTTTAAGGCTAAGCGTTTAAGGCTAAGTGTCTGAGGTAGGTGTTTTGCTGTCAACGCACCGCCTCAGGAGCGCGCGTGTAAGCTAATAACTAGTCCTTAAACCCCTGTGCTAGCATGGCACAAGGAGGTTATGTGTGAAATCAACAATTGTGACGTTACTGATGCTGGTCGCCCTGGGCTGGTCAGCGGTGTCTGCGCAAACCGTTGTAGATGTGGCAGCAGGCGACCCGCGTTTTAGCACCTTGGTGACGGCCATCGAAGAAGCCGGACTGGTCGAAGCATTGAGTGGGGAAGGGCCTTTTACGATTTTTGCGCCCACCAATGATGCGTTTGGTGCTATTGACCAAAATCAGCTCAATGTATTGCTCTCGAGCCAAAGCCAACTCACAACGGTCTTGCAATATCACGTGGTGCCGGGGTTATTTACGACGGACCTCATCACGGCAGACATGCAGTTTTTTAGTACCCTAGCAGGCAGTAACTTGCCCATTACCAACGATGGTGTGGGCGATGCTGCTGTCATTGACGTCAACATTGCAGCGAGTAACGGCGTCATACACGTCATCGATACGGTGCTCGTGCCCATGTCGGTCTCACTTGGTGCGCCTCGGCCACCGGCTATGAGCGGCGAAGACCCCAACATAGCCAGTTACACTAACCGCGCCATGCGCAGTGTGCGCTATCCGGTGGCTAGCCAAGGGGGTAGCGGGGTGCTCGGTTCGGTGCTCCTTGCTGACTATGGCGACGGCGTGACGGTGGTGACCATCGCCCTACAAGGGACACCACCTAGTGGTGATCATCCGGCGCACTTTCACGCGGGTAACTGCGGTTCGGGTGGTGACATTGTTGTGCCTCTTAGCAACGTCAATGGCGCAACGGGATTTAGCACGACTGTGACTAACGTACCGTTCGATGCTATTGTGGGGGGAGATCACTATTTGAACATTCACCTCTCGAGCGACCAAATCAGTACCATCGTCGCCTGTGGTGAAGTCGGCTTATAACACAGGCCAGTAACACACATTTTATGCCCAACGACCCTGCTGCTGCGGTAGCAGGGTTTTTTTGCTGTTTAGATTTGTTTGCTGTTTGACGTGATGGGTTACTTGGCCGACAACCATTACTTGGCTGAACAACCATTACAATGATTCGACAGGTGAGGGCGTATACTCACATTTATGTGTCTTGTTGGCGATGTTGCTTAAGGGTGAAAGATAAACAAAGATAAGCAAAGTTAAATGCAGTGCGCCTAAACATCTGCCACATTAGCGGACGCACAACACACCCCGAAAGAATCTGTATCATCGAAAGAATCTGCATCGTCAGCTTCCTTGATAAGCCTGCTGAGAGATAAAGAGATAAAACGTATCAGCGTTTTTTGTGCTCATTCAATGCTAAGGCTGTTAGGTGTCACAACGGTTTCATAATTTTGATTATTATTTCCGAAATATCATCATGTTTTGACTCGAGCCATATTTCTCGAGCCATCCCAACGCGCCCTTGGCGTGATATCACTTTGTGCACAAGCACAGCGAAGGAACATCATGGAATATCGCAATATCGCCATCATCGCCCACGTTGACCACGGCAAAACCACCCTCGTAGACGGCCTTTTGCGGCAGTCAAAAATTTTCAGAGAAAACCAAGACGTCATGGAACGGGTCATGGACAGTAATGCCCTCGAGCGCGAACGGGGCATCACCATCTTGGCCAAAAACACCGCCATCATGTGGCAAGACGTCAAAATCAACCTCGTAGACACCCCCGGACACGCCGATTTTGGTGGTGAAGTCGAACGGGCGCTGAGAATGGTTGATGGTGTGTTGGTGCTCGTTGACGCCGCCGAGGGCCCCATGCCCCAAACCCGTTTTGTGCTCAAAAAAGCCCTTGCTCTGGGGCTTAAACCCATTGTGGTGGTCAACAAAGTCGATCGCCAAGACGCCCGCCCTGACGAAGTGGTGGATTTGACGTTTGATTTGATGGTGGAACTAGGGGCGCACGATGAGCAACTAGATTTCCCCATTGTGTATGCCATCGCCAAAGAAGGTCGTGCTTGGCTCGAGCTAGACACCCCCGGCCAAGACTTAGCACCACTATTTGAGGTGATGCTCGAGCATATCCCCGCCCCGACAACCGACAACGACGCGCCCTTTCAGTTGCAAGTGGCCAACCTCGACTACTCCGATTACTTGGGTAGGCTGGCTATCGGGCGGGTGCGGCGCGGACGGCTGGCCAAAAACGACACCGTCATGCACTTACGCCGCGACGGTAGCCAAAAACGCGGGCGCATCACCAAAGCCTATACCTACTTTGGCCTTGAAAAACGCGAAGTCGATGAGGTGCAAGCAGGCGACATTGTGCTCCTCAGTGGCTTTGATGAGGTACAAATCGGTGATACCTTCACCCACGTAGATGCTCCCGATGCCTTACCAGTGATGGACGTTGACGAACCGACCATGAGCGTGAATTTCAGCCCCAACACCAGTCCTTTGGCGGGGCAAGACGGTAAATATCTGACCTCACGGCACATCAAAGACCGCTTAGAACGCGAACTGCTCACCAACGTGGCGCTGCGCCTTGAAGATTTGGGCAACGAACAATACCGCGTGTCGGGTCGGGGCGAACTGCACTTGTCGGTGTTGATTGAACAAATGCGCCGCGAAGGTTACGAATTCAGTGTCTCGCGCCCCGAGGTCATCGTCAAACAGATTGACGGCAAACGCTGCGAACCCTTTGAACGCGTGACTGCTGACGTACCGGAAAGTGCCATGGGGGCAGTGATGGAGTCGTTGTCTAGCCGCAAGGGTGAACTGGTCAACATGGTGCAAGATAGCAGTCGTGCCAAGTTGGAATTTGTCATTCCTAGTCGGGCGTTATTTGGTTTTCGCAGTCAGTTTTTGTCGATGACCCAAGGCGAAGGCTTGCTCAGTAGCGTGTTTGATACTTACCGTCCTTTTGATGGTGACCTCAAAACCCGTCAAAATGGTTCACTTGTCGCCATGGAAGCCGGAGAAGCGTTTGCCTACAGCATCTTTAAGTTGCAAGATAGGGGAGCGTTTTTCATTGAACCGGGGACACCTGTCTATGTCGGCATGATTGTAGGGTCTCATGCTCGAGCAAGTGATTTGAACATCAACGTCAACAAAAACAAAAAACTCACCAATGTTCGCGCTTCGGGTAGTGACGACAACATCGTACTCACGCCCGCCAAAAAACTCTCTTTAGAAGAATCTCTAGAGTACATTGCCGCTGATGAACTGCTTGAAGTGACCCCCAAAAACTTGCGTCTCAGAAAGCGCATTCTCGAACCGAACATGCGCAAACGCGACAAGGTAGGCGCGTAGTTTTGGCCCTATGGTAATCGCTGCAGGGGTTGCAAAAAGGCAACCCTTAAGGCGTAGCTGTTGCACTGACGTATAAAGTGGGTTAAAATCAACTGTCTATCGACAAGCTGTCTACCCTTTTCGACTGCCGTAAGTGCAGTAAACGTTAGCCCTGTGCATTTTTCTTGTCGGCCTGTGGGTGTGTTGTCCTAAGTGGACAGCCTGCCTTAGTGGACAGCCTGCCTTGTAAGGCGGCACAGTGGGCGTTACAATGGCGTTACAATACTGACAGTTTCTCATTTTTAGGAGGTTTGTTGTGGCGGAAGTTGTGCTCGAGCACGTGTACAAACGGTTTGGCAATGTGACGGCGGTACAAGATTTCAACCTGAACATTCAAGACGAAGAGTTTATGGTGTTTGTGGGACCGTCGGGGTGTGGCAAAACCACTACCTTGAGGATGATTGCCGGTCTTGAAGAAATTTCTGATGGCACGTTGCGCATTGGCGACACCGTCGTCAACGACATGCCCCCCAAAGACCGCGATATCGCGATGGTGTTCCAAAACTATGCGCTGTATCCGCACATGAACGTCAAACAAAACATGTCGTTCGGGTTGCGTCTGCGCAAGACCCCCAAAAACGAAATTGAAGAACGGGTTCAAGAAGCTGCTAGCATTTTGCAGATTGAGCACTTGCTCGACCGCCGTCCCCGCGAACTTTCCGGTGGTCAGCGGCAACGGGTAGCCTTGGGGCGCGCTATCGTCCGCGAACCCAAAGTGTTTTTGATGGATGAGCCCCTTTCCAACCTTGACGCTAAATTGCGCGTAGAGATGCGGGCGTCCATTTCAAAACTGCACCGCCGCTTGGGTGTGACTACCGTGTACGTTACCCACGACCAAGTGGAAGCCATGACCATGGGCACGCGCATTGTGGTCATGAAAGATGGCCTCATTCAACAGGTGGATTCACCCATTAACCTCTACGAACAACCCGTCAATAAATTTGTTGGGGGTTTCATGGGTTCACCTGCTATGAACTTCTTGGTCGGTAATGTCGATGGTGACCACGTGCGCGGTCCTGATGGCAGTTTCGACGTGCAAACGCCCAAAGAGTTGTCTGGCAAGTTAGCCAAGCACAACGGCAAAAAAGTCTACTTCGGCATTCGTCCTGAAGACTTGGGTATTCGCGGCCAGACCTCCATTCCTGAAGACAACAACATCATCAAAGCCACGGTGGAAGTGGTCGAGCCGCTTGGTGCTGAAACGGTCATTATTGCTTCAGTAGCTGGCGATCAGAGCTTGGTAGCGCGGGTCGATGCCCACACCAATGCCCAAGCGGGTGACAACGTAGAACTGCTTGCCGACCGCGAGAAAATGCACGCTTTCGGCCTCGAGGACGAACGTAACATCCGCTTCGAGTAAGCGTTTTTGCAAATAAAAACAATACAAGTAAAAACAACACAGGCCACCTGCGGGTGGTCTTGTTTCTTGTGGCAGTGTTGAGGCGTGTACAGTGCCACGTTGATATCCACCACGCTTAACTGTGTGGACATCAATCATGGAAATGCTACTTATATGATTTGATGAAATAGGTAATTGTGTTTCAATGAACATTTACATCAATGTTCTGACAAGATAATCTCTGGGTGCTTCACGGTTTGTGCTTGGTTACTTTGCTATTTTGCAATTCTAGGAGGTACAACTGTGCCACTCGTATTGTCTACGATTGCTGCTGGCATCATTGCCATTGGTTTGATGTTGCTGTTTGCGTATTTACCGATGGCGTGGAATGGCAAGTACTACGATATTCTTGCTGCCCTTGGGTCGGTCGCGACGCGTAATGTTGATGCTCGCAGTCGTTTTTTGGGGGGTGCTGTCTATGTACTCACCGGGTTGTTGTTTGCGTTCTTTTATGGCTTGGTGGTGCTAGGGTTATTGCATACAGACTTGCCACGGCCACGTTTAGTGCTGTTTTCTACCCCTGCGGTAGCCGTTGACTTGTTTTTTCCGTTGCTTGGTTTGTTAGTTGGTTTGGCACACGGTCTGTTGGTGGCGTTTTGGTTAGTGATTGTGGTGATTGAACATCATCCGCTCGAGCGCTTCCGCAAGCAATATATCTTGATTTTGTCGCAAGCTATTACCCATGCCGTCTTTGGCACGACCGTGATGTTTTTCCATAGCCAGTTTTTACAACTTTTGACATAACCTTCCCTGTGAAGCGTTTGTTTGATTTTGCTTAATAAAGTGTTTATTTTAAGATACTGCCTGTGAAGCAGGCTGTGAATATGTCGGCCATGAGGCAGTGTTGCTTGTGGTATACTCTTGCTAATGAACATTGCAGGCTATGAGGTCAAAATCTCAGGTGAACTTTCCGATGAAGACAGTGTACTCATTGAAGATGCGGTGATGTTTCTCAACGGTAAGATGGCACAAACGCGCCTCCGTGAAATCACCCAAGTCGACAATGGTTATGACTTGCAAATCGACTTCAAGGATGAAACGAAAACTGTGCGTTTGCGTCATAACGCTGAAGGTGACTGGGTGATTGAGTTGCCCCGTTCGGTTGATGCCGTCGTGCGCAAGATGTTGGTGTAAATACGCTTTACCCATCCGATTGGCTGGAGACTGGAGACTGTAACGTTTGTGTGTAAGTTGACGCATGTCTAGTAGGTACTGACCACAAATTGCGTTAACTGTTACCTGCGTCAGTACACTTGCCTCAGTACACCTGCCTCAGTATCCGTCATGATAGCTCGAGCCAACCCTGTGCGCCTTGTATCGCCGCTAAATATTGCTTTGATAAACTATTTTAATATGTAGTGAGTGACGTGCAGGTCAATGGAGGCCTACGTCGAAGCGTAGGTGTCGAAGCGTAGGTATGTCTTGGTTGATGCTGCTCCTGACGATAGCCAGCGTTTGCGGCCAGATAGGTGTTTTGCTTGCTTGTGCATGGTTATTAGGTGCATGTTTGTTAGGTACATGGTTATTACATGGTTATTGGGTGCTAGATGATGGTGTGTACTAGATGATGGTGTGTAGTAGAACCGCTTGCAAGTGTGCTCGAGCCACACCCCCGTTAAACTGCTGCTAAACATTGGCCTTAAATACATTGCTTTGTCTAGGGTGATGTTCACAGTATTGATAATCTCTAAAGCCCTTGCATATCACCCTTGAACCACGGCACGCTTGAATCACATAATGATTGAATCATGCTATGACCGAAGCCACCCTCGAGCCACGTGGTGAGCTACTTGCTCGATAACCACTTTCTTGCTTGGTAACTACCTTGTGATGTCGCGGTTTTCTCGAGATTCGACGTCTCAAGTATTGGCCTTGCAAGTATCGCCCTAGGCTTGCGGTATGGTAGGTCATACATGGTAAGTCATGTTATGTCAGCAACCTACATGCTTTCCCAGCACACCCCCTGAGGTTGTGTTGTTGCGTGAAAGTGTTGGTAAAACCTACCCTACTTCGGAGGAACTATGACCACCGCAACTTCATCTGCGATGCTGTTTGCTACTCAGCGCCCCCTGTGGCAACGGTGTTTGCTTTTTTGTGTGCTGTTTGGGGTTTTGATGCCCGCGCTAGCACAAGAACCTACGCTCGAAGAACTCTTGCGTGAAGGTGACATCTACTACACGCGGGGCGATTGCCAACTGTCGCAATTTATCTTTCAAGAAGCCCTAGAACAAGCGCCAGATAGTGTACCAGCCCTATTAGGACAGGGACGGGCGTTAGTGTGCCAAGGGGCGTTTGACCTTGGTATTGCAGCTTATCAGCAAGCCTTAAGCCTCGACAGTCGCAATCTTGTGGGTTACGTGCGGTTGGCATCGGCGTATTTGGCGCAGTACAACAGCAACCCTGAGCAGTTTTCTGGCAACCTCGACCAAGCGTTATCAGCACTTGGCACAGCCCAAAGCATTGACCCAAATGATGCTCGAGTGCTCAACACCAGGGGTATCATCTTGTACCAACTTGGTGACTATGAACAAGCCAGAGATGCCCTTGCACAAGCTGCTGCCAACGCCGGTGGTGCTGATTTGTCGGCGCTCGATAGGTCGCGCATCCAAGTGAATTTAGGGCGCAGTTACCGTGCTTTGCGGCAGTCGCAGTTGGCGCTTGAAGCGTTTCGTGAAGCAGTGACACTAGACCCTACTAACTTTGAAGCTCGCAACTACTTGGGGGAAACCCTGTTTGTACAAGGCAACTGCGAACAAGGGGTGTTTGAATTGCGCCAAGCGGCCAACCTCGCCCCGGATGACTTGGCGTCAGTGGCTAACTTAGGTATTGCCCTGTTTGAGTGTGGGCAGGTAGATGCAGCACTTACGAGCATTGAACAAGCGCTTGCCCTTGATGGGGTGTCGATTCCGGCGCTCTACACCTATTTGGCGCGGGTGTACCTCGAGCAAGGCCGCATTCAAGAAGCCGTCCGCGAAGCACAAAAAGGTGCCCTGCTACCGCCTACGAGCGCTGAAGCCCTTTATTGGTTGGGACAAGCCTACGAAGCCGCAGGCAATGTGACGGCAGCTCGAGAAAGCTACCAACGTGGGCTAGACATTGATCCCAACAGCAACCTCATTCAAAACGCCGTGCGTGCACTCAACTGAAGCTTAGTAACATCGTGTGGCTAGTATGACGTGGCTAGTATGACGTGGCTAGTGTTTGGTACTGTGAACGCTTGACAGGCCGAGCAAAACTTTTTAGGGTTAAAAGGTTGCAATGTGGCAGCGGGATGTCTGCGTTGCGACCTTTTGTTGTGTCCTGTGGTGCACGAAATGTTGTTGTGCCTTGTGGCGCACGAAATATTATTGTGCCTTGTGGCGCACTGATACCTCAAAACCAAACTCAACGTCCCGCTTTGGAGTGTGTATGTCTTACCTCGGAATGAAACAATTACTTGAAGCCGGTGTTCACTTCGGTCACGAAGTTAAGCGCTGGAATCCTAAGATGAAGCGTTATATCTTCGCTGAACGCAACGGTATCTTCATCATCGACTTGCAAAAAACCCTGGTGGAATCTGAAAAAGCCTTCAGCTTCTTGCAAGAAGTCGCCGCTCGTGGGGGCACTATTCTTTTTGTGGGCACAAAAAAACAAGCCCAAGAAATTCTTGCTGCCGAAGCACGCCGTTGCGGGATGCCCTATATCAACGAACGTTGGCTAGGTGGTACGCTCACCAACTTCAAAACGATTCGCACCCGTGTTGAGCGCCTCAAAGACTTAGAAAAACTATTTGCAGGCGAAGGCATTTTGCGCTACAACAAAAAAGAGCAAATCGACCTTGGTAAAGAACTGCAGCGCTTACAGCGTTACTTGGGCGGCATCAAAGAGATGACCCGTCTGCCGGATGCGCTTTTTATTATTGACCCTGCCAAAGAAGCCATCGCCGTGCGCGAAGCCAACAAGCTCGAGATTCCTACCGTGGCACTAGCGGATACCGACTCCGACCCGGACGTGCTTGATTACATCGTGCCTGGTAACGACGATGCCATTCGTTCCATCCAACTGGTAACCGCACGCTTGGCTGATGCCATCGTCGAAGTGCGTGGTGGCGAAGTGACTAGTACTGAACCGGTCGTGCCAGTCAATGCTGAACCTGCTGGCGAAACCCTGCCGACGCCTGTGTCTTCTCCCGAACGCACCATTGCGATGGCTGCTGAACGTGGTGGCGGCGCTGCTGAACCAGAAGAAGGTCAACAAGAAACCGCTAGCGACAAAAGCTAAACGTTTTAATGTACGGCGCAAGTTGCATTACGGTTGCTTGATGGTGGTCTCGAGAGTTAGTGATCTCAAGAATTTGTCAGAGCGCAAATAAGTTACGTTCTGGTAATAACCGCTCATGGGATTCAGGCTGGCGCTCCAAATGGTTCAGCAGATTTCCTGACTATCGTGACTGACACTATCGTGATATGTAACGCGTACTGTGTCGTACGTTTTGAATAATGTAATGTATATACGCCGTTTGATACGAAGTTTTGTCACCTTGCTGCAACATCGGGTGATGAGTAGCTGTGACGGCGTGATAGCAACACCAAGTAATAGCAACACCAAACACCCTGTAAGTAACACCCTGTAATGAAGGAGAACACCATGGCTGTGAGTATGGAAAGCATCAAAAAGTTACGTGCCATGACCGGCGCGGGCATGATGGATGTAAAAAAGACGCTCGAGGAAGTTGACGGTGACGTCGATAAAGCCGCTGCGCTACTGCGTGAACGTGGTATCGCCAAAGCCGCCAAAAAAGCCGACCGCGACGCTAGTGAAGGTTTTGTGGGTAGTTATGTTCACCACAACGGCAAAATTGCTACCATGGTCGAATTGAACTGCGAAACGGACTTCGTTGCCCGCAATGAAAACTTCCAAGCTTTAGCAAGGGACATTGCCATTCACGTGGCGATGGCCAATCCTGCTTACAAAAGCCGTGAAGAGGTGCCTGAAGATATCTTGGCTGCTGAGCGCGATGTGCTGGCCAAAGAAGCCCAAAACGAAGGCAAGCCCCCGCAAGTCGTGGAAAAAATTGTCGAAGGACGCCTCAATAAGTTTTTCCAAGAACAGTGCCTCCTCGATCAAGCCTTCATCAAAGACGACAGCAAGTCAATCGAACAACTGCTCAAAGAGGGTGTGGCCACCATCGGTGAAAACATCCAAGTTGGCAGCTTTTATCGGATTGCCATTGGCGAATAATGCGACGCCTCTTGCTCAAATTATCGGGCGAGTTTTTAGCAGGTAGCAAAGGCTTTGGCATCTCTGTCGAAGCCACCCAAACCCTCTCCCAAGAAATTGCCGCCACCAAACGCCGCAATGTGCAACTTGCCATTGTGGTGGGTGGTGGTAATTTTTGGCGTGGTGCCCAACACGGTAGCGGTATGGATCCAGCTACTGCAGACTACGTGGGTATGCTTGCTACCATCATGAACGCCGTCGCCCTGCAAGACGCTTTGGAGCAACACGACATCGACACGCGGGTGCAAACAGCTATCACGGTGCAAGAAATTGCTGAACCCTACATCCGCCGCCGGGCGCTGCGTCACCTCGAGAAAGGTCGGGTGGTCATCTTCGGGGGTGGTACGGGCAATCCCTTTTTCACTACCGATACAGCCGCCACGCTAAGAGCCTTAGAAATCGACGCCAACATGGTGCTCATGGCCAAAAACAAAGTCGATGGCGTGTATAGTGCTGATCCCAAAACCAACCCCGACGCGGTCAAGTACGATGAATTAACCTACTTGGACGTTCTCAACCAAAACCTCAAAGTGATGGACGCTACCGCCGTGAGTTTGTGCATGAGCAAGAACATGCCCATCACCGTGTTTGATATTTTCACGCCCGGTAATTTGGAAAAAGTCATCGCTGGCGAGCGGGTTGGCACGTTAATTCATCAAGCTGATTCACCGAGTTGATTCACCGAGCTGATAGTGAATAGCTAAAAAGCGCTCGAGTACACATCCCAAGGCACATTTGTGCGTGACTGCCTAAGTGCTTGCAGTTGCGTATAAAGTGCCTTTTTGAGTGCCACGTTATCTTTGGCTAGTACCCGTAAATAGGTGTTGTCGTGAGCGTCTGTACCCCTTGCGACCATCAACCCATCTTCGTGCTGGCTGAGTGGCTCGAGCACCCCCCAGTCCCCCAACCAATACCCCGACGCCAAGTAATGATGACCTTCAAAAACTCCCCACGTGTGCGCTGTTTCTGGTGTTAACCACAGGGCATCACGATAAAGGGGTTTGCCTGCTTGGTAGATAGTAGTGTGGCTCTCGAGCTTCTGAAATGCGTTCATTTCCCCCCGGGCTACTCGCCCCGTTGCCCAGGTTTCTAATAACCCAAACGTCGCGCCCCGTTCTGTGTGCACGTCAATGGTTTGCTGCAAGGCCGCGCCCGGATAGGGTAAGGTCGTGCCGGGGTAGTACTCGAGGCATCCCCCCGCTGCGACTGACAACGTCACGGTTTGCGTCGCGTGCGTATTGGGGTGCATGGTGAGCACTTTGCTGGCCGCTTGGTTGATGAGCAGCAATTTCGCGCCAGCGTTAACCCGCACGGAGATGTCGTAGTGGTCGTGCTCGAGCATCCCTGGTCCTACGCTCAGTAGTTGCACCAACAACGTGCCATCAGCTAGGGCAAAGGGGCGCAAAATTTTTAGGGGTGCGTGGCTGTACTGTTCTGTAATCACCGACGCGCCAGCGCGAACGGTGACCTCGAGCCGCACCTGCCCGCTCGTCTTGGGTCGGTTGGAGGCGTCCGCTATGACGTCACTCAAGCATTTACCTCAAAAAGGACGTCTTCTTTAATCCAGCGCATCACCCCGTCTAGCCCTTCTTGACTTTTGAGGTTGGTAAACACCAACGGTGCATCCCCACGCATCTTGATGGCGTCACGGCGCATCACGTCCAAGTCAGCACCTACATACGGCGCAAGGTCGATTTTGTTGATAATCAGTAAATCACTGCGGGTCACGCCGGGTCCTCCCTTGCGGGGAACTTTATCGCCACCAGATACGTCCACCACGTAGATACTCACGTCCACCAGTTCAGGACTAAAAGACGCCGCCAAGTTATCGCCGCCGGACTCAACAAACAAAATATCAAGCTCAGGAAAGGCTAGTAAGGTGGCATCAACGGCTTCTTGATTGATAGAGGTGTCTTCGCGAATGGCGGTGTGGGGGCAGCCGCCTGTTTGTACGCCGCGAATGCGTTCTGAAGCTAGCGCGCCTGCTTTGGTCAAAAATTCGGCGTCTTCGTAGGTGTAAATGTCGTTGGTGATGACGGCGATGTCATATTCGTCGCGCATGGCGGTACAAAGGCGGTTTAGTAGGGCGGTTTTACCCGAGCCAACCGGACCACCGATGCCAATTTTTACAGGACGTGTGCTACTCATAATTCCTCCCAAATATCAAACCCAAATATCAACGTTTTACGCTGTTCGTTAAGACTGAAACAGTCGTGTGTGTAAAAAAGCTTGCTGATGGGCGCGCATATCTAGCGCGGGCGTACACGACCACAAATATCGCTCAGGGTCGGTTTGGACGCGTTGGACGGTAGTCGCCATGTCGGGTTGAAGCTCGAGCAACACCTCTTGTGCCTGCTCTGGACTGAGTGCCATCGCCCTTGTGGCTGCCATCAGCGACCCCAACACGGTGCTGTGGGCAAACGCGAGTAGTAAATCTGTCTCGTCAAGCCCTAAGGCGTGTCCCAACCAACCGAGGGCAATAGTTTGATGGGGGGCTTGATGGGGGTGCTCGAGCACCAGCTCAGGCAAGTCATACAAACGCCGCGCTAATTTTACGGTGCGCTTGCCTAAATTCAAGCTGGTTTTATACAACCCAGGGATGACTTTGCTAGCTGCCACAAGGTCATTGAGTTCCGTTAAGCGGGTAACATCGCCACCCGCTCGAAACGCTAAACAAACGGCTGCTACATCCAAATTACCCCAGCCTTGGTTGAGTTGTTCGCGAAGCAAATCTCGCAAGGCAAAACGGTCAAATGTGCGCAGTTGTCCATAAGTTTCAAGACCGTTGGAATGGGCAAACGCCCCAACGGGAAACTGCGAATCAAAAATCTGCAACAGTTTCAGTGTCTGTTGGGCTGTTTTTGGTGTTGTCACGCTGGTCTCATATCACTCATGACTGTACTCATGGCTGTACTCATGGCTGTACTAATGACTGTGTTCGCCCACGGGTTTACCGCGAAAAGGGCGCGAGGTGCGCGTGAAGTAGAAACCAGCTTGCTCGAGCTTCCGTTCTAGCGGTGCGTCCCACAGTGCCGCGATGCCATCTTCGCTGATGTCCACATCGCGGTGCAAGTTGCCAATCATATGCCCGACGTGGGCGGCTTCTTGCAGGTTGCGCGGGCGCACTAACAACACATCTTCTGGCGCGGCGGAGACGACGTAGACGGTGTTGTTTTGTTGGAAAAGGACTTGTCCGACGTGGAGAGTAGTGCCAGTAGGTAGCTCGAGTGCCAACTCCATGCCATCACTCGCAGTCAACTTGCGGCGCACTTTCTGCCGTTCTTCAGAGGTCATCGCCAAATGAATCACTTGGTGTTCAGGTTGAATGTGAACATGAGGCAGGCTTTGCAGACGTTCCATCAAACTCCTTTGGGTGTGCCACGTTGACGTTTTTGAATAACGTTGTTACGTCGACGTGGCAAGCATCAAAACAAAAAGTAACGCTGGGCAAGCGGCAACTCAGTGGCGGCTTCGCTGGTGATTTTTTCGCCGTCGATGGTGACCTCAAAGGTGTTGGGATTGACGTCGATATTAGGTCGTAAGCTGTTGAGTTTCATGTCAGCTTTGCTTACTGTGCGAGTGTTCTTGACGGCTAACGCTTGGCGCATCAAGCGAGGGGAGAGGGCGGCGTGTTCTAAAGACGCTTGAGACACAAAATTCACAGCCAGTTCGTCAATCGCCCGACCCAGAGCGCCAAACATGAGGCGGTAGTGATTGGGTTCGGGGGTGGGAATGGACGCATTGGGGTCGCCCATCACTGCACCGACAATCATGCCGCTTTTGAGAATCGCATCGGGTTTGACGCCAAAAAACGCCGGATTCCACAAGCACAAATCTGCCATTTTGCCCACTTCAATCGAGCCCACATGTTCAGCAATGCCGTGCGCCAAAGCGGGGTTGATGGTGTATTTGGCGATGTAACGCTTGATGCGGCTGTTGTCATGACCGTCGTCGCCTGAGAGGTAGCCGCGTTCCACTTTCATCTTGTGAGCAGTCTGCCAGGTGCGAGAAATGACCTCACCGACGCGCCCCATAGCTTGCGAGTCTGACGCCATGATGCTGATTGCCCCCATGTCGTGCAAGACATCTTCGGCGGCCATCGTTTCTGGGCGGATGCGCGACTCGGCGAAAGCGACATCTTCGGGAATGCGCGGGCTTAAGTGGTGGCAGACCATGAGCATGTCGAGGTGTTCTTCAAGGGTATTGACCGTGTAGGGCATGGTGGGGTTGGTGCTCGAGGGTAACACGTTACTGAGCGCAATGGCTTTGAGAATATCCGGTGCATGCCCGCCGCCTGCGCCTTCGCTGTGGTAGGTGTGAATGGTGCGTCCCTTAAGTGCAGCGAGGGTATTTTCCACAAAACCCGATTCATTCAAGGTATCGGTGTGAATGGCAACTTGCACGTCGAACTTATCGGCGATACTTAGTGCCGCGTCGATGGTAGCTGGCGTCGTGCCCCAGTCTTCGTGGAGCTTTAAGCCCAGTGCACCCGCGATGATTTGTTCCTCGAGCGCCCCCGGCAGCGAGCTGTTGCCCTTACCCAAAAAGCCAAAGTTAAGCGGCAGCCCTTCGCACGCTTCTAGCATGCGATGAATATTCCACGCGCCCGGGGTGCACGTTGTGGCTTTGGTGCCTTCGGCTGGCCCTGTACCGCCACCGATCATGGTGGTTACACCGCTGTAGAGGGCTTCATAGGCTTGTTGCGGGGCGATAAAGTGAATGTGGGCGTCAATGCCCCCTGCAGTGAGAATTTTGTTTTCTCCGGCGATGATTTCCGTGCCTGCACCGATGGCCAAACCGTCAGTAACGCCCTCTTGAGTGTCAGGATTACCCGCTTTGCCGATAGCACTGATGCGCCCGTCGCGAATGCCGACGTCAGCTTTGTAAACCCCTGTGTAATCAACAATCACGGCGTTGGTAATGACCACATCAGGCGTACCTTGAGCGCGGGTGTACTGCGATTGTCCTTGTCCGTCGCGGATGACTTTACCGCCGCCAAAGACCACTTCATCGCCGTATGTGGTGTGGTCGTGTTCGACTTCCAGAAATAACTCGGTATCTGCCAAGCGCACTTTGTCGCCAGTCGTGGGCCCATAGAGGGTGGCGTAAGCGTCACGTGAAAGTTTCATCGGTAGCCTGCTTCACTCGCACGCGTAAATGCGGCGTCTTTTTCTTCTTCAAGGTCACCCATGACCAGTTGGTTCATGCCGTACATCTTGCCTGCACCTGCAAATGCCACCAGTGTCACTTCGCGGCCTTCACCAGGTTCAAAACGCAACGCAGTTCCTGCTGGCACGTCCAAGTGAAAGCCATAAGTCTTGTCGCGTTCAAATGAAAGGGCTTTGTTGACTTCAAAAAAATGCGTGTGTGAACCTACTTGAATGGGGCGGTCGCCGCTGTTGTCGACTCGCAAGGTAACGCGTTCGCGCCCGGCGGACAGTTCAATCTCGCCTGCTTGGGTGATGACTTCGCCTGGAATCATGTGCGCCTCCTAGCGGATGGGGGTGTGAATGGTCACCAGTTTGGTGCCATCGGGAAAGGTGCCCTCGACTTGAATTTCGGGAATCATCTCGGCGATGCCTTCCATGACGTCGTCTTTGCTGAGGATTTGGGTGCCGAGTTGCATCAGTTCCGCTACACTTTTGCCGTCACGAATGAGTTCCAAAATATCGGCGGTAATAAGGGCAACGGCTTCAGGGTGGTTGAGTTTGAGGCCGCGTGCTTTGCGCCCTCGAGCCACTTGGGCAGCGGTGAAAATGAGTAATTTATCTTTCTCGCGTTCGCTGAGTCGCATGACAAGCTCCCTTTCTGGCGAATAAAGCTCATAATAACATGCTCACTTGCAAGTTCATCCAACACTGTAGACAGTTGACAAAAAGACAAAGCGTACTTATGCCATTTCATGTATCAATACAGGGCAACAAAAAAACCCAGAAGCTAGCTCCTAGGCGGCATAAGTCACTGATTGTTGCAAGGTGCTTTTGGCACTCACAACACAGAACATCATAGCATTTTTTGGTGGCGAATGTCACGTTTCTGGATACTGACACGTAAACCCCAGAAGCGTATTATTGGAGTCACAGGAGGTAACACTATCGAGAGAAATCCAAGTTACTTCTCCCTAAAAGCAACTCTCAGCATCCACTTTAGGCTCGAGTGAGTATCCGTAAGGAACCGACAGAGCGCCATCAAGGACAAGAGAGTTGCTTTCTTTTGTTGCCATCACAAACATAATCACAATTAATTACACACAAAAAAACGCCCAAGCTTCTGCCTAGGCGCTTTGTTATTTTAGGAATGGCTTAGGGTTCGTCTGGCCAAGGACCAACGACGCCCTCGGCTGCCCACTGCATGGTGAGTAGGTGCTCGAGGTCAGCAACTTCGCCATCTGCTAGTACTTCGTTGCCTTGCCTGTCCATCATGGGACCAGTAAACGGGTCGTAGACAGGTTCGGCAAGGTCCATTTGTGCTAAGCGTTCGTACATCAGGTCAAACGCTGAAATCTCGCCAAATTCTGGATGGTCAGAAATCATGTAGCTTTGCAAGGCTTCGTCGAACACGGGGTTGACGATGACTTCTTCGGTAGCACCCGGGGCAACGGCATCGGTGTACATGCGGTAGAAGTAGTCCACGTCGTTCATGTTTTCAGCCGTGTAGGTGCCATCGCGCACTTTTTGTAAAAAATCGATGTAGATGACTTCCCAGTTGACAATTTGCCCAGAAATCACGTGGTCGGGGGCAAACTCGAGCATATCCGAATAGTGCCCAAAACTGCCATAACCACTTTCTGCTGCTACTTGAATCACCGTAGGCGTATCTTCAGTAAAACCAAACACATCTGCACCTTCAGCGATTAACGCTTCAGTGGCTTCGGCAGCGGCAGCGGGGCTAAACCACTCGTAAATCCAACGCACGTCCACTTCAACATCCGGATTGACTTCTCTAGCCCCTAAGGTGAACGCGTTGATGTGGCGTTTGACTTCGGGAATGGGAAACGCGGCGATGTAACCGAGTTTATCGGTTTCAGTCAGTGCGCCCGCTAACAAACCGTTGAGGTAGTAACGGACATCCTGCTGTGCCATGGCGAACTGGGTCTTCTCC
>CAZKAZ010000015.1:0-14172 GCA_964550765.1 uncultured bacterium | reverse complement strand
AATGGGGAACGCGGCGATGTAACCGAGTTTGTCGGTTTCGGTAAGTGCGCCAGCAAGAATGCCGTTGAGGTAGTAAATCTGATAAAAATCTGCGGTGTAAGTGGCCACGTTGGGAGCGCGCATGAAGCCCGTAGCGTGGGCAAAAATCACGTCCGGATAGCGTTCAGCGGCTGCCAAGGTGCCGTCCATGTAACCAAAGCTGGTCGTGAAAATCACTTCTGCCCCTTGGCGCACCAGTTGGTCGATAAAACTTTCGACTTCAGCTTCAGCGACAGATTCAACATAGATGGTTTCTAGCCAAGGCAGGGCTTCTTCGGTGGCTAGCCTGCCGAGGTCGTGGGCGTACGTCCAACCGTAGTCACCGACAGGACCCACGTAGATGAACCCTGCGGTCAAGGTGTCGTCGTCTTGGGCGCTCGCAAACCCTGTTAGTAACAAGAGTGCGAGAACAATAAACTTAAACTTTTGCATGAAAACCTCCAAAATTGGCTTCAACATGTGATTTTATACAACACAGGTGCAAACTGCAACTAGTGGCTCGAGCTACCTTCTTGCTAGCTGACTGGGGTGGCTCGAGCACGCGTCTATTAACTTCGCTCGTTAATGCGTGCGTTTTAGGTCGTTCAACGTACCTCACAAACACGCATCAACCGACAAAACTACCGTTCACCACGTTCATATGGTATGCCCAGCGCATCTGGTGCGCCCAAGCGGTTGCCGCCTTTGCCGAGTGCCACAATCACTAGCGCCAAAATCGTAAACACATACGGCATCAGTTTGAGCAGTTCGGGTGAAAAAATCCCCTGAAGCCGGAACGATAAGTGGAAAAACGCCCCAAACAAAAACGCCGCCAAAATGGCTCGCAAGGGATCCCAAGCAGCAAAAATAGCAATTGCTAGCGCAATCCAGCCCATCCCCGAAGTGATGCCTTCTGACCACGAGGGGCGATACGCTAGCGACAAATAACCCCCGGCGATACCTGCCATCGTGCCACCAAAAATCACTGCCCCATAGCGCACGAGGGTCACGTTGATACCTGCAGTGTCCACGGCTTGGGGCGACTCGCCGACACTGCGCAAGGTCATCCCCAAGCGGGTGTAGTAGAGCACAAACCACAACACAAACGACGCTAGCAGCGCCAAAAAGGTCAGTAAGTATTGGTCTTGGAAAATTGCTTCACCAAGTAAGGGAATGGCGCTCAAGCCTGGCACACTCACTTGATTCATCGGACGCCCCAAGGGAATGCCTTCAAAGCCGCGCCCAAGCAACCCTGCTACGCCTGTACCCAAAATGGTGAGTGCTAAACCGGACACGTATTGATTGGCTTTGAGCGTCACCGCCACAAACGCGTGCAACAGGGCGGCGACGCCTCCGACGCTAGCGGCGATAATTAATCCAAGCCACGGCGAACCACTGGTGTGAGCAACCGCAAACCCGCTAATTGCCCCAAGCAGCATCATGCCTTCAACGCCTAAATTGACCACGCCTGCACGTTCGGCATAGATTTCACCTAGTGCTGCCAACAGTAGGGGCGTGCCAAAGGCGAGCGCCCGGGCGCTGGTGCTGATTAACCAACTGTCAAGTTCCATGTTTGCTCCCTGCGCTCACGTTACTACTGACATTACTACCTACATTGCTGGTCAGTTCGCTGACGGTGCTCGAGCCAGCCTGCACCCGCTTGAGCCGATATTGAATAAGCGGTTCACTGCAAATCAAGAAAAAGAGCACCAACCCGCTGATGACATCCGTAATTTGAAACGGCAACCGCAAGGTCACTTTGATGATGTCACCAGCGGCAAACACAAACCCTAAAAACAAGGCACTGACGATGGCCCCCAAAGGATTGCGCCGCGCCAGCAGTGCCACGATGATAGCCGTGTAGCCATAACCGAGCGCCACGTCGTAAGGGCCTACTAGTCGCCCGTGAATGCCTGCCACTTCCCCGACACCCGCAATGCCTGCAGCCCCGCCTGCAATGAGCATCAAAAAGGTGGTGGTGCGCAAAAAGTTGACGCCAGCGTAGCGCGCCGCACTGGGGCTAGCACCCATCATGCGAATTTCAAACCCCAGTTTGCTGCGTGCTAGTAGTAATGTCACCAAAATCGCCAAGAGCACGCCCAAAATCAGCGTCGGGTAGTGAAAACGCGTCCCTGCAATCGTCGGCAAGCGGGCGGCACTATCAAAGCGATCAGTGTAAGCAAACCCGCGCATGCTCTGCCCTTTCCAAGGGCCATTAATGAGCCACTGGACGATGTAAAACGCGATGTAATTCATCATCAGGGTGGTGATGATTTCGTTCACGCCCAGTTGTACCTTGAGCAGTGCAGGCAGTAACCCCCACAGTGCGCCTGCCAAAAAACCTGCTACAAACATAGTCGGGATGACCAAAGGTGCGGGTAACGGTACAAATAACGCCACGCCAGACGCTGCTACTGCCCCTGCGAGTAGTTGCCCTTCAGCGCCGATGTTCCAAAATTTTGCCCGAAACGCCAGCACCAAACCCACCCCGCACAACAGCAAGGGAATCATCCGCCGGAGCACTTCGGAAAAACTGCGAAAATCTGTAAACAGGGCGTCAAAAATTAGCCCATAAGCTTGCCAAGGGGGCGTGCCATACGCCCAAAAGATAAAACCTGTGACGACCAAGGCAGCAACGACTGCTAACAGCAATACGCCTGTGACCACGTACCAAGGGGCGTTTGCCCGTTTTTCAACTTGCCAACGCATGTTGCCTCCTCACGCTACTTTTTCCAGCTCGCGCCCGGCCATGAGCAGACCAAGGGATGCTCGAGTAGCCTCATTACCACTGACTATCCCCATCAATTTGCCTGCAAACAGCACCGCGATGCGGTCACTGAGGTGTAAAAGTTCGTCTAAGTCTTCTGAGACCAGCAAGATGCCCGCGCCTGCTTGGCGTTGTTCTAACAGCCTTCGGTGGGTGAGCTGGGTGGCGCTTACATCCAAACCATAGGTGGGGTGGGCGGCGATGATGACTCGAGGCTGCCCCGAGAGCTCGCGAGCCAAAATCAACTTTTGCACGTTCCCGCCAGAAAGTAAGCGGGTGGGCGTACGCTGTGAGGGTGTTGCCACCTGATAGTCAGCAATAGAGGTTTTGGCAAAAGCGTCCACTTCACGCCACTTGAGGCGTTGCCCTTGGGAAAAAGGGGCGTCGCGGTACTGCCGCAGTACCAAGTTTTCTTCTACGGCAAATTCTGGCACCACGCCAGTGTGGTTGCGGTCTTCGGGGATGTGGGCGATGCCTGCTTCAAATAAGTGCCGCGCATCAAAATGGGTAAGGGGCTGCCCGTCTAAAAACACTTTGCCGCTGTGTGGATGCGCGAGACCTGTGAGCACATGGGTCAGTTCGCTTTGACCGTTGCCAGCAACGCCAGCTACCCCCAAAATTTCGCCGCCATGGAGCTTAAACGAGATGTCTTTGAGTGCCAGCACATGGCGGTTGCCCATGACGGAGAGGTGGTCTAGCTCGAGCATCACCTCGGCTTTTTCCAGTTCTTGTACTGCTTTGGGTTCTACGTGGGCTTCTTCAATGCTCCTACCCACCATTAACTGCGCCAACGCTGCCGGATTGGTGTCGTCTTTGGCAAGGTTCGCCACCACTGCACCTTTGCGCAGTACCGTAATGGCATCGGCAATCGCCATGACTTCATCGAGTTTGTGGGAAATAAAAATCACCGACTTGTGTTCAGCTTGCATCTGCTGCACTACCGCAAACAGTTTGTCGGCTTCTTGCGGGGTGAGCACGCTGGTCGGTTCGTCCAAAATCAACACGTCCGCGCCGCGCACGAGGGCTTTGAGGATTTCTACCCGCTGCTGTTCGCCGGCAGATAACTGCCAGATTTTGGCGTCTGGGTCAACGTCTAGTTGGTAGTGCTCGGCTAGTTCAATAATGCGTTTGCGCAGTTGCCGCGTCGGGAAAAACAACGGCGTATCAGGTAAGCCGAGGGCGATGTTTTCCACCACGCTATGACGGCGAGCCAGCGTAAAGTGCTGCGCTACTAAGCCAATACCTACGCGCATGGCGTCTTTGGGCGACTTAAAGTGCACCCGCGTGCCAGAAACCAACATCTCGCCTTCGTCGGGGGCATAGAGTCCGTAGAGAATACTCATCAAGGTGGTTTTGCCAGCGCCGTTTTCACCCAAGAGGGCATGGACTTCGCCGGGCAAAACGCATAAATTCACACGGTCATTGGCCAGCACACCAGGGAAACGTTTGCTGATGGCGTGCATTTCCAGTCTGGGTGGTGGGTCGTTTTTGGGGGAGGGGGCAGCCTGTTGCATCAGGGTTCACTATACCGAGTGTGGGGGAGGAAAGGTGTGGTGTGGGGCAGGTGGCTGGCGTTTACTGAGACAGTTACTGAGACAGTGTAAATTCAAACACGCTTGCAATTTGTTACACCTTCAGGCAATAAAAAAACCACCCCGAAGGATGGTTTGCTCGAGAAAGAAGGGGAGTTGGAACTGGACAACCCACCAGTAGACAAGTTTTAATCCCCCTCGAGAAAGAAGAGGGGTTGAAACCCCCAATCCTACCCCGAACCGTTTGAATCCCCTTCAGAGCGGGGCACTTACTAAGTTTTATTCAAAGTTTATTAGCGGCAAAGAGCGCACACGAACGCGACTATCTTCAATGACCACAATAGCACCGCTATTCAAATCGTCCAAAACAGCATGAATAGCTCTAAGAACGCGTTGTCCTGTAGTGTCAACTCGCAAAGATGACAGGCGTAGCAATACAACACTAGGTTTTCCTAAACGACTCAACGCTAGCAGTGTATTAAAATCTTGATCGTGCGTAAGAACAATACAGTTTTGTTGCGTTGCGTACGCCATGATTTCCTGGTCACTGGCGTTAGCTGCACCAATATCTGTCCCCAATATCTGTTCAATGTGTAGCGTTATAACCTGCATCTTTGAGCAGCGTTACCCACTTAGGCGACAAGTTAACGTCAACTAAGAACCTCACGTTACAAGGACATCACGGGTTTCAGTGAGGTACGTAGCATAGGCGAGGGCGGCATCAATGTCTGCGCGTTCAAGTTCAGGATAATCTGCCAGAATTTCACCATGGCTATGGTCGCGCAACAAGGTAAGGATTGTACTTACAGATATACGCAGACCCCGTAAGCAGGGTTTGCCGCCAAATTGGTTGGGGTCAAACGTAATGCGCTCTAGAACGTCCATAGCGTCATTTTAGCAGGGACGGCTCAGGTAAGAGCAAACGCGATTTAGGAGTTGTTTTAATCCCTTTCAGAGCGAGGCACTTACTAAACTGTCGAAAAAGTTGAAGGCCTAGAGTTTTAATCCCCCTCGAGAAATAAGGGGGGTTGGAACTAAAAGAGCAGAAGGTGTATGTCATCGCTCCTGGGAAGTTTTAATCCCCCTCGAGAAATAAGGGGGGTTGGAACCAGAATACGAATATCTCATGCAACTTTGTGTAGTGAGGTTTTAATCCCCCTCGAGAAATAAGGGGGGTTGGAACACTGCAGCAATCAGCGAGCGGACACACCATATCGCTAATTTGGTTTTAATCCCCCTCGAGAAAGAAGGGGGGTTGGAACCCCCCGACCCGGAACCAACCCCCGACCCGGAACCAACCGTTTTAATCCCCCTCGAGAAATAAGGGGGGTTGGAACTTTGGGTAATGCTAATCGTCACCATGGCACCACGCAACCGGTTTTAATCCCCCTCGAGAAATAAGGGGGGTTGGAACCCGCACTTGATTTGGGCGGCATCAACCTTTCAAATAGCGTTTTAATCCCCCTCGAGAAATAAGGGGGGTTGGAACTCGTCCACTTGTATGCTGGACGCGACCTCACCAACTACCGTTTTAATCCCCCTCGAGAAATAAGGGGGGTTGGAACGTGATAGCGGCGTTGTATCGGCACGAGCAAGCACAGCGTTTTAATCCCCCTCGAGAAATAAGGGGGGTTGGAACTGTTGAAAGCTATTGCTATTACAGTTGGTGTACTCGTGGGTGTTGTGTTTTAATCCCCCTCGAGAAATAAGGGGGGTTGGAACCCTTAGCATTTTTTGCCCCGTCCTAGACGGTATAAATAGGGCGTAAAATGCAGAACTCCTTTTTCATGCCCAACATTAACACAAGTACGCCTGAAAATGCAAGCCTTTTTTGAGGGTTTTTGCCCTCCAGCACGCAAAGCGACGGATAGCGGAGAAGCGGCGAAAATTAAGGCGGGGGCTTGGCTCGTTCCAGACGGTGTTTCTGGGATTTTTGGAGCGTATACATTTATACATGGCTGTATCCTGCGGAATTGTAAAGAAATGTAATTTTACATCCCCTTCCTAACACAAATCATAATCATTGACACTATCAGCGGGTTTTCGGTTAAGATAACCGTGTCATGTTAAAGCGTTTGCGGGCGTCGTTATCAACCGATGTCATTTTTCGTCGGATTGTGTACGGTGCGCTTTTTATTCTTTTAACAGTTCTTATTGTCAGTAACTATGGTGAAGGGCTTGGGAACTTTGCCGATGCCCTTGGTATTACTGGGGGCATTATGGCGTTTTATGTCTCATTTCTTAATCTCATCGACGAACGCTCAGAAAAAAGGCGACTTAACAAAATCGTCAGCATTCATCTTTATAATGTCGATAGCCAAGAAGATTACATATTGCCTTTTGGTATGAGAAGAGGCGACTTAACGCGGGCAGAGCTACTCGGCTACATCGGTATGATTCCGACGCCTGGTGAAGAAAAAGTGTTTGTGAAACTTCCTTGGCTCAGTCAGCCCACCTTTTTTGAAGACCTAGAGAAAGTCAAAAATGGCGAAGATGACCATATTGTTATCCGCTGTACGCAAAGCGAATTTGACCAGTTCGACTTTGCTGCTGCTGCTTGGACGCACCCTACCTCTGACCCTACATCTGACCCTGCATCTGACAGTGCAACCAACAAAGCAACGAATGACGCAACCAACGAACCTAACGTCACACCTTCACCTCCCGAAAAACAACCCGCTTAAGCCGTGAGCTTGTTTGCCCAAGCAACCGACTTGGCAAACTTACATGCTGCTTGGGACAAAGTGCGCCGCAACGACGGTTGCGCTGGCGTGGATGGCGTGGACATTGAAGACTTTGCGTTTACGTTAGACACCAACCTCAAACGCTTACAACAAGACTTGCAGACGCAAAAATACACCCCGAGGCCGCTGCTGCAGGTGTTTATTAGCAAAGAAGACGGCAGCCAGCGGCCACTGGCGATTCCTACCGTGCGCGATAGGGTGGCGATGACGGCGGTGAGTTTGGTGTTAATGCCGCTGTTTGAACGGCACTTTGAAGACGCGTCTTATGGCTACCGTGCGGGGCGGGGCATTGCACACGCCACCTTGCGGGTGCAGCAACTTTATGACCAAGGTTACAGGTGGGTGGTGGACGCGGACATTGAAGACTTTTTTAATCAGGTCGATCACCCCATTCTCTTTGACAAACTGCGCCAGTGGGTAGACGATGACGCTTTGGTGCGGCTCATTACCCTGTGGGTGCAAGCCAAAGTGCGTTACAAAGATGCGCTCACCACCCTCAACGAGGGTTTGCCGCAAGGTAGCCCCCTCAGCCCCGTACTTGCCAATATGTACTTAGATGCTTTTGATGACCGCCTTAAAGCCAAGGGGATGCGCTTTGTGCGCTACGCGGATGATTTTTTGCTGCTCTGCAAAGACGAACCCAGCGCCCAGCAAGCTTTTATGGATGCAGGTCTCACTACGGGGACAAAAGTTGCAAACAGGTGTCAAGGCTAATTTTAGCAGGAGCAGAACCTGCCAAGATGGCAGCACGTAGAGTGTCGAGACCACGTCTGAAATAACTTTTAGGTAAGTAACCATGCTTCTTGCACTTAAGTGGAAAGTGTTCGTAACACCATTCACCTACAAGATGCGCCCAAGCGAAAGCGAGACTGAGTAACGCTAAAAGCGAATCAAAGCGTTGCTTATGGAGCATGTGGCTGTCTTCTAAATTGAAACCACGTGACTTGAGAGCAGAGAAAAGGGTTTCTATTTGCCATCTTTGGGCGTAACGCAGCAAGGCTTTATCAGCTTCACACGTGCAAGCTAAAACGAGCAATTCACCTTCTGAGGTGCGGGTGGCAGTGATACACACACGTAAACCAAAAAGCCAGCAACGTTTGGGACAGACGTAAACCTCGTTTGCTGTGAGTTGGGCATAGCGCACACGGGCAGGTAGGGTTCTACCCTTGGAACCAATGAGACTGTTGTTACGTATCCGCATGACGAACATCAGTTCACGCGCAGCTAGCCCTGCGAACCAAGCTTGCCCCGTAAACTCACGGTCGGCAACGATGCTGTCTATGTCAGAGGCTGGCAGCAGATGCAACAGTTTGTCTATCAAAATCAATCGCTCATCGGTATCGCTGTTGCCCTGTTTATCGAGCAGCGTCCACAGCAAAGGAAACGCAATCCCCTTGTAAGCCACTGCTAACAGCAGAATATTGATGGTGTGCCCACCAAGTTGCCACGTCGTACGGTCAAGCGTGATAATCAACTTTGTCTTGATAGGTATCAGTGCCAGTATCAGCTTCGCAAATGGCTCAGATTCGAAGCTCACCTCGCTAAAAAAACGTTTGATGCGTTTCTCATTTGATTCAATCAGCACTCTGGCGTTTAGAACGCTTGCCACACGACTCAACGTCACGCTTCGCACGACTATCACCGACATGACAAATCTCGCCATGAAGTTCAGCCTGGCACCATGGTGCGGTAGGTACACTTGGATTTTCTCCTTGAGTTCGTTACACTTTGTCATAGTCAGTCCCATGCGTTTGGTTTTGTTTCACACCTCTATCATCGCATAGGCTGGCTTGTTTTCGTTTTTTGTCCCGGTAGCTAGGGATGCAGGTATTTTGTTAGCGGATTTGCAACTGCGCCTCAAATACCGCAAGTCCCGCGTGACTTCGTTTGCAGCGGGCTTTGAATATTTGGGGGCGCTCTTTCAAGGGGCGCTGGTGATTCCACCCCACGCCAGAAGCGACCCTAAAGATAGACCCACCGATACAAAAAACCTTCCCAGCGAAGACGTGGCGCTTTCTGATGACTTTATGCCCGTGCGCCCCGTGCGTCATCGTTTGGATATGCCCGACGTTTCCCCCGTCACCACAAAAACAACCAATAGCCATCAGCCAGACGGGTATCAGCCAGACAGGCATCAACCAGACGGGCATCTTCTACCGTGGCAGCCTGACACAACGGACGGCGAACTTACGCATGACGCCGCTTACGACCCTGCTGATCCTGTGTATGGTGAAGCGGACATCAGCGATAGTTACCACCCATTTATGCGCACGCTGTACGTGCAGCAGCAAGGCAGCCTCGTAACCAAAGACGGGTCGCGGTTTGTGGTGACGTATCGCAGTGAACCCATCGCCAGCATTCCAGTGGTCAAAGTGGCACAAATTATGGTGTTTGGTAACGCCCACCTGACCACACCCGTACTGAAACACTGCTTGCTAACAGGCACACCCGTGACGTTTTTATCGCGGCGGGGCAACTACTACGGACGCTTGGACAATCCGCTACTCATTAGCCCGAGTTTGCAAGGGGCGCAGTTTGCGACGTATCACGACAAGCGCCGCCGCTTAATGCTTGCTAAGACCCTACTGCGTGCAAAAATCAGCAACAGCCGCGCCCTTTTAATGCGCCAGCGCCGCAGCAAACGCCTGAAAATGCCGTTATTGTATGACACCATCGACGCCTTGCAGGACTATCACAACAAATTGCAAGACGCCAAGACCATCGAGCAAGCTTTGGGCTATGAAGGGTCTGCTGCTAAAGCCTACTTTCGGGTGCTAGGTGACATCATCGACCCGGCGTTTGCATTCACAGGACGCCACAAACGCCCCCCGACGGATCCTGTAAACAGCTTGTTAAGTTTTGGTTACAGCCTGCTTTACTACAACATGCTGGCACTGGTGCACGCGTGCGGGTTGCATCCGTATGTGGGCAGTTTGCACGCCCTCAATGACCAACATGCTTCACTGGTGAGTGATTTGATTGAACCCTTCCGTGCTCCCATTATTGACGGGTTAGTGTTGTATCTCATCAACAAGCGCATCCTCAAACCAAAAGACTTTTATTACCCAGAAGACGCGGAGGGCGCTTGCCTGTTAACCAACAGCGCCCGAAAAACCTTCATCCAATACTTTGAAGCCCGCCTTGCTCGCAAAACCACGCACCCACCGACGGGTTATCACATCGACTGGCGGCGCAACATGCACTACTACGCCGAGAGTTACGCCCAATATTTGCAGGGTAAACGTGATTTTTACGAAGCCTTTTATCATCACCAGTGAGGCACTATGCGTGTGACTGCGTACATCATCAGCTATGACATCCCTGACGACAAACGCCGCAACAAAGTAGCAAGGGCGCTAATGGACATGGGTGAACGCCGCCAATACAGCGTGTTTGAATGCAATTTAACGCCACGCCAGCACCGCGAGTTGTGGGATAAGCTAGCTGACATTATTGACGCCCAAGCAGACAGCATATTGTGCTTCCCATTGTGCGGACGCTGCCAAAAAGCCGCCATGTCCTTAGGACAAAGCCAAGCCCTGTTAGGTGACCCAGATTACTATATTGTCTAAGATTATGTCAGAAAAAGTGATTCTAGTTACTAAGTGAAGGATAACTGCCTTATGACCGTCAAACCCTCCCAAAAATCGCAGCATTTCTGTTCAGGACGATTAAAACGCCCCATCTTAATGTTCGCCGATTTGCTGCCATCGCTCACTTTACGTGTCAGACAGTCTAAACCCCATGAAAAGGCTTGCTTTTTCCCAAGGCAGGATGTTGATATAAGGTATCAAAAACAAACCCTTCAAAACACACCCCATTTGTCCTGTCCAGGACGGGGCTAAAAACGCAAGGGTTCCAACCCCCCTTATTTCTCGAGGGGGATTAAAACGTTGCAGTTATCTGCAATCCATTTAGTAATGTTACTTAGTTCCAACCCCCCTTATTTCTCGAGGGGGATTAAAACGGTTGTCGTTTGTCCGCTGCTGCATCTCGTCTCGTGGTTCCAACCCCCCTTATTTCTCGAGGGGGATTAAAACTTGAGCCCTTGCGGATGTCGAAGTTTCCCAAGTGCTTCTCGAGTTCCAACCCCCCTTATTTCTCGAGGGGGATTAAAACACGTCGAACGAAAAACAACCGAGGTTCTTTTTTGAGTTCCAACCCCCCTTATTTCTCGAGGGGGATTAAAACCTTCAACCGTTGCAGTTGCGCTGCTGCTAGAGCTGCTGGTTCCAACCCCCCTTATTTCTCGAGGGGGATTAAAACGCGAGGCGCATGCTGTTAAAGCCATGTACTGTCGCAGGGGTTCCAACCCCCCTTATTTCTCGAGGGGGATTAAAACCTCTATTGTCCTGTTCCATTGTAAAGTCCCCTGTACGGTTCCAACCCCCCTTATTTCTCGAGGGGGATTAAAACACTAGAGTTAGTGACTTGTGTTACGTTAAAGTCGGGTGTTCCAACCCCCCTTATTTCTCGAGGGGGATTAAAACCTTTCTGTGTCGTCACTATCGTCAGAATCATCGTCGGTTCCAACCCCCCTTATTTCTCGAGGGGGATTAAAACGCATTCAAGACAGCATCAAGATTGAGCTGCTGACCTTGCTGTTCCAACCCCCCTTATTTCTCGAGGGGGATTAAAACGCATCCAAATTCGCATGATGTCGTGACTCGAGCCATTGCCGTTTGGATATGTTGACGTGCTACGCTTACACTGGCATGTATTGAGTAAGCTCGAGAATACAAGAGGGTACATGATGCTCAAAGATGAAAAAACCAAACGACCAATGACGCCGATGCTCGAGGGGTTGCTGACAGGTAACGTACCTCCCAAAGACCGCCCCCTGCTTACACCGCCCAAAACGAAAGTAGAAGCAAAAGCCCAGATTGAACAAATGATGCAAGAACACGCCGTGGAGATGGATGCCCTCTCCAGACTCTGAAGATGTTTTTAGCTATCGATACCGAGGCAAGGAGTATCCTACCCTCGGTTTTACTTTGGCAATTGCTGAAAATGTGCTGGCAACCCCTGCCCCGCTCAAAACAGATCAACTGCTAAGCGCCCTTAACGCTCCCATTGAATCAGTTGGTGGTGCGGATGCTTACCCCTACTTTTTTCAAAAGGTAGCTGTGTTGATTTATCGTATTGTGACGGGACATGTTTTTAGAGATGGTAATAAGCGGATGGGCTTTCTTGTTGCCAAGGCAACGCTCGAGTGGAACGGTCACTATCTCACCACACCAAGTGAAACCAACATCATTGTCATGTCTCTTTTGGGTGCTGGTTATCTTGACGTTGATGCCCTTAGGCATGCCTTGTTGATGATGTGTGGTCATGACCCCACGTTTCATCCGCATGTGTAGCACGTGTCTTAACCCCATTCCACGTCATCATCGGGCGTGTTCTTATCTTGTTTGTCGTTACTCACGACAGTATATTGTGCGTGGCGCGGTTGCTCATACTCGCCTCAGACGCGTACACTTACCTGTATTAAGCTCAAAAATAAAGGGGGTGCATGATGCTCAAAGATGAAAAAACCAAACGACCAATGACACCGATGCTCGAGGGGTTGCTGACAAATAACGACGTGATACCCCCAGAACAGCCTTACACAGAACCACCCCAAACATGGAAAGAAGCAGAAAAGCAGCTAGACGATCTCATGGAGCGGCGGGCAGTGGCAATGGATGTCCTCTCCAAACTCTGAAACAGCCATTAACTACAAACACCAAGGGAAGGTTTACCCCACCCTTGGTTTTGCTTTGTTGGCTAACCGTAAAGCATTGGCGTTGATGTCTCAGGCAATAGCAAGCGCCACATTACTCAAACCGGACGCCTTAGAAAGCGCCCTGCACGTTCCTGTTGAATCGGCATTTAACCAAGATGCCTACCCCCGCTTTTTTGAAAAAGTAGCAGCACTAACCTATCGTGTGATTGCTGGGCATGCGTTTGCTGATGGCAATAAACGAACGGGGCTCATACTCGCAGAGCAAACCCTTAACTGGAATGGGTACTATCTCAGTGCAAGTGACGAAACCGTCAGTTTGGTGATGTTGCTCATTGCTTCAGGGCATCTTGACGTTCAAGGATTACGTGTTGCGCTGCTTTACATGTGTGGTCTTGACCCTAGTGTTAACCCTCGTTTGTAGTAAGTGACCTAGTAGCCTAATCACCTTCAGAGCCACCGAAATCAGCCGTAGTATGTGCGTTCCACCCTCTTGTTGTCATACCCATTCCAATTGATTTCTGAAGGAATCAATTCGCGCAGAGCGCGTAGGAAAAGCTGCGGATTCCGACAGGAACGGAAGAAAGTCTGTAGGACTTTTTGAAGTGTTTAGTTGGAATCCGTATCACAAAGGAATCACAGCAAATCTGGTTCACAATACGAAACGCCCCCACTTGCTGAGGGCGTCTTTTTTTGCGGGGTCGCTTTAGCCGAGCACCACACCACCACAACCACAAAACCGCAAGTTTCCTTCACGCCGCAAGCGCGATTCACAGCGGTAACAGTACGTCTCGCGGCAGTAGATGCACACGGCTAAGTTCTCAATGCGGTAACTTTCGCTACAACCACGGCAATCGTCGCGCTTTTGCAGCATCGTTTGATACCAGCTTTGCCCTTTGGCAGCTACCGAGGCTTCGGTAAAGGCATCGAACGTTTCGCTAGTTACAAGATACATACGCCGCAAGTACATACCTAAGAGTGGCCAGTCGTTTTTTTCTAGCTTGGCATCAGGGCGGCCAGCATCGTGCCACGCTTGGGCTTGGGCTTCAAACATGTTTTGGGGCGTTTCAGACATAACATTCCCTCCAGTGAATGGGCGTTCAGGCATTAAACTTGGGCATAGATGTGAACATCACCTCCGTAGTTGACCGTCGCAACCGAGATAGCCCCACATGTCGCGGGGGCTGCTGTAATCACGAAAGCGCTCGAAGGTAAAACGTACCCGCTTTTCGCCACCACCAAGCTCAATCACATCGCGGCGGCTGGTGCTGGCCACGCAGCGCACCCCGCACGCTTGGGCAAGGTTCACAAACGCGTGTGTAAAGGTCATTTCACCCATGACGTGCACAGCGTGAATGGGGTGGGGTTGCTCTAACAGGGTTAGGGTTT
>CAZKAZ010000014.1:76930-77018 GCA_964550765.1 uncultured bacterium | reverse complement strand
GTGTTGACAGCCAGCACCTCGAAGGTGTCGTTTTCTTCGTGCATTTGCTTGAGCCATTCGTTTTGTTTTTTTGCAGCGACGTGAGCCG
>CAZKAZ010000014.1:70850-76920 GCA_964550765.1 uncultured bacterium | reverse complement strand
TTGTAGGTCGTCAAAATGACAAACATGATTGTGCCGTTTTCGTCTCGATAGTTGGTGTTGACAGCCAGCACCTCGAAGGTGTCGTTTTCTTCATGCATCTGCTTGAGCCATTCATTTTGTTTTTTTGCAGCGACGTGAGCCGCGTCCATCAAGGTATCAGCAACGCCTTGCACAATCATCATGCTGTGATGAGCCATTGTTTCTGCCTTTCTAAAGTTGCTATTTGTTCTTGTTGGTATACCACAAAAATCAAATCTAGAAAGCATATTGTTAGCTGCGTTAGGCGCAACGTGCACGTGACAGGACTTTCGTTTTTAAGGTGTACTGATTTAAGGTGTACTGATGTACCCTTTTTAGTGCGGCTCGAGCATCCCCAACTCAGTAAGCCCACCTAGCTCCGGATGAAGCGGCGCAGCACAACCGTCTTCTTCAAAAGTTTCACTATCAAACGCAATATCCCCTTCTGGCACTTGCGTACTAGTATTCAACCCCGCAAAGTCAAACAGATTGCTATCCAGCAGGTGCGACGGTGACGCATGGCTGAGCGCTCGAAAGATGGTGTCTAAACGTTTGGGGTCGGCTTGGTGCCACGTTTGCAACATGGTTTTGATGTGCTGGCGCTGCAAGTTGGGTTGGCTGCCACACAGGGTGCAAGGGATGATGGGGAAGTTTTTGGCTCTTGCGTATCGTGCTAAATCACGCTCGTTTGCATACGCCAGCGGGCGAATGACCACGTTGCTGCCGTCGTCACTGACCAGTTTGGGCGGCATGGCTTTGAGGCGTCCGCCAAAAAACAGGTTCAAAAAGAAGGTTTCTAAAATGTCATCGCGGTGATGACCAAGGGCAATTTTGCTGATGCCTTGTTCTTGCGCCACGCGGTAGATAACGCCCCGGCGTAATCTCGAGCACAGCGAACACATCGTCTTACCTGCAGGAATTTTGTCTTTAACCACGCTGTAGGTGTCTTGCTCGACAATCAAATACGGCACACCTAAAGCACTCAGGTAGTCGGGCAAAACATGCTCGGGAAAACCGGGTTGTTTTTGGTCGAGGTTCATCGCCAAGATTTCAAACGAAATGGGGGCACGCGCTTGCAATGCCATGAGCATGTCGAGCAGGGCGTAGGAATCTTTGCCGCCCGATAAACACACCATCACCTTGTCACCGTCTTCAATCATGGCAAAATCACTGATGGCTTGGGCGGTGAGGCGGGTAAGGCGCTTGCGCAGTTTGTTGGCATTAGCAGAAAGTTTTGGTAGGTCGCGTTGGGACTGGCTGACTGGTGCTGACATCTTTTTTAGTGTAACCATTTCGCCGTTTGTTGTTGTTGGGTGCTGAGTCAAATACTAAGTCAGGTGCTGAGTCAAGTACTGAGTCAGATGCTAGCTCGTCAGGTACTAAGTCGGACACCAACTGCCAACACCCATCCACCACCTACCCACTGCGTACTGTCGGTTACGTCTTATTGGCAACGCCCATCTTGTCAGTAGCGCACGTGAGGGCATAGGATATTGCGAGTATTCACCCAGACATTCATCTCGACATTCACCTAGACATTCACCCATTGCGCTATCAATCACCCAAAGGAGACACCATGCCCACACCCACGCTCATTGTTCACGGCGGTTGCCACGACCAACCCATCAACGACATCGACAACCACTTAGCAGGCAGCCAAGAGGCGGCTCAGGTGGGGTTTCGCGTTTTGCAAGAAACAGACTCTGCCCTTAAAGCGGTCATGGCGGCGGTGCGCATCTTGGAAGACAATCCCCTTTTTGATGCTGGTACGGGGTCGTTTTTGAACCTGTTGGGCGAAGTGGAAATGGATGCCCTGTTAGCCACTAGCGACGGACAACTTGGTGGTGTTGCTGGCATTCAGCGGGTGCAGTATCCCATCGATGTGGCTTATGAGGTGATGACCCGCACCCCGCACGTGCTGATTGTGGGTGATGGGGCAACGCAGTTTGCGAGGGTGCTCGGTTTTGCCGACTACGACCCCAACTGCGCCGAAGCAGATAAAGCCTTTGCCGAAGAAAACACGCGCCTCAAACCACAACTTGCCGCGCTTTTACCGCAGTACGAAAACCTGCGCAAAGGACTCAAAAACACCTCAACGGTGGGCGCAGTCGCCATTGACAGCAGCGGTTTGATGGTCGCAGGCACGTCTACGGGCGGCATCCCCCAAAAGTTACCCGGGCGCATGGGGGACGCGGCCATTTTTGGGGCAGGCACGTTTGCTAGTCGGGCGGCAGTCGCATCGGCTACGGGTTTTGGGGAAGGCATTATTCGCGTGGGGGTGACAAGAGCCTATGCCCAAGCGGTAGAAGCAGGTAAAGACCCGCAGCAAGCAGCTCGAGACGTCATTGGCATCTGCACCGAACAGCACATTGCCTGCGGCATAATTGGCTTAGACACAAACAGCAACCCCGTCGCCCACCACAACGGCACGTTTATGGCCACGCACTACCAACAAGTAGGCATGGCCAAAGCGGAGATTATCGGCACTGTGCGCGGACGTGGGGAATTTTTGGGTGAGTAGGGTTGAGTGCAGCATTAGCGCCCAAATTAACCCAAGGCTTGATAGTCCACGCCTGTGAGTTCTTGAGACATCTCCCAGAGCTTACTTGCCATGTCAGTATCGTGCGTATTTTTGTGGGGTTCTTCTAGGACAGGTGCGCCGCGCACACCGAACCACTTAGGGCCGTAGTACTGACTACCCTGAACGTCTGGCGCAGTAGCAGCACGCAGTTGTGGCAGTGCGCCAGACGCAGGTGATTGTCCTAACAGAGGCGTGAGCAAAGTGAGGAATTTTTGCTCAAACCACGACACATTCCCCTCTTGCGCCGTTGTCGGTTGCAGGTTCGTGGTTGACAAGCCTGGATGGGCAGCCACAGCGATACTAGCAGCACCAGCAGTCTCAAAACGGCGTTGCAATTCGTGGGTAAATAAGATATTGGCAAACTTGCTCTGCCCGTAGGCGTCCCAACGTTTGTATTCTTTTTCGCCCATGACATCAGCAAAGTTAATCTGCGGATACATCTTGTGCGCCCCACTACTGACGTTCACCACGCGGCTGTTTTCGGTCGCAAGCAGCATGTCAAGCAGCAAACCCGTCAGCGCAAAATGCCCCAAGTGATTGACGCCAAACTGCATTTCAAAACCATCGGCGGTTTCGCGGCGGGGTAACGCCATTAGACCAGCGTTGTTCATCAGGATGTCTAAGCGTTCATAGTCGCGCTTAACACCTTCGGCAAACGCACGCACCGAGGCGAGGCTCGAGAGATCCAGTTCGCGCAGATCTACCTTGGCATCAGGAACGTGCTCGAGCACACTTTTTTTGGCGTCTTCACCTTTGCTCATATTGCGGCACGCCATCACCACGGTGGCATTTTTTTGCGCGAGCGCCAAAGAGGTTTCATAACCCAAACCACTGTTAGCACCAGTCACAATGGTCACACGGTTGGTTTGGTCGGGGATGTTGTCAAGAGTCCAAGTCATAGCTCGAGTCTAACACCACCCACCCTGCTAGCCCTTTTGAATGGACACTCATTGTATCAATTTGTGACGGCACAACATACCCTAACCAAAACATATTCCCCTACACACGCTAGATACAATGACACTCATGATTTCCTCACGATTAAGCCTTTTTCTCATATGGGGGTTGGCGCTGTTGAGCTTGGTTGCCTGTTCCACGCTCAACCCTACGCGCGTACCCAACGTTAGCCTGAATGTGAACCCGCAACAAGGACAAGCGCCCCTCACCATCACCGCTAGCGCCCAAGCCAGCGACCCCGACGGCGATTCCCTCACTTATACATGGTTTGTGGGCAACGAACGCATCATCGGTACAAACCGCCTCACGACCACCTTGCACGACGCAGGTAACGTGCCTATCAGCGTGGTGGTATCTGACGGCCGTGCTAGTAACAGCGCCCAGCAGATGATTATTGTTACGGGCAGTGCGCCTCCCAATGATGGCGATAACGATGATGGCGGTGACGATGGTGACAGTAGCGATGATGGCGACAACCCTATCAACGCCCGTTTTAACGTGACACGCGACCAAACCCTCACCGTTAGCTTGAGCGCCAACTATCCGCCTGCCAGCGATATCACCTACCGTTGGGACTTTGGTGACGGCAACACGTTTACTGCCAGTGACAGCGCCGGGGCAACCGTCAATCACACCTATAACAGCACAGGCAGGTATCGGGTGCAGCTCGAGGTCAGACGTCAAGGTGAAAACGCCCGCACCAGCCAAACCATCACCCTCAACCCAGACGATTCAGATAACCCAGACACACCCAGTACTCCTCGTCCCAATGACGCCCCTGACGTGGTTATCATGGGGTTTGCAGGCAGATGTGGCAGCAACGACGCGTTTTTTAGTTGTGATGCCCCCAGAGTCAACCGCGCTTACCTCGATACCCAGCCCCAACCTGGCACCTTACAAGCCCTGCAAAGCAACCTCGAGCAACAAGGCTACAGCGTCACCATACGCAGTTTTGTGGGGCGTTTGTCCGCTGATGAACCCAGCATCACCGTGCCTGCGCCCGATGGCTACCTAGAAGCCGAAGCCTACGTGCAAGAGGTCTACGACAACTGGATTCGCAACCAAACCGACCCCACCCGCCTCATTGTCGTGGGTCACTCGCATGGTGCTGTGTGGATGAACTTGTTACTCCTCAATCACCCAGATATTCCCTTCGATTACGCCATCAGCCTCGATGGGGTGTGTTCGTTTTGGTGGGCAGACCACGAAGACGCCATCAACGCCCATTATGGGTCGAGCAGGCGTCCTTTGGAGGGCGACCCGTGCAACAGTTTTGTGCTGCCCAATATCGGCAGCGTACGCGACCTTGATGACGTTATTCCAGACAATGTGCGCATCAACCTCGAGGTGCAATCTAGCCCTACCTCGCTACCCTTTGACGACCAAAACAACTTCCGTCTAGACGGCGGCCAACAAGATATCTACCGCTTTATCGCCAGCCAAACCCACACAGGCATAAACGGCGTTCACCAAGCCAACCGAGACGCCATGAACTGGGTGAATCGCCAAATCACGTCGTTGGGCTTTGAAGGTAACTAACCTTTACTACCCTCAGCCGTAAAAAACACTGAAACCTTTTGCTATACAATGTTGTTATGAAGTTTTTCCTACCGACAGGGTCTTCGTGGCAACTCCCCCTACAACTGATGGTGCTCGTGTTGACGCTCGCAGGTTGCTCGAGCACCACCCCCGCCCCCAACCAAGCCCCTAGTGTCAACGTAACGATTACCCCACAAACAGGCCAAGCCCCTCTCGAAGTACTTGTAGTAGCCAGCGCCAACGACCCAGACGGAGACACCCTTGGTTATGTGTGGCGCATTGCAGGTGAGGTGTTAGACGAAAGTGGCTCGAGCCTCGTCTACACTTTTGAAAACGCAGGCACATTCACCGTGGCCGTCACCGTATCCGATGGCGAACTAACCGCTCGAGCCGAGCAAACCATCACCGTCACCGCACCAGCAGACCCTGAACCAGATCCTGAACCCGAACCAAATCCTGAGCCTGAACCAAATCCTGAGCCTAAACCCAACCAAGCACCTACAGCGGCGTTTACGGTGGATACCACCCAAGCGCCAACGGTGACGTTTGACGGCAGTGGCTCGAGTGACCTTGATGGCACCTTGCGTGAATTCATCTGGGATTTTGGCGACGGCAACACGTTTACGGGCGGCATCGTAGACGGCGAACGGGTTAGCCACACCTACACAGATGCAGGCACGTACACTATCCAACTCACCGTGGTTGATGACGACGGCGCACGCAGCAACGCCGGACAGACGATTACCGTCGAAGCTGATAACTTGCGCCCAGCAGGTTCGCCAGATGTTGTGGTGATAGGTTTCGCGGGACGGTGTGGACGTTTGTTTTGTGTTGCACCTAACGACAACGTTCCCTATTTGGACAGAAGCGATCAAACATTGCAGGCGATTCAAGCCTCGCTCACTGCTGAAGGCTACACCGTCGAATACAACGCCGGCGACAACACCCTATCCCCCATAGCAGCCCTGCTTGATA
>CAZKAZ010000014.1:37158-70840 GCA_964550765.1 uncultured bacterium | reverse complement strand
AATCATTACCGTAAAAGCAGCTAACTTGCGCCCAGCAGGTTCGCCGGATGTGGTGATTGTTGGTTTTGCCGGACGTTGCGGCGTACCCGCGCTGATTCCTGGCTTTGGTTGCGATGCCATCCGTGAAAATCGCGCTTATTTAGATAGCGGCGCACAAACCTTGCAAACCTTGGTTAGTACTTTTGATGCCCTTGGTTATGACACCGAATACCGCAGTTTTGCTGCCCGTCTGAGCGAAACCTTGCCCAGTGTGTTTACACCGAAACCGCTAGGGTATCTCGAAGCAGAAAGCTACTTACAAACTATTTTTAACGACTGGATTGACGGCTACAGCAATCCCACGCGGGTCATCATGGTAGGGCATTCGCATGGCACGATGTGGATGCATTTGCTGCTTTTTAACCAGCCAGACATCACCTTTGACTACGCCATTTCACTCGATGGGGTTTGCACATACTGGTGGACGGATCACGCCCAATCCATCGTCAATTACTACGACGGGCAAAACCTACCGCGTCCAACGCCTCTTGAGAACGGCAATCCCTGCCAAAGCCTGCCTGTACCAGGCTTGAGTCCACAAAACCTCAAAGATGTTATTCCAAGCAACGTGCGTCTTAACCTCGAGGTGATGGCACAATTTGGTTTTTTCGTAGATACCGCCATCAACCACCGCAGTGACGGCAGTCGCGACAACATCATCACTATTGAACCCAAACCCCAACAAGACCACGCCCAAGTGCATGTCAGCGGCGGCGAAGCCATGACTTGGGTCACACAGATGATTACCACCATGGGCTTACCTGACGCGGGTGAACCTATGCCAAGCAACCGCAGCATCCGCCGCCGTGTGCCTGCACCACCTGGCTTCCAGTACGTTCCCTAAGACTGGACGCGTTCTAGGTCTTCGAGTAGTTTGGCTAAGCGCGGGGAGACGCCTTGAATCTCGAGGTTGATTCCCTGCGCTTTGGCGTCTCTGAGGCTGTCTACGAGTGCCATTGCGCCACTTAAATCGGTGTGCCCCAAACCGCGCCCATCAATAATGAGGTTGTTGATGGTCACTTGCCGTTCAAAAATGGCTGTAAGAGCGTCCTCTAAACGCTGCGTTGAACCAAACCAGAGCACGCCGGAAAGCACCACATAGAGGGTGTCATCTTCGTAGTAACTGTCTACTTCCAAATCCATCTGCCGATACAAATGAATCAATAAGCTCGAGCCAATCCCCAACAAAATGGCGTAATCCAACCGAGGCGAAAACACCAAAGTCGCCACAAACGTGAGCCACGCGCTCACAAATTGCGGACGCGACAAACGCCACAACACAATCATGGGCGCAAAACGCACCAACTTGCTCACTGCCACGATGACAATGGCGGAAAGCACCGCTTTGGGCAAGTCTGCAAGGAGTGGCATAAGCGGCAACGCAGCAAACACCAGTAGCCCCGTCATTGCCCCACTCCAGCGGGTGCGGGTGCCAGCGGTGCGAGATAGGGCGCTGCGGGAAAACGAACCACCCACCGGAAACCCCGACACGAGGCTCGAGGCCACATTGGCCACCCCTTGGCTGATGAATTCTTGATTGGGATGCCAGCGGGTGCGGGTTTCAGCAGCAAACGCCCTCGCAATAGACGTAGCCTCTGCAAACCCCACCACGGCAATCACCAAACCACTCACCAGCAGTTGCGGAAAAAGCTGCCACGGGTGCACCAGCGACACCTGTAACAGTTGCCCATCTACGGTACCCACCACACTGCCTTGATAATTCGTGACGCGACTCAACACCGTGGTGATGACAACGGCGATGAACACACCTGGAAGTAAGGGTGACACGCGTTTGCTGAGGATAATGCAGACAGCGGCAATAACGGCCATAACCATTGACCAAGAGTGCCACGAGGAAACGTTTTGCAGCGTCCAGAGGAGTTCTTGCACCACTTGTCCTTCAGGGGGTGACACACCCAACGCGGCAGGTAGCTGCGAACTGACAATAAGGAGTGCTGCTGCTGTGGTGAACCCCCGCAAAACAGGTTGCGACATGAAATAAGCAATGCTACCCAGCCTAAGGAGACCAATGGCGATGCGCCAGATGCCCACGATGAGGGCAAGCAAGGCAGCGGCGGTTACATAGTCGGGGCTAGCAGGCGTGAACAGGCTCGAGAGCGCCCCTGCTGTCAAAATAGCCGTAAGTGCCGTGGGACCGGTTTGTAAAAAAGGACTAGACGCAAAAAACGCCGCCGCGATGGGCGGAAGTGCCGACGCATACAACCCGTAGTGGGCAGGCATTCCCGCTAGTTCCGCGTACGCGAGCGACTGAGGAATGAGCACGAGCGCCACACTTAAAGCCGCCAAACCATCAGCAAACCACCTAGGAATGTTGTCGTTTGTTTTTTGTGAGGAGGTAGAAGTTGTGGTTGACATGGCGGTGGGGTTCCCTTGTCTGTTTTCGGCTGTGCGTTAGCGTTTAACGAGCATACCTTCTTGAATTAACGCAGCAAAAGCGCGGCGCTCGAGCATGTGGCTAGCATCCGTTTGCCCGTTACTTTCAGGTGTTGTCTCTGGCATAGTTAGTAGCGCGTGCCGAAAACCTGCTTGCAAAATCGTCCCCCGACATACCTCCACAAAGTGCCGCACCCGTTCGCGGTAGAGGGTCACTTCTTCTGGGCTCACTGCCAATTTTGTGCCACTTTCAGCGTCAATCAGTTGCCACCTATCAGCAGCTGGCGACAAGTCTTCTTCGGACATCACCTGCAAAAAGCTGGCGTCAAACCCCTTAGCGCGCAGTGCCACTAATGCCGGACGCAAAGGTGCTTCATCTAGCAAATCCGAGATAATCAGTGCCAAGCCTGCCCCACGGGTCACACTATGGCTCAGGGCAAACTGTTTGATGGCGGCTACGGGGGTGTGGGCATCACCGGAGAGTTCGGGGGCGTCTTCAATAAATTGCCACAACGCGGGTACATGGGCGCGGGAGGTAGCAGGTAACGACTGACTGCCGTCAAAAAGGTGCACCTGACACAGGGCATCGAGTTGGGCGACGTAACTAAGCAGTTGCGCCAGAATGCGTCCGTAATGGGCTTTGCGGCCTACGCCCATGCTGGCGCTGGTATCGCACAAAATGTGAATGCGCATGGTGCGTTCGGCTTGAAACAAGCGCGTGTAGAGTCTGCCCGTGCGCCCGTAGACTTTCCAATCGACATAGCGCAGTTCGTCGCCGGGTTGGTACTGCCGAAAGTCATAAAACTCCACACTCTGCCCAGCTTCGCTGGCGCTGCGTTCACCCGTCGTTGTCGACAGCACTTTGGACGCTAACGTGTAGCGGTCAAGCAAAGCGCGGCTGCGGGAGGTGATCATGGTTGCGTCACGGCTACTATCACCAAACCTGCTTAAGCGGGTTGCTTGTCAACTTGTTCACGAATCTCTTGCACAATATCATCCACATTGCGGCCTTCGACCTCAGCTTCAAAGCCTAGTAACACCCGGTGACGCAACGCAGGTAGCATAGCGCGGCGAATGTCTTCGAGTTCCACGTTAGGACGTCCTGCCGCTAGGGCATATCCTTTGGCAGCGAGCACCATCGCTTGCGCCCCACGCGGACTAGCTCCCAAACGCAGTAGCGGGTGTTGGTGACTGGCTTCGGTTAACGCCACCACATAATCAAGCGCCCGTTCGGCAATGGGTACAGCTCGCAGCAGTTGTTGGTACTCGAGCAGCTCTTCCCGGCTAAAAATTGGCGTGATACTGCTTTCGTTTTCACCCGTCGTGGTGCGCAAGATGCGTTTTAGGGTCTCTTGGTCGGGGCGATAAATCATGATTTTAAAAAGAAACCTATCGAGTTGGGCTTCGGGCAGCGGATACGTGCCTTCCATCTCGAGCGGATTCTGCGTCGCTAGGGTAATAAACGGCGTCGGCAAGTTGTGGCGCTCACCAGAAACCGTCACCGAGCGTTCTTGCATGGCTTCTAGTAAAGCAGATTGGGTTTTGGGCGTCGCTCGGTTGATTTCATCGGCGAGTAGCACGTTGGTAAATACTGGCCCGGCTTGAAAAGCAAATTGTGTTTGGCTATCATCACGGCTCAAGACGGTTGTGCCCGTCACGTCAGCAGGCATCAAATCCGGCGTGAACTGCACCCGACCAAAACTGAGCTGGGTGGCTTCGGCAAAACTGCGCACCAAACGGGTCTTACCCAAGCCGGGCGCACCTTCAATCAAAGCGTGACCGCCGGCGAGCACCACGATGAGCAAATCTTCGACCACGGTGTCTTGACCGACGATGACGCTCGAGATAGTCTTTTTGAGTTCTTGAAATTTTTCAGCAAAACGCGCTAGGGCGTCGGGGGAAGCAGACATGTCAACAGTCTAACGCTTGCTCGAGGTAATTATTGGCATGCGTGCTGGCATTTACCCTCGTTGCTCGCTAAATCATTACGAAATGCTGACGCTGTCAGGAACACGTCCTGGGGTGCGTTTGGCCGTTTCAACCACCAGTTGGGGATTGCTTAGTAGTAGCTCGAGCAAAAGCTGAACCGGGGGAGATGGGCGTTGTTCATCAACTTCCCAAGCCACTACCTCATCAACACGCACACCCAAAATGGCGGCAATGTCAGCGTGTGATAGGTCGTGCTCGAGGCGAAATTTGACGGTAGGAAAGACCGCTTCAGGGTCAATGACGGTGACTCTAGTAGGTTCACGTTCTCCTCGAGCAATGTCAGCAGCCTGCTTTGCGCTACGCATTAGGCTTGCAAAGTCTTTTTCCGTCATATTATTCACCTGCTAACCCCGTTTTGATAAGTTGGTATAGTTGTTGTTTTTGTGCTTCGCTCAAGTCATCTTGACGTGACTTCGTGTAGACATCGATCAAGTAAACCCTACCTCGACTATCCTGATAATAGTACACAACTCGAGCACCCCCACGTTTGCCCTTACCCTTAGAAGGCAGTGCCACGCGCAGTTTACGTGCCCCACCTGTACCTTGAATCACGTCACCCCGCACAGGGTCAATGGCGATTTCTCTTTGCACAAGGCGCAATTCCAAAGGTGTCAGTAATTTATCTGCTTTGCGGGTAAATTCAGCCGTTTCCACAAACTCAACCATGGTCAAAGCAACATACTCCCTAATGGGGGTGTTGAAGATGCAAAGTTAGGTTATCGAGGCTCGTGTCTATGCACTTGTCGTTACATTTGCAGGTAGCTGTGTGGTTGTTGATGTTTCATGCTCACGTTGATGCCACCTCAACATAAGGTTTGCCAAAGCCACAAGCTGAAGCGGCACGTACTCGACATGAAGCGCATCACTGTGCAGACTATTCTGGCATTTTTGAGCGCAGGTGACAGCAGCAAGGGGATTCTGGCCGAGTTTCCGCGTCTCACCTGAGCAGATATTTAGACAGTCACAGCGTCTTGACCGACGATGACGCTCGAGCTGTTCAGCAATCACCACGGGAACATTTTCGTCAAGATAAAAGCGAATCGCTGCCATACTGCGCTTTTAGTACTTGTCCCTGTTTAATCTGCGCACGAATGTCTTCATCTAAGGCAGTTTTGTTGTCGTAGTAATAGGCAAGTGCCGCGTAAACGGCGGCTAAAGACACCCCATAATTCACAGCGATATCATCTGGCGATTGGTCATGAAACGTGTGGGCAATCACCACGTCAGTGACGCGCAAACCTGTACCAGCAAGACAAGGACGCCCGCTGCGCACGGCGGGGTCAGAAACAATCATTTCAATGCTGTGGATAGTCGGCATAAAAACGTCCTCAACAAACTAACAAGTGTTGACACTATATCACGCGGTTCAATCCTCGTTTTACGTGTCACGCTCAGTGCTGCCATTTTCACACTGGAGTTAATCTTTATGGGTTTTTATAAAACCTTGTCTAAGTTCACGCGGCAAACCGTGCAAACCCGACTTCTGCCACATCAATACTCAGTAAAAGCGTATACTCTTAACTAGACGTGATCAGCGAGAGAAACGACACCGACATACCCGAGTTGCGCTTAGGACGCATTTGTTTGCGGCCACTCGAGCAACTTGACAACAAAGCCTGGCGGCGCGTGCACAGCCACTTCAAAGACCCCGAAATCGCCTATCTGAACGGCACGCCCCCTAGCCGGATGCCCTTGTGGCTCTTGCGCCGGGTACTCAAAGCCGACAGCCGCAGAAGTGACCGCCAGACGTTCGGTATCTTTAGCATCGAAGCAGACGAAGAATATATCGGCACCATCGAACTGTATGACCTCGGTAAGCGCTCGGCAACTTTGGGTATCATCATTGGCGAGAGGCGCTATTGGGGCAAAGGTTACGGCACCGAAGCCATTCACGCGCTGCTTGATTATGCGTTTAATAGCCTCGGGCTCGAGGACGTGCGCCTGCATACGTTTGCTGACAATTTGCGGGCGCAAGCGTGTTTTAAGAAGGTAGGCTTCGTAGAAGTTCGCCGCGTGCCGGCGGCCAACAGCCGCACTGATGTGCAGATGCGCATTGCTGGTGAGGTGTGGCGTTATCACTACGGTGACGGGGGCGTATCGGTGCTACCTGCCATACCGCGTTGGGAAGATTTGGGTTAGGAAGACACTGCCACCAAAAATACTGCCACCAAAAACACTGCCACTAAAACTGCCATCAAACACATGACGTGTCCGTTGTCATTAAGCTATTAGACCTCTTGCAAAAATCAATTTATCGATGGTTGATGATGACAAAGGGCTATTACATAGTTCGGTTGATACTTTCGCAACCTGAATCTGGGGTTTTCATATCAGCGAAAATGCGTCTCTGACATTGGTTACGATGTAATCGTCAAAACCGTTGGTTCTTTAAGAAGCCTTGTTCAGGCGGTAAAGGCGCTTTTGAGAACCTGATTTTCTTTGTAGCTCAAAAAATGCGTTCCTGACGCAAATTAACTCCGAACTGAGGTTTCGCAAGAAGTCTATTTCGTAAGACTAAGCGTTTAACCGTTAACTGAATTGCGTCAGGGCAATGTAAGCGATATAAAGCCCATAAACACTGACCAAGCCGATGCCCTCGAGCTTACCAAAGCGCGCCCGCCACGCCAGTAACCCCCCGGTTATCACTGATACCGTTAGCATCACCCAAAAGTCCACATTGGCCACTTCTGGCGGCAACACCAACGGACGCACTACGGCAGTTACGCCAATAATCGACAGAATATTGAAGATATTTGACCCCACGAGGTTACCAACAATAATGTCAACTTCCCGTTTGAGCGCCGCGACAATCGTCGCAGCCAGTTCAGGCAGGCTCGTGCCGAGCGCCACTACTGTCACACCAATCACCCGGTCACTGATGCCAAACATACGTGCCAAGTCGGATGCACCTTGCACCAATAACTGCGCTCCTACCACCAGCAGCACCATACCAACGAGTGCCAAACTGGCCACTTTCCACACAGGGTCGTTTTCGTGTTCTTGTAGGGCTTCGGTTACTTCATCCACATCAGCAGGGGTGTCACTGCGCACGAGTAGCATCATGTAACCAATTAACAGGATAACAAGGAAACCACCCTCGAGCCGCGACACCTCCCCAAATCCATCACCATTAACATCAAGCGTCAGCGGCACCAGCAGCAAACTGGTTAGCAACATAAACGGCACATCGCGCTTGACAAAGCCACTGCCTGCTGTGAGTGGATGAATAATCCCAGCAACGCCTAACACCAACGCCAAGTTGGCGATGTTTGAGCCAATAACATTACCCATAGCGAGTTCAGGAAGCCCCTGCACAGCCGCCACGACGCTAGTAGCCAACTCGGGCGCACTGGTGCCGAACGCCACCACCGTAAGGCCAATTAAGAGGGTACTCACCCCAAAGCGTTTGGCGAGCACAGCTGCATTATCAATTAAAAAGTTGCTACCCCAAATGAGCGCCGCGATACCGATGGCAATTAGCAGTAGCGAAACAAGAACCGTCACACTCTCTATCCTTTTGGATATGACGCACGCTGTCAAGCACACCATCAAGCAAACGTCTACCTACAGTTAGTGGTATTTTGCGTTAAAACGGAGAGGTTAAATGTTTTTGAAATGGGTATTTTGCTGATAGGAATTTGCTTCGGCATGATTTGTCATGGTTTATAGGATTTTATCTGGGTTGGTCAGGGTTGGTCAGGGTTGGTGCTCGAGCCACCTAGCGCCACCTGAGGCTTTGCACCAAACCGACACCAAACAAAATCCCCAACATAAACGAACCCCGCAAAGCAGGCACACGCGTGAGTACCAACAAAAACGGCATCCCTGCCCACAGCAAAATCCCAAACAGCGAAAAGCTCAGCACTGTCGCTAACGTATGTGCCGCTGGCACACGCCCACGCACCAGCAGCGCCCGCAACCCCGCCGTGACAAAAAATATCAACACCGACAAGATAGCCACGATAAGGACAAACTCGATATACCCCCTCATCATAGCGTCACCACAACATCACCATGATGTCACCGGAGTCACGTTAGTTAGCACGTGCTGTAAATAGGAAAAACGCGTGTGTCATGACCATCTCTTGCATCCTTTCTGATGCCCACACGCCCTGTCAAGGGACAGACATCAAAGTGTTACCCTACCAAACCACAACACTGCCACCCCCGATTTTGCAGGTACACTCATTGTCATGACAATTAATATCGAAAATTTATCAGGGCAACACGCCGTGGTCACGGGGGCAACGAGGGGCATTGGCCGAGCGGTCAGTTTGCGGCTTGCAGAAGCAGGCGTGAAGGTATATGCAGGCGCACGGTCAGAAGCGGACTTGCAGCAGCTCGAGCAAGCACACAACCACATCAGCGGCATCCCCTTAGATGTCGCTGACCCTAACTCGGTGAAAGCATTTGCAAATGGTGTCAAAGAAGACGTGTCAATTCTCATTAACAACGCAGGCGTAGGCGTGTTTAAACCCGTCGATGATTTAACCGTTGCCGAGTGGGACAGGATTTTTAACGTCAACGTGCGGGGGACGTTTTTGGTCACCCAAGCGTTTTTGGCGAGCTTGCGCAAAACCAAAGGGCACATTATCAACGTCACGTCTGACGTGAGTGCCCGTACGTTTGCAAACGGCAGCCTCTATACAGCCTCAAAATACGCCCAGCGGGCGTTTACCAGGGCGTTGCAAATGGAAGTTCAACCCGACGGCGTGCGGGTGACCGAAGTGCGTCCGGGGGTGGTTGCTACGTATTTTAATGACAGCGAACCGCAAGCGGTTGACGATGGTGCCTTAAGCCCCGAAGACGTCACCGATGCGATTCTTTATGCGCTTACTCGCCCTGCGCGGATGCGTTTGGATGAGATTATGTTTCATCCGCACGGGCAAGACGTGGAATTTTAAGCTCGAGCAACTACAAAAAACACGCCTTACCGATTTGATGGTGGGCGTGCTTTAGTTTGGGAATGTTTGGGTTTAGGCAGAGGTGGGCTCGAGCGACGTCCTACGCAGCAGCATGGCATTAATCGCCACAATAATCGTGGACGCACTCATCAGCAGCGCCCCAATAGCAGGCGATAAGAAAAAGCCAATCCCGGCCAAAACACCTGCTGCTAACGGCAGTGCCACAATGTTGTAGCCAGCCGCCCACCACAGGTTTTGAATCATCTTGCGGTAGCTAGCACGCGCCAAGATCAAAATACCCAACACGTCTTCTGGGTCGTCGTTTACCAGCACTACATCGGCGGATTCAATGGCCACGTTGGTGCCTGCGCCAATGGCCACCCCAAGATCAGCAGCGAGCAGCGCGGGGGCGTCGTTGATACCGTCTCCGACAAACGCCACGTCACCTTGTTGCTTAAGGTCTTTGATGATGTTGGCTTTGTCTTCGGGCAAGACTCGAGCATGATAACGCTCAATACCTAACGCCTCAGCCACCCGTTTGGCGACGGCCTCGGCGTCCCCTGTCACCATCACCGTGGTAATGCCTCGTTCTTTAAGGGCGGCAATGGCGCGTTTGGCGCTTTCGCGGGGGGTGTCTTCTAAGGCAAACAGGGCAAGCACCTGAGTATCATCGAACATGGCAATAACACTTTGACCCTTGTCGTGGGCGCTATCGAGTGACGCACGTAAGTCATCTGCCAAGGTGACGCTACTTTCGTCTAGCCATTCCGGGCGACCAATGTGATAGCGGTTGCCGTCAACACTAGCACGGACGCCTTTACCGGAAATGGTTTCAAAGTCTTGCACGGAACGTGGCTCGAGCTGCTTATCTTCAGCCGCACTCACGATGGCTTGCGCGAGCGGGTGCTCGGAGCGGTGCTCGAGGCTGGCAGCTAAAGCCAGTGCGTCTTCTTCGGACATGTCTGCCGTAAACACATCTGCTACACGAAACACCCCTTGTGTCAGTGTCCCTGTCTTATCAAAGGCAATCACATCAAGTTGCCGCGCCCTATCAAAGGCTTCGCGGTTGCGCACCAAGATGCCATGCTTGGCTGAAAGCGCCGTGGCGTTGGCGACGACCAGTGGAATAGCCAAACCAAGGGCGTGCGGGCAGGCAATTACCAGTACGGTCACCGTGCGAGCCACGGCAAACTGCACCGTATCGGCAGCAAAAATCCACACCACAAACGTCACCGTACCCGCCGTAACAGCCACATAAAACAGCCACGCGGCGGCTTTGTCGGCGAGGCGTTGATAGCGTCCTCGAGCGTGTTGGGCTTCTTCAACGAGGCGCTGCATTTGGCTTAAGGTCGTGCCTTCGCCCGTTTCGGTAATTTCGATGGTCAGTGCACCTTCGCTATTCACCGATCCGGCCACAACTTCGTCGCCTTCAGCTTTTTCCACTGGTGTGGATTCACCTGTGAGGAAGGCTTCGTTGACGCTCGAGCGCCCTTCAACCACCACCCCATCGGCGGGCATCTGTTCACCGGGTCGCACCAAAATGCGCTCGCCTTGCTGCAACTCACCAACTTGCACGTCTTCAGTTTGACCATTTTCTGTTTGGCCATTTTCTGTTTGGCCATTGTCATTGAGCCGATGCGCCGTACTTGGCATCAGCGAAGCAAGTTCATCTAGGGCACCGCTGGCTTGTTGCACTGAAGCCATTTCAAACCAGTGTCCAAGCAACATGATGTCAATGAGGGTCGCTAGTTCCCAGTAAAGGGGCATCCCCGGAAAACCAAACGTGACAACCAAGCTATACACAAACGCCACGGTAATGGCAAACGCAATCAACGTCATCATGCCGGGTTGTTTTGAACGAATTTCGCTGATTGCCCCAGTTAAAAATACCCAACCACCATAAAAGTACAGTACTACTGCCAAGACTGGGCTGAGCCATTCGCTACCGGGGAAACTCAAAGCATCGTAACCAAACCAAGTTTGGAACTGCTCGGCGTAGTAGAGGATCGGCAAGGTGAGAATGAGGCTAAGCCAAAACTTTTGCTTAAATTGCGACGGGTCGTGATGGCTGTGGTCGTGACCCTGATGATCTTGGTGAGATTGGTGATTTTCGTGATGATTGTCGTGCGTATCGTGATGGTCGGTATGTTCGTGCTTAGGTTGTTGTGCTGGATAATCTGACATAAACTCCTTTACAAAAACTTTAAAAGCGAATGGCGCTTTGGCGACATGTTGGCAGGATGTTGGCAGGATATTGGCAGTGTGAGCAGGTTATGTTTACTCGAGCCCCGCCTGAAACGCCTGCTGATCGGGTGTCCACCACTGTTTGACATACGCTAGCACCGCGTCGATGTCTCTTTCTGTCCAGTTACTAGGCACAGTGGGCGCTGCCGTTGAGTGGGGGTGCGCCTGCTGCGGCGTAACCTTGACCGTTTGCCCCGTGACAGTTGGCACACACTTGGGAAAAACGCTGCTCACCAAGGGCAAGTAGTTCGGTGGGCTGTCCGGTTGCTCGGGATGGCGCTGATTGTGAAACTGGGTGCGCTTGATTGACAGCAGGCGGCATCTGATGCGGGTTCATCATCTGGTTGGGCATTGCACCGGGCATCATGCCGCCAAAGAAGCCTCGAGGGGCAAACCAAATCGCCGCGTTGACAAGAAGGGTAACGAGGATCACTGCCCCCATCATCTTGCCAAAGTGCTTGTCGATAAAACGGCGTTGGTCGGCAGGAGGGTCAGCAGGGGGCCTGTTGTTGCTTGCTTGGGCGTTATCGTTGACAGGGTCGTTGGTAGGGTCGTTGGTAGGGTCGTTGGTAGGATCGTTGGTAGGCTTGTCGTTGTTGGACGTGCGGTCTTGCTTTTGGGGCACAAAAAACCTCCCGATACCCGACGCAGCACTTATCTTGCATACAACTTACTTACATAATTGTGGCACGGCGTGGGGCATCACATTGTTTAGATTAACGTAGGATTACTAAATTAGAATTTCCAAGATTGACGTCAACACCGTTGAACGCGATTGACGTCGATGTGACCTTGGTAGATGTGACCTTGGTAAGAATCGGCGATTGTAGAAACAACACGTGGAATTGCTAAATAAAACGAAGGTGAAGCGTGCGAACACACCTCACCTCGAGCGTCTTACAGTGAATTAAGCGGGCGCAAATTCGCCACTGACCTGCGGGCTACTTTCTGCCGTGAGGGGCGCTTTGAAACCGCGCAAGCGCAGAGCATTACCGACGACAAACACGTCGGAAAGTCCCATGGCAGCGGCTGCCAACATCGGCGAGAAAAGAATACCGAACGACGGATAGAGTGCGCCTGCAGCTACTGGAATCAAGATGACGTTGTAAAAGAATGCCCAGAAGTAGTTTTGCTTGATGTTGAGCAGGGTCTTTTTAGAAATCGTCAGGGCATTCACTACGCCGCGCAAGTCGCCGGACATGAGCACCACATCGGCGCTTTCGATGGCAATATCCGTACCTGTGCCGATAGCCAAACTGGTGTCTGCTGTGGCTAAAGCGGGGGCGTCGTTGATGCCATCACCGATAAACGCCACACTGCCGAGTTTTTGCAAGTCGCGCACCGCGTTGGCTTTGTCAGCGGGCATGACCTCAGCGAGTACCCGGTCGATGCCAAGTTCGCGGGCGACAGCGTTGGCGGTCACTTGGTTATCGCCAGTAATAAGCGCCACTTGATAGCCACCTTCGTGCAAGCGGCGTACTACCTCGCGGCTTTCGGCTTTGATGGTGTCAGCCACTGCTAATACTGCCGCCACACTGCCATCAATAGCGGCATAAAGGGCAGTTTTACCTGCTTCTTGGGCGCGGGTGAGGGCTGGCTCGAGCACACCCACATCAATTCCCTTAGCCACCATGAGCCGCCCTGTCCCCACGACCACCTCATGACCGTCAACCGTCCCGGTGACACCTTGACCAGGTACGGCTTCAAAAGCGTCAACGTCAGCTAGCGTGATACCACGGTCGCTAGCGGCGTGCACGATAGCTTGGGCAATAGGGTGCTCTGAAACATTTTCCAAAGCAGCCACGAGTGCTAGCACCGTGTTTTCGTCTTGTCCTGCGACCACGTTCACATCCGTCAGTTCGGGTTTACCCCGCGTCAACGTACCCGTTTTATCAAACGCAAACACCTTGGCTTGTTGTAGGGTCTGCAGGGCTTCGCCTTTGCGGAAAAGCACCCCCATCTCGGCAGATTTGCCGCTGGCTACCATAATCGAAATGGGGCTTGCCAAACCGATGGCACAAGGGCAGGCTACGACCAGTACGGCAACTGCCGCTACGAGCGCATACGTCAAACTTGGTTCTGGGCCTACCACCAACCACGCGATAAACGACAGCAATGCAATGGTCATGACGATAGGCACAAACACCGACACGACTTTGTCACCAAGGCTTTGAATGGGCACTTTGGAGCCTTGGGCTTCTTCGACCATTTTGACGATGCGAGCGAGCACCGTTTCACTACCTACAGCGGTGGCTTCAAACTTGAAACTACCCGTTTTGTTGATGGTGCCAGCAATGACCTCATCACCTTCGGCTTTGGCGTTGGGCAGGGGTTCGCCGGTAATCATAGATTCGTCGATGTACGAACTACCTGAACGCACCACCCCATCAACGGGAATACGTTCACCGGGGCGCACGAGCACCACGTCACCGGGGATAACGGCGTTGCTTTCAACCTCGAGCACCTCTCCCCCGCGTTCAATGCGTGCCATCTTAGCTTGTAAACCCAAAAGTTTGCGCATGGCACTGCTAGCTTGCCCTTTGCTGCGGGCTTCTAAGTATTTACCGACGAGCACCAGAGCAATAATCACCGCTGAGGTTTCGTAATAAACATGCACCGTGCCAGCAGGTAACACTTGCGGAATAAACGTGGCCACGACTGAATAGACATACGCTGCCGTCGTACCGATCATCACCAGTGCGTTCATGTCTGGGCTACCTGCTCGCATCGAGGCAATACCGGCTTTGTAAAACACCCGCCCAGGACCAAACTGCACCACGCTAGCTAGCGCAAAACTGATAAGCCGCATGGTCTGCATGGGCATAAATTCGTGCCACCACGCCATCAAGGGTGGAATCATCATCGGCAGCATTTCAATTAAAAACAGCGGCAACGCCAAAGCACTAGCCAAGATGGCGCGGCGTTTGGCACGTTTCCACTCGAGCGCAGCAGTATCGGCGGCTTCTTGTTCGTCGGCAGCGGCGTCTTTGACGGTATAACCCGCTTTGGTAATAGCACGCTGCATGGCATCTGTGTTGACGCTGTCTGGCAAGTAGCTGACGGTAGCTTGTTCGGTACCAAAGTTGACGTTGGCCTCGAGCACCCCATCGAGTTTGCCGAGGGCTTTTTCTATCCGCTGCGCGCAACTAGCACAGTCCATACCACCCACGCTGATAGTGACGTGCGAAATTACCGCGTCGTAGCCACTCTTTTGAATGGAAGCAACGATATCTTCTGGTTCTAGCACCCCTTGGTCAAATTCTACGTGGGCTTTTTCGGTGGCCAGATTAACGTTGGCGTCTGAGACGCCTGTGAGTTTTTTTAGATTGCGCTCGATGCGGCTCGAGCAATTGGCGCAGGTCATGCCGCGCACAGCGATATCAACGTGACTCATATCAGCTCCTTGGGTATGTGTCTTCCCTTATATCTACCCCTAGGGGGGTGGGGTCAAAGGTAGGCACAGTCTACGCAGACGAGCGCACTACTGTCAAGTGTGTGCCACCTCACTACAAACGCCTTTTATCGAACAAACCAAGAAAAATCAGGGAAATTCAGCTTAAGCAAAGCTACAAAAATGCTGCCAGTAACGCGGTTCTCGCCTCGAGCAATCAAGACGACTTGACCGCGACAATATTGTCGATTACACTGAAGGCTATAGACATACCCCACCCCCCAGGGGGTCAGCGAATTACCAGAAGTAAACATGTAGTCAATGCAATCATGTTAATGAGGCAATTAAAGGAGCAAACAATGACCAAACTCGAGATTCAAGGAATGACCTGCGGACACTGCCAGCGTGCTGTTAAAGAAGCGCTCGAGGGCGTCTCCGGTGTGACCCAAGCCGATGTCTCATTAGACGAACACCGTGCTACTGTTGAAGGGGACGCCGACGTGCAAAGCTTGATTGCTGCTGTGCAAGAAGAGGGCTACCAAGCGAGCGTAGCGTCGTGATGGCGACCCCTGTCGAAGTACCTGTCACAACAACGAACCACCACAGCGACTGCTTGCACCTTGACCCGGATACCCGCAAAAACGCCAGCGTGCGCCTCAAAAGCGCCAAAGGACATCTCGAGGGCATCTTGCGCATGCTCGAAGACCCTGATGTTTATTGTGTTGATGTGCTCAAGCAAATCAAAGCCGTACAAGGTGCCCTTACCAAAGTCGGTGATAATGTTTTACGGGCGCACATTCGCGATCACGTGGCAACAGCCGCCCAACGCGGTGACAGCGAACAAATCACCGAAGAACTGATGGAAGCCCTCAAGTACCGCAGTCGCTAAAACACATTGGTAAAACACCGTCACTAAAACACAATACTGGCAGTTTGGGTCAAGTTATGCTCGAGCCACGCTGCATCCAAGGGCGTCATTATTGAGGGCATAATTATCTAAATCATCTTGCATTCAGTGTGTCCTTGGCGGTGTGTTCTTGGCGGTGTGTTCTTAATAACGCATTCTCAACAATGTGTTTTTGGTGGCTGTATGAATAACGCCTTGAGCTCTTTTTTACGCTCTGCGTAATCTGCCAGCTTGGTGTAAGGACATTGGTGTGACATTGGTGTAAGGACAGATGAACGCTCATCGTGACGGTGCGCAACAGCGCGACTTGGTAACAACGACCATAATGAACAGGACACGCGCTACTGCGCTAGCAAGAAGCAACATCACCCCAACCATATCCAAAGGAGTTTCTATGAAAGCTAACCCGCAAAAATTGACCATGTACACAGGCATCGGCCTGATTGTCATTATCGTGGCGATTATCGCCTATGCCAACTTGAGCCAAGGTCAAGGCACACAACTTGCTGGCGAACTGGACTACACGGGGCAACCCAGCTTGGGTAACAGCGACGCCCCTGTCAAAGTGGCGTTGTTTGAAGACTTTCGCTGCGGTGGATGTGCTACGTTCAGTGAGACGGTGTTTCCACGGCTCGCGCGTGACTATGTAGATAGCGGCGACGTTGAGGTGTTCTTTTACAACTTCCCCGTTTTAGGTGAACCCTCCATTGCGGCTGCCCAAGTGGCTGAATGCGTCTACCAAGAAAATGCCGAAGCCTTCTGGGACTACAAGACGTTTGCCTTCAGAACGCATTTACAACAGGGCCCCGGGGCAATGACCCCCGCCCAACTGAGCAACGTGGCTACCTTAGCAATTCCTGGCCTAGATAGCAACGCTATTAATCAGTGTGCTACCGAAGGCTGGTACGCCGAAGCCGTCGAGAGCGATATTGCCGTTGCCAACGAATTTGGTTTCAACAGCACCCCTACCGTGGTTGTTAACGGTGTACGCGTGGCAACAAGCAGTTATGACGCCGTGCGGGCAGCCATCGATAGCGCCCTTGCAGAAGCCAATTAAATGACGGCCTTGCGCACCACGATTCGCGATTATGGGCTGTATTTTGCTTGGATTATTGCCATCGTCGCTACTGCAGGTAGTTTGTACTTCAGCGAAGTGCGCAATTTTATTCCTTGTACGTTTTGTTGGTATCAGCGCATTTTGATGTATCCGTTAGTCATCTTGTTTGGCATCGCTAGCTACCGAGGCGACAAGGGCGTCATTGCTTATAGTTTGCCGTTTTCGGTCATCGGTATTTTCATAGCGGGTTATCACTACTTAGACCAAAAGATTCCCACCTTTGGCCCCCCGACCGCTTGCAGTGCGGGTGTACCTTGTAACATGGCCTATATCAACTGGAGTGGGTTTATCACCATTCCCTTTTTGGCACTGACTGCGTTTACCCTCATCACTGTCATCTTGGCTGTAATGCTGACGACCAGCGACAGCCTTGGTAGCGAAAACAGTGATCATCACGTGGCTTCTGCGGAAGTAGCCACCGATTAAGCGGCATCGAGATACATAAACTCATGGCTCGAGCACCCATTTCGGTGGGTGTTTTTTTATTGGCCAGATAACAAGTCGCCTCGAGCCAACAACGCCCCTCCTGCAAACGCAGACACCCACACTTGATATAACCAAGCTATGAAAACCTTACTGCTCGGTTTTGACGAAGCCAACCTCAAAGGTATCGACTTACAGCCTGTGTATGACCTAGCACGTGACTATCAGGTGGTGATTTCCCGCGACAAAGACCACATTGAAAGCCTGCGCGATGACATTGAAATTTGCGTCGGTAATCCCGTGGCGCAACAACTGTTGGGCAGTCCTCACTTGCGTTGGGCACATGTGTGGAGTGCAGGCGTGGATTGGCTCTTAGAACATCCACAGTTTGCAAGTAGCGACGCCATCATCACCAACGCGTCGGGGGTGCACCCAGAACCCATCGGCGAACATGTCTTTGCCATGATGCTTGGTTTGGCGCGGCGCTTTCCTAGGATGATGCGGGCGCAGGTCAAGCATGAATGGGCGCAGCCCCTGCGACCCAATATCGTGCACGAGGTGTTGCAGGTGCTCGAGGTCTACGGTAGTACCGTGCTCATTCTTGGTATGGGGGCTATCGGCCAAGAACTTGCCCGCCTTAGCAAAGCCTTTCGTATGACGGTACTCGCTACCCGCCGCGACGCTAGTCAAGCAGTGGCCAACGTAGACGAACTTCATCCTGCTAGCGAGTTGATGTCACTGTTGCCTCGAGCAGACATCGTCATCTCCACCGTACCCCTCACCCCAGACACCCGCCAGATGTTGGACGCCAGTGCTTTTACGGCCATGAAACCGGGGGTAATTTTTATTAACATCGGACGCGGGCAAACCATTGACGAAAGCGCCCTCATCGCTGCCCTCCAAAGTGGCCACCTAGCAGGGGCTGGCTTAGACGTTTTTGAAACCGAACCCCTAGCGGAAAATTCACCCCTTTGGGACATGGACAACGTCCTCATTACCCCCCACTACGCAGGCACGACGCCCAGTTACCACGCTAGAGGCATGCGCATTTTTGTCGATAACTTAGCGCGCTACGTTCAAGGGCAACCACTTAACAACATCGTTGACAAAAAACGGGGTTATTAACGTGCTTTCGCAGCAAAATGCTTGTATTTTAGGCTGTAAGTCTGCATAGACTTGACGAATGTCGCATATCGGGGTATATTGAAATTATCACGCGCTCGAGACACAGGTTTTCATAAAACAAAGTCTCACGACAGCGCGTCTTTTTTTTGGCTCGAGCGCTTACTGTGATATACCCTTCACCCAGACAATAAAAAAACATCCCTCATGGGATGCAAAACAATGGCGGAGAGAGAGGGATTCGAACCCTCGGTGCAGGGAGTCCCACACACACGCTTTCCAGGCGTGCTCCTTAAACCACTCGGACACCTCTCCGTGCGTTGGTACTAAGCAGGATAACCTACCTAGGTCAATGGCGGGTAGCTCGAGGCAACCAACAAGCCATCAGCAAGATTTGACAGCCATGATTGCGCATCCGCAACACACTAAAGCCAATACATGTCAATCTTGACTAAACCGCTTGGCAATATAGCACACATCGTCACGGGCAGGCTATTTTTACAATGACAGTCAGCTATTTTGTGTTTCGCGAAAAGGAGCGTTGCTATGTTCAGAGACCGCGTTGTTAATTTACCCGACACCGATGCCGTTGAAGGCTTTTTACAAGAATTTCCCACTAGCGTCATCTTCAAAGCTGGCACCTGCCACAAAACCATGCAAGGTTTTGGCTTTGTGCAAGAAAAACTAGAACCTCGTGAAGACCTGATGGTTGGTATCATCCGTGTGGTAGACGCACGCCCAGCCAGCAATTTGGTGACCGAAAAAACCGGCATCCGCCACGAGTCACCGCAGGTGATTCTCTTCAAAGACGGCCAAGCAGTGTTTGATGTGGATAACTGGAGCATCACCCCAGAAACCTTAGACGAAGGTTTGGCGCATGTGCCACCTACGGGTGAAGTAGTGCAGAGTGATAACGTCACCCGCAGCGATTTGACGCCGTATCATCAGTTGCTCGAGCAATACCTCACGGGCAACATCGACGACCGTCAGTTTGAACTGGCCTACACCAGCTTGTATCGTGATGACGCCTCTTTGCGTTCACGTCAAGAGGTTGAAGTGTTGGGTAGCATCTTTGGTGATGTTGACCGCCACGTAGAAATGCACATGATGATGGGCGGGCGTAGCAACACCGACCTCATCCGGCAAAGGGCGCAAGCCGCCTACGAAGCCCTTAAACAACTTTAAGGTGAATACAATTCATACATTGCCTTCCTTCGGGAAGGCTTTTTTGTAATGTGTAGCCTAACGGTAGTAACAATGTGCACAATCCTGTTGACATGTGGCTCGAGCATGACCAAAAACAGCCTATGCGTGTACCAACCTCGGGCGCAACAGCAGTACAGCAGCCATTGCCCACCACCAAAAGTGAAGTAGCACCACATTGAGCGTCAACAATATCCCCACATCAATACCAAATATCTCGCCCAAGCCTGCTGTAAGCAACACCGCTACGACTAACCCAAACACCCCTAACCATCGGGGCATGGTGCCGTCACGTAAAATAACGTAGGCAACCAGTGCCGCCCACAGTGCCGCAAAGAACCCCACACCAATCACCTCACCCAAACCACCAGCAAAGCTGTTGAGCATGTCGTAAATTACCGTAATAGCAGCGCGGGTGGCTTCGTCAGTGGTCGGGTCTACGTAGCGGTTAGCCAAAATGGGCATGGGCAACAGCCAACGCAAAATACCGATGGTTCGCATCACACCAGAGGCAACAGCAAAACCTGCGGCCGTTTGCAGCAGCACACCACCACGCCCCTCTTTGGCAACCAACCAGACGACTGCTAGCCCCAAAGGTACAAACAACACCGAGTAGATGAGGTACACGAGATACCCCAACCGCACCGCTCCCGCCTGTTCTACGATAAGGGGTAGGTTGACACTCGCTGGCTCATCTAGACTAGCAGGCCAGTTAATCGCGCTTCCTAGTACAATCAGCGGCACAAGAATCAGCAAACCATTGAAAATAAGCAAAGCAGCAACCCAAGGATGACGATTTGTATTCATACCATGGTTTTCCTTTCTTTCACTTCAAAAAACATAGAAATAAGGTATTTTATCGGGTACAATTTAACGTTGAAGTTCCAGTCAAGAAACTTTTTCATAGCGCACCTCAGCCAGACCACGACGGGCACTCGGCAGTGAAGTTTGGGTAGGATAGCCCATGCGAAACGCAAAAGTAGGCCGCCACGCAGCATCTTCAGTGAGGCTGTCGAGAAATTCAGCCGTCACGGGGGGTTGCCCTAGCTGTCGTTCGCGGTCAACGCGTTCAACGACTTGGTTGATGGGTTGCGCTGCCAAGCCCCGACTTACCGCCCATAAGTGCAACCGCTGCCATAATCTCCCTGCTTGTAGGTTTTGGTCTTGCGCATAAAGGTCGCGCACGGTGATGAGACCCAGCAAAGGGGTAGCTTGTAGCGTGCTGCGCGTGCCCGCTAGCCAACCTGCGTCAACGCGGGCGTGAGATGTTGGCGGTAGCATCTTCACGATTGCCCGCAACCACGGTGATGCCCCCGAGGTATCGATAAAAGGGCCGTCTTTGTCACGTTGGACTTCTTGCCAAGAACTGTCAAACCACGCATGGCTGTCACGGCTCATCTCAGTGTCAGCAATGATAAATTCGGTGGCCTGCACGGTGGCATCAGCTAGCTGGTTAAACGCTTGGCTACCTGATTCAAAGGTGAACAGGTTGACGTTAACACCATCGGCATCGTTGAAGAGGCTGGGCATCTGCTCAAGCAACTGCGGGTCAAGTGCTTCTTGGCGGTAGTTGCTGCGGTCGGTGTGACGCAGAGCAATGGCATCGTATAGGTCACTGTGGGTTGGGGCGTTAGCAGCTTGAGAGCGAAAGACTACACGGGCTACTTGCACGGGATTGGTGGTGTTCTCGAGGTGCAAGGTAGCTGGCTCGAGCTGCGTCTGCACGTCATAACCGTTGACCTGAGCAGCAAGGTGCATATTCTCGAGGGCACAACCAATCCCCAACATCATCTCCCGGCGGTAAGGATCCATCGTGCCCAAGTGTCTGCTCATATCAGCATAAACATCAATACTGCCCGTTTGTTGACCATCTTCTTGCACATGAAACAGCCATGGTTGGGTGTTGTGAGGGTTGGCTGCCAAAATGGCCGCTTGCACCAAACGCAATGCGCCTGCTGCAGGTTGATTGCGCCAGTCATACCAAGGTTCAAACGCCACCCCTTGCGCGGTCGAGAATACTCCTTGGCGCTGCGCTCGGTACACCCCGCCGCCTACGGCGAGTACGAATGTAGCACTTGCCGCACGGCGCAAAAACTGTCTGCGGTCAAGCGTGGGAGGCGTTAGGCCTGAATCAGGGTGAAACGTCGGGTTGGTCATGACCATGTCCTTTCGGAGGCTGCCACAGGATGTGTTGTTTGGCAGCGGGAGATAAATAAGGGGCGAGCAAACGCAACAGCAAGTCCACGCCGCGCTGCTTTTGCGCGGGAACAATGGTTTCACCACTGGCTTCTATAAACGACAACCAATGGTTGGTGATAATCCAACCCGCCGTTAGGTGCGCCAGAAACACGCTGTCGTCAAGGGTGTCCCCTGGAGGCAACTGCAAAACGCCATCTGCAACAAAACGCTTAAAAAACTGGGTTTGTTGTCCTAAGCGTTGCTGCTGAATCTGCTGATGACGGTTTGCTAGCTGTGGATCGCGGCGCAACAACGCCAACTGTTCACGATAAAAAAAGCGAAAACGCCAGTGAATCTCAAATATCTGCTGCACGGTTTGCTGCAAATCAGCAAGGGTCACAGGTCGTTTGTGTGGCAATATCCACACCGTATCAAACGCCACAATCATCTGCTCTAGCACGTCGCGGATGATGGCTTCTTTGTTGCGGTAGTGATAGTAGAGATTGCCCGGGCTGATGTCAGCGGCTTCGGCGATGTGGTTGGTGCTCACTTCACTTGCGGATGTTTCGTTAAAAAGACGGGTAGCGGCTATCAAAATGCGATCTTTGGTTTTAGCCTTCATCGTCCTCCTCGGAGTCAGGTTCATTAACAGCGAGCAAAACAGCGGATTTATCGTCACTATGATTTAGAGCATTTACTCTATTTTGAGAGCGTAGAGCATTTACTCTAAAAAGTCAAGCTAGCTTCGATTCTTTATCCTGAGGGTGTGGCTATTTCCGATGTCATCTGCGTTCAACTTTCTAAATAGGTAGGGCTTTGTTGCATGAATCAACCTAAAGCTCTAGCGCTGCACCCTTGAGTTGCGAGGGATCAAGCAAGGCAATAACTTTGAGGCTTAGCAAAGACAATCATCTTATTAAGTGCTTTGCATTTGAGTGTAAGTTCGACTATTTGATTGCTAAAGAGGCGAGAAGAGGCAGTGGCTGAAAAGATTGTTTTGAAACAGAACATGGTTGTCTCTGCTAACGAGCGGCGGTGATAGTTGACGAGGCGTTTCCACTTGGGGCGTCCATGTTTGCGGATGAGGCGAAGGTTCTGATCCCGTGGGTAAGGGTCTTGCTTGCAGTTACCATGCTGCCAAATCTTAGCGTCTTTGCGCGATGGGATAGCGGCTTTGGTCTTGCGCTTGCGCAGTATATCGTAGCTCTCACGCGTGTCATAAGCACCATCAGCACTGACTTGGTCTATATCACCTTCAACAGCGTCAAGAAGCGGGGCTAGCAGTTGTGCGTCTTTCTTGTCATTCAGGCTCACTTCAGCAGCTAAGATTTCGCCGCTAGACGCGTCTACCACCAAGTGCAACTTACGCCAAGTGCGGCGTTTGCTTACCCCGTGCTGCCGCGTCTTCCACTCGCCCTCACCATAGATTTTTATCCCTGTCGCGTCGATGGCTATGTGTCTTACACCCTCCTTAGGTAAAACCGGCAAGTCAAGTGCCAACGTCTTTATACGCCGTGATAGCGTACTGTGCCCAGGCACGGCCAGTTCCACGTTCATCAGCTTAAAGATAGATTCCACCAACCCTACTGCTTGGCGTCCCGCTAGACCGTAGACACTTTTAAGCGTTATCACCGTTTCAATCGCTTCAATCGCTACGTCGCTGTAGGCATTGCTCGCGCCCCGTTTTCCTGTTTTCTGGCTGTTCAACCACTGCTCGCTAACCTTTTCGTCTAACCAGAACGTAATACTACCTCGCTGTTTTAGTCCTGCGTTATACTCACACCAGTTGCGGACTCGGTACTGCTTAGGTTTTTTCTTCACAAACTAAGCTTAGCAGTTACCCCCGCAACCTTTTTTGGCTATTCGTGCAACAACGCCCTCAACATGCTCGCTTGATGCCAAGGCTAGTCCTAATTGCAGATAACTATCACGCCGTTTCCATATGCTTGCGTATACTTTCTCTAGGAAGTGTTCTAGTTTGTTCACGCCTTACTTTGACACTTCCTAACCCTTTTAGCTACTTTGTAGCGGTGGCAACTCTAAACTCAAGCTGTGAACCTCTAGAGCAAAAGAAAACACCCACCTAAAGTCAGTGGGTGTTCGTTTATTGGCGTTATTGTTGGTCTAGATGACGCTACTCAGCAGCTTCAAAACGCAGCGACAACCCTAACGCCGTGCGGTTCGGAAAACCCGTCCAATAAGTATGGTCTTCGGTAAACTCACCATCGTCATCGACTGACCACACCCCATCAGCAGCGTCTTCTACTACGTCAAGGTAAGCTTGTTTGCTTTGGTCGTTTTTGAGGTGAAGGTCGAAATATGCAGTGGCAAAGTGCTGGGCGATGTTGTTCATACGCACCGTGTCCCAAACAGCATCAATGTAGTGGTCAAACGTGCCATTTTCCCAAGCGACATCAGGGGCAGGCATGGGGGCGGCGGCGTTGTGGTTGGCGTTGTCAAAGGTAAGTAAGTAACGGTCACTGTTAACGACCCCTTCGTACAACGGTAAGATGCCGTTTTCATAGCCAGACACATCATCCGAACCACCGGCCATAAAGAGCATAGGCGTGCTGATACCAGCTAAGCCAGTCGCATCCCAAAAGCCTGTGTTCATACCCCAAGGACCAATGGCAATACCTGCTTGGATGCGTGGGTCAGCACCGTCTGCATACAAAGCTTGATACTCAGGGTTGCTGGCAGCACGCTGGTCGAGGGCGTCATTAGGAGGGGCAAAATCGTAGGCTACACTGGCATCGGTAAAGCCACCGCCGAGCAAGTTCACCACGCCATAACCACCCATTGAATAACCGATGATGCCTGTTTGCGAGGTATCGACGAGGTCATCTAAAAAGCTGCTGCTATCTTGCGCTAAGCGGGTGATTTCGTTAAGGACAAATAGCTGATCGAGGGGGCGGTTAAGGAGCGTGCTAGCAAACGCTGCTTGGTCGCTGTAGGTGCTGTCGGTGTGGTCAATGGACACGGTAACGTAACCTTTGCTGGCAAGGTTTTCGCCCAAGTGGCTCATCAAAAAGCGGTTACCGGGATAGCCATGCGAAATAATCACGAGGGGATAGGGCGCACTGGTCGTGAGAGGGTCAGCACCGCGTACCGCTTGGCCGTTGATGATGGCCGTTGTGGTGCCGTCGCGAGTAATCACCGTGTAGGGCGTGGGTTCTGTGCCTTCAGCTACCTCAGCGGGATACCAGACTTCAACCGTTAAGGGGCGATCGTAAGTGGGAATGGGTTCGCCTTCGGCGGCATTGAGGATATCGAGTTGGTCTTCGTGAACGAGCTCGAGCGTTTGCACGCCAATCTCAAAATCGCCATAAGCGGCCAGTTCAGGCGCATTGGGGCGCACCACATCGATGCGGTTAGTGCTCGAGGCGACTGGTGGCGGCTCAGGAGACGGTTCAACAGGGGTATCTTCAGCCGTCGAACAAGCACACAAAAATAGCAAAGAACAAGCGAGTATACGTAGCATACGTACCTTCTTTCATTGTGGGATACCTGAGCCTAACACGCCTACCATCAGCAGATTGTCAACAGAAAACAAAAAACTGCGCCCCCATAAGACGCAGTTCTGTTATTCGTGAGTTTTGTGTTGCCGTGTGTGTTAACTGCTACTCAAAATCTGCTACCACCAAGAACCACAGCGGCACATCCGGCGACAGGGTACGCGCAGGAATACTAAACGTTACCGTGTCAGCGGCGGCATCAAACGCGGTTAGGGTAGCGAGTGGCACATCCAAACGATCACGTTCGCCTCTGATGCCTCCATCTAAGTACAGTGTCAAGGCTTGAGCCTCGTCCAACACGGTCATACCCTCAACATTCAAGCTGATGGCATCTAGTGTCACGGGCACCGAACCCACAGGCACATTCAAGCGGAAGCTGTACACAGGCACATCCTGTTGAGCGGGGGTCACGGTGATGTCTTCAAGGGGCGCACCGGGTAAAACTTGAAGTGCATTGGCAGGCGTATCGGTTACCGTGATGACAATATCGAACACAAACGGATTTTCAAACGCATCTGGGTCGTTGCTTTCGAGGCTGATTTCACCTGTGAAACGCCCCGCTTGGCTGGTGTCTACTTGCAGCGATAACAAAGCACTTTCAAAGGTATTGAGGGTTTCAGGCAAGGGTTCGCCTGCAGGAGTTAAGAAACTGGGCAAGATCAACTCACCAAGCTCGAGCACCTTAGCACCGGGATTGCGCACGAGCAGCTCGAGCACCACCGTCTCATTGCGCTTAAAAGGTCCATAGTAAAAAGGCTCAATCGCGCCGGAGGTAATGGATTCTGCCTCGAGCGTAGCCCCATTTCTGATTTGCACGTCTTGGTTGGGGTTGATGACACTGCCGCCACCAGAACGTGCAAAACCGCCTTCGTATGCACCGATGTCCACCACGTCTTGGAAGCGTGGGTTGCCTGCCAAATCCACCGTGAGTGCATTGCCATCAGGGTCGAGGGCAAGAGCATCATCACCAGCATCGAGCGCAGGAGAATCAGTGAGCAAGCGGTAATCTCCAGCGGTTGTTGGTGCACTCGCAGGCGCTTGGGGTGCAACAAATACACCCGTAATATCCACCGCTGGCGTCAGATCAGCCAGCTCAGCGGCGCTGTTGTTGCTTGTTAACCGCCCCGGATTGACGACCAATTGATCGTCAGTACCTGCGGCATTACCGAGCACTAGGGTGTTATCCAGCGTCAGATTTCTGTTGTTGACTATCCACACCCCGCCACCAGCTACAACCGCCCGGTTGCCTGCGACAGTGGTGTTAATGAAGGTGACATTACCGTTACCGTTCTTGCGCAAACCACCACCGCGGTCAGCAGCGAGGTTACCTGCAATATGGCTATTGCTAATTGTCACGTTGCGGTTAGCGTGAATGCCGCCACCGTTGTCAGCGGCTTGGTTACCTGTGATGATACTGCTAGTGATCTCGAGGTTACGCTGCGCATCAATCGCCCCACCGTCGTTGCCACTTTGGTTATTGCTCAAGGTACTGCCAGTGATGATTGTGTAGCGCTCACTGTAAATGGCACCGCCATCATTATTCGTAGCCACGTTATCACTCAAGGTACTCGCAGTGACCACTAACCTACCTAGAATATGGATAAATACTGCACCACCTCGAGTACCTGCTTGATTTTGATTAAGCGTACTGTTTTCAATGTCTACGCGGCGTTCACTGTAAATCGCACCGCCATTTTCGGTGGCTTGGTTGTCACGGAAGGTACTAGTACGAATCACCAATCTGCCTTGCGTCACGATATGAACCGCGCCACCTCGAGCACCTGCTTGATTTTGATTAAGCGTACTGTTTTCAATGTCTACCCGGCGCTCACTGTAAATCGCACCACCTCGAGCACCCGCTTGGTTTCCACTGAGGGTACTGTTTTCAATGTCTACCCGGCGCTCACTGTAAATCGCACCGCCACTACCAACCGCTCGGTTATTCGTGAAGGTACTGTCTGAGATTCTGACATTGCGATTTTGACGACTGCGCAAACCACCACCGTCTTGCTCGGCGGCTTCGTTATTGCTGAAGGTACTACCGGTAATGGTCACGCGGTTCTCAGTATCAGCACCACCACCTCTGTCAGCACGGTTACCCGACACGACACTGTTCGTGATGGTGAGATTACCTTCAACGGTGAGCCCGCCGCCACTGCTCGTGAGGGTATTAGCTGGGTCATTGGCAAAGTTATTGCTGATGGTGCTGTTTTCGACGGTAAGGTCGTCTTCACTATAAGCACCAGCACCGTCATCAAAAGCGGTGTTGTTGCTAATAACGCTGTTGCGAATGATAATGTCGTCTTCGCTGTACAGACCGCCGCCGTCTCGAGCCACCTCATTTTCTCGCACGATGCTATCTTCTATGACAATGTCGCCTGCACTGTAAACCCCGCCACCGAAAAGACGTCCGCCAATATCGGTGCCTGTGCCCCCTGTTAATACCAAGTTACGAAGCGTCAATCTGCCGTTGCCCGTGTGTGATAGCAAACGGTTACCGTTGGCATCAATGGTGACGGGCTGCGCTAGGGCGCTAGCGTCAATCGTGAGGTTTCGCACCGTGATTTGTGGTAAGTCACTTACTAAGGTGATGGTTTGCCCTGACAAACTGGCATCAAAAGTGATGGTGTCGTTGTTGCCAGCGGTGGTTAAAATGTCCCGCAAACTATCAGCACCAGCATCGTTATTGTTCATCACAACTTGTCCGAAAGAAACTGAAATGAGCAGGCTCAATGCCATGACACCGACCTTAACCAAGACGTTTTTATACATTGTTTGACTCCTTAACACGGCTGCAACACTTCGTTGAGCACACACGCACAGTAGATTTCAGTGTGTACGACACCACGTTCCGGTTGCGTGTGACCCAGTCACAGAAATTTTTCATCAAGGAGGCATGAAAAGGAAATCGTTACGCGAAAAATAGCTATGTAGACGCGCCACGCGCCGTAACTATGTCATCGTAAAAAATGTACTCTTACAAAATTCTTACTCGAGCCACCTCAGCAAGTGCTGGCCTATGCTTCTGGCTTATACTCTGGTCTATACTTAAGCATGATTGCCGAGACACCTAGCATCCGCCCAGAAACCTTACGCCGCTTTCACGACGCTTTTGCCCAAGCCCCCCAAGCGCGTCTAGCGCGCAACGCCGTCAGCAAACAATCGGTACACAGCGTTGCCTTAAACCGCGACGTCGTTACCAGCACCGATCACACCTTTTCACACACGCTTACCAGCAACCGCATCACCAGCCAAAAACGCAGCGGACGCTGTTGGATGTTTGCCGGGCTTAACTTGTTTCGCAGTGAAGCCAAAACCCGCTTGAACGTTGAAGATTTTGAGTTCTCGCAAAATTACTTGATGTTTTGGGATAAGCTCGAGAAAGCCAACTACTTCTTCGAGAGCATCCTCCACACCGCCAGTGAGCCCGCAGACGGGCGTTTGGTTAACTTTTTGCTGCAAAAACCCATTCAAGATGGCGGTCAGTGGGACATGTTCGTGAATTTGGTGCGTAAGTACGGCGTCGTGCCCAAGTCGGTGATGCCCGAAACCCACAGCAGCAGCGCCACAGTCATCATGAACCGCCTTATTACCTCAAAATTGCGCGAAGGAGCAGCTACCTTACGCCAACAAGCCGCCTCAGGGGCATCTGAAGCAGCGTTACAAGCCAGTAAAGAAACATTGCTAGGGCGCATCTATCACATGCTGGCAGTGCACTTGGGCGAACCGCCGAAGACGTTTTCTTGGCAGTGGCGCGACAAAGACGGCACGTTTACCCGCGCTGGCACGCTCACCCCGCACGACTTTTTTGCGAAGTACGTGGGTGCAGAACTCGACAATTTGGTGTGCCTTATTCACTGTCCTACCAAAGACAAACCCTTTGCTCAGACCTACACCGTCGAACACCTTGGCAACGTGGTTGAAGGGCAAAGCATTCGCTATGTAAACGTGCCGCTAGCAGTGTTTAAGCAGGCCACTGTAGACATGCTGCAAGACGGGCAAGCGGTGTGGTTTGGTTGTGATGTGGGTAAGTATCTCGAGCGCGACCTTGGCATCTTAGACACCCGCGTGTATGACTATCCGTCGGTATACGGTGAAACGTTTGTTCTTGATAAAGCCGCTCGCCTCACGCACGGTGACAGTGTTATGACCCACGCGATGGTGTTTACCGGTGTTGACCTGAACGACGATAACAGTCCGCGCAAATACCGAGTGGAAAACAGTTGGGGCGAACAGGTCGGTGAACAAGGCTATTTCGTCATGAGTGACGCGTGGTTCGATGAATACATGTACGAAGTATTGGTCGATAAACGTTTTGTGCCCCAAGATTACCTATCTGCCCTAGAAAAAGACCCCGTCGTCCTCCCTCCTTGGGATCCGATGGGCGCACTCGCTACAGCAGATGCGCTTTGATAAAAAATATGTAAACTTGGGATGACTTAGCAAGTTGGCATACAAAACAATACTCCCAGTAGAGCCTAAATGTGCTGTAAGGTACGTCAGAATGTAAGGTGGCTTGCATAAACGAGTAGACCGTGATATAACCGCACTATTAACGAGCAGCGTTGTGTGACTTTTTTGACATTGTGGCCTTAAATGGCTGTGTGGTCTTAAATAGCTGTCGCTCGTGCTGTCACACATCGCCCTCTAAACGCACCTGTTAATGCCTTGTGTTAATGCCTTGTGTTAACGCCTGGTGCTGCCCCTATTAACACAACCGTCAGCACGCTATCACTTGACTCATTCGTAGCGTGCTAGACTTGTCGTATGGTTTCGGGCACAGAGCAAGACACAGCAACGCGAGTAAGGGCAGCCTAACGGTGACCCCTGATGAGACGTGCCCTTTTTTGGTTGTTACTTGTTTTTACCCTAGCCGCTTGCGCTGACCCCAATACCAACACCCCTCCCCTCATTACCCAATTTGACGCCGACAGTGACGCGCTCGAGGTCACCTTCCGTTGGCAGCTGATTGAACCTGACGGCGACGCTTTAACCTGTCAACTTGATGTCGATGGCGATGGCGTTTTCGAATACCCCATCCGCGACTGTGCTACCAATACCAGCCAAGCCCACCGCTACCTTGCCCCAGGACAATACGATGTCATGCTTGTTGTGGACGATGGCAAAGGCGAAAGCAGCGTCCGGCAACAGTCACTGAGCTTGTCAGCGTTAATGCCCGGCAACACCCCGCCCGATATTGACGACTTTCGCGCCATTCCCGCTTCGGGTGATTCACCTTTGGCAACGACATTCACGTGGTTGGTGTTTGATGCTGACGGCGATGATTTAAGTTGTGTGCTTGACCCAGCTGATGGCAGTGAACCGTATGCGTTCGATGATTGCAACGTCACGACGAGTCAACCGCATGTCTATCATGATGCAGGTGCTTATGATGCTCGCTTGACCGTTGATGATGGTGGCGGTGGCATTGTCCAACGTGAAGTGCGCAGTCAGGTACTCGGGGGACAGCGCGTTAACTTGCAAGGAAACGTGCGCATGCGCCTAGCAGATGCCTTGGGGCCAAGCTGGATCACCAGCCTGCTTGCGCTTACCAACACAAACCCACTCATCGCCGCCTTGCAACCGCAACCGTTACCCGCTAGTCAGCTACTTGCCAGAGACAGGCAAGGCCGCATCCTCGCCGAAACCCCCTTGCGGGCTGACGGTAATTTTCGCATGCAAGTTGCCAGCGCCGAACCCATTGCGTTGCAAGTTGCTTTGGTCACTGGCACGCGTGCCGTTATAGCTAGTGACGCTAACGACATTAACGAGACAACAGCCAGCACGGAAAATCTTGCGAATAGTCTGGTTTGCACCTGGCAATTAGCGGATGCTGAGGGGGAACGTTGGCTCGAGCCAAGCGACCTGTCTGACATCACCTTAGGGACGTTTCAACTGGCTAATAGCGCTTTTTTGAGTAGCCGCAGCGACATGGCAACTCGAGTGCTGCTCGCCAGTGAACCCACCCCCAGCCCAACTACCTTGCGCGTCTCCGCCAATGACCCCTGCCCCAGTTTTGAAGTGCGCGGGCAACTGTCAATTGAAGCTGATGTCATGCCGCCAGAAGGCTTTGCCAACGTGGTGTACGCTTTAGCCGACACGGCTGACGGTTGGTTGGTGGTAGCGGCTGCGCCCGTAAACACGCCCGAAGATACGTTCTCCCTCACCGTACCCGCTGGCATGACGGTGCGCTTACTGCTCACTCGAGCAGGCGACAGCCCCCACGACTTTTTGCCCCTGTGGCCACTCACCGACGTTCTTACCACTAACGACGACATCCATCTCGGGACACTTGCACTTAACCTGCATCAGCGGCAAGGGCAGGTAGAGGGTGTTAGTGACGCGTTTATCGTCAGTGACTGGGTTAGTAACCGGGCTAGTGAGCGAGAAGATTGGTTCGGCGTAACCCTTGCGCGCAGTGACGCAGGTACGTGGCAGACGTGGCTTCCCGAAGTTGCCTTGCCGGGGCGCTCGAGCGCCTATTCCCTCAGCGATAACCTCGTGGATAATCTTGCGAGCAAGACGCCCTTTGCTACTTGGGAAGAAACGTTAGCCAATGACGCAACCAACCTGCGCATCATCCAAACTGAGGCGGTGAACACGCATTCAGTCAGTGAGACGCCTACAGCTAACTCGAGAAGCGTCGTTCGCAACCGTCCTGTGGTGGATATCCAACTGCCAGCACGCAGCAAACGCGGCACGACCATCGACTTAGATGCAAGTAGCTCGTCTGATCCTCATGGGTTACCGCTCAGTTATATCTGGCGTTGGCTCGAGCGCCCTTCTGGCAGTCGCAGTCGTTTAAGTGACGAAACCAGCGAACAAGTGCGGTTTACCCCCGATATTGCCGGGGAGTATGTGCTCGAGTTGCTGGTTTCTAATGGCGAACGGGTCACCATCGACACCGTCACCTTAGACGTGCAAGATAACCGCCCCCCAGAAGTCAACCTTGAAGCTGAGACTGAAGTCAGTTTGGGTGACGTGCTTGAACTGCGTGCGCTGATAGAAGATGCCGATGACGACAGTGTGGGGGTGCGTTGGCAGCTCGAGCAAGCCCCTGCCAATAGCCGCGTTGACGTGTCAGAAGCAACGCGCCGCCTCGACTTACCAACAGACGCCCAAGCATTGACACTCACACCGGACACTGCCGGTGACTATGTAGTGAGTGTCGTGGTGACTGATGGTGAGGTAGAAACGCGCTCTAGCAGGCGCATTCGCGTTTTTGATGACTTTGTGGTTACCCACGCAGGCGACAGCGGACGCGGTTCGCTCAGGTGGGCGCTTGGGGTTGCCAATGCCACACCCGAAGCTGACACCATCACTATTCACGCCCTGCCCGAGCCTATTGTGTTGTCTCGCTCCTTGCCAGCCATTCGCGATGACCTCACCATTCAAGTTGACGGTCAAATTGATAGTCAAGTTAATAGTCAAGTTGAGCGTAACGTGACCTTGCAAGCGCGGGGTACAGACATGCGCCTTTTTGAGGTAAACGCGGGTGTGTCGCTGACGATGACGGGTGTGACGTTAACGGGCGGACGCGCCGGGGCAAACGTACAACAAGGCGGGGCGCTTTATTTGCATGAGGATGCTCGAGCGTCTTTGCGTGATTGTCGTTTTGTCGATAACGGTGCCCAAGCCGAAGGGGGAGCGGTAGCCAATTTTGGGCGGCTCGAGTTGGTTAATTGCACCTTTGAAGGCAATTTGGCTACGCGCGGCGGGGCTATCTACGCAGCCTCAGGCAGCCACACCCAGCTAGTTGAAAGTCATTTTGTCGCTAATAGTGCCGCCAGAGCAGGCGGAGCGGTGTATCAAGCGGGCACACTGGCAAGCACCTCAGTGCGCTGGCAAGCCAATGGCACCTCCGGTAGCGGGGGGGCACTGTGGAGCAGTGGGGTGCTCGAGCTTGCCCGCAATCACTTTGACGACAACCGAGCAGGTACGGGCGGCGGTGCTATCTGGCAACAAGGGGGACGTATCGACCTCGAGGGCAGCCAACTGCAAACCAACATTACCAGCAACGGCCGCGGCGGCGGTTTACATTTGCGTGATGGCGCAAGGGCGGTTTTGCACGCTAACCAATGGCTCGGCAACCGCAGCGATAGTGATAATGGCGGTGCCCTGTTCATCAGCGAAGGATCGCACGCCGAGGTGAGTGAGAGTACGTTCTACAACAATCGTGCCAGTCAATTTGCGGGGGCTATCGACAACTTTGGACGCTTGCAACTGCGCAGCAGCACCCTGCGTGAAAACTATGCC
>CAZKAZ010000014.1:11383-37097 GCA_964550765.1 uncultured bacterium | reverse complement strand
GTGCTCGAGCTCATCAACACCACCCTCAGCGACAACCAAGCCACTTTTGGTGGTGCCATTCTCAGCGGCAACAACGCCACCCGCACCGAAATCGCCCACAGCACCATCGTGGCCAACCGTGCCCCCCAAGGTGGTGCGGGCATTTTGCACGGTCAAGGGGACACCACGCTCGCGCACAGCATTGTCTTGGGTAACTTGTCCCAAGCATTAACGGGAGATTGCGTACACACCGACGACAGCTCGAGCCAAGTGACCTCATTAGGACACAACTTGTTAGGGCGCGGGGGCGGTTGCACAGCGGTGACAAGTGATACGACGTTACCCGCTAGGGCGCTTTTTGAAGAGGTACTGTCTCCCCTAGCCGATAATGGCGGCAGCACCTACAGCCACGCCCTACTGAGCGGCAGCCCTGCCCGTGACGCGGGCGCACAAGCAGACAACCATCCGCCCTTTGACCAACGCGGGGAAGGCTTTTTACGTTTGAGTGGGCAAGCCCTTGATATCGGGGCGTTTGAAGCTGAAAGTCAAGCCGCCGAACGTCCGTAAGCTAATAAAATTTGACGATGCCGCGCACGGATGATTGGGCGAACTCGAGCATCTGCTTCACGTCTTCACTTTGCTCAGCTAGTTCAGCTAGCTGGGCTTTATCGCGCTTGCGAAACGCCCGAAAGGCTTGTTTGATGTGCTCGTAACGCTCGCCGTCAATACCATGCCGCAACAAACCCACCCGGTTCAGTGAAGCGTGCTTAGCTGGGTAGCCCCGCGCCAAACAAAACGGCAAAATATCCTGCCCTGCCCCGCTGAGCGCTCCAAACATGGCGTAATCGCCAATTCGTCCGTACTGGTGCATCATGGCGGCAGCCCCCAAAAACGCGTAATCACCGACGCTGCAATGCCCCGCGAGTTGCGCTTTGGAGGTAAGCGTGCAACCTTGACCCACCTGCACATTGTGCGACACATGCACATACGACATAACTAACGTGCCGCTGCCCACGCGGGTTTCTGTGCCCTCGCCCGTCGCCCTATGAATGCTAGCAAATTCGCGCACGGTGACGTTATCTTCCAACACCGCAAAACTGGTTTCACCCTGAAAGTTACTGTCCATCGGCACGCCACCCACCGTGGCATAAGGCCCTAGGCGGCAGTGTTTACCGATTCTGACACCGTCTTCCAACACCGTCCCTGGAAGTAACACCGTGCCTTCGTCAACTGATACATCTGCCCCAATAATCACATAAGGATGAACCTCGACGCTATCAGCTACACAAGCATCAGGGTGTATCACTGCCGAGGGATGAATCACCGCATCACCGTAGTCGATACTTCAACAGTCGATACTTCAACAGTCAATACTTCAACGAAGGTCATAGCCATCACGCGTCAGCGAAAATCACTCAACGCTGAAACACAAACGACAAGTTGGCTTCGGCAGCTACTTCTTCGCCTACGAAGGCTTTGGTTTCTACTTTGCACAAACCGCGCCGGAACATGACGATGGTACCCGTGAGCCGCAAAATATCACCTGGGACAACCTTGCGTTTGAACTTGGCTTTGTCGATGCTGGCAAAGTAACCGATTTGTCCGGGGGTCAAATTATCGCGCACCGCTAAGCCTACTGCTGATGCTTGGGCGAGGGCTTCGACGATGAGCACGCCGGGCATAACAGGTTCTTGGGGAAAGTGTCCCTGAAAAAAGGCCTCGTTGCGGGTCACGTTTTTGACGCACTCGAAGTCGTCACCCTCTTGGGAGACAAAACCATCCACTAATAAAAACGGGTAGCGGTGCGGCAGGATGTCTAAGATATTGACGTCATGGTTGATATTTGCCATGCGCTATCTTAACTTAGCTGGCTTTGAGGGTCGGTTGTGGTAAGCGGCGCTGCAGTTGTTGTTGTAGGTAGTGCTCGAGCTTAATCGCGAGCCGTAGTGAACGCAGGTCATCTTCAAGGGTACCAATGGGCATGACGCCGTAGCGGATGCGGTCAAGAAAGTGCTCGAGCTCATCGCGTAAGGGATTATCGTCGTGCACGGTGGTGCGTTCCATGTGCACTTCGTTGCTGCTACCAGCAGGGGCGCGGTAAATGGCCACTTCGGTGTGGGGTTCTTTGCTAAAATCAATCCGAAAGGTTTTGTCGCGTTCGGCTACCACCAAGGTGCGTTCGGCATCTGGCGCGATGCGGCTAGCCAAAAAGCGGGCGATGCAGCCATTTTCAAAGGTGATTTGCGCGGCGGCTACGTCTTCGTGGGCGCTTGCTAGAACATGACCAGATACGGTTACATCAGCCACAGGACTATCTACTAAACCCAAAACAATATCAATATCGTGAATCATCAAGTCCAAAATCACGCCCACGTCTTGAATGCGGGTCGTGGGGCTGAGGCGGCGGGCTTCGACCAAGTAGGGTTCATGCACCCGTTCGCCAAGTAGCTTGACGGCTTGATAAAAGCGGGTGATGTGACCAACTTGAAAAATTAGCCCCCGACTGCGGCTTAATTCAATTAACGCTTGGGCTTCTGGCACGTTGTTGGTGACGGGTTTTTCGACCATCACGTGCAAGCCTGTCTCGAGGCACATCTTACAAAGGGCATAGTGGTGCTTGGTGGGGGCAGCAATGCTGATAGCGTCAAGCGCTTCGTGAGCAAGGAGGTGCTCGAGCGTCTTGTAAGTACTCACCGCATGCTGAAACGCCGCCATATCGCGCTGATTGGCATCCGGGTCAACCACAGCAACAAGGTCAACATAGGGTAGCGACGCGTAAATATTGGCGTGATGACGTCCCATCACCCCAAAACCAACGACCGCAACGCGGAGGCGCTGACGGTCGCGTAAGTGTAAAGCTGATACGTATTCAGTAGTTTGGCTCATGGCAACAGTTCCAAAGAGAGTTTGTGTGTCGTCAAAACCTGCAAAATCAGGCTACGTTACCACGCTTTTCATGATGACGTTGCGGCCTAGTGCGCATAAAGTCTGACAAAACGTAAGGTAGTTTACCGTGCATACTGGTGCTAGTGTACCCCCCTCGAGGGTGAGAAGGGTCATGCCAACATCAGCAAAGCGTCATCAGACTATCAGCAATCGTGGCTAAGGGGCATCAGGTGTGTCACTTTCGGCGGGTTGAACGTCAATAAACACCGTCTCCACGCCACTCACCAAGTAAGGCAAACTGAGCCTCGTGAGCCTTTCAACCTCCCCATCAATGACCGTTTCCACCACCAACTCACTGGCTTGCACGTTTTGCCGCAGGGCAATTAACAACTCTTCAAAGGTGAGAATCTTATCGGTAAAGAAGTCCTGCTCGTCGTCCTCATCTTCTGCTTGCCGCTGGCGGCGGGTATCCGGGCGAGTAGGTGGTTCTAATCCCCCACGAAAGATAAGTTGCAATTCGTCTTCGTCGATGTCTTCAGGAATAGGAATGCGCAAGGTTTTGACTTCTGGTTCGGCGCGGTAAGGTTGCAAGCGCACATAGGCAGTAATGGTGTCACCAGCACGAATTTCGTCGCGTTCACTGACCACTTGCACGATATCGGCGTAACGCTGGGTGGTGCTGTAGCGAATGTTAACTGCAACTCGAGCAATCTCTGGAGCGGCAAAGATGTTATTGGCTAAAATCGCCAGCGGTTCCCCCGTTAACCGCGCTGTGGCACTGGCAATATCGCGGCGGCTGGTGATTTGTTCGGTCACTTGCACAGTGGTGCCATCATTCAAGGTGATATCCCAGACCAAAGACGCGTTGCCGGGGGTGGTTTGCTCGAGCACCTCGTCAAAGGCTTCTAGGGTAGCTGTGGCCACAAGTGCTGGATAGTAGCGCTCGCCACTCGCGACTTCAAAGCGCTTGTTGACGCTCGAGCCGGTCGTTTCTTCACTGTTAAGCCCCTCAGAAAGGGTGAGTGTTACTGGTAAATAACGCGGCAAACTGCCCACCTTGCCACTGATGGCATAAGGTCGGTCTTGTGTAATAGTACCGAGCACCCGCTTACCGTTATTCGCAAGCTTAAACGACACCACATCATTGGGCACAATGTATGAGACGTGGGCTGGCGCAAACGCAAACGACACCTCACCATCACCCAACAGCGGATGACCAAACGCGTAGATATTGTCCCCATCAATTGCCGTCACTGTCCCTAGCGCTGCCACGGTGATATCGCCCCGCACGAGTTGCACGCTGATGCTGCTGCCGGGTTGCAGGTCAAAGTTGGCGTCAGCGGTGTCTGTCGCCCCAAACCCCATGCTCTGCGCGGGAAAAGGCATCACCGAAGGGTTAGAGAACAGTGGCTCGAGCAAACGACTCGCCCGTTCCGACAACCCCGAAAACAACACGGGCGTTGATACCGGTATGGCGTCTTCAAGGGGCATCTGCCGCCCCCAAGCAGGCACGTTCACCAGTTGCATTGCGTTTGGGTCAGCACGGCGCATCACTTCGATAGGCGTAACGAGCGCCAAACCCGGTTCGCTGTTGGCAAAGGTACAACAAATCGCCCCGAGTAAGGCGTCTTGACTGCCTGTAGGTATGTACACAGGGCTACCGCTCATGCCCGCCGCAATGCCGCCTGTGCTTTCGATAAAATCACCACTGGCTTTAATCAACACCAGCGGAAAGTCGGCGTTGTCATATTGCACGCCCAAGACGGTGATGGGGAAGCGCTCGAGCACATTACCCGCCCCCGCCGTCACCGCATACCCCGTTTGATTGGGTGCTAACGATTCCAGTGGAAAATTCGCTGGATTATTCGCTGGATTATTCGGGGGGCTACTTTGCGCACTTGCCACACCGAAAACAGCACAGCCAAAAACTAGCCAAAAAAGGCAAAGATATCTCATCACCTGTCATTGTAAGCAGCAACGCAAGGACATTCCGTCGGCTGTTTGGCAATCTACTGAGCATGTCGTTCAGATATGTCCAGCAAACCTATGTCGACAAAACCTTCGGGTACTGCCTACACCTTGTTCACCGCACACGTCGTGCTAACAAGGTAGCAGCATAAAAATTTAAACTAACACCTTGACGTTTAGCTTCTTCTGCCAATTCACGGTGTAATTCTTTTGGCACGCGCAAGTTGAGGTTGCCACTATACGCTTTGAGCGTGTCTGGTTCGGGGATAGGCTCGCCCCTATCGAGCGCAGACTCAAAAAATAGCTGTTTGCTCACGTCTGCTTCAGCGATTGCCTCAGTGACAGTATCGCCATCACCGTGGCCAACGTATGGCCCAAGTTCAGGATAGTGCGCGTAGTAGCCGCTACCATCTTCTGCTGAAAGGGGCGTGATTTCCAAACGATATTTGAGTCCCAAGTAGTAATTAAGATCTTTCGCCATGATTTATCCTTTCAGGTTCAGGACGTCAACAATCATTTTCAGGTACACCCGCTTGACCGTTTTGCCATCTTTGATGGGGATGTCAAGGTTAGGACTGCCCTCTTTACGAAACATAAAATGGCTACCCGCACTGCGATTCAGCTCATAACCATGCCACTCGAGCACTTTTCGCACGTCAGAGAAGCGCATACTTGCTGGTAAGGACACGAGTTCGTAGATGAGCTTCTCTTTTTTGGTCACATCGATACAGTAGGCTTAATGGTAGTACATGTCAAGGCAAGTTGCAATGGCATTTTTTCCCACAAAAGACACACTCCGCACCTCTTTTCTCAAAAATCCACGTTAAAGTACGCCTATGCATGTCTTGCTCGTCACCAACGGCCCCGGTGAACTGTACACCTGGGTGACACCTGTGCTTAAAGCATTGCGCCAGCAAGCACCCGACTGGCAGGTAGCCATTGGTGTCATTCCCTGCCAGTTTGCTAGCGGACGCGAGGTAGACATTGCCAAAACATTAGTATCTGACGTGTTCTCGCCAACGGACACCATGCGTACCATCACCTTGGGGCAACCACTTACAGGGTTTTCGGAAGGCGTCAAACAAGGTTTGGTGTTGAGCCTCGGCGGAAGCCTCGAGCTAGCGGTGCGCCTCGGGCAAAAACTCGGTTGGGACGTGATGCGCTATCACTTTGAACCCGCGTGGCACAAATACTTGCATACCCTTTTTGTCACTGACGAGAAAAATATCCAAAAAGCCAAGCGGAAGGGTGCGGAGGTAGCTCGAGCTGTCCCCATCGGCAACCTCGTCGCCGACGCTTTAGCTGACCTTGATGACATAAACATCAACCAACGCGGTTCGCCGCACGTGCTGGTGATGGCAGGTAGCCGCGACGGGTTTACCCGCTATGTTTTGCCGCTGATGCTAGCCGTAATCGACCGCATCAAGGTGCAATATCCTGATGCTCGTTTTGTCTATCCGCGCAGCCGTTTGCTGTCTGAACAAGGATTTCGGGAAGCCTTACAAGGGGGTGACCTAGCTGGGAAAAACGCTTTGGGGGGAACATCGGGCAGGTTTGATGAACAGCAAGAGCACATCATCACGCCAGCGGGAACAAGGCTCGAGCTTATCCCCGAAGCCGCCCGCTACGCCCACATGAAAACCGCCGACATTGCCTTAACCATTCCCGGAACAAACACCTTAGAACTCGGCATGGCGTACTTGCCTAGCGTGGTGGCGTTTCCCCTCAATAAACCTGAAGCGATACCCCTCGAGGGACTCGCCCACTGGCTCAGCAGCATTCCCGTTATTGGCACGCCCCTAAAACGCCGCGCTGTGCGCATGGCGGCGCCGCACCTGCCTGCCTCACTGCCCAATCACTTTTCAGGAGAGACATTAATAGTGGAACTTAAAGGTGTGTTGCACGCTGATGATGTGAGTAAGGCAGCGCTCGAGCTTCTTGCTGATACACCCAAACGCCAGCACATCCGCACCCGCTTGCGCGAAACCATGCCCCAACCCGGTGCTGCCGCTGCTCTCGTGCGTTACTTACTAGACACTTACACAAATACAAATGCAGACACAAAAAAACCACATACACAACCCGTCATCTCCCATGCCTGAAATCCCACCTCCATCACCCAAACGTCTGCCAAGTTTGCTCTACGCCCGTTTGCCCGCTACCTTGTGGGGGACGCTGGCGGCTGTTGCCAACGGGGTTTTTCGGGTGGCACTCGTGCCTGTTTTGGTAACGCCCATGTTTGACCGGGTGTTAGTCGCTGAAGATGTCAGTGTGTTACCAGGGGTGTTGGCTCGAGCTTTACTCGTTGCCCTGCTTGGTTCACTGATGCTTTTTGCCCAAGATGCGCTGTTGGGACGGGCAGCCGCCCACGTCAGTCGGCGCTGGCGCGAACGCATTTATGTGGCGCTCCTCAAGCGGGACGCCCTACCTGCGAGCAGTGGCGGGTTAACGGGGCGCATTGTTGGCGACTTGCGTGATGTTGATATTTACTATCAGTTTGGCTTAGGAACGTTACTCGCTGAAACGGTTGCCAGCGTGATGATTGTGGGCTTGCTGTTGTGGCAAGACTGGCGCACGACATTACTGCTACTCGTTTTGGCGTTGCCGCTAGCGTTGATGCTAAGAAACCTCGGCAAACGCCTCGAGCACACCACTAGCCTCAGTCAAGACGCTTTTGAACAGGTCTCGAGCCACTTACAAGAAGGCTTCAAACACCACCCCACCATCCGCGCTTTGGACTTACATTGGTTTATGTTTGGCCGTTTGCACAAAGATAGCACCCGCGCTGAACGCCTCGCCGAACGGCGTACGTTTTTGGCGGCACTACAAATTCCTGTTGCCCAACTGTTGGTGTTTGCCAGCCTCATGGTGATGATTGCCCTGCTCGTTGCCAGGGTTAATGCAGGCACGCTCACCACCGGCGAAGTGGTCAGTTACATCACCTTGGTGGCGCTACTTTCCACGCCACTACAACTGCTGCCCAAAGGTTACGCCATGTTCAAACAAGCCAGCGCCGCCGCCGTCCGCTTGCGCGCGTTAGCAGCACAAGATGCTGAGGCATATCCGCGAGAACCCCTACAGATTAACCCATCACCCAAACTCACCATCGACACGTTGCACTTTGCTTATCCTGACGGGATGCCCGTGTTTGACGGTTTAACTATCAATGTAGCCGGCGCGGGTTTGGTGGCACTGCGCGGGGCGAGCGGTTGCGGTAAAACTACCCTCTTGCAACTGCTTTTGCGTTTTCAGCAACCCAAACAAGGTGAAATTCGGCTGTTTGACACGCCCTTACAAGCCTTTCCCGAAAGCCAACTGCGCAAACTGGTCGGTTACTTGCCGCAAGACAGTTTGCTTTTTCATGGCACGCTGCGCGATAACTTGGCACTCGGTAACACGTACAGTGACTCGAGCTTGTGGGACGTGCTCACCCGCGTGCAACTCGCCAGCGAACTACGTCACCAAAACATGACCTTAGCTACCCAACTCGGTGAGGATGGTTCGGGGCTTTCCGGCGGTCAACGGCAACGCCTCGCCCTGGCACGTTTGCTACTACGCGACCCTGCCATGTTGCTACTCGACGAACCTAGCGCCAATTTGGATGACGCCAGCGAACAAGTCATGCTCGCCACCTTGCAACAACTAGCACAGACAAAAATGATTGTGGCAGTCGCCCACCGTCCGGCGTTGATTGCAGCAGCGGATATAGTTGTCGATGTGGAACGGGGAACGCTCGAGCGCCGCACCTCTACAACCTCCCTGCAAGCATAATCACAGTGCGAATGAATATGCGAATGAATATCGGTCTGCTGCTTACCTACAACGAAGCCGACATCATTGACGAAATGATGCAAAATAACCGCCACACTGTTGATGCCATTTTCGTGCTCGATGGTTCTACCGATGACACCCCCGAAAAACTTGCCCAATACCCTGAAGTGCACACCATTTTGCGCGATGAAGACGTGCTCAAACCCAGCGAGAAATTGCGCGACTATCACCGTCAGGTGCTGCTTGAAGTGGCTCGAGCCAGCTTTGGCATGGGTCACTGGTACACGCTTATGCACGGCGACGAAATTTTCCACCACAACCCCAGACGCGTCCTTGAACACGCTGACAAACAAGGGGCAAAACGGGTCAACTGGGCAGCGATGCAGTTTTTTTTGCATACCTCTGACGCAATAACGTATGAACAAATGACGTACGAACAACCAGATATCAACGACAGCGTACAAACGCGGGTGCGCTGGTATTCGCCATTTTGGTTAGAAATCCGTCAATTCAAAGATGACATGGGGGTGCATTATCCACTCGGGCAACACGGCAAGGTGATTCCGGCGGGCGTTGGCTGGAAACCGTACAGCCGGGTGCCGATTTTTAAGCATTATCCGTACCGCAGCCCAGCCCAAATGGCAGCAAGAATGGCGGCAAGCTCGAGGGGATTTTCCGGTACAGCCTCACACGCGTCCCTCTTCCGTGACCGCTACGCCCCCGAATACCGGCACGCGTATTACTTTGAGGATGGTTTCGGTCACTTTGAAAACATGCACCTGCTTACGGCGCTGTGGCGCTGGCGGCGACTGGTAACACGGTCTTAGGCATCTAAAACAAACATGAACCCACAACCCATGTAGGACTGGTATATTGTAGTTTAGTCTACACTTTTTTCGTCTAACTACAGGAAGTTGAGGTCAACATGTTTGGTGTCTTGCGGGGTAGCAGTTGCAGCATGCCCAAAAACCAACAACAGGCGTGGATGGGGCATGTTTGCGGGATGTGTTTGGCACTGCGCGATAACGCGGGTCAGCCGTCGCGCATCACCACAAATTATGACGCGGCGCTCTTATCAGTACTGTGTGAAGCGCAAAGTGACAATGAACCCGAACGTCACACCAGTTATTGCCCCTTACGAAGTCACTTTAAGGCTGAGGTGACCGCGCCCTCGAGTGCTGCTTCCCAGTACGCTGCGTCCATCGCCCTCACCATTGGCGCTACCAAAATTGATGACCACATAGCCGATAATGAAACCTTTTTGCGACACATCCCCACGTTTGCTAGACGTATGGCGCGGACATGGCACAATCAAGGTCAAAACCTCGCCCACAAATTAGGTTTTGCCAGTAACACCATCACCCAGCAAACCAACCGCCAAGCCGAGGTTGAACGTGATTCCCACGGTGACTTTTTTCGTTACGCTGAACCAACAGAAATGGCAGTATCGGCTGCGTTTGCACACACAGCAGTCGTGGCAGGCAAACCCCACAACGCCTCTGCGCTCAGCGAAATGGGGCGCATGTTTGGGCGGATGATGTACCTGCTCGATAGCTATCAAGATTTTGATGCGGACACAAAAGCGGGTAAGTTCAATGCGTTGGCTGCAAGTTTTCCCGAAGCGGACATCGCTGCGCAAGTACGGGAGATCTTTAGTGAGGCATTTGCGAAACTGAAAGCGCACTTTGAGACGCTCGAGCTACCCCGTCCTGAACTGGCGCAGATGTTACTGCTCGAGCAACTGCAAGCTCGAGGCCAGCGCATCCTAGGCACTTGCGGACACACCTGCAGTTGCCAGACCAATCAAAACATTCACCAAAACAGCTTCATGCAAGCCGTCCAAAACGTCCCCAACCTGTTCGTAAGACGCCGCAAAAAACGTAAAGACCGCAGTCGTAGTTGTGGTTGTTGCGAAACCTTGTGTTGTATCGACTGCGCCACCGAGTGCTGTTGCTGTTGCGATATTGACTTTTGTGACTGCGAAGGGGGCGGCATTGAGTGTTGTGAGTGCGAGTGCTGCGAGTGTTGTGAGTGTGCTGTGTGTGGTGAAGACGGGTGTTGCGATTGCGACTAAACCGTGACGGCTAACCTATACGACCCACTCGTTGAGCTGTACGAACAGCAATATGTGTCTTACCGGGATGACTTGGCGTTTTATCGCGACTTGGCCAGGGATTATGGTTCGCCCATTTTGGAACTTGGTGCGGGTACCGGCAGAGTGACGCGGGCGCTCGCAGCCAGTGGGCACGAAGTAGTAGCGGTTGAACCTTCTGGCAAGATGCTAGCCCGCGCCAAGCAAAAGCTCGAGGCAGAAAACTTACACGAACGTGTTACGTTGTTGCAAGAAACCGCACAAAACCTCAACTTAGATAGACACTTCCCCCTCGTCATCGCCCCGTTTAACATGCTGATGCACCTCTACACCCTTGCCGACCAAGACGCCGCACTGTCAAAAATCAGGCAGCACCTCGAGCCACATGGACGCTTTGCGTGTGACCTGTACAATCCGCATTTTGGGCAACTTGACGTGCTTCGGCGGGAACCCTATTGGACAAACATGGCGGAAAACAGCGAGTTATTTGTCTTGCAGCATCACAATGCCGACACGCAGGTGCTAGAAAGCCATTATTATCTTGATACAGTTGACGCTTCTGGCACCCTCACGCGGCAAGTATTTAGCCTCACGCAGCGGTATTATCACCGTTTTGAACTCGAAAGGGCGTTGCAAGTCGCAGGCTTTACACACATCACCTGTTACGGAGACTTTGACAAACAACGCTACAGCACAAAAGCGCCGCATCTGATTGCCCTTGCTCACTGAGCGCCAGAAGATTTTTCTCAGTAGAAGGTTTGTTGTAGAGTAAACCCGTAGGAGGAATGATGAGCGAACATCACGGTACACCCGAACAAAACCAAGGACGCAGCCCCGCTATGACGTTTACCATTATCATTAGCGCGGTGATTTTTGTAGTGATTATGAGTTTGTGGGTCATCATCTGGCTTGCTAGCCCAGAACAAGATTCCATCCGCTACGACAACATGTATCCTTATATTTCGCTACTCACACAGTTTTTGTAACACGGTTTGACAATCACCAGAACAATCACAGAGACGCGGGAGATTCACCCGCGTTGTTTTATGACTCGAGCCACCTCGCCAAAGGTGCATCTTCAGGTGTGTCTTGCGCCTTGATACCGCACGCGATGAGATGTTTTCGTTCAATTCTCGTAGGGGGTCTATCTAGGGCAAGCTCGAGCTGCTGCCCCCGCCAATCATCCGTGTCTAAACAGTCCAACCCAAACCGCTGTGCTGCACCGAATAATGCGTGACTTATGGGCACATCAACCGCCCAAAACAGCGGCACGCCTGCTGAAAGTAGTTGGTGTTGCAGGGCTCGAGTGTGAGCTAGCGATGCCCAGACGGTGTGCGGGGAACAGGTGTGCTCGAGGCAGTATCTTGCCACATGCCCCGCCGCTTCGCCAATCGCCCATTCCACCGGATGCACCCGATAAGCACCGTTACTGAGATGTGTCGTGCCGATATTTTTACAAGCTGCTAACAGGTTGCGGGTCTTATGCGGGATGAGCGCCCCAAGGGGAATTTGAAACGGACGCGTGTCGGCAAATTGAACAGCACGAGTATCGCCCACGCAAGCGTGCAAGTCTTGTTGATACCAGCCGATGCCGACGGAGTTACCGTAGGATTTAGCCCTAGCTTGTTCACCCAGCAAATCATCAGCGGTGACCCGTTCTAACGCCACAATGCGCCGCGATTCGCGAATATACGGCGCTTGGCTGAGGCCATCGGCTGTACCCAAAACGTCACTGCAAAGTTTCAATTCCGGATAGCCCACACCACCTTCGTCGCGAGGGGCTGCCGTTTGTAACCAGTGGACAAACCCCAAGGTGAGTTGCTTGGCTGCGTGTAAGATGCGTTGCCGTCGCGCTGGACTGGCATTGATGAGGTCGGCAAAACGGTAATCATTACTCGCCCAGTTGAGCAGCATGATGTCGCCGCGCCCTCCATTGGCTTGGCGAATGCGTCGGTACGACCAAAAAGGCAAGTCGCCTGTAAACATCCCAAAACGGCGCAAGCCACCGTCGTGTCCGGGGATGGTCAAGCTGTAGGGTTGTTGGTGAACGAAATAGTCGTAAAGGTCAGGTCTGGGAATGACGTGATGTTCGCCGGGGCGGTGCTCGAGCGCAGCCACAAAGGTAAAACTCTGCACCCGCAAAGGGTCAGCCCGTTCAGAAGCAGCATGTTCGCCGGTATCTGCCCGCGCTTCTGCCCCAGTAACAAAATCCGTTCCCGTGAGCGGCAACAGGTCTCCCAAGTCGGTAGCATCCAAAAAATAACTCGCGGCAACTTGTGTAGACGTTCCATCGCGCAAAGACTGCAGCGTCACGGTGTGCACAGTGTCGTTTACGACGTTGGTGTGAATGGGTATGTACTGACGCAACAAGGTGAGTTGGTCGTATGGCTCGAGCCACCCCTCAATCACCTCAGCGGCCACTTTGGGTTCAACACACAAGCGACTGACCCAACCATCGCCAGGATTCAAGGGGCGTCCGTCGGGCATACTTTCAGGAAATCCCCTCGCCACATACGCCTCGCGCAATTTTTGCCGCAAACGTTGGTAGTTACGCGTACCGCCAAAAGTTTCGATGTAAGCGTGCTCATCAGGTAGCGACACCCCTTGAGACGTTAATTGTCCACCAAGCCAAGGGTAAGCGTCACTCAAGAGAACGCTTCTGCCTGCCTCGAGCAAACTCAATGCCGCCGCTACCCCACCCAAACTGCCACCAATAATGGCAACATCCACCTCGAGCGTTTTCATTTTGGTTGAAGGTGTCATTTGGGTTGAAATTGCACGTTAAAAACACCCGTAAATAACCGCGCCCACGCGAGTTTGGCGGGTTGCCAGTCGAGTGTGAAACCCGTCAGTGCCGGATGCTCTGCAAAATGTTTGTTCCATAGGTCACGGGCAAGTGGCTCGAGTAACACGTTCAAACGCATTTCCGCATGGGGCACGTGTTCAGCCAAATCTAGCGGGTTGAGGTGGCGCAGTTCTGCAGCAAGCGCCGGACGCACCTCGGTTTGATACAAGTAGTCATCCACCAAACGGTCAAACAACATGGTTAACCAAGCGGGTTCGTCTTGACAGTGTTTGTGCAGCACAGCCAACGCCAAAGTACTGCCGAGGGTATTGCCTGCGGTGTTCCACGCGCTGAAGCCTGCTAGTTGGGAGAGGGAAAAACGTGGCTCGAGCAACCGTAATAGCCGTTTTTCCGCTCCGTTAGGATAGGCCACGTCTGCTAGACACACGGGTTTATCGGCATTAGCAACTAGCTCAGCGAGGGTATCGACGAATGCAGGCAAATGACGGTGCGGGGTGTCAACGACGGTGACATCAGGTTGCGGTTCGGCTTGGCGGATGCCGGGGGCGTTGACGGCTAGCACTGTGTCGGCTTCGGACAAGATAGGAACGGCTCGAGCCTTAACAGCTCGCAGCTGCGCAGCCACGAGTGCACCGAGGGGACGGTCTTCGTACATTAACCCGGCATGCTCAGCGGTGCTCGAGCTGTAAAGCAGGTATATCTTGCTCACAGGCTTATCGCGGCGGATGGCTCTCGCTAGCAGGGTCATGGGCACTTCATCCGCACCGGGGTAGATGTCTACTTGTGACCATAATCCCAAAGCGTCTGCTCGAGCTTCTAGCGCCCGCCTGTCACAGGCGGCAAGACCGTATTCGCTGGTGTCATCAAGCGTGATGCACAGGTGGTCGATGATGCCGTCTCGGACGTACTCGAGCGCACTCACGTGCAGTTGATGGTTGCGCCTGCGGGTATCTAACCAGTTGCGTAAAATGGCTTCGGGAACGGGCTTAACGGCGTGTTGCAAGGCTTCTTGATGGCTGCTAGACGGTTGCCGTTGATAGCGGTCAAAAGCATCACTGTAGGCGCGAAGGTGCATGCCGTACTGTCCGTAATAGGGTTTTTCTTCAAAGGGGTCGTTGTCGTGGGCGACGCGGACGATGACGCCGTGAGCGTAGATGGTGAGGTTAGGGTGGTGGTGTTTGAGACTGCGCAGTAAGGCAAGTTTTTCGTGCGCTTGGGTGAAGGTATCGTCAACCCGCCGCGCTGGAATCATGCCGCCCAAGGTGAGTTGCTCGAGGTTGATAATGAGCACGTCAGCAGCGGGGGTGTGGTGCTCGAGCCAATCCTTGAGTTCTGTAAAGTCCCCTGCTTGATTGCCGTGATTGAGCGCCCCAGCAGGCGGGGTGAGCAGCGGAGTGTGGGTAGCCCTCGCCACCGCAATAGGAAACGCCAACGTCGGCGGACGGGTGTCAGGTGGTACCAACAACATTAGCCTTTAACCGCCCCAGCCAAACCTTCGATAAATTGCTTTTGAAAAATCATAAACACCACAATTACAGGTACAGTCGCAATGACTATCCCAGCAGCGACGTTGCGGATGTTGCCACTAAAAAACCCTCGCAAATACGCTAGTCCAACGGGTAGCGTAAAAAGTTCGGTATCAGTGAGCATCAGCAGCGGCCACAAAAAGTTATTCCACGACGTCACAAAGGTGATGATGGCCAGTGTCGCCAGTCCGGGGCGAATAAGCGGCAGCAAAATCCTCCACCAGATGCTAAATTCGGTTGCCCCATCAATGCGAGCAGCTTCTAAGAGTTCATCGGGAATGCTGTAATACACCTGCCTAAGCAAAAAAATTCCCAAACCACTGGCCGCAAACGGCAAAATAAGCCCATAGTAGGTGTCTTGAAATTGAAAGGTATTGACTGCTGTTACGTACAGCGGAATGAGGATAAGTTGTTCAGGAAACACCAGCGTGCTGAGAATCACCACAAAAAGCACATCCCTGCCCGCAAAACGCATCTTGGCAAGCGGGTAAGCCGCCAACGAACAAAGTAACAACGTCAAAAGCACGGTACCAAGGCACACCAACAGACTGTTAAGGAAATAGCGCCCGATGGCGATGTCTTGGGTGACGCGGTAGTAGTTTTCGGTGGTCGCCGGGAAAGTGTAGGGGGCAAGGGGGGTGTTCTCGAGCGCCCCTTCAAAACGTGGGGCGTAGTTCGTCCACCAGCCATCTTCTGCCCGATAGCTTCCGTCGTCTTCAGCGGTGTCTGCACCTTCGCCCCAACCGATCAAACCCGGATAGGCAACGACTTGCGGCGGACGGTTGCGCCCGAACACATTGGCAGACGTTTGCCGCACGCTCATCAGCATCGCCCACACAAACGGCAGAGCGGTCACTAACATCACCAAAATCAGCACGGTGTACCACGACGCCACTTGCCAACGTTTAACGCGCATCGCTGCCTCCCAAACGCAAATTGACGATGGTAAAGACAATAATCACCAGCGAAAACACCACTGCTAAGGCAGAAGCATAACCGACATTATTGAACACAAACGCTTGCCGGTACAGATAAAACATCGCCGTGAGGCCACTGTTGAGAATGCCGCCCGTGCCGTCGGTGAGAATAAAAATCTCATCAAACGCCCTAAGCGCAGCAATGGATGACAGCACCCCAACTAACACAATAATGGGGCGCACGCCCGGCACGGTGATGTGCCAATGTTTTTGCAGTACGTTAGCCCCGTCGATGCTAGCAGCTTCGTAGCGTTCTTTGGGAATAGCCTGCAGACCTGCTAAAAACATCACCATGTAATACCCGATGCCGCGCCAGATGGTCACCCCCATGATGCTCGGTAGCACCAGTGCTGGGTCTTGTAAAAAGGCAATCGAACGGCGAATCAACCCCAGTTCACGCAACGTGCCGTTTAAGAGCCCCTGTTCGGCAAAGACCAGTTCAAAAATCATGCCAATGGCGACGGCTGAGATAACCGCAGGCATAAAATACATCGCCCGAAAAAAGGCCATTCCCTTAAGGGGGCGGTTCACGACAATAGCAAGCGTCAGGGATAAGACAATCAAAATCGGTGTGCAGATGAGATAGACAAACGACTTGCGCAGTGACATCCAAAACAGCGGGTCTTGAAATAACTCGCGGTAGTTACTTGTCCCTACCCAAGAGGCATTGTAAAGGTCAAAATCGGTGAAGCTATAATAGATAACTTGCAGTAGCGGCAGGAAAAAAAAGACCGTCAAAAAGCCGAGTGCCGGTGCCAAAAATGCATACGCTGCCACGCGCTTACGCCGCTTAAAAACAGAACGCGACACGGCGCTTACGGGTAGTGGTTTACTTTGCATCGCCACAACGTCCCCCTATAAAAACAGGCGAGGTTGCCCCCGCCCGCTCAATGTTTGTACTCAATGTTTGTATACGTCTTTGCTGGCAATAGGTGGTTGCTGGCAATAGGTGGTTTTGCTCGAGCTAATACCACATCCAAAGACGCATCTAGCCACGTTTACTGGTCGTTTACTGGTCAATTACTGGTCGATGATGTCGTTGATACGGGCAACCAAGTCGTCAAGGGCTTCTTGGGGGGTTTGTTGACCCAATAATGCTGATTGGGTGGCTTCGCTGACCGCTTGTTCGACTTCGGTGTTGTTGGGAAAGAGCGCGGTGCGGTTGTCAGCGTTGCTGACGTAATCAAACGCCAAAGGACGCAAGGCTGGTAACTGACCGCCTTCAGTGGTGCTGAAATACGGGTCATCGTAACTTGCTAAGTTCGAAGGAAACACCCCTGCCCACTTGCTAAATTCAGCTTGGGTTTCCGGGTTGGTAATGAACAATGTCAGTGCCAAGGCAGCGTTGGGGGCTTCGGTATCCGCTGCAATCACCAGTGACTGCACGTCCACGCGGTTTTTGCCGCTACTCCCCGTAATACCCGGCGCAATACCCAAACTGGCATACGTGTCGGGGTTGTTTTCTTCAACTAAGCGCAGCAGGTGCGGGGCAATCATCACCAGAGCAGTTTCGCCTTCGCTAAAGCGGTCAATCATGTTGCGGTGGTCATCGGTGAGGCTGCTACGGGGTACCAAACCTTCTTGCACTAAATCCACCCACACTTGCAAGGCGGCAGCGGCTTCAGGGGTGTTGAAAATGGCGTTGCCGTCTTCGTCTTTGAGGGGGATGTCGTTGTAAGCAAGGTAATCGAGCAAATACTGCTCGGTAGCCGGACCAAAGTTGAGGCTAGTGGCGTACAGACCACAACTATCTTGCGTGGTTTGGGCAAAGCTGCGCAGGTCTGTCCACGTAGTAGGTAAGTCGGCAGCAGCCACCCCACATTCTGCTAAGACGGCTTCGTTGTAGCCCACAAAGTTAGTGAGCGCCAAGTACCACGGCACTTGATAACTCGTACCCTCATAGGTCGCGGTGTTCCAAGCGGTGTCCACGTAGTTATCGCGCACGTCACCATAAGCGGCGATAGCGTCGTCCATATCCATGAGCAAACCCGCGCCCGCAAATTCACCCAACCACGAAGGGCTTAAGTTGATGACATCGGGCGGATCGCCCGCAGTGAAACTGTTGCGGGTGCGCGCTTGGAGGCCGTCCCAAGGGACATCTTCCCACACCACGGTCACACCAGGATACGTGGCTTCAAAGTTGGCGACGATTTGCTCGAGATACTCATTAAACGTCGGACTAAGTGACATCGTCCACCAGCGGATTTCAGCCCCTTCTTCAACGCCTTCGACGACCCGCCAACTCTCGAGCGTCGCCTCACTCGGATTCCAAAAAGGATTGTCCGCATCCGCTTGGCGGGCTGCCAATTCGTCTTGCCCGACAGCAAACGCCACCAAAACAAGCAACAAAAGGGTAAATACACGTTTCAACACAGTTAACCTCCGAAGCAACCACCACTAGCGTCAATCCGTCACCCACATCAATCCGTCACCCACACAAGAAAAAGACGGCAACGCTGACGCGTGCTATTTGGTTGCAGAACTTAACCGTTAATATACCTCATTTGCAATCTTACGTACAGTCATGTTCAGCGTTTATTAACCCGCCGATGTCCTTTTGTTTTCAACCAAGACTTTCCGGCAAGACAACTTTTAGCAATTCCACGTGTTGTTTCTACAGTTATTGATGTTTACCAACGTCACATCGGCATACAACGCGTTCCACTAGGTAGGCGTCAATCATGGAAAAGCCATTACAATTGACACCGCCCATGCAAAGACAACTTGCTCACATGCGCTAGTCAATCGCTAGTTAACCAAATACGCTTAATTATCAATACTGTTGTTAAAGCCCAATATCAAACGTCGTGGTTTGGTCACGGTTGATGGTGATGGTTTGTTCTAATGGGGAAAAATCTGGCGCTTCGATGCGCATGACGTAGTCGCCTACCTCGAGGTTTTCCATGCGAAATTCACCCTCTGTTATGACCCCAACTTGCTGACCATCCAAAAAGACAGTTGCCGAGGATAAACCTGTGACAATACGCAAGCTGCCTGTCTCGGTTTGGGGTTGGGTTAGCTCGAGCACTGCAACTTCGCCCGGAAACACCGTCACCCCGCCTGTTTGCTCAGCGTAGTCAGGGGCAGTTAAACGCACGTCGTAGCGACCTGGTGCCAAGTTATCGAGCCGCAGTTGGCCTGTTCCGTCGAGCGAACCCACTTGTTCGCCATTGACAAACACGTTGGCGTTGGGAATGTTGCCTTGAATGACGGCGCTGCCTACTCGCGTGGTATCAGCCGTTGTTTGGACGAACTCGAGCGTGACCATCTCCCCTTCCGCTAGAACAACATCTCGAGCAGGCGGGTTGTAAGAAGGCGCAGCCAATTGCACGGTGTAACTGCCGGGGCGTAGCTCGAGCACCACCCTGCCCGTTTCTGCTGGCACCACCGCTGTGGCCGTACCATTAATAAAAATAGCAGCGTCTGCCACGTTAGAAACGACTTCAAGCTCCGCTACCATCTGCAGTTGCTGGGTGGCTGCCCAAGATAGCAGCAACACCAACCACAACACACCAATATCTCGCTGTACGCGGGGACATTTTTTGATCCATTGCTTACCTACCTGCCATGCGTTCACCATGTACCTCCTTAAGGCAAAGGGTAGAACAAGTAGCAGGTTTTGTCTGTTCATTAACCGAGACTATGAAAAACCTGTGAGAGGACGTTCACGGCCTGTGCTAACTCACGGATGCTCACATGTTCTTCTGGCGTGTGATCGAGTGACGAATCCCCCGGGCCATAAGCAAGCATGGGCACATCCCACGAGGGCGCGACCACGTTCATGTCTGACGTGCCCGTTTTGACCTTAAAACGCGGTTTGCCGCCCTGCTCACGAATGGCCACGCGAAACGCTCGGCTTAACGGGGTGTCTTTGGCGGCGCGGTGAGCGCGTTCATGACCTGCCATCATCACCGTGAACGCACTGAGGTGTGGTTCTAACATATCCACTATCTCTTCTGGTGAATGCGCAGGCGGCAACCGCAAACCAAACGCCGCCGTGCACCGTTGGGTCATGCCGTCACTGCTCGAGTTGACGTTCGCAAGAGAGATTTGCACTTTGTCGAAAATACCCGTTATTCCGTCGTTCAAGTCATCAACAAGGGTTTGCACGGCATTCCAGGCATTCACCACGTCTTCGGTGGCGGTGGTGTCATCGCCAGCACTGTGAAAGTTGGGCTTACTGTGCTCGAGCTTCACCACCAAGCGCCCTTTGTAACCCAACGTCAGGGCGTCCCAACCGCTCGGCTCGCCGATAATGAGCATGTCCGGCTTAGGGTAGGCGGTAACTGCAAAACGCGCCCCTTTGCTGCTGGGGGCTTCTTCTTCTACCGCCCCAATGAGCCGCAAGGTGAGGCGCTCGCGCACGTCTTCAGGTAAGCGCGAGGCAGCAGCTACTGCCGTACAAAATGCCCCCTTGGCGTCCACGCTGCCGCGCCCATAAAGGTTGCCGTCGCGTATTTCAACGGGAACATTGCCCGGCACCGTGTCGATGTGTCCCAAAACGGTGACGTTGACTTCACCCTGACCGACAACACCGACGGCGTTACCTGCTTCATCGACAAAAGCGTGATCAGCAAAGGTGGCCATTTGTGAAACCAGATAATCTGCTACTTCGGCTTCTTGTCCTGAGACGCTGGGGATGCGCACAGCTTGCTCGAGCAGCGCCACAGGGTCAAGCATTAAGCGACTTTTTCTAGCACATGGGCCACTCGAGCCACTACCTCGTCAGCTTCTTGTTCGCTAATAATTAGAGGCGGCACCAAACGAATCACCGTCGCGCCTGCGTTAATAGCCAACACGCCTTCATCACGCAACGCGGATAAGTAGGGGGCAGCTTTTTTCTTCAGTTCTACCCCAATCATCAGACCGACACCGCGCACCCGCCGCACCGCTGGACTGTTAAGCGCCATGACGCCTTTGCGAAGGCGGTTGCCCACGTATTTAACGTGATTTAAGAGGTCGCGGGCTTCGAATTCCTCGAGCACCGCGAGTGCTGCGGCTGCCGCCAAAGGATTTCCCCCAAACGTTGTCCCATGACCGCCTTTGGGCATAGCCGCCGCCACCTCATCGGTCATCAGTAACGCCCCAATTGGCACGCCACCCGCTAGACCTTTGGCCATGGTGGTCATATCTGGCACCACACCATAGAGTTCACTGGCGAGGAATTTACCCGTGCGCCCAGCACCCGACTGAATTTCATCGAGAATGAGTAGCGCCCCGCGTTCACGGGCCAGCTTTTGGGCAGTTTTCAGAAACTTTTGCGTTGCCGGATGAATGCCGCCTTCGCCTTGCACAGGTTCTAAAAACACCGCCGCTGTTTGATCAGTAATCACTTCATCTAATGCCGCCACATCGTTGTAGGCGATAAAATCCGTTTCGTAGCGCATGGGTTCAAAGGGTTCACGGTACTTTTTCTCCCAGGTAAGCGACAGTGACCCCATAGTGCGCCCAGAAAAACCGCGCTTAGCCGCCACAAAACGACTGCGCCCCGTCATCGCCCTAGCCCACTTGAGGGCGGCTTCGTTGATTTCCGAACCGGAACTGGCAAAAAACACTCGGTTTAAGGGTTGGGGAACGAACTGAAAGAGCTTATCGGTAAGTTTCGCCCGCACGTCACTGGCTAGATTTTGCGGGCAGACAATTAACTTATTGGCTTGTTCGCTGAGGGCGGCGGCTAACCGGGCATTGGCATGACCCACGCTGGCGACAGCAATACCCGCCATGCAGTCTAAGTATTCGTTGCCTTCTGCGTCCCAGAGCTTGACGCCGTCACCACGCACAAAAGCAATATCTGGTTGCCACAAACCCGAATGGTGCTCGGCATCCCGAGCCAAAATGTCTTGTGTTACCGTCGCTGTCTCAGTTATGGTTTCAATCATCCCCAAACCTCCGTGAGTGAGTCTAGCACGCAAAAGGTTGTGCGGCTATCGCGTGATGCTCACAGTTTGGTTAGAAAACAAAGTAGAACGAAAACGCCACAAACACGACCAAAAGCCACCAAATCGTCTCCCAAATGCCGCCAAAAAAGGCGTAACGGCGCAGCGCCGCGTTGAGTTCTTTGGGTGAAGAAGCAGGTTCTTGGGCGTCTCTGCTAACAGCATCGCGGTACAGGTAGTGCGCTACCAGACGATCTGCGACGCGCAAGGCAAGCAGTAAAGCAAACGTGGAAATATGACTAAGCCAACCAGGCATGCTTCAGCCTACCGCAAACCCACTTACGAGACGACAGTGCCGCGACCAGCCAGGGCAGCTTGAATGGGGTTTTCGATGCGAGCGTCAGCAAAGATGACCTTACCTACCCCGCCTGCAACGGCTTCGGCAGCACCTAAGACTTTTTTCTTCATGCGGTCTTGGGCAAAGTCCAAGTAGGTTTCTACGTCATTGGCAGGAATGGTGGCAATGAGGCTGCTTTCGTCGGGAAAATCGCGCAGTAGACCAGGAACGTTCGAGAGTAGTAACAACGCCTCGGCTTGGAGGCTGGTGGCTACCGCTGCGGCTGCCCTGTCACCATCGACATTGACGGCAACCCCTTCGAAGCTCGAGCCAGGTGGCGTCAAAACAGGTACGTAGCCGTTGTCCAGAAGTAGCGTCAATAAGTCAGTATTGACCTTTTCTACTGTGCCCGTGTGATCGCCGCGCAAGATTTTCACCTTGCCATCTTCTACGCTGCGCACAGACTTTTTGTGTTTGCCTTCAAAAATGCGCCCGTCCAAGCCCGATAACCCCACCGCGTTCACGCCGCGTGTTTGCAAGCGTTCGACGATACCTTTGTTCATCTTGCCGCAGTAGACCATCTCGAATATCTCGAGCGTCTCCCTATCGGTAAAACGGCTGGTGTAACCGCTGGGGCTGGTAACAAAGGTAGGCGGCTTGCCGAGGGCGGTCGCGATGCGGTTGGTTTCGGCGCTGCCCCCGTGAATGAGCAGCAGTTTTTGACACTGCTGGTGCAGTTCGGCCACGTCATCACAGAGCAAATCGTAGTTGATGCCGAGTGAACCGCCGACTTTGACGATAATCATGAAAAGAACTCCTTACAAGATGCTTCGTACATTTCGTGTAGACACGCGTCTAACATTTCCACGTCATCCAAGCCACCATGAGATACTGAACCCACCCAAGCGGGTAATTTTGACGCTACTTCACCACTTTTATCGCCATTTACTAAGGCAACAACGGCCTGGCGAATGAGTGCAGATTTGGAGGTGTTTTGTTGCTGGGCAAGGCGTGTTAGGGTTGCATCAATTTCCTCTGGCAAATACACGGTTACGCGTTTCATAAGGTGCATGTTAGCCCAGCTCGAGCACTGCAACTACCAACTCGTTTCACTGATATTGTGCTAACATTAAAAATCATCCACACTATCCACTACATCAAACAGCTCGAGGTGACTATCGTGGTAACAGAACTTGACCAAACACAATGGATGCACATTCTCTCTGACGAAGCCCTTACTAAACCCAAAGACCTCGCTGTTTTCAGGGTGATGTATGGATTCGAAGGTCATCAAGCACCAGCCAGTCAAATAGGACTTTTACTTGGTCATTACAAGTCCCCCGCCTCACCAATGAACAGCCGCGTTAGTAACTATGCTAAGCGCATTGCTAAAACGTATCCCATCAACTTCAATAAACGACGTGAAGGGGGTAACGAGTACTGGAGCTTCTTCTTTGAAGGCTTTGACGATGCTACAGGGAAAAAGTTCATTTGGAAGATGAAACCCGCCTTGGTAGCAGCCTTTGAAGCCCTAGAGTTGGCTCAAGAAATTCCACTGACCGAAGAAATTCCCACACAACCCAATTTGACACTCACCGAGGGCATGAAACGCACCGTAACGGTCAACGCCTACGAACGAAACGGTAGCGCCAGACAAAAGTGTATTGACCATTGGGGTTCACAATGTGCTGTGTGCAAGATTGATTTTGCCGAGACTTACGGCGCTATTGGAGACGGCTTTATACATGTACACCATCTTGTTCCCCTTGCGAGCATTGGTCAAACCTATGAGCTAAACCCCGTTGATGACTTGCGCCCTGTCTGTCCCAACTGCCATGCCATGCTACACAAACGCACGCCACCTTACACTATCGCTGAACTTCAGGAAATCATGAATGACCATTCGCGTTAGCCACATCTCCAGCCACGGCATTTGGTTGCTTGCTAATGGCAAAGAACAGTTTTTGCCTTTTGCACACTTTCCACACTTCAAAGACCACACCGTCGCTGCCATCTTGAACGTGCAGCAGCCATCACTAGGTCATTATTATTGGCCAGAGCTTGACATTGATTTGAGTGATGCCATCATCGAACATCCCGAACGTTTCCCCCTCATTGCCCGACCATCAAGCCCGGCGGAACATGATTCTTGAGGTGTCTTCCGGTTCGGCAAAACCAAACTTGGCGTATAACCCGTGGGCGTCTTTGGTAAAAAGCATCATCGTTTTGACCCGACTGCAAGGGGGTGTGTTCAAAACGGTATCGACCAGCCAGGTGCCAAGGCCGCGCCCGCGTTCTTGCTTGATGATGAAGACATCGGCTAAGTAGGCAAACGAATGGTAGTCGGTGACGACTCTGGCGAAGCCCACTTGCGCATCACCTTTGTAGAGACCGAAGCAAAGGGAGTGCTCGAGCATCTCTAAAATCACCGCTGCTACCCGTCCTTTTGCCCAGTAGGCTTCACGAGTCAAAAAGTTGATGATTAACGCCGTATCGAGGGCGTCTTTATCGCTGCTAATGGTGTAGGTGATGCCCTCAACAGACCGCTGCCACCGCATCGGCGTTGTGCTTGCCATTAGGGATGAAGCCCAAAAAACGTAAGGCCAAGGGTCTCTTCCCAACCCATGCTGATATTTAACGCTTGCAGGGCGTGTCCGGCTGTCCCCTTTACAAGGTTGTCAATGGCGCTCATCACCACCACGCGCCCGGTGTCGTTGTCCATTTCAAAGCCAATATCACAAAAGTTGGTGCCGTCCAAAATCTTGGGGTCAGGCACGCGGTGAATGCCCTTTTTGGCGGTGACCATGCGAATAAACGGTTCTTCGTCGTAGGTTTCGCGGTACGCACCCAACACGTCGCGGTCAGCATAGCCATCGGGCACGAACACGTGCGCCGTCACCAAAATCCCCCGCACCCGTTCGATGGCAGTCGCCGTCAGGTGCACCGGAAACTTACCGGGCAGTTCTTGGTTGATTTCTGCGGTGTGGCGGTGTCCGGTAGCAGAATAGGTGCGCACAACGCCCATGCGCTCGGGGTGATGGCCAGAATCCGACGGACGATTGCCGGCGGCTGATGAACCAATTTTGGCTTCCACAATGATGTCGCCCCTGGCAGGTACCGCGTGTTTTAACAAGGGATACAACGCAAGAATCGTGGCTGTGGCAATGCAGCCTGCGCCTGCTAAGTGCGTTGCCCCAGCCAGTTCGTCGCGGTGAAGTTCAGGGTTGGCGTAGATGAATTTGTCTAAAAGCTCCGGGCGCGGGTGGGGTTCGCCGTAGTACTGCCTGTAGACATCAGGGTCTTTGAGGCGAAAATCTGCTGCTAGGTCAATCATGCGGGGGGCTTTTTGGGATAGTTCATCAAAACGCTTGGCGGATTCTTTGTGCGGCAACCCCGAGACGATTAGATCAGCATCTTCAAGGTCATTAATAGAAGAAAAACGCAAACGGCTGACGCCGCGCACGTTGGGGTGCACCAAATGTACGGGCATTTTGGC
>CAZKAZ010000014.1:0-11373 GCA_964550765.1 uncultured bacterium | reverse complement strand
TCGCTGGTGATTTGGGTAATGTCGAGGTGCGGGTGTCCGAGGGCGAGCCGCAAAAACTCACCTCCGGCATAACCAGACGCACCGACGATGGCAACACGAAGTTTTTCGGTCATAACGGATTAGTCTAACGAAGGTAGTGTGTCACTGTCACGGTGGTCAATTACCAAAGTTGTTATCAAAGTGACCGTCTAGGTGTTGCCTCCCGCTGTATTTCCTAGGGATACGCCCTTAGGTGAGCGAGATGTAGGTCTGCCACCCTGATTTTTAACAGACTCACCAACCGTGCCGGTCGCGGGTGTGAGTGATGTGCGCCACATGATGTGTGCCGTGCCATGCATAGAGGGCGAGGGTACGCTCGAGCGTCACTACCTTACCCGTTCCCTCATGTTGATACGTACGCTGCCACGCGGCTTTATCAAGTTGCTCTAACAGTCCCACCCAGCGGGCGTGCAACGCGGTGATTAAATCAAGCGACACGACAATATCCCCGCGACTATCCGGCAACTTCGCCCACGCATTTTCGTCGTAGGGTCTGGTAATCGGGTTGTCTTCGGTCAGCGCCAACTTGCAGCGCACGTAACTGTTGATGTGACTATCCGCAATATGATGCACCACTTGGCGCAGTGTCCATCCTTCGGGGCGGTAGCGGATGTCAAGTTGGCCGTCGGTAAGGTTGCGCACGGCGTCGTGCAAATGTTCGGGCAAAGCGGCTATATCACCCAGCCAACGGTCATAATTTTCTTGGGTAACCGTATCTGGAAACGTAAAACGCCCAATGGGATAACGCAGATCATTATTTTGCTCAGACATGCTCGATTGTACCGACTCATGAGAAAGGGTAGCTCAAAGCACGCGTCATTCCTAAGATGCCAGACCCAGCAGACGCTTAGGGCACGCCGTCAGCTTTTCAAAAAACGCACGTACTGCACCATAAACGTAAGCGCCCGCATCATCATTAACGTCACTAACCCCCACCACACGCCAGCTAACCCCCAGCCTAGTGGCAGCACCAACAGCAACACACCTGCGGCGACGCCTGCTGAAATGAACATCGCCAAGGCTAGAAATGACCATTGCTCGAGCCCCATAAAAATCCCGTCCCAGACGAACACCAAACCGTTGAGCGGCTGCGCCAAAATGATGAACGGAAAAAGTGCCAGCACCGCCTGAATCACTTCTGGTTCATCGGTAAAAAGACGCGGTAAAAACGGTTGCAATACGAAAAACAACACGCCCAACCCGACCCCTACGATGATCCCCCACAACAGCGCTCGATTAGCAGCCTGTTTGGCACTGTCGCGTTGGTCTTGTCCCAAGTAGCGCGGCACGATGGTCTTGGCAGCATCTGCCAAAGCGTCCAAGGTGAGTGCCAAAAGCGTCCACAGCTGAGCGGCTACCTGATGGGCGGCAATGGCGAGTACGCCCACTCGAGTCGCTACCGCTGCTGCTAACGTCATGGTGAGAATAAGCGCCAACGTGCGCAAGGTCAGCAGCGAACCGCTTTTGATGAACGGGCGCAAGGTAACCAGCGTCGGCACGTGCCAACGAATATTAAAACGTCGCTCTTTGACTTCGTCACGTAAAAAGAGCCGTACGAACAGCAGTGCGCCTGTGTATTGCGCCAAGGTCGTTGCCCATGCTGCACCTGCGAGTCCCCAACCAAAGGTAAAAATAAACAACGGATCCAACACGATGTTGACGGCATTCAGTACCGCTACAATACGCAGTACCGTGTTAGCATCACCATGACCATAGAGAATGCCGCGACTAGCGGTGAGGATGAGTAGTGCCGGGGCAGCCAACGCCCGAATCCGCAAATATGTGGCCGCTGCGGGTAACAGTTCGCCACTTGCCCCCATCATCCGCAGCAAAGGGATAGTCAACACGTTGAGCAACGCTGCTACGAATATGCCAAGTAACAACGCCAAAAAGAGGGCTTGTACGGTAAGTTCGCCCGCCCGCTGCCGCTGACCGCGCCCCAAAGCAGCACTGATCATGGGCGTCGTGGTGTAAGCCAAAAAGTTAAACCCGAAAAACGCCAGCGAAAACAGTGAGGTATTCACCCCAAGGGCGGCAAGTGAGGTTGCTCCTAACCGCCCTACAAAGGCAGTATCGACCAGTGACACCAACGGGTCAATGGCCAGACCGCCCAAAGCAGGAAGCGCAAACGCAAAAAGTTCTCGGTCGATGTGAGATAATTTAAGTACGTTCGTAGACACGGGATATTAAACCGCAACGGTGGCTCGAGCACCGCATTCTCCTCCATACCACCTTCCATCACACGCAACTGTCCTCATAGCGTTCACAATGCCAACACAATCACAACGCAATACCAACATGCAATGCCAACATGCAATGCCAACACAATCACAACGCAATCACAAACTTACAGCAGCATACGAGCAGCCTACAAAACGCCTCGCCTCGACAAAACACCGCCCGACTCCCTCATTCCTATCTTGGTTTATGACCCCATATCCAAAACGTACACCCCGAATCAAGACACTCATCAAGATTTCACGTTATGTAAATTAAACGTATAAATTATACATACTTTATATTACACCATATTTTTGAAAACTCGAGCCAGCAAGACACCCATAACCAAGACACCCATAACAACGCGGGCACATGTCTCGGTGACGTATATCCCAGTAGCATATCCGTTGTTGATATTGGTAACATGGCAGCAGCGCACGGGAGAAGACATTGAGCAACCTACCAGATAAATCTCAACCTAACGACGTCCCCTCTGATGGTGATGCCGCGGGCGCTGCTGAGGGTGCTGCCGCAATACCAATGCGCTCAAAAACAACCCGTTCAAAGGGTTACTCAGAGGCTTACGATGTGCTCGATGTTTGCGCTCGAGAACCCATTCATATTCCAGGAACGGTGCAACCCCATGGCATGCTGCTTGCCGTTGACGTTGAAACTGACACTGTGCGCTATGTGAGCGCCAACAGTGAAGCGTTTTTGGGGTATGCCCCTAACCGCTTGCTCGAGCAACCCCTTGACAACCTACTAAGCCCCAGTAGCTACGAAAAAACCCAGCTATTACTTGCAGATTTACACGAACGGCGCGTGCGTATTGACCAACCCGAAAAACGCATAACCAGCCTCGATGTGCGCGTCTTGAATGCTGATGCTCACCAAGAGCACTTTGCGCCTTTTGATGTCACGATGCACCTTAGTCATACCCTGAGCGCCCAAACACAAGGCACGCATCTGCTAACGTGGCGCGGTGGTTTACATAAAGACATCGACACCGACACCACCTTGGTTAACCCTGAGCGCAGTATGCTCGTGCTCGAGCTAGAACCCCTCAGTCACGCCAGCGTGTCGTTCAATGAAGTGCAGCGTTCGCTCGAGTATTTGCGCAGCGCCAAAAATATTACCCAACTGCTCGAGATGACCACCGAAACCGTCGCCGAGCTAACGGGTTATGACCGAGTGATGGCGTACCGCTTTGCCGAAGATGGTCACGGCGAAATCGTCGCTGAAGTTTTGCAACAACCCGCGAGCGACGGCAGCACCCTCGAGAGCTATTTGCATTTGCATTATCCAGCGAGCGATATTCCCGAACAAGCTCGCCGTTTGTATCTGCTCAATCATGTGCGGGCTATTGGCAGCAATGACTATAGCCCTGTACCCTTACTGACCACGCCTGACGCAACAAGTAGTGAACCAGCTAACGGTGAACCAGCTAACGGTGAACCAGCTAGTGGGCAAGAAAACCCAGCAGCTATCGTGGCTGACGGTTCACAACAAGCCGCTCGAGCACTAGACTTGAGCCTTGCTGACTTGCGCAGTGTGTCACCGATTCACCTTGAATACATGCGCAACATGGGCACAGCGGCGTCACTTGTCACCAGCCTCGTCGTCGATGATGAACTGTGGGGCATGATTGTCTGCCATCACAGCACCCCGCGAACAGCCAGCGTGCACCTGCGCGGATTGATGGAATTTATCAGCGATTTGGTGTCACTGTTGATTACCGAACGCAACTACAGTACCGCCTATCAAACCCGCTTAGTGCGCCAAGAACAGTTGCGGGCGTTCACCCAATACTTGCTGCAATCCAACGATTTGGACACCGCCGCGCAGACCCACGCTGATATGTTGCTCGAGCTAACCGACGCCCATGGCATTGCGTTTTGCTTTGTAGACAACACCATACATCAACTTGGTAGCACCCCGCCGCTGACGGTGATTCAAGCCCTGCATCAGCATTTACAACAGCGCACGCGCACACCGCACGGCAGCAAACCCGAAGGTGAACACCCCGCAGAATCTCAGGGTGAACATCGGGGTGAACATCGGGGCGAACATCAGGGCGAATATCGGGGTGAACATCAGGGTGAATATCGCTACTTGGCCATTAGCAACAGCATCAACACCGATTTTGCTAGCCTCGAAGTGGTGCGCGACGCCGCCAATAGCCACACCAGTCAGGGCTTGTTATATGTGCCCATCAACGATACCTCACCCCCTGACAGCAACGACGCAGCGCTACCCAAACATTTTGTGATGTGGTTTCGTGATGAACTTGTTGAGACGATACGTTGGGGAGGCGACCCTAACAAAACCGTCCAGAAGCAAAACCCGCCATCTAGCCAACGCGTCAGCCCCCGTAAGTCGTTTGCTGCTTGGCAAGAAACCGTGCGCGGCAAAGCCAAACCCTGGCAAGACCTAGAAATCAGTATCGCCTTAGAACTGCGTCACACCATCGGCGCAGCACTGCTGAAACGCACCGAACACCAACTGACAGAATTGCGCTTGCGCACCGAACAAGTGCGCGAATCGAACATGGCCAAAAGTGAATTTTTATCCCGCGTCAGCCACGAACTGCGCACCCCCTTAAACGCCATTTTGGGGTTTGCCCAAGTGCTCAGCATGCGCAAACTCAACGACTCCCAATCTCGCGGGGTGTCGCGCATTTTAGAAGCCGGCAAGCACCTGCTCAACTTAGTAGACGAAGTGCTCGATATTTCGCGGGTGGATGCTGGCAACTTGTCACTTTCGCTCGAAGCGGTGTCACTGTGGGAAATCGTCACGACCTGCATGGACATTGTGCAACCGCTCGCCGCAGACAAACGGGTGACGCTCGAGTGCAACGTCGACGACAACCATAATCCGCACGTCACCGCTGACCGCCAACGCCTCAAGCAAGTCTTTATCAATTTGCTCGCTAACGCTATCAAATACAACCGCGACGATTGCCAAGTGACGGTGTCCTTTGCGGTACAAGACCAAAACACTGTGTGTGTGCGCGTCGTTGACACGGGTATTGGCATTGCCGCAGACAAAATGCCCCGCCTTTTTTCTCCTTTTGATCGCCTCGATATTGAACATGACAGCAACATCCAAGGTACAGGCTTGGGATTAACCCTCACCAAGAGCTTGGTCGAAGCCATGAAAGGCGACATTGGCGCAGAAAGCGTCTTGGGTCAAGGCACCACATTTTGGTTTACCTTGCCGCTCGCCCACATCAGCCAAAGTCCTAAAACCCGCCCCGCGAGTGCGTCTTCTGCCAATACACCGCCAAGCATCAAGGTAGCCATGAGCAACAAACGTAAGTTAATGGTGCTATATATTGAAGACAACACGTCTGATGTGGAATTTGTGCAGTATCAACTGGCTGACTACCGTGATGTACAACTGATGAGCAGCCCTCGAGCTGACAAAGGCAAAACGCTGGCGTTGCAGTATCAACCTGATGTCATTGTGGTCGATCAATTTTTGCCTGATATGGACAGTAGCGACCTCATTCGCCAACTGCGCGACCACAAAACCATGCAACAGGTAACGATTGTGGGTTTAATTAGCCCCGGTGAAGACGGCAATGCTTTGCAAGAAGCAGGCACAGACTTTGTACTCAGCAAACCGCTCGAGCTTGCCAACTTGCTCGACGCCTTGCAAGACACAGCCAGTGACTAGACCCAGTGACTAGACCCAGTGACTAAACGAAGAACCCATCAAGGACGAACCTGCTGCCGAGTTGCGCCCTATTTTCGTGTGCTGTTTTAGACACGCCACGCCAGTCTCAGCAAGACACCCCGTAAAGAATCCCGTATGAACCCCATAAAAAACCCCGTAAAAACCCCGTAAATCCTCGTGCTTTGTGTTGCGTCTTGATGCGGCTCGAGCACGCTTGTTTTTATGCGCTTCTTATGTGATACTTTCTTATTCCCCAAGGAGGTATATCCATGAAACGCTTTTGGCTACTCGCCCTGCTCATGTTCAGTGCGTTGTCGTTGACTGTTGCCCAAGAAGATGACGAACTCGTCATCGCTTTCCAAGGTGGCGCTGTCACCATTGACCCACACGGTCGCAACGAAACCACCACGCTGGGCTGGCAGCGGCACATCTTTGAACCGCTCACCTTTTTTGCTCCCGATGGTTCGCTCGTGCCAGTGCTCGCTACCGGCTGGGAAAACATCGACGAACTCACTTGGCACGTTGATATTCGCACGGACGTCCTCTTTCATGATGGCACGCCCATGACCCCCGAAGACGTGGTTTTTTCGATGATTCGGGCGGCTCAAGACCCCAATTCGCAAATGCGCGGTGGCATCGGCCAAGTCGCTGAAGCCAGCGTTGTTGATGAAGACACCGTCGAAGTCATCACCAGTTCACCTGACCCGCTGTTGCCCCGCAACCTCGAGCGCGTCACGGTCATGCCCCAAGCCCTGTTTGAAGAACAAGGGGAAGCCTTTTTTGAAAACCCCATTGGCACCGGGCCTTATGTGTTTGTCAGTTGGCTCACGGGCGATAACTTGGTGTTAGAAGCCTTCCCCGACTACTGGGGTGACCAACCTGACTTTGCCAACGTGCGCTTAGTCAACATTCCCAACGGTGCCACTCGAGTGGCAGCACTTCTTTCTGGTGAAGTGGACATCGCCGAAAAAGTCTTGCCTCAAGACTTCGAACGGGTCAACAACAGCGGCGTCGCTACCATCAGCCAAACCCCCGGTCAGCGGGTTATTTACCTGACGATGGACTTTGAGCGCGTTGACGGTTCACAAGGCATGCTCAGTGATGACCCCAACCCGTTTGTCGATCCGCGTGCTCGTCAAGCGGTCTATCAAGCCATCAACGTCGACGCCATCGTTGCTCGCGTCATGGGTGGTGCAGCGACTGTTGCCAGTCAGTTTGACCCGCCTACCAACGAAGGTTATAACCCAGCAGTCACACGTTTGCCCTATGATATCGAAGCTGCTCAGGCACTGCTCGCCGAAGCAGGCGTCGAAACGCCCATCCGCATCCGCTTAGACGCCCCCAACGACCGCTACTTAAACGACGCTTTAATTGCCCAAGCTATCGCTGGCATGCTGGCTGATATTGGCATTGAAGTCGAAGTGAACACCACCCCACGGGCAGTGTTTTTCCCGCAACTCAACGAGTTTGACTTCACGATGTTCTTAGCAGGTTGGGGTTCATCGAACACCGTGCAAACCATGCGCAACTTGTTACACACACGAGACACCGAAGGCACAGGTTTTGGTGGCACGAACCGCATCCGCCACAGTGACCCCGCAGTTGATGCGTTGATTGCCGAAGCGGGCGCAGCGTTTGATCCCGCCGAACGGCAACAGCTTTTGTGGGAAGCCATGGGCGTTGCCCAACAGCAAAACTTTGCCTATATTCCCTTGCACTACGAAAACGTCATTGCAGGCGTCAGCAACGACGTTGACTACACCGCCCGCTACAACGAATACATCTTGGCCGCCGAGGTATCCCGCGCTGAATAAAACCCAATATTACAGAAAAAGGCTCGAGCACCCCTCGAGCCTCCCTGTGAGGTGGTTATGAGTGCCTTTCTCATTCGCCGTTTGCTGCAAGCCCTATTGGCCGTGTGGATTGTGGTCACGTTGGTGTTTGCGCTGTTGCACGTAGCCGGCGACCCCATCGACGTACTCGCCCCTGACGACATGACCCAAGCGCAACGGGCAGATTTAGAACGCTCACTGGGGCTTGACCAGCCTTTTTTGCTGCAGTATGGCCGCTTTTTGCTGAACCTCACGCAAGGAGACTTGGGCATTTCGTACTTTTCGCGTCAGCCAGCCATGGGGTTGGTGCTCGAGCGCTTTCCCACCACGTTGCGGCTCATTCTCACCTCGCTGACGATGGCTATCCTCATTGGTGTGCCTTTGGGCATTTGGGCAGCCGTGAACGCGGGCGGCGTCATTGACAGTGGACTGCGGTTTATGTCGGTGATTGGCATTTCTGCGCCCACCTTTTGGATTGGCATCTTGCTGATTTTGGTGTTTAGTGTGCAGCTCGAGTGGCTACCTTCTAGTGGCAACGCTACTTGGCAACACTACTTACTGCCCGCGTTCACCTTGGCGCTCTACCGGATTGCCTTTTTCACCCGCATGGTGCGCTCGTCGATGCTCGATGTCCTGTCGCAAGACTTCATCCGCACCGGACGCTCCAAAGGTTTAAGCGAACGCTTGGTAACCTACAAACACGCCTTCAGAAATGCTTTAGTACCCTTTGTAACCATCGTTGGCTTGCAGTTTGGCAGTTTGCTATCAGGAGCAGTGGTGACCGAAACCATTTTTGCGTGGCCAGGCATGAACCGCTTGGTACTCACCGCTATGTACAACCTCGATTATCCCATCATCTTGTCGTTTGCCGTGGTGGTCGCAGTGTTATTTGCTGCTATTAACTTGATTGTAGATTTGCTCTACGGCGTGATTGACCCTCGGGTGCGCTATGGCTAGTGTGGCTGTGAGCAAACCCCGCCGCAAACGCCGTATCCGCTGGAATAACTTGCCCTGGGCGTCGCTGTTGGTACTCCTCACGCTGGTCATACTGGCGCTATTTGCCCCCATCTTTGCCCCACACGACCCCCGCGAACAAGACTTGATGATTCAACTGGCACGCCCTGCTTGGCAAACGAACGGTAACGCTGGTTATGCCCCAGAGAGCGGCCACTGGCTTGGTACAGATGACGTGGGGCGCGATATTTTGTCCAATATTATCTTTGGACTGCGCATTAGTCTATTGGTAGGGTTTGTAGCCGTCACAATTAGCTTGATTATCGGCACACCCGTAGGCCTCATTGCTGGCTTTTCGAGGGGCAAAACCGACGACATCATCATGCGCTTAGTCGATATTCAACTGGCGCTGCCCACCATTCTCATCGCCCTAGGTGCACTAGCCATCTGGGGTTCGGGCTTGTGGAAAGTCATCCTTGTGATTGGCCTTGTGGGCTGGGCGAACTACGCCCGTTTGGTGCGCGGTACAGTGTTGATTGAACGGGAAAAAGATTACGTCACCTCGGCGCTGGCGCTGGGTATGTCCGTACCGAGGACGCTGTTTGTACATATCTTGCCGAATGTGCTAAACGCTTTGCTGGTGCAAATTTCGGTGGATGTGCCAAGGGTGATTTTGCTGGAAGCCACCTTGTCCTTTTTGGGTTTGGGCGTGTCCATCACCACCCCGTCACTCGGGTTGATGGTCGCAAGGGGTTACGAACGCCTGTTCAGTGGCGTGTGGTGGACGTCAGTCATTCCCGGACTAGCCCTGATGCTGTTGGTACTGTCGATTAACTTATTGGGTGACTGGTTACGCGACACCCTTGACCCGCGCAAACTCAACGCTTAGCCGACGCCGTGTTGTAACTCCCCTGTATTTAGGTTGCAACTTTGCCGCATCCGACACATAATCCAAAACGTATCCACACCCTATGCACAGTATGAACACATCTAGCGTGCATCCCAACCAAGCCGTATTTTGCAAGCTGATAGCTGCTACCTATGCCAATTGATTCGCGAAAGCAATTCGCGCAGAGTACATAGGAAGGCGTATCAATCGTCAGAAACAGCGACCAAGACGCTCGAGCCACCCCCTACACACCCTATAAGGAGACACCATGACCGTGACAATGCCCGACCTCATCAACCGCGTTGATAGTAACGTTGAGAGCGATAAAAACACCCTATTAGGCCTCAGCCACCAACTTCACGATAATCCCGAAATTCGCTACGAAGAAGTGCAAGCCTCGCAGTGGTTGTGTGATGTCCTGCGCGAACGTGGTTTTGACGTCCAGCAGGGGTTCGGCAGTTTGCCCACGGCGTTTGTGGCCAAGATGCCCGGTAATGGCACTGATAAAGGTGATGGCGCAAACGTGGCTGTAATGTGCGAATACGACGCCTTAGAAGGACTCGGTCACGCGTGCGGCCACAACGTCATTGCCACCATGGGCTTGGGGGCAGGCTTGGCAGTTGCGCCCCTCATGAAAGACTTACCCGGCAACTTGTACGTGCTCGGTACACCCGCTGAAGAAGGCGGCGGCGGTAAGGTCACCATGCTAGCAGAAGGTGCGTTTGATGGCATCGACGCCGCCATGATGATTCACCCGTCGTTTTATAACTCGATAGGTAAACCCTCACTAGCGCGGGTAGCGTGGCGGGTAGCCTATGAAGGCGTGCCAGCCCACGCAGCGGGTGCACCTCACTTGGGGGTGAACGCCCTCGACGCGGTGCGCCTCGCGTTTAACGGCATGGACGCCATGCGCCAACAGGTCACACCAGATACCCGCTATCACGCGATTATTGACCACGGGGGCGACGCTGCCAACATCATCCCCAAAGATGCGTCATTGAAAGTCTACATCCGCGCTGCTGACAAGAACTATTTGTATGACGTGTTGGTACCTCGGATGCGCAACATCTTTGAAGGTGCTGCCCTGATGACAGGCTGCAAAGTCAATATCAGCGAAATTGCCAGACCCTACGAAAACATCATCGTCAATGACACCCTAGCCGAACGCTTCAAGGCACACGCGCAGCGCCTCGGGCGCACTGTGGCTGATGCGAGCGGGGCAGGCACGGGGTCAACAGATGCAGGCAACGTCTCGCAGGTGATTCCGACGTTGCACGCGTATTTACAAATTGACGACAGTGCCAGACCACACACCAACGAGTTTGCAACCGCTGCCAAGAGCACCCGGGGCGACCAGACGGTGGTAGACGGGGCGAAGATTCTCGGGGCACTAGCGGTTGAACTGCTCAGCCAACCTGAACTGGTTAACCAAGCCAAACAGGAGCAGGGTTTTAGCTAAACCACCGACTGCTAAGCAATCAACAACCTTGGGGGCGGCGTGTTGAGCGTCGCCTTTTTGTAACAAATTTCTAGCTACAATGACTTTCTTGACATGAGTTTAGCGTCCAAGTGTATACCTAATCATACGGATTCCAATAGCAATTCAAGGTTTAGCTTCTACAGTTGTAGATTTTTACCAAGGTTACATCGGCATCAATCGGCATCAATCGCGTTTAACTGTGTAGACATCAATCATGGAGATGCTATAACTGACTTTCCGCACCCTTGAATAAGCTATTCACTGATTATGAAAAGTGGCGT
>CAZKAZ010000013.1:36044-82793 GCA_964550765.1 uncultured bacterium | reverse complement strand
CTATAAATACCTCAAAAAGTCTGACAGACGTTGCTGCTGTTCCCGCCTGCATCTGTAGCTGTTCCTACGCGCTCTGCGCGAATTGCTTCTTACAGGAAAAGTATGAGTATTGCTGGACCAAAGTAGACATCGCACAAAGGTATTATGTATTCGAGTTGATAATACTTTTTTAAACACAACATGCAATTAGTTGGCCAATCAGTTTGCTGATGCAGTATCACCCAACCATTGATGAGCTTAGGCTCGAGCCACCCCCCCCTTCTGCTTCACTTCCGCTTGCGGCTTGCGCCAGCGATAACGCACATACGCCCCAAGTTCTTGCGGCAACTTGGGCAAGGTCGCAAACATAAAACTATCTGCAGCTTTTTTGATGCCTTCAGAGAGTGTCGGATAGGGAAACACCAGTTGCGACAGTTTGTAAAGGCTGTGGTTGTTGGCCATCGCAAACGTTAACAGCGAAATCATTTCTGAAGCTTTGGGAGCAACAATGGTCGCGCCGAGGATGCGGCCAGTTAGGCGCATGGCGTGAATGATGACGACGCCTTGCTCGAGGCTTTCGGTATAGCCTTTATCGGTGTTGGCAAGTTCATAGCGGGCAGTATGAATGAGTTCGGCGGGGTAACGCTGCTGCAGTTGCTCGAGCGTCCCGCCCACAGTAGCCACTTCTGGGTCACTAAACGTGGCACTCGGATAAGCAGGTTGACTGCCAAAGGTTGGCAAGCGCGAAAATACTTGCGAAAACGCCAAACGCGGCACCAGTCTACGGCCCTGGGCGTTGGCGGAGTGGGTGAAGTTGGAGGTTGGGTTGACGTCGCCAATGGCGTAGATATTGCTGATATTAGTTTTGCCGTAAGCGTCGGTGGGAATGCCCCGTTCATCAAAGGTGACGCCTACGTCTTCTAAGCCTAAGTTGGCAGTAGCAGGCACGCGGCCAGCCGCTAACAGGACTTTGTCGACGTTCTCGAGGGCAATGGGAGTGCTGCCTTGCTCGAGCGTCAGTGTCTGGTTACTTTCTGCAAAACGCGTGGGGCTGGCATGGGTGTAGATGTTAACCCCCAAGTCACGCAAACGACTGCTCAAAATCTGTGAGGCTTCCGGCTCCATGCGGGAAAATATTCGCTCGTTACGTTCAATCACGCTCACCTTACTACCCAACTTGGCAAACGCAAACGCCATTTCCATGGCAATCACCCCGCCGCCAACGATGGCTAGGTGCGCTGGCGCAGAGGCTTGCTCAAAGACACTTTCGTTAGTGAGGATGCGTTCTGCTGGCAGTCCGTCGATGTCGATGACTCGAGGTTTGGCACCGGTGGCAATGACGATGTGTTGGGTCTCGAGCACCTCCTCACCGCCATCATTGAGCCGTACGTGTATGCGGTGTTGACCTGTTAACTTAGCGCGACCAGCGAAAAAGTCCACTTTGTCAAGGTTTTTGACGTATTCGGTTTCTTCATCCCGCAAGTGATCACGCTTTTCTCGCACGTGGGGTAAGACCGCTTCAGGGACAAAATCGGCTTGGTTGACATCATGAATGAGCGTCTTAGATGGCACGCAGCCCACGTTGGTGCAGTCGCCGCCTACGAAGTTAGCTTCAATCACGGCGACATCTTTGCCAAAACCTGCTAGTCCGACAGCCACGGTCATGCCACCCGAACCCGAACCGATGATGATGGTGTGGTAACGCTTACTCATGGTTCGCCTCATCAGCGTCCGCTACCAAGTTTTCAGGGCGTTGACGCGTTTTGAGGTAACGTGAAAATAGCAAACTGGCGACAAAAATGACCACCGAAGCAATGAGTACGCGAGGGTTCAAGCTGGGTACGCCACCCGTAAAATCGCCTTCAATGGACGCGCCAGCCAGCGTGAACGCCAGCGTGCCCGGAATTGAGCCGAGAAGGGTCGCCAGCAAAAACGCCCCGTAGTTGATTTTGAGCAAACCCGCTACGTAATTGACTAAGTCATAAGGCAAAAACAAAAACCGCATAATTAACACCGTCTCGAAGCTGTTTTCGCGCAAGGGACGCAACCAGCGGCGGATGATGCCCATGCTTTCGCCCTCGAGCAAGTCATCACCACCAAAAAACCGCCCAATAACATACGCCAAACTCGCGCCCGCGTTGCTGCCCACAATCACGAACAAGACACCCAACACAGGACCAAACAAATATCCGCCTGCTAGCGACAAAATAGTGGCCGAAAAGAGCACCAGTGGCCGCAGGGTGTACACCAAGATAAAAATCAGTGGCCCGTAGACACTGCCCTGCATAAAATTCACCAGTTGCACAAGTGTTTGCCGCGGGCCTACGTTGTTGCTGACGCTATACCAGACATACAAGCCAATCAACAATAACCAAAAGATAGCCGCACCAACTTTTTGGCCGTGTTGTTGCCAAAAGGACGTGTTGGGCGTTTGCGGTGATTCAGTCGGTGATTCAGTCGGTGATTCGGCCTGTGATTCAGTCGGTGATTCAATTTGTGTTTCAGTTTGTGATTCGGTCAAGGTGTTCATCATCCCTCCAAGGGCTTTATTCAAGACATCAGGCTGTTCGGGTGCGTGAACCGAGTGCGAACATGTTGCAGTGTAGGCGCAGGAGGGCAGGCGGTTACGTCAAGTGCTTGACTCGAGCCAAGCTTTCTTCAGTATCGGTGAAGTGTTAGGAAAATTATTAGAGCGCATTACACATCCTCGAGCTGCGCTAACAAATCTGGCAACTTCACCCGCATACACGTGCCCTTGCCCACGTGCGATTCAACCTCAACCTGACCGCCGTGTTGTTCGGCGACGCGTTTGACCACACTCAAACCTAACCCGGTGCCGCCGTGACTGCGGCTGTAAAAACGTTCAAATAAATGCGGAATGTCTTCTGGGGGGACGCCGACGCCTTGGTCACGTACCTCGAGTAACAGCGTGCTGTGGTGCTTTTTCAGGGTGATGGTGACGGGTTTACCACGTGAGGCTTGTACGGCGTTACGCACCAGATTACGCACCAACTGCGTTAAGTGACGGGGACTGCCTGCGAGTTCACTGTCGTGCGCACCTTCACCAATATCCACTGTGACATCAGGATATTCGCGGGCGATGCGTTTAATGACTTTGGGCAGCGAGAAGATTTCCATGGTCAGGGGGCGCTCGAGCTCACCCCTTGCTAACGTCAACAAGTCTTGTGAGGTGTAGAGCAGTTCGTTGGCGGCGTCTTTGGCTGCACGCAAGTCGGCAGGGTTGTGGATGATGGGGTGTTCCATAAGCTCGAGCACTGTCGTTGACACGTGGTGTTTGGCAGTTTGAGGTGGCTCGAGGGCGTTCAAATGTGCTGCCACCAAGGTCAGCGGTGCCGCAAGTTCGTGAGCAATTTCTGCTAGTGATGCCCGTTCGGCTTCTTGCCGTTCGCGGATGCCGGCTAGGGTCGCGTTAAGCGCGTGGGCCAAATCGGCTACTTCATCAGCGGGCCCTTGATAAGACGTTAACGCTGGGTGTGCCGGATCAACCGCTCTGGCTTGTTTGGCAAGTTGGGTGAGCGGACGCAGTGCCCGTTGTACTAACCACAAGCCAGTAACCAGTGCAAGTAGGGCAATCACGCCGCCACTGACGAGCATACTGCGCAACAGCACGCCCCGCGCAGCTAAGGCATCAGAAAAATCTATCGCCAAGCGGATGCTGCCGCGCACATCCCCATTGGGGCTATACCAAGGCAAGGCTTGCACCAAAAACGTCGTGCGCCCCACTTGAATTTGGCTGGGTTCAGTGTGGTGGGGCAGGGCTTCGCCGCTATCTAGAGGCAATACCACTTGGTTATCTGGCGAGACGAACTGGAGGATATAACTTTCTTCGTTTTCAACTAACGGTAACCCCATATTAGCTAGAGGGCTGCGAAAGAGTTCTTGTGCCCTCGTTAAGTCCCGCGCCAATATCTCGCTAAACTGCGCGTCTTGCTGCCGCACAAACAGGGCATACGCAAACGCCGCAAAACACGCCAGCCCCACCACGGTGATGAGGGCGATAAACAAACTGAGCCGCAGTCTAAGACGCACACCTTAGCTTGGCATGCTCTAGCATAACAAACGTAACCCAACATGACACAGCTCGAGGCTAACCCATGATTTATCTCGTGCTAGCAGGCGTTTACGGAATGACATACCCCATGTTGCGAATGGTGCGAATGGCATTGTGAACGCCTGCTTGATTGAGTTTTTTGCGCAACCTCGAGACAAACACTTCCACCGTGTTGGAGTCCGGCATGTCTTGCAGCCCATACAAACGGCTTTCTAAGTCTTCTTTGGAAAACACCCGCCCGCGGTTACTGAGGAAAAGCTCGAGCAACTTAAATTCCTGCTGCGTCAATAACAGCGTTTCACCAGACACAGTGCAACGTCCACTACTGCTGTCTAAGGTCAGTGCGCCAAACTCAAGTAGCGTATCCTGATGCAAATCGCGCAATTGGGCATAGATACGCGCCAACAGTTCTTGAATACTAAACGGTTTGGTGAGGTAGTCGCTCGCTCCGGCATAGAGTCCATCGACGCGGCTTTGTAAGTCACCTCGAGCCGTGAGCATTAAAATGCGCACCTCGCTGTCTTGGCGTAACCGTTTGGCAACGTCTAACCCGTCCATATCCGGCAAGTTGAGATCCAATACCACGAGGTCAGGCAGGTCACTTTCGGTCTCGAGCCACTCGAGTGCACTGCCGCCATCAAACACTGCCGTCACCTCATAACCCGCGCCGCCCAATTCGCGTTCTAACAGGTGCGCCAAGCGGGTGTCATCTTCAACGACCAAGATGTGCGCCACCGCTAGCCTCCTTCTTGGGATTCATCAGGCTGCTCTGAGTCAGGCTGCCACTGATAGCGCGATAAGTCGCAGTGGTCGCCCTGGAAGATGATACCTTCTGCCTCGAGCAATGCCCTTTGCAACTCACCAAACCCTACTTTGTACGTAGACACCCCGCCTTTGGCGTTAATGACCCGCTGCCAGGGCACGTGTTCGTGTTCTTTGAGTCCGCGCAAAATCATACCTACCTGCCGCGCTGCTCCCGGATGCCCGACCAAGGCTGCAATCTGCCCATACGTCGCCACTTGACCCTCGGGGATAGTTTTAACCACCGTGATGACCGCTTCTCGAAACGTGGATGTTTGCTTCTCCGCCACCCGCTCATCCTGACATATCGCGTGCTTGTTGGGTGAGGTTTTGGTGTGTGAGCATCTTTCGTTCAGCACTAGTGTCAAAAAATATGCTTTGTGATACAATACATCTACTTGATAGTTTCGACAACCATCTCCGATAGTCTGCCAACGCCTCGTTGCTTCTCTCCTTGTGACCACTGTGTTACCAACAGCCTACCCAACCTTCTTGCTGCGTCACTGCCTGACGCCCTTCACACGTACATTACATGCTACAAGCTGGGTTGAAAACAACCACCCGCGTATTAGGAGATACCCATGGGATACATGATTAGTAACATTGTCGGTCAGGTGCGCGATTCCCTTAAAGGCGTAACAGGTTTTGACATTGTCAAAGAGTTCATTCAAAACGCTGACGACAGCGGCGCTAGCCATTGGATTATGGGATATAGCCAAGGTGTTTCTGATTGCCAGCATCCGCTTTTACAGTGTCCGGCAATTTATGTCGTCAATGACGGCAGCTTTGAACCTAAACATGCTGAAGGTTTAGCCCGTATCAATGAGAGCACCAAAGCCAGTGAAGGGGATAGTGTCGGTAAGTTCGGCTTGGGTCTAAAGAGTGTCTATCAGATTTGCGAAGCGTTTTTCTTTTGGCCGTCATGTAAAGATATTCAAAATTTCAGCGATAACGATGAATACTCTGGTCATGCCATGATGACCCCGTGGACAGTCAACGGTAGTGAGTCGGAGCGAGGAGATTGGGAAAAAGATTTTAAGGACTATGGTGCGGATGATATTGCCAAAATACGGCAGTATTTGAAAGAAAGAAATGTCCTTGATGGGTTTACACTCTGGATACCGCTGCGCCAGAAAAATCAGCTCGAGGTAGATGGTGAAGAGCAATATATTCACCCCGATACCTATGACGATGGTGCATATCCTGAAAACATCTTCTCAAAACATCTTATGAGTAAGTTAGCGTCCTTGTGGCCAATGTTGCGCAGCATTGAAACGATGGAAGTGCGCGCACCCCATCAAGAGCCAGTCAGCATTTCACTTTTTTCAGATACAAGAAGGCAATTTCCGCGAATTTCGCCTGAAGAGAAATGCTCTGATGACCTGTTCACCGTAGAGCTTAGTCCTGATAAAGAGCTTGTGTATGATGAATGGATTGCTCTACCGAAGAAGCAACGTGCTTTACAAGGCGAGATAGAAACTGACAATGACGTAAAAAGCTGGTTTACGGGCTTTGAGGTCGGCGTTCCTGAGTTACGCAGTCTTCGCCAGCACAAACGCTGGCCTAAGCGTGGTCAAGTAGCAGGCAAAACTAAAAATAGGGATGTTCCTGACAAATCAACACCTCATGCAGCAGCAGTCTTCCAGCTTTTGCAGCAAGAACCTAATACGCCATCACAGCTAGACATTCAGTGGGCGGTCTTTTTTCCAGTCGGTGATGCGCAGTCACTGGACATTCCATTGCAGGGCGTTCGCATTCAGTTGTTGTTACACGGATTTTTCCTGTTGGCTGCTGACCGAAAAAGCATTAGTGCACTTCATGACGGCAAGTTACAAGAGGCATTGGGGCAAAATCAAGATAACCTTGACAGTCAACAAAAGCTCGAGCACCGCTGGAACGCCAGACTCGCCACCGAAGGCACACTCAAACTCGTCCTGCCAGCCCTTGATGCTTTTGCCAAGCAACTCGCAGTCATTGATGCTGCTACCTATGAGGAACGCATAACCGCCCTAACGAAAGCACTGCAACGTTCAGACTTTTTCAAGCATTACTGCCAAGATCTCACCACTGAGTGGCAATGGGTCAAGCGGGTCAACGCTGGTGCGAGTGCAACATGGCAACTGGTGAAAGCCTCTGCTGATGTTTTTGTGCTGTCAGAGCCTAATGTAGCCTTCAAAATTTTCCCAAAATTGCAAACGCTGTGTGAAACGCATGTGTTCCATGTGTTCATTGAAGCAGAATCACCGAGTCTGACGAAAAGCAAACCGCGTAAAGAATGGACAAACGAGATACTCGAGCCATGCCTCGCTGCTGCTGACGTCGGCACGGTGCAGGAATTGCTACAAGCAGACGATAACCTCGAGAAAATCAAAGAGGTGCTCAAGCATATCCCCCAAACGCACCGCCTCAAACTGCCCTCTTTAGACCTGCTTGAAAAACTGCGTGGCGTTTCTTTAGGCGTTGCCCTCATCCCGCCCGAAGTGGGTATTCCTTGTGATGCAAAGTTGTCTATCGAGGGTGCTGAGGTGATTTTGCGGAAATTAGAAAACATTCCTGACATTAGCGAGTTCATCATCACCGTCATCAAAGCCTGCAAGGAAGCGGATAAAAATGACCTCGCTGACAGCATTAACAACCTCAAGATTTTTGAAGTAACGTCAGTACAAGGTGAGCCGCGATGGTTGTCCTTGCAAGATTTAAGGAAAGCCCCCTTGCTTTTTAAGAAACGCGGTAATCAGGACACTTTTGGCACGGAATTGGATGCTGTGCTGGATGATACCCATCTTACTCTTATCGACAACACACTTGCAGATAAACTTAAAGAAAATTTTGCCCTCGAGATAAAGTCCTGTAATCGAGATGCATGTATTGGGGTTCTTGAAGCCAAGCCAAGACTTGTTACCGAAAGTAAGCCACGACTCGAGCTTTTTCACAAACTCAGAGACGCTTTCAAGCAACGCCCGAACCCAACACAGGTTCAAGCACTGCGTTATCTACTCCACGCTGATCGAGAACACTTTAAAGATGATGCACCGCTATTCATGCCGAGTAGTGAAGACGAAGGTGTGTGGGATCGTCTTTGTCAGAAGATACTCACAATACAAGCAAAAGCATGGTGTTGGCTCGAGAAATTGGCAGGCTTACACACGCGAATATCATCGAACGAACTGAGTTGGTATCAACTCAAGGTAGCTTCTGCTGACACGATAGAGGTGCTGCTTAAAGAGGTAGAAGGAGATGTGCGTTTGCCTGCACTGATTGACGAAGAATACGATGCGTTGCTCGAAGGCATCAAAGATATCAACCTTCTCAAGCGCTTGCCTATCCACGAAACGACAAATGGTGAGCGGGTGGCTATCAAAGACGGAAAGACCTTCCTAGCCAGTGACCGCCACCAATGGGAGATCAGTCCTGAGCTAATCAAAGGTGTCCAGTTTATCAAAAGGCACAAACGTCTCGATTATCGACAAAAATCTAAACAGGGCTTGGGCTTAACTAAACTTGAAGCGTCTGATGTTATCAAGAGAGCACTTAGCAGAGACTTTCCCTACTATTTTTGGCACAACATTTTGCAAATGCTGTCTCACATTCAAACTCAATCAACTGCAAAAGAGTTGATGCAACAGCTTCAAGATAGGCCTTGGTTAGAAATGCACGATAACCAAGCCTGTAAACCTTGCCAGGTGATTCGATTTGATGATAGCAAGCTGCAAGACCATGCCGACACGCTGTTAGTCATGAATCGTAACAACACAGGTGGGTTTGTGAGTTTTAACGACCTGCACGAGGATATTCGAAAACATGAGCACGTGGAAGAGATGATTAAAAAAGTTTTGCCGAAACCAGACAAGGCTCTGGCAAATGTTGGCGAGGTGCTCGGTAAAACACCCAAGTATTACATTGGCGAACTGAGTGCTGTGAGCGGCGCTGATGATGACAATATTGACGAGATAATCAAGAAATGGCATCAGGCTTTTGGTGATGGTGATGTTTTTCCAGTTTGGGATTGGTTAAAGCACGACCAGCTAGACAAAAACAATCAAGGCAAAATTTGGCAATCTGTCACTAAAAAGATTGATGCTGAAAAAATCAACGAGGCGTTGAAGTATCTGTGTAAGCGGCATCAACAGGGTACAAAGGATAAAGAGGTTGTCCTCGAGGTTCACAACTGGTATCTCGAGCTAGCCGTAGCCGCTACTGAACCAGCTTGGCAGCTTACTAATGATGTTTGGTTGCTCAACCAAGTGGGTGACTGGTGTGAGCCAAGCAAACTGTGTCACGGTCAAATGGGTGTTCATAAGGGCGACCTTGTTTGTGAAGCGCAGGCTGAGATTCTCAAACCTGCTCCATTACAAAGCGTTGCATCACCTTCAGAAGGGTCAACAACTGAAGCGCAAAATGAATCCTCGAACCCAGAAAAATTAGCTGATGAAGCACCTGACACCCTGCGACGTTACTTCAATCCTTGGCGGGATACTGACCTAGATGATGCAGTGGTTGGCGTGTTACTGGCGTTATTGGGAAGCCACCCTGAAGTCCAAAAACTCAATCAAGTTTTCTTGCCCAATTACCTCATTGAGGATGTTCGTGAGCGCCTTGGTGTAGCTGGTGAGGTTGAAAAGAACTCTGTAATTGTGACTTTGCAAAGAGGGGACACATATTCGCTGACCAACTTGCTAGGTGAGTCTTTTCAAGCACGTAAAGAGCAAGAGCCAAGTGGACTACTTATGAACACGCGGCATAATCCACCCTATATGTTCATTCAGTTGGCAGATTTTGTACCCAATTCTGAAACCTCAAGGGATCGACTCAAAACCATGATACGCGGTTCTATTGAGATGCTTCTTGAAGAGGTTTACAAGGTTTCAACTGAAGCGGTGGCGGACGTTTTAGATGATGTAGAAGACAGATTGCAATTTTCTTTGAGGGCTGCTCAGAATCTTATTATCAAACACGCTTTGTATTATCTCGAGGGGGAACTAGGAGCAAAATCGCCAAAGCTGAACGAGCTATTTGATGATTGGGATGATGCAGATAGACGAGAAGCACAGCGAGATGATGATGATATTGACCCCGAGAGACAGCGTCAAATTAACGAAAAGCGTAAGACAGCGCAACGGAAACTGAAAGAACTCCTCAAGGATGATAAGGAAACACAAAAGTATTTACTTGACCGTGTTCGTGAAAAGCTCAATGACTACCAGTACAAAATTGAAAGCATCCCTTTTGAGCTTTTCCAAAATGCTGATGATGCCCTTGTCCAACTCAGTGACGTTAAAGAATCACTACCCAACAAAACCTTCAAAATCAAAGCCTACGATGGTGCGTTATATGTAATGCACTGGGGGCGTCTTATCAATGATGCCCTTGGTACAGGTGAGCGCCGTTACGAGAAGGATTTGGAAAAGATGCTGACACTAGGGTCATCTGCCAAAACAGAACAGGTAACGGGTAAGTTTGGACTGGGTTTCAAAAGTGTTTTTTTCTTGACTGAGAAGCCCGAGATTATTAGCGGTAACCTTTCGGTAAAAATTGAAGGTGGTGTTTATCCCAATCAGCGGCTTTATGGTTCTGATGGTAGTGACTTTCTACGCGAGGAACTTAATGAGCACGGAGATGATAAACACGGTACCATCATCTATTTGCCATTTGATGATGGTACAAAAGACGATTTGGAGGATGTACTTCAAAAATTCCACAATCTTGCCCCTTACATGCTTTTGTTTACCCGCGCGGCTGACCGCTGCGAAATCATCGAAGGAGAGAACGAGCACAAGACGACAATCCGCTGGCAAGAAGAAGTTGTTCTACCCAATGTCATTAAAAAGCAATACCGCATCACAACCGTTTTACAGTTCAAAACCAACGTTGGCAGCGTTACAACCGTTTTACAGTTCAAAACCAACGTTGGCAGCGTTGTCTTCAAAGTTGGGCATAAGGGTATCGAGCGATTTGACAATATCCCCACCTTGTGGGTAACTGCGCCAACAGAGGAAGACAGCAAACTCGGGTTTCTTATCAATGGTGACTTTGATGTGGATGTTGGGCGTGCTCGATTGGGAGCGAAAGAGAAAAACGAGGAACTTGCTAAGCGAATGGCGGGTGAACTTGTCGAGGCATTTAAGAAATTGGCTGCTATGGATTGGGAGAAATTATGTTCGGCATTGGCACTAGAGGTGAGCAAAGAGGACTTCTGGCGTTCGTTTTTTGAGTGTCTTACGCAAGGTTTTGATGGTGATGAGGCTGTGGTTACACTAGCACAGCAGATTTTTTGGGGCGAGCAGGGTGCGGCAACGCATATGTTGCAATCATGCCCCGTTTTGCCCAATGGTTTTTCCAAGGAGCTTACACAGCTTTCTGATGTGCAGCATTACGTGAGTGGTCTTTTGGCTCGAGATTTTGCAATATTTCAGTCGTGGCTACCGTCACCACAAAGCATCATCCACCAAAAGGTCTACAATGCCTTGAAAAAATGCCATGTACAGACTGATATAAAAAAATTAACCCTCGAGCAGGTGCTCAAGAAAAAACTGCGCGATAGTAACACGGTTTCACCAGATACGGCGCGACAACTCGGACAGGTAATCACAAGTCAGTGGCTCGAGCAACATCAGAAGTCGGAAACCTTCGACGAAATGAAGGAAATCCGCGACGTGTTACACAAAGCACGTTTTCAAGCCCAAGACGGTCACTACTATCTGGCGTCACAGCTATTGAGTAAATCTGAACCGACCTCATTAGAAGCAAAACGCGCCAGCATTGCGCCACTAAGTCGGCGGATACACGAGGATTATCAAGATGAAGCGTTGACGTTTTTCAAGCTGTGTCGCAGTGGAAGTGGCATAAAGCTTGATGAGATAGCAGCGTGGGTGCTCAATGCCTCGGGGGAAGTACAACAGCAAAATGCCATCAACTGCATCTTGGCTGATGTGTCATTGATTAACCATCTTTGTCAGCACGACCGCACACTGCGCAGTTGGTTAGGCAGTATCCAGCGAATGCCTTGGCTGAAATTAGAGGACTGGTTGAGGCTCAGGGCGCTTTTGGGTTTGAGGCTCGAGGTATCACTGCCTCAGGCTTACGAAGAAGAGGAATTGCCCAGTTTTCAGCTGGTCAATCGTGACCCGAAGGGTTTGCTCGAGCAAGTCTACGCGCAATGGCAAAGAGAACGCGAAAGTAGGATAGCAGAACACACCCGTAAGACCTACCCCGCTGGTGTTGAACTCATGCTCAAGCGCGAACCTGACCTAACCAACCCACAAGAACGCAAAAGTTGGCTTGTCTTGTTGTTATTAGGTAGTTTTTTGACTCTGGGACGGGTTAAGCCTGAACAGAATCGAGGGTTTCTCGAGGATTTTGACCGCAGAGGTTGGCTAGATACTTTTGCTGACTTTGGCAATAAAGATAAGTGGTTTGATTTCATTGAGGATTACTTCCAGCGCGACACTGACGACTATCGCTATTGGATGATGCAATTTGTCAGCATTTATCAAATCAGTTCATGGCTTGATATCTATGTGCCACTCATTTGCGGTTTGGATAAGGCCGATGACCAGACCATTCGTCAGGGGGTATGGAATCCAAGACGCGCAGCAGTATTGAGTGGTACTGGTACTGATGCACCCTCGCTAGAAAAAGTACTCAAGTTGGGGCGACATTTTGTGTTACGTGAGCTAGTTCGCCGTGAGGTGTTGACATTGCCTAAGCTGTATCCATACTGTTTTGTGCCTTCAAGCAGAACACGTCAGGCTTTTGCGGCAATGGGGTGTCAGGTGAGTGGAGAAGATACAATGACAGCTTCTCGGCAGATTTATGAGTTCGCAAAAGAGCATCTGGGTGCAAAACAAGCCACGTTTGACATGGATTTTGACTTGCCTTTCTACTACAGATTGCACGAGCGATGAGTCAATACCAACCCGATGACCGCGTGAAGCACCCGCAGTTTGGGGTGGGTTCGGTGATTGTCGATTCGGGTGACACGGTGATTGTGCGCTTTGATGGGCAAATTCATGAGTGTGCCAAAAGTGATTTGCACGAGCAAGTCAATTCCTTGCAAGCCATCACTCAAGACCAGTGGGATGACCCACGTGAGGTGCTTGCCCGCTGCATGGCGGCGACGATTGAATCCATCAACAATGCGTGGGGAGTGTTTTCGCGTTCGCGTATTGCCCTGTTGCCGCATCAGTTGTGGGTGTGCCATCAGGTACTCAAGTCGTGGCCTATGCGTTGGCTGGTAGCGGATGACGTGGGCTTGGGTAAAACCATCGAAGCAGGGTTGATTTTGTGGCCGCTCATCAGCAGAGGTACGGTCAAGCGGTTGTTGATTCTGTGCCCGGCGTCACTTGTTGACCAGTGGCAGTATCGGCTGCGGACGATGTTTGATATTCGGGTAGACACATATAAGGCCAGCACGGATACACCACGCAGTGACTACTGGCATGCTGCCAATCGGATGGTGGTGGCGTCGTTGCAAACCTTGCGCCAAGACCACAAGGGGCGACACGAACGGTTGTTGGCGAGTCCGGCGTGGGATTTGGTGTTGGTGGATGAAGCCCACCACCTGAATAACGAAGAACACAGCGGGAGTACGTTGGGGTATCAGTTGCTCGAGCAACTCATGCACGCAGACCGCATCACCTCGATGGTGTTTTTTACCGGGACACCCCACAAGGGCAAAGACTACAACTTTTTGTCCCTGTTGCACCTGCTACGCCCTGATGTGTTTGATGACCCGAAAAAAGACATGACGGACTACTTACAGCATTTGCCCGAGGTGCTCATTCGCAACAACAAGTACAGCGTGACGGATCTTCAGGGCAACACCCTGTTTACCAAACCCAACGTGGCGTATGAAACCTATCAGTATTCGCCAGAAGAACAGCGTTTTTATGACATGCTCACCGACTTCATCACCTCAGGCAAGGCTTACGCCCAAGCCCTCAACCAAAACGACCAACGCACCGTCAAGTTAGTGTTAATTGCCTTGCAAAAACTGGCCTCGAGCTCCGTGGCCGCCGTGCGCAGTGCCATCCGTAAACGCTTGCAGCGGTTGCAAGTCCAAGCCAAGCAAGGCCGTACCATCCAACGTGAGTATCAAGAAGCCCAAAATAGTGGTGACGATGACAAAGCAGCGCAACTCGAAGAAGACATGGTGGCACTGTCGAGTTGGGTCAAACTGCTTGAAGGTGAACAAGAACGCCTCGCTGAATTGCTCGAAGCCGCTGAGCAAGTGAAGGTAGAAACGAAAATTGAGCGTATTCTCGAGCTAGTCAATACACGCTTTCCAGCGCGTTCGGTGTTGTTTTTCAGCGAGTACAAAGCCACCCAAAGCCTGTTGATGAGCCGCTTGGTGGAAACCTTTGGCAAAGACAGCACCACCTTTATCAATGGCGATAGCCTTGCCAAGGACGTCTGTGGGGAAACGTGGCGCATTACCCGCGAGCAAGCAGCGGAGGCGTTTAACCGTGGTGAGAAGCGTTTTTTAGTGTCTACCGAAGCCGCTGGCGAAGGGGTGGACTTACAGCAGCAATGCCACACGCTCATTCATGTTGATTTGCCGTGGAATCCCATGCGTTTGCATCAGCGGGTGGGGCGCGTTAACCGCTATGGTCAGGAAAAACAGGTTGATGTGGTGGCGCTGCGCAACCCAGATACCGTCGAGTCGCACATCTGGTCAATGCTCAACGACAAGTTGGAACGCATTCAAACGGCATTGATGAGTGCCATGGACGAACCTGAAGACCTGTTGCAATTTGTGTTGGGTATGACCTCGCCGGAGTTATTTACCAAGTTGTTTGCAGAAGCTCGAGACATCCCCAAAGCCTCACTCGACGACTGGTTCGATAGGGAAACAGCCAATTTTGGCGGTCAAGATGTCATTGATACGGTTAAAGCTTTGGTGGGTAACAGCCTTCACTTTGACTATCAGCAGGTGTCATCGCGCATTCCCAAACTTGACTTGCCGCAGCTCGAGCCATTCTTTCGCCTGATGCTGACCCTGAATAAAAGACGCGTGTCCACTAGCGAAAGCGGTTTATCGTTCAAGACACCCGACACGTGGAACAGTTTTGGCATCTCCCGTGAGTATATAGACATGCACTTTGAGCGCACCCCCAAACCACAAAATGGTGCAGCAGCGCAAAATGCCAACGGTCACATTTTGGGCATCGGGCATCCACTCATCAATCATGCTTTGCAGCAAGCGTCAACATACGAAGCGTTTCACTGCCTCGTGACTGAACTAGACCACCCCGTGTATATCTTTAAGATCAGCAACCGCCTCACCACAGAAGCTTCCCCACTGCGCACCTTACTTGTCAGCGTGCTACCCAAGAACGACACATTTACCTTGCTCAACGCCGAGCAGAGTTTGCGCTACTTCAATGACCTCAGCAAAACCCGCCCCAAGCGTGAACAAGACACAAACCTGACGGCCACATTCGACAAAGATGAACGGGCAAAACAGGTAGACAAAGCTAGCACCTGGTTAACGGGGCAACTTGCGGTGCTCGATGTGCCTTTTCAGCATCCAGCACACGAACTCTTTGCGGCACTGTGGCCAGTACAGGGGCAATAAGCGACATCACTGTATACACATCAGTCAGTTGTGGCTGACGTCGATATTGACCCGTTCAGCGAACTTGCGCAAGCGTGAGGGCAACCACCACGTCCACTTGCCCGCCAAGGTCATCACCGCCGGTAACACAGTAAACCTCACCAAGGTGGCATCGAGCAGTACCGCTGCTGCGAGCCCTAAACCGAGGGTTTTAATGAGAATCACCTCGCTGAAGATAAACACCGAAAACACCACCACCATGATGGTGGCCGCGCTGCTAATCACACTGCCGGTGGTCGTCATGGCGTGCACCACGGCGTCTTCATCGCTCATGCCGCGTTCGTGGTTTTCGAAGATGCGCGACACCAAAAACACCTCGTAGTCCATACTGAGACCAAACACAATGGCAAACACAAACAAGGGCACGCTAGTATCTATAAAACCCAACCCAGACGAAAGCCCCACGAGTTGTGCGCCGATGCCTTCTTGAAAAATCAAGGTGATAAGCCCAAACGCGCCTGTGACCGTGAGGGTGTTGAGAAACATCGCCTTGAGCGGCACCACAAACGAGCGAAACGCCAAACTGAGCAAGACGAACGTGGCAGCGTACACCAGTAAGATGGCAAGGGGCATGCTGGCATAAAGGGCATCTGCCCACTCGCGTTCACGGATGATAGCACCGCCAACACTGACATTGAACGCCCCGGGATCGTCTTCGTTGATGATTTGTCGAGCGGTGGCGGCAAGGTCTGCTTCAAGCGCTAGGGCGGCAGGAATGTTAAGAGCAGCACTTGGGTACACCTGCAACAACGTGTAGCGTCCCGTATCGCTGACGGTAGCGTTTGCAAGGGGGGCAATTTCGCTTTCTAACGCCACATCTTGGCGGGCGTAGTACTGATATAAAAACAACCTAGGAATCCCCGGTGCAGTCGTGGCCGAAAACACCGCTTCAATGTCTTCACGTGTCTCGAGCTGGCGGCTAATTTCGGATACATCCCGCACCGAACTAGGGTGATAAAACCCGCGTTCCCCGAAGTCAATCAGTAGCTGATAAGGACTCAGTGCGCCCGTGAGACCAATATCTTGTAAGACCTGTTGGGCTTGATACGTGTCCGTATTTTGACTGAGACCCACTGCCCCCGTTTCCGAGACGCGCATGTTCAACATTGGCATGCTGATGAGCAGTAACACTAACGTGCCACCGACTGCCCACGCTCTCGGGTGGCGCATGACGGTTTCGGCGCGGCGCTGCCAAAAAGCGCGACTGCGGGTACCGGGAGGTTTTTTGCTAAAACTGAGGGCGTTTACTCGTGTGCCAAGCAGCGTCAACATGGCTGGAAGGGCGGTGACTGCCACCAGAATGCCTACAAGTAACACCAAGATAATGCCCGTACCAATTGAGCGAATAAACCCCAAAGGGGGTACCCACAGTGCCGCCAAGCCGACCATGCTGGTAAAACCGCTAAACGCCACTGCTTTGCCTGCTGTGGCCACAGTGACGGCAGCAGCATCAGCACTCGTTTGACCTTCGCGCAATTCTTCACGGAAACGGTTGACGATGAGCAAAGCATAGTCAATGCCGGTAGCCATCCCCAACATGGTGACGATACTTTGCGTGAACGACGCAAACTCGAGCACATACCCCAACAAAAACAGCGCCGCAAACGACATCACAATCGACGTCAGTGCGTTAATGAGTGGCAGTGCCGCCGCCATAACCGCGCCAAACACCACCACCAACACGATCAAGCTAAGTGGCAACCCGTAGAGTTCTGCTCGAGTAGCATCGCGTTGGCCGATTTGTTCTAGCTCGAGCTTCGTCGCTGCGCCTCCAGCCACATAAAAATCTACATCTGCCGTTTCTGCCGCTTCAGCAGCCTCTTTGACGGCTACGGCAGCCTCGCGGGTGTCGCGTCTGTCAGTAGTGTTGAATTCTACTAAAGCCAGGGCTTCGGTACCAGTATCGCTTGCCAAAGGTAGCGCCCGAAAATTGCTGGCATCGCGGACGGTACTTACAGCAGGTAGCTCGAGTAACCTCTGGCGCAAAACGCCATACTGCATTTGCAACGCTTCTGCGTCGCGTGCTTGCATGGCCACCACCACTGACTCACGTCCCTGATTGATAAAGTCTTCGTTGATGACGCTGTTTACCTCAGCAGCCACACTACCCGGAATGTTGCCCGGTTCTGCCGTGAGTACCTGCCCCACGCGGCTAGCGAGCGGTAGGGCGATGAGCCACAAGATAAGCCACACCGCGAGTACCCGCCGAGGGTAGCGGCTGACGATATGTCCTAGTTGATTAAATCCAAAAACGTTCACACAAACTCCCTGATTGGCGTGCTTGCTTACAGATACGTACCGAAACACCAATCGATTGTTCGTTATAGCATTTTGCGCGTGGATAAGGCGTTATGGTGTGCTTTTGGGCAACCTTGTCGCTAGGGATGTGCTCGAGCCACCACAAAAAAAGACACCGAACATGACGGTGTCACTGGGTGTTGATATCGCTGCATGTTGATGTCGTAAGTGCTAGTGAGTCACTAACATGGCGCTGTTTACTGCTTGGTGTTTGCTGCTTGGTCAACGTATTCAGTTTCAAAGGCTTAAGTCGATGTTTTTAGTCGACAAGCGTCTCGAGCAACCGTCCTACTTCAGCGTCAGCGGCGTGTAGGGTTTTGACGATTTTACCGTCACGCAGTACCACCAAGCGGTCAGCAAAACGGGCAGCGTTGGGGTCGTGTGTCACCATGACGACCGTCCAGCCCTGTTCACGTACGCCGCGTTGCAAAAGCTCGAGCACTTCACGCCCTGTATCACTATCTAAGTTACCCGTAGGTTCGTCTGCCAAAATCACCGCTGGGTCATTAATGAGCGCCCTGGCAATCGCCACGCGTTGCTGTTGCCCGCCAGAAAGTTGCTTAGGACGGTGCGAAAGCCTGTCGGTGATGCCCAAGTCTTGGGCGAGTTCGGCGAGGCGCATTTCGGCTTGTTTGCGTCTGCCAGCAACTTCCGCTGGCAGGAGGGCGTTTTCTTTGGCGCTAAGGTTGGGAATTAGCTCAAAGTTTTGAAAGATAAACCCTAGTTTGTCGCGCCGTAACCTGGTCAAATCATCGTCATCTAAGTCTGTCGTGCGGGTATTTTCGATGGTAACTTCGCCGCTATCAGGGTTTTCTAGCAACCCCAACAGGTGCAATAGCGTGCTTTTGCCACTACCCGAAGGCCCCATCACAGCGACGAATTCACCCCGCCTAATCTCGAGCGACACCCCATCGAGCGCGTGGATGGTTTCTTCTCCTAGGGTGTAGGTTTTGCGCAAGTCGTGTGCTCGCACGACCACGGGAGCAGTGTGAGCATTTTGGGGTGTAGTAGGGCTAGGCGCAGGTTTAGGCACGCCTTCACCTTAACAGATTGTCGCTCGTTTGCTGCTGCATGGTGAACGTAGTTGCCGCCATATTATTCTCATCTTTTGCTCATCGAATTATATGAGGGCACACAGCAGGTCTGACGCAGAGACACAATTTTGCTCTATGAATGTTTGGTGAAGTGTCGTGAGTGGGCTATCTCAATGCGTTTTACGGTATCTCGCTTGGTTTTCTAGCAGGCTGAGGACAGTCAAGTGTTTGACGTGCTCCCTGTTAGCGCTTTGCCATCATCAGCCATCGGCAGCATGTTAAGACGTCGATGGTGGAGGTCTATGGCGACATCATTACAACTCGAGCACCTAAGCAAAACTTTCGCAGGCGAATCTGCCGTGAGTGACGTGAGTTTACAGGTCGGAGCAGGGCAATTTTGTGCCCTGTTGGGAGCGTCTGGTAGCGGCAAAACCACCCTACTGCGCATGGTGGCGGGCTTGCTTGCGCCTGATGCTGGCACGGTGTCTTTTGATGGTCAGCCTGTTACCCACTTACCGCCCGAACGCCGTTTTATTGGCATGGTCTTTCAGCATCACCGTTTGTTTCCGCACATGACAGTGGCACAAAACATCACCTTTGGTTTGCGGATGCGCGGACTTGGCAAGCACGAACAAAAGAAACGGATGGGGGAGGTGCTCGAGCTCATCCAACTGCCCGGTTTTGAAAAGCGCTACCCTGCGTCACTCTCAGGCGGACAACAACAACGCATTGCCCTTGCTCGCACCATCGTCACCCGCCCCAAAGTGCTGCTCATGGACGAACCCTTTGCCAACTTAGACGCCCAGTTGCGTGATGACCTGCGAGAAGTAGTGGCCGATTTACAGCGTCACCTGAATATGACCACACTATTTGTCACCCACGACCAAGCCGAAGCTTTGCAACTCGCCGACGTGGTGGCAGTGATGGACAAAGGTAGCTTGCTACAAGTTGACACCCCAAAAGTCCTCTTTGAACGTCCCAAGACCCGCTTGGTGGCTGAATTTATGGGGGCACGGAATTTTTTATCAGGAGAACTCACCTGCGAACGTGGTCACACTTATTTGCAAACCTCACTCGGACATTTTCAGTTGATGGGTTCGCATCAACCTCGACAAGCCACGGCGATTATCCGCCCGGAACAGGTCACGCTACTGACCGAAGAACCTGCTGATAAAACGAATATGGTGGCAGGTGAGGTGGTGCAGGTGCGCTATCAGGGTGGCTCGAGCTTGTGCCGCGTTCAGATACACAATGACGAACAACCCTTGTACGTCCAAACAAATCAACCTGCTACTGGGCGGGTGTGGTTGCAGTTTTCCCCCGAACATCTGTGGGTGTTGGAAGGAGCTTAGATGAAACGTCTGTGCTGGTTACTCGTGTTACTCCCTGTCAGTTTTGCGCAAGAAATAAGTGTGGAAGCCTTTCGTGAAGCGTTTTTGGCGGGTGAACTTACTTGGGAAGAGGTGGAAGCTAGGGCGAGAAACGAAGGCGAAGTCAACTGGTTTCACTGGGGTGGCAGCGAAGAATTGAACCTGTGGATTGAGCAAGTGGTCGTGCCGGACATGGCGGAACTAGGGGTAGCGGTGAATACAGCTCGAGTCCCAGATACCCGCGACGTGGTGGATTTGGTGATTGCCGATGCCGCCGTGGGTCGCGGTCTTGGTGAGGGCAACGTGGACGCGGTGTGGATTAATGGCGAAAACTTTTTTACCCTCGCCTCGCAGGACCTGTTGTTTGGCGCATTTGCTGACAAGTTACCCAATGCGCAATACTTTTTCTTCGACCCCGCAGACCCGCGCAGCGCCATTAACTTATTTGACAACGGCTATCCGACGGATTTGCAAGAAGTGCCATGGGCATCATTTCAGTATGTGTGCATGATTGATACAGCGCGGCTTGCTCCCGAGGCAGCACCAGACACCTTTGCAGAACTAGAAACCTACTTGCGGGAAAACCCCGGACGGTTTACCTACGTGCGCCCACCCAACTACATCGGCAACGTCTTCGTGCAAGCGGTGTTTTATGCCTTCAACCCAGACGGTACGGGCTTCCGTCCTTTTCAGCAGGATGCAAGCGACGTTGACCCCGCTGAACTTGCCCGCATCATCACCCCAGGACTTAACTACTTGCAGCGTATTGCCCCGTTTTTACTCGGTGGCAGTGGCGACGAAACCAACCCCGGCACGCCTATCTACCCAGACAGTGAAGCCGCCAACCGCACCTTTTTTGTCAATGGCGAAGTGGATATGTTTTGTCAGTTTGGGGCGTTCAGTGCGGCTGTCGGAATTGCCAACGGGACGTTTGCAGAATCTGTACAAAATACGCTTTTCCCAGCCAGTGGCATGATTGCCAACAAGAGTTTCATCGCCATTCCCAGTAACACGCCCAACCCTGCTGCGGCGTTGCTGCTTGCCAATTACTTGTCTTCACCTGAAAATCAAGCCAGCAAGTTGCAGTTTCTCGGTTATGCGCCAGGAATCGATGAACCTCTTTTAAATGGAGACCAGCAGATGACGCTCGAGCAAGCCTCCCCCGAACTGCTCGGCGTGACCTTTTCAGAATTGGCAGAACGGCGCGTCCCTGAAACCAACGCGTCACTCGTAGATGTGCTCGAGACAGTCTGGCTTGAAGTCATCATCCGAGGCTCTGAAGAACCCATCGAAGCCATAATTGCAGCAGCACTCGCTAGCAGGGAGTAACGCGATATTGCGCTGCGAACGTCTTCGGACTGCGTTGATGCTCGCCCCAGCGTTGACCGTGTTGGTGGTGTTTTATGGTGGTGCATTGCTGACAGTCATCTTGCAAAGTTTGGGTTATGCCCCCCTGTACGGCATCAACGACTTTCCCACGTTAACGCATTACCACACGTTATTTACCACTCGAGGATTTTGGGGTTCACTGGGACTGACGTTTTACTATGCGTTCGTTCCCACGGTGTTGGGTGTGGTGGTAAGCGTTTATCTGGCATTGCTGCTCGAGCGCACTTTCAGCCGCTTGCGCTTTCTGCGGTATCTGTACAGTTTGCCCCTGTTCGTGCCGTACCTTGTTGGGGTAGCGCTGGTGACGCTCCTGTGGGCGAATGGGGGGTTGTTAGCGAGGGCTGCTTATGCCGTGGGTTGGCTTGAATCGACCAGAGACTTTCCCCGCGTCCTTTACAGCCGCGCTGGTTGGGGGGTGATGTTGGTGTATTTGTGGAAGCAAGTACCCTTTATGACCTTGGTACTCACCGCCCTGCTAGCAAATCAAAGCCGCGAATACGAAGACGCCGCTGCCACGTTGGGTGCAGGACGCTGGCGGCGCTTTTGGCACGTGAGCTTGCCGCAACTCACCCCCGGCATTGTGTCGGTGTCGTTAATCGTGTTTGCGTTCAACGCGGGGTCGTTTGAAGTGCCGTTTTTGTTGGCGGGCGGTTTTCCCAACACCCTACCCGTAGAAGCGTGGCGAGCGTTTAACGATGCTGATTACAACCAAAGGCTTTCGGCAATGGCGATGTTAAGCGTGGTGGGGGTTGGCTCGAGCGTCCTACTGTTCCTCTACTTGCGGGTGTTTAGGCGTTTGCGACACAACTGGGGGCAAGCGTGAAAGGGGTGGCTCGAGCCATCCTCATCTTCGTCACGGTGGCATTACTCGCCCCTTTTGTCCCGCTGGTGATTGCGTCGCTGGCGTTCCGTTGGGGCTGGCCGGACTTACTGCCGAGCCGCTATTTTTGGCAAGCTCGAGAACAAGCGTTGCGCCCTTTGGCGTGGGATTATCTGCTGTCGGACGTGTCTGGGGTAGCCGAAGCGTTTGTGAATACTGCTGTGATTGGTGTGATCGTCGCGGTTATCAGTGTGGTGATTAGTTTGCCTGCTGCAAGGGCACTCGCCAAGCGGAAGGTAGCAGCGTGGCTCGAGCTATCCCTACTTTCCCCGCTCATCATCCCGGAAATTGCCGCCGGTCTGGGCATGTTGGTCGTCTTTTTGCGCTTAGGACTCACAGGTAACCACTTTGGGGTCATCTTGGCGCATATCACGCCCTGTCTTCCGTACACCATCCGCCTGTTAACGGCAGCCTTTCAAGGCTACGATGATGACGTTGAAGCCCAAGCCCGCACGCTGGGCGCGACCCCGAGGCGGGTTTTTTGGCACGTCACCTTGCCATTACTGCTACCTAGTGTGTTAGCAGCAGGGTTACTGGCGTTCATCATCTCGTCAAATATCTTTTTGCTGACGTTTTTCGTTGGTCAAGGGCAGGTTGATACGTTGCCGACGCTACTGTTTGCCAAAGTCAGCAGTGGGGCGAGTTTGGATGCGGTAGGCGCAGGCTTGGCGTTGTTGGTGTCGCTACCGGGGTTGCTGTTTTTGCTGCTGAGTGGCTTGCTGGGGCGCTTAACGCAAACTCGCGTATGATGTGTTGATTCAATCAAAGACTTGGTTCATGGGATGCGTGGTGAGATGACGTGAAGTATGGTTCAAAAGATGCCACATGGGACGCCATCAATGATATTTTGCAGCGGTTTCCGCAAGTGGAACAGGCGCTGCTGTATGGATCTCGAGCTACAGGACGTTTCCACGCAGGTTCAGATATTGACTTGGCGCTTTTAGGTGACATTGACCTGACGACGTTACTCAACATTGACGTGGCACTTGATGATTTGCTCTTGCCTTACAAGATTGACACGGTTGTTTTGGAACGTGTGCGTGATGAGGGGTTTAAGGCTCGAGTGTTAGAAACAGGTATTCCTATCTACTCACGTAAGGCGCGAGTGAGGTGATGTTACACGGTCATCTAAAACCCAATCCAAAAAACGATTTGTAAAAAATTTGTAAAGAAAATTAAAAGACTTGACAACTATCCCCCCCTCTAAAATTAAAATAGGAATGAGGTTCTGTAGTACCCCTTAAAATTTTTTAATTGAGAGGAAATGTTTTATGCGTGACATGTTGTTGAGGTTGGGTGTTGCAACGCGCCAAGTACTAAATTATCGGAAGGGTGAAAAATGATACTAAGTAGGATGACTCTTGGTGGTTACATATCTGTTTTATGCTTATTGGTTGCACTTGGTTTGGTGATTTCAGCGTGTAATACATCGGGTTTACCCAAGGGCGCTGTAGGAAACGTTGGCAACGCAGAAGAAGATGTCAGTCTTATACGTATGTCTGTAGACGACGCCCGCAATAGCCTCATTGAACGCGTGTACTACCCCGAAGCCTTAGAAGCACTTGCTGAGGATTTGACTGGTGAAGCCCGTGAACTTTTGTTGGATGACAACGGTAAATTTATCCTTGAAAACATCCGTATCGAACCTGTGCTCATAAAATCGCTGACGGCTGATGATCTGTCTGAGGCTGACCTTGAAGCCGTAGCACAAGTAGCGACTGAACATACGGTAACGAGGCTTAATGAAGTCATTACTTCAGGTGATGAGCGGGCAAAACGGCAACTCGAGGTTTTCCTACATCGGGTAAATGTTCTTGAGGATAGTCAAAATAGTTCTTCGAAGAACTTAGAGGATGCCATCAACACGTTTGCTGTCCGCCAAGGGCAGATTAGAATCCTACAAACTAAAGCAGCAGCAGGGGATTTTTATATTGCTGGTGTGTTCCATCGTGACATTGGCTATCTGACACATCACATTTTTAGTGCTGAGGTGCTCACTGGTGGAGGTCAAACTAGTGCGGAAGCATATGAACCTCGTCTGGAGGGTTTTCATTCCCTTTTTCTGACGACTCGAGAAGAAGCCATAGCTAAACTTGGGAGTCAAGATGTCGAACTCGTTAGCCTCGGTGGTATGTCTTCGGCGCTTTACGGGCTGCAACATATTTACTGGTTTGACGGTACGAGGGGAGTCAACGTGTTGGATGGGCAACTCGTCAGACTCTCGCAACGCAACAACGCGCTAAGTCTACAGGGAGAGAACCGCCGAATTACGACAACGACTCATGGGGAAGGTCACTTAATTATTTCTCCTAACCTTAACTGGGAGGTTGTGTCAGAATGAAATTTGATTCATGGAATAAAGTTTTTGAACTTATGACAGCTTTTCTTTTACTGGTGTTTTTGCAAGCTACTTTTTCATCTTTAGCAGGTGGTCCTCCTCGCCCCAATCCATCTCTCCCTAGCCTTCAGACAATTAGGTGTGTGCAAACATCAGTTTTGCCTTATGGTTTAAGGACATACAATTTTGGCATTAACGGTGGTAGGCGTCAATCAGTGATGTCTATTCGTGGAAGATATGTTTCTAGCAGTGGTGGAAATTGCCGAGCAGAAGTGGGTCAACGATTTACAGTTCGCGGTGTTCAAATCGTGGATAATAGTACTATTCCTACAAGAGGGGTAATGTCCATAGAAAATACCCAACCTGTTTTATGCGATAGAGGCTTTGTCCCAGGTGTTGTTGAACCTTTTTCTGTGATGGCTTTTGTGTACGACAGTTTTTCTGATGACTGTGTAGCTTTTGATGGTAGGTATACCATTGAAGTCCTTTTTGATGGCCCGTCTTTATTCAGGGAAAGTGTAATCAGTAGAGGGACTGTTCTAACTAGCTACTAGCTGAGATTAAAGTTCTCCTATATCCGTAATCTCTGTTGCTATGCCAACTTTTTTATCAAAAAAGTTGGACTTGCTGTTGTTCGGAGTGGGTTTTAGGATATAGGTGTAATGCTTAGTAAATTGGGTGTGGTTGCTGTTGAATGCAACACACCCTTATTTTGCTTTTGTGTGTGATTGAATTATCTGTTGACACCGTACTTGCGCATTTGACTAACCTGATATAATTCCCTTTGTGAAACTCCTTCATACTGCCGATTGGCACGCCGGACGTTCCCTTAAAGGCGCAGACCGTACGCCGGAAGTGCGCGATGCGCTGCTCGAGATTGCCGATGTCGCCAAAACCGAAGCCGTCGATGCCGTGCTGGTTGCAGGTGACGTGTTCGACAAACGCAACCCACCAGCCAACGCCGAAGCCGCCGTCTATGATTTCTTTTTGAGCCTCGCTGAAAAGGATATACCCAGTATCGTCATTGCTGGCAACCACGATTCCCCGAGTCGGTTGGACGCGCTGAGTGGCTTGCTTTCTCGCGTGGGAGCGCGGGTGCTAGGGGATGTGCGCGTTGCCAAAAACGGTGGTGCATTTTCTCTCAATCTTGCTGGTGACACCTTGAATGTAGCCGCGTTGCCGTTTATTTCTGAGCGCCGTTTGGTGCGCATGGCAGACTTGCTCGATGCTGATCCTGGTCAGTGGCGGCGGCGTTATCAAGAAGGCATGAAAACCCTGGTCAATAACCTCAGCCAGCACTTTGCACCCGATGCCGTCAACCTGTTGATGATGCACACCACCATGGAAGGCGCTACCTTGGCGCATTCGGAGTATCAATTTTATTGCACTGAAGATTACACCGTCATGACCGACATCATCCCAGATATGTGCAATTACGTGGCGCTCGGGCACATCCACAAACCACAACCCATCAAAGACTACGCCGGACAAGGGGGGCGCTACTGCGGTAGTTTGTTGCAACTGGATTTTGGCGAAGCGGGTGACACCAAGTCGGTTTTTATCATTGAAGCCAAACCGGGCAGACCGACGGAACTTCTTAAGCAATACGACATCACCTCGGGGAAAAACTTGCGTCAGTTTCGGGTGACGTATGAAGAACTCGAGCGCCGCATGAGTGAAATTGAGTCGTTCGATGGTTACGCCAAGTTAATCGTCAACATGGAGCGACCCTTGCCTGGTCTCAAAGACCGCCTCCGCCGCAACGCCCCGAACGTGCTTGACGTGGTGGTGGTATTGCCCGAACGCCCACAAGAAGAAATCACCGGGGTGGATTTTCAGCAGGTGTCTATGGTTGACGCGTTTAGCCAGTATTACCAAGAACAACGCGGCACGCCCCTCGATGATGAGATGCGTAAAGCGTTCAACGAACTTTATGAGGATGTTTCTGCCATTTAGCAGCACGCACGTACAACAGGAAGGACGCTCGAGCATGACGCTATTTCTCTATCGCTTCCAATATTTCTCCCAATATTTCTCAAGGCCAGCATGAAACCGCTCAAGCTCGAGTTAATGGGCTTCGGTTGTTTTCGTGAACTCACCGAGGTGTCGTTTGAAGATCTCAACTTATTCGCCATAGCAGGCCCTACGGGTTCTGGCAAAAGCACTCTGCTAGACGCCATTACTTATGCGCTGTACGGTCAAACGCCGCGCCTTGGTAGTCGTGGTTTGGACGTGCTCATTAGCCCTGGTATCGACCAACTGCAAGTGACACTCACCTTTGAAGTGCCCGGGGGGGCGGTTTATCAGGTGGGGCGCACCTTACACCGCAGCAAGCGTACCGAGTCGCAAGTGCGCCTAGAAGTGCAAGACACCGATTACGCAGGCAAGTGGAAACGCGTGCCCGATACCGAAAAAGTGCGTGCCCTTAACGACAAAGTAACCCAACTCGTGGGGCTAGATTATGACGGTTTCACGCGGGCGGTGTTACTACCGCAAGGGGCATTTGACGAGTTTTTGCGGGGAAACGCCTCAGCACGGCGCGATTTGCTCATTAACTTACTAGGTATTGACACGCTCGAGAAGATGCAAAAACGTGCCAGCGAAATTGCCAGAGAGACCAAAAACACCATCAATAACCTCTACACCCGCCTCGAGGAAGACTTTTCTGGGGCAACCCCCGAACGCCTCGAGGAACTGGCTGCCGCCAAGCGACATTACGAAGTTGAGCGCAAACAACAACAAGCCGACTTAGAACGCCTCAGCCGCGAACTACAAGACCTGCACGACCTTAAGTCCTTAACGGAAAAACTGCAGCAAGCCGAACAAGAACAAGCCCAATTTGACGCTCAGGTAGATGAACACGAAAAGCGCAAAAAGCAGCTCGAGCACGCCGAACAAGCCGCCCTATTGCGCCCGCAGTGGGAACTGCTCAAGCAGCACCAAGATAGTGTCACGGTCAGTCAAAACACCTTAGATGAGCTGACCCGCAAACAACAACGTGCTCAGCAAGCGTTCAATGATGCCAAAACAGGGTTAGAGCAAGCCCAAAAAGATGCTGAAGTTACCAGTGACATTGACAAGCAGTTGCGGGATTTGGAAACGGCGCAGGGGTTGTTAGAGCAACTGACGGCTCGAGGGGGCAGTCTCAAGGACGCTGAACATGGGCAAGAGGGCATCACCTACAGCGAAAAAGCGTGGCAAGCGCAGCAGGATATTTCGGGTGTTGTGCGTCCGCTCGAGCGTGCCGAAAGCGAACTAGCACGCGCCCAAAAACAGCATCAACAACAGCAAACTGCCTTTGAAAAAGCCCACAAAACGTTCACTGAAGCAGAAAAAGCCTTAGAACAAGCTCAACAAGATGCTGAAGCTACCAGCGACATCGACAAGCAACTGCGGGATTTGGAAACGGCACAGGGGTTGCTGAAACAACTTACGGCTCGAGGTGGCAGCCTTGATGATGCAAAACATGCACAAGATGATGTCACATACGACGAAACCGCTTGGCAGAAGCAGCAGACATTAGACGCGAAAATCCCTCAACTCGCTAGGGCAGAACGTGACGTGCAAGAAGCCGAAAAAGCCCTTGATGCTGTTGCAAAGTCATTAGCAGAAGCCGAAAAGACCCTCGAGCAACAACAAAGCGAACTTGATGCGCTCAAGCAACAAGGCAAAGACGCCAAAGCCCAACTCGACGACCTCACCGAACGCCTGATATTGCCGCCCTTACCGAGCAACAAAAAGTCGCCCAAGAAGACGTTGAAGTCAAGCGTCAAACGTATACCAACAAACGCAGTGACGTGCGACTGACGGAACAGCGGTTAAAAGACTTGCAAACTGAGCAAACCCGTCAGCAAGAGGTTTTGAAAACAGCGCAAACGGCTTTAACGGAACAGCAAAAACTGTTTACCGATATGCTCGAGCCTGTCACGGCTGATGCTGCCAAGGCTGCCCTCGAGCAAACCCGTCACGCCCTCTTAGGTGATCTTGCGAAAAATATTCTCGAGAAAACCAACGGCGAAGACCCACAAAAGTTAGCAAAAGACTTGCAAACGCGGAAAAAAGCCCTCGAGCAAACCCTCAAAACCACGCAAGACGCCTTCAACCAAGCCCAACGGGAACTTGATAGGGTGAGTACGCAGCTCGAGCAGAGCCAACGCGATGCAACCAGTCAGCAGACGGCACTAGCAGAAGCTCGAGCACAGTTACAGCAAAAACTGTCTCAACATGCTGCTGTGATACCGCTCGAGCTAGCAGATGACGTTCCCGCGCAGGAGGTAAAAACCGCCGTTGAGCAAAACCGCCGTGCGTTACTCGGTCATCTCGCGCAAAATATTCTCGAAAAAACCGCTGGCGAAGACCCGGACGCGTTAGCGAAGACGTTGACGGAGCGTAAAAAAGCCCTCGAGCAGTCCCTCAACACGGCTCAAGATGGTTTGAACACTGCCCAACGCGAGCTTGACAAGGTGAACACCCAGCTCGAGCAACAACGTGACTATCACAGCCGTTATGAAACTGCTTTGAAAGACGCTCAGCAGTCTCTTGAAGAAGCCTTGCGCGAGGCAAATTTTGCAGATATTGCCGCCTTGGAAGATGCCCTGTTGAGTGACCAAGGTTTGCGTGAACTGCGCGAGCACGTTAAGCAGGTAACAGAAGACGTGACTCGAGTAGCCCGGCGCATTGCGGATTTGCAAAAGCAACTCGCCGGACGTAGCTTTGAGCCGGAGCACTATCAAACGGTGAAAACGGCTAAAGATGCTGTTAGTGACGCCCTCGCCGAGAGTCAAAAGAACCTTGGGGCAGTCGCGCAACAAGAAGAACACGTTCGTGAACAGCTCGAGCGCGCCTCATCTTTGCGTGACCAACTACCAAAACTTGAAAAACGCCTCAGCATTTATGACCGCCTCAATCAAGACTTGCGCAGCAACAACTTCCAGGATTTTGTGATTACTCGGGTACAAAAGCAACTCGCTATTCGCGCTTCAGACATCATCCGCGAGGTGAGCGACGGGCGTTATGACCTGCGTTTAATCGACGGGGAATATCACGTGATTGACGCCTGGAACGCAGGTGAAAGCCGTTCTGCCAAAACGTTATCGGGTGGGGAGACGTTTATTGCCAGTTTGGCGCTGGCGTTGGCGCTGTCTGACACGGTGGCCAGTGGGGTAAGTCTAGGGGCGCTGTTTTTGGATGAAGGGTTTGGCACGCTTGATAGCGAATCCCTTGAAGCGGTCACGCAGGTGCTCGAGCACCTCTCTTCAGAAGGTCGCATCGTCGGCATCATCACCCACGTCAAAGACCTCACCGAAAGGCTGCCAGAACGGCTCATGGTGCAAAAAGGCCCTGAGGGGTCAACTTTACATTGGGCGTAAAAAATAGAAGCACAAAAAGACTGGAGCATAACGAAAATCAAGGACGTCACAATGAAAACCCCACCGAAAAAACCCCACTGAAAATAAGGTTGGGTTGTGCCTGCAGAACATTCACACACGGGCTGCGTTAAACTCGAGCCATGCCTAACCCGTACCCCATCGACGACGCCGACACATGGATTGCCGCGTTGAACCTTCATCCGCACCCCGAAGGTGGTCACTATCGGCAGGTGTACCGCTCGAGGGAGATGCTCGAGCCACGCGGTTTGCCTGAACGTTTTCATAGCGCCAAAGCCATGTCAACGGCGATTTACTTTTTGCTCAAAAGCGACGAGGTGTCCGCGTTTCACCGCATCAAGTCAGACGAACTGTGGCACTTGTACGCGGGCGGACCTTTGAACATACACGTCTTACACGAAGACGGCGAACTGCAAACGCTCACTTTAGGTTTGGATATTGCTGCTGGTCAGCGCCCGTTTCATGCGGTGCCTGCGGGGGTGTGGTTTGGGGCGATGTTAGCCAATCCTGACAGTTATGCGCTTGTGGGGTGCACGGTAGCACCGGGGTTTGACTTTGAGGATTTTGAATTGGCGCAAAGGGAGGTGTTGCTCGAGCACTACCCCGAACACCACACCCTCATCAAACGCCTCTCCCGCGAGTAAGTTGATTCACAGGTTGATTCACAGGTTGATTCACAGGTTTATTCGACAGTGTAAATGCGCGTTTCTGGTTTGAACGCCGCCCACGCAAACCATAAGGTATTGTCGTGCACGACGGGGGTGAGTTGGTTACCTTTGAGCTCACCAGCGACGGCTTGCCCGAGCAAATTCCACGTGCTGCCCGTTTGTTCATCGACGAAGGCGTCATCATGCCAAACAAAGTCCAACACTTGCCCGTCTACTTCGCGGCCAAAGATACCTGCCCCACCCACATCAGTACTCTCGGCAATGACGGCTTGATCCAAAGCGCTCGCGGTGCCTTCTTGCCAGAAAACAACCACAGGCGTACCAGCAATTTGGTCTTGGACGACGCGAGCTTCTGACAGTTCGCTAAACGGATACGCCACACTGGTGTCACCTTGCACCACGCTGATGACCCGTTCTTTGGGCGGTAAGCGTCCGTCGGTTTCACCACGAAATAAAAACGCTGGGCTGTCGATGTCGTCGTAACCCACGTAAGGATTGCGTCCGTAACCTCGGCTGTAGCCAGTGTCGCGGCTTAACACGTCCCCGGCTGGAAATGCTTCTTGAAACTCAGCAAAACTGACGATTTGTGCCGGATAGCGCAAAAGCTCGGTATTCGTCAATGTGCCAACGTTGCCTTCTCCCAAAAGCTGCGACCATAGGGTGCTGGTGTCACTGTCGAACATCAGCAAGTTGGAGTTGTACAAAAGTCCTGACACGCCAAAGGTGACGGGAATGGCTCGCTCGGCAGGAACGTTGCCCGTTTGTCGTTCATACGCTGCGACAAAATCGTCGTCAAGCGGAACAGTAGCCACCTCAGGGTTGAAGTCCTGCACGTTAGTTAAAGCATCATCAGTAACGGGCACGCGGCGGTCAAAAGCGAGGGCGCTGTTGCATAAGGGGCAAAAGGTCACCGCGATAGGAACGCCCGCGAGTTGGTCATTGGCGATTTCGTGCCAAGTGAGAATCTGCAAAGGATAGGCTCTGGCTGCGCCGCCGATGTTCATGGCGATAACAGGTTCTTGGGGCTCGAGCCACTCACTGGCTTCTTCTTGGGAAATATACGACGCTTGCCGCCCAGCCGGGACGCTCCCCGTCCAGTCACCCGAAAAACTAAGTGCCGGAATGCCTTGCGGCGGCGGGCCGCCACTGAGAATCTCCCCAACGGGAATGTTGGCGCGGCTAGCGTCTATTCCCAAGGTGTTGATGGCGGCAGGTTGGGCAAATACAGAAACTGCCATCATAATAACAATCACTATCACAGTACGAATCATTCGCTTTCCTCCTTGTACAGGGCTGGTTTAGGGTGTTGGTTACGGCACTCAGCTTAGCCAATGCGCCAATGTTGTGTCGGTCAAACGTTGTACGCGACTGATGTGCAACCGTCGGCGTATCTAGTAAGCGCACACAGGGACGCGAATTTAGCGATAGGTTACACTCTTGAGATTAACTTCTCTTAATTAACCTTTCGTTGTTGAAAGTTTGTGTGCATGCCCTCTGTTGTTAGCTCGAGCCGTGACATATGCTGTGGATTGTCCAAAGGTAGTGGAAGCTTTGTAGAGGGTCAAATCAAGCATGACTGCTGTACAAAAGTGCTTAATCTACTACACTCATGTATTCAAGTACGGACATTCTTAGGAGGAAATATGAAAAAAGTTGCCTTACTAACTGCTTTACTCGTTGGTCTCGTTGGTTTTGCTTTTGCAGACAACCACGGCGATATGCCTGGTACTGTCGTTGACGTCGCTGTCGGCGCTGACGGTTTTGACACCTTGGTGGCTGCTGTCACCGAAGCTGGCCTCGTAGAAACCCTTTCTGGCGAAGGCCCTTTCACCGTTTTTGCACCCACTGATGATGCTTTTGCTGCCGCTCTCGAAGCCCTTGGTTTGACCGCTGAAGAGTTGCTCGCAAGCGAAGACCTTGGTAGCATTTTGACCTACCACGTAGTGGCAGGTAGCCTCATGGCAGAAGACGTTATTGCTGCTGTTGAAGGCGCAGAAGATGGTGTTGCAATGGTGGAAACTGTGAACGGTGCACCCGTCGAAGTAACCATCGTTGACGGTATGGTCATGCTCAATGGCACGGCTACCGTGACCGCGACTGACTTGGCTGCTGGTAATGGTGTTGTCCACGTGATTGACGCAGTTATCTTGCCGCCGTCGGACATGTAAGTCAAACTTTTTAGATTTGGCGTCAGGGCATTGGCTCTGGCGCTTTTTTTGTGCTTTTGTTTTTAGCGTGTGCTTGGGTATGTGCTCGAGGATTTATGGGGCAGTGCTTTTTGTGGGGTGCTCGAGTGCGTTAAGCTATGAACGTGGAAGCTTTGTGGACTGCCGTGAACGCCGTTGTACCAACTTTTGTTCTTATCATCGCGGGGGCACTTGCTGACCGCGCTTTTCCTAAACTCAACATCGAGACGCTCACCCGTTTGAGCGTGCATTTTTTTATTCCCGCACTCATCTTTAATGCCCTCATGAACACCTCGCTCACCTTGGCTGAAGCGTCTTTGCTCAGTTTGGGGTATTTGATATATTTAGTGCTACTCGGCGCGGTGACGTTTCTCCTTGGGCGCGGTTTAACCCCAAAACAAAAACGCGGCATGGTGGTCTCGAGCCTCTTTGGCAATACTGGCAACATGGGTTTACCTGTGACACTCTTTGCTTACGGCCAAGCAGGGTTTGAACGGGCAGTCGTCTTGCTGGTGGTGTCGCTGCTGCTTATGTTCGTCGTCGGGCCTGCGCTATTAGCTGATAAAGCCCACGCCCAACAGGTAAACATCTGGCAGCGTTTCGTTGCCGCGTTTAAGTTGCCACCTATCTGGGCAACGTTGGCTGGTCTTGCGTTCAATAGTTTGGATTGGACATTACCCATAGGTCTCATGCGTGGGGTGGAACTCATGGCTAACGGCGCCATTGCGGTGATGTTACTTTCGCTGGGTATGCAAACACGGCGCAGTTGGCAGTGGGGGCTTGATGCGGTGTCACAACGGGCGACGGCGTTGCGCCTCATTGCCGGGCCAATGATTGCCTACGCGGCGGCGCTGCTTATCAGTTTGCCCTTACTTGACCGCAACGTGTTGGTGCTCAGTGCCGCTATGCCCACCGCTGTAACGATGTTTGTGGTGGCCGTGGAAGTCGGTGGCGATAGGGCGGGGGTGGCTCGAGCAGTTGTCACCACCACTGTGGGGTCTATCTTGGCCATTACCGCTGTTATCGTGTTACTGCCCCTATGACAGTGATGGGAGAGGTAGCCATGAGTAGCCATGAGTGACTGAATGACCCTGAGCGTCTCGAGCAACAGGTCATATCTACCTCCAACAAGCGTGTTTTATGCTCGAGGCGATGATGTTGCCATAAACACAAGGTATAATGTTAAAATTAACGAACAAATTAACTTGATGATGTCATAGGGCCTTGGATGAGATACGAAATTTATAACGCAAATATTAAAAATAATGGCCTACCTCTTAGAGTTAAAATAAATAAAAAATGCAACATAAGATACTCTTGATTAGCACAAGCAAGGCTTTTAATATGACTGCGAGGCAGCCAAAGTCATGTCGAGGTCGTGCGCGATTACTTTTAGTAATTCCACGTGTCGTTGCCACAGTGGCAGATTTTTACCAAGGTTATACTCGTCCCCATTGATTTTTGAAGAAATCAATTCGCGCAGAGCGCGTAGGGAAAGCTACACATGCAAGCAGGAACGTAACAAAGCCCGTAGGGATGTTTGACGTGTTTAGTTGGAATCCGTATTACATCAACATCAATCGCGTTCGACCCTGTAGACGTGAGTCACGGAAATGTTATTTACCGAAAACCAACAAACGTAATCACATTGTTTAGTTATTTTTAGAAGTCGCTTTGGGCAACCTGCTCGAGCATATGTCCTTGACCCCTGCGAGGTATCCCATGCCCAACCGTCACTATCTTAAAAATGAACTTGATGCGCTAATCAAAAATGACGATACTATTTTTAATTTTATTCAAAACTCTTCACTTGATGGCTTATGGTACTGGGACTTAGAACACCCTGAACATGAGTGGATGAACGCCAAGTTCTGGAAGACGCTTGGTTACGACCCAGCAGACATGCCCCACCGCGCTGATGCTTGGCAAGACATCATCAATCAAGATGATTTGCAAGTGGCTATTGACAATTTCAATAAACACTGCGCCGACCCCAATCACCCCTATGACCAAATCGTGCGCTACCAGCACAAAGACGGTTCAACCGTATGGATTCGTTGTCGTGGGCTAGCCATCCGCGATGAAAATGGCACGCCAGTGCGGATGCTCGGGGCGCACATAGACGTAACAGCCCTCAAAGAAGCCGAACTTCGGGCGCGGGAAGACGCCAAGTTGTACAAGACAATCCTCGAGAATCAGTCGGCGTATCTCATCAAACTAGACCTCGAGGGCAACTACACCTATGTCAATGATTTTTACTGTGATGACTTCGGCTGGCCTCGAGATACCCTACTCGGTCAATCGTCCCTTGATGGCATCATCCCAGAAGACCACCAAACATCTCTTGACGCGGGTTTAGTGTGTTTTGCCAACCCAAGTAAACGCCACAAAGCCCGTTTGCGCAAACAACTCGATGACGGTCGTATCAAAGTGAGCGATTGGGAATTTACGGCACTGACTGACGAAGATGGTCAACCAAGTGGCTTGATTTGCATCGGTGTTGACGTTACCGAGCAGGTCGAAGCAGAAAGCGCCCTGAAAGCCAGCGAAGCCCAGTTTCGGTTTATTGCCGAAAATACCTCCGATGGCATTTTGGTGTTTAGAAATGGCAGAACGACCTACGCGTCACCTGCGTATACCCGCATTTTGGGTTACAGCTTAGAAGAAGAAAAAGCTCGCACCGAAGAGGACATTTATGCCCTGCTTCATCCTGAAGACCGCGAGCGCATTCGCACATTGATTGGCAACGCCATCAGCCAACAAAAACGCCATTTTAGCTATGAATACCGCGCGCTTCACAAAGACGGCTACTATGTCTGGCGCGAAGACCGAGCCACGTTGCTCTATGGCGATGATGGCTTGCCCGTAGAATCGCTGTTGATGGCGCGGGACATCACCGAGCGCAAACAAGCCGAAGCTGACTTGCTGCGCACCACCACGCTGTTAAATGACGCCCAGCGCATCACCAACATGGGCGGCTGGGAACTTGACGTGACTACAGGCACCACAGTGTGGACAGACCAAGTGTATGCCATTCACGAAGTGCCTTTAGATACGCCTACCAACAAAGTAGACGGCATTTCGTTTTATCACCCTGACGATCAACCCGTTATTACAGCAGCTATCACCCAATCCATCGAACAGCAAGTGTCTTTTGACGTGCAGTGCCGTTTTATCACCGCTACAGGCAAACACCGCTGGGTGCGAGCATCTGGTTATCCTCTTGTCGAACAGCAACAGGTGACCCGTCTCATCGGTACGTTTCAAGATATTACTGAACAAAAACTCTTAGAAGAACGCATCCGCAAAAGCGAACAGCAACTTTACAGCACGCTCGCTTCGATGGACGACCTGGTGTTTGTAATCGATAGCAAAGGGGTATTTCGTGAAGCTTACAGCACACACAAAGAAAACTTTTATGTGCCAGAGACAGTATTTTTGAATCAAACCTATGACACCGTGTTACCCCCTGAACTGGTTACAAAAACCCGCGAGGTATTAGCCAAAGCACAAAACAGCACCGACACAGAAACTTTTGCGTTTGACTATCAGCTCGAGCAAGACGGCACGCCCCGCTGGTACAGCGCCAAAGCCACCACCCGCTTTGATCAAGGCGGTCACTACGACGGGGTGACGGTCGTTACTAGGGACATCACCGACCGCAAACAGGCTGAAGTTGCCCTGCAAGAAAGCGAAAAACGCTACCGCTTACTGGCTGACAACAGTCAAGACTTGATTGCTCTGCACAACCTTGACGGTACGTTCGTCTATGCTAGTCCTGCGTATGAATGGTTGTTGGGTTACAGCCAAGAGGAGTTGTTCACTTCACCGCCCACTACCTTACTGCACCCTGATGACGGTGTCCTTGGTATAGCAGCCCACCGGGCAGTGTTACTAGGGCGTCCGCTAAGTGGTTTGCAGTATCGCCTCAAGAAAAAAGACGGCACTTACATTTGGGTTGAAGCCAACACGAGTTTGCTGACTGACGAGGTGAGTGGCGAAAAACGCCTACTGGCTAGCTCGAGAGACATCACCAACCGCAAACAAGCTGAAGTTGCCCTGCGTGAAAGCAAAGCCCAACTGGACTTGTTTTTTAATCAGTCACTGACGGGGTTTTTCTTCATGATGCTCGACGAACCCATCATGTGGGACGACGCAGAGGATAAAGAGGGGTTGCTCGAGTACACGTTTGACCATTTACGCATCACCAAAACCAACCGTGCGTTTGCTGACCAATATGCTACGACCCCCGATGCCCTCATCGGCAACACCCCCCGCGAGATGTTTGCCCATGACTTAGGGCGCGGTAGAATCGTCTGGCAGCAATTGTTTGACGAAGGACACCTGCACATAGAAACCGAAGAACGCCGCGCTGATGGCAACACGGTATTTATCGAAGGCGATTACATCTGTTTATACGATGAGCAAAGCAGAATCACCGGACACTTTGGGGTGCAACTAGACGTCACCAGTCGCAAGCGCGCCGAAGACGCTTTACAACACACGACCACACTGCTAAGCGAAGCGCAGCGCATTGCCGAGATGGGGGCGTGGGAACTAGACGTAGCGACAAACGACGTTACTTGGACAAATCAAGTGTATGCCATTCACGAAGTGCCAAGTAGCACACCCATTAACAAAGTAGACGGCATTTCATTTTTTCATCCAGATTATCAGCCTATGATCAACGCAGCCATCAACCAAGCCATCGAACAACAGACCCCTTACGATGTGCAATGTCGTTTTATAACGGCCAAAGGCAATCACCGCTGGGTACGCGCAGTAGGTCATCCTGTCACTGAAAATGGACAGGTCGTCCGCCTGATTGGTATGTTTCAAGACATTAGCAAGCAAAAATATGCCGAACAAGCCTTGGCTGAAAGTGAAGCCAAGTTCCGCTCGTTCGTTGAAAACGCCAACGACGTGATTTTTACCCTTAGCCCTGAGGGTAACTTGCTGTACACGTCACCCCAGTGGGAAGACCTCAAAGGCATCAAAGGCGATGACGTTATTGGGGCTTCGTTTGTGCCGCTCATTCACCCAGAAGACGTACCCGCTGCCTACGACGCCATTTTGCAGGTAGTTACCAACAAACAAGCGTTTAATGATTTCATCTACCGCAGTAAATACCTCGAGGATGCGTGGCACTGGTTTTCAGCCAACGGTGCACCCATCACAGATGATGCTGGCAATGTAACCGCTATCTTGGTGACATCTCGAGACATCACCAGCAATAAAGCCGCCGAACACGCCATGCAAGCCACCCTTGAGCAGCTCGAGCAAGCCCTTGCTCACAACACCTTGCTCATGAAAGAACTGCACCACCGCGTCAAGAACAACCTCGCCGTCGTATCTTCACTGCTAGCGTTACAAGCCTATGAGCTAACCGATGGCGTCGCCAAAGACGCCTTACAAGAAAGCCGCAAACGCATTCTTGCCATGTCAGAAATTCACGAACTGATGTACCGCCACGACAGCGCTAGCAGCATCGCTTTCGATGACTACCTTGCTTCGTTGGTCAACCGTATGGAACGTTCGTTTAGTCGCGGACAACGCCAGATTCACTTTTCGCTCGATACCAGCAGTTTCGAGTTGGGTTTTGACCAAGCCATTCCCTTGGGACTCATCCTCAACGAACTTTTGACCAACGCCACCAAATACGCCTTCCCTGAAGACTACCCCGACCCCCACGTGAACATCACTATCAACGTCGATGATGGTTTGACGCTGGTCGTAGCCGATAACGGCGTGGGTTTAACCAGTGATAAAGCGCTCGAGACCAGTGACTCACTCGGCATGACGGTCATTAAGTCGCTCACCGACCAACTTAGCGGTCATGTTAGCTTTCACAACCGCCCCCACAGCAATATCGGTTTGCAAGTGACCTTACACATCCCCCTCACTGCGCCTAATCATGCCCAAACCAGCGCATCTGAGGTGTCTTTTTTATAAGATAAACCACGATTTTAGGGACAAAATGCCTTGTTGTGTGGCTCGAGCATATCGTAGAATTAACAAAATGTTAACATGACCGTGTGGCCTTGCCTGACACACTTCGCTTTGTGAATGGAACATCCCCATGCAACACTATCTTAAACACGAACTATACGCATTAATCCAAAGCAACGAAAGCATTTTTGATTTTATTCAAGCGTCGTCACTCGATGGCTTGTGGTATTGGGACTTAGAAAACCCTGAACACGAGTGGATGAACCCCAAGTTTTGGACCACCTTGGGTTATGACCCAGCAGACATGCCCCACCGACCAGAAGCTTGGCAAGACATCATCTTCCCTGAAGACCGTGATGAAGCCTTAAAACGTGCCCAAGCCCACTTTGCCAACCCAGATGTACCTTACGACCAAGTGGTGCGCTATCGCCACAAAAATGGTTCAACGGTATGGATTCGCTGCCGAGGACTGGCCATTCGCGATGAAAACGGCACGCCGGTGCGCATGTTGGGCGCACATGTTGATGTTACTGACCTCAAAGAAGCCGAAGCACGCGCACAGGAAGACGCCGAAACATACAAAACAATCCTTAATAACCAAAGAGCCTATATCATCAAAACTGATGTAGAAGCTAATTATACATATGCTAACGATTTATTTTTAGATACGTTTTCCCTCGAGCGCGACGCCATCATGGGAACGTCTTCAATGGACAGTATTTACGAAGAAGACCATCCTCAAGCCATTGAAACGTCTGTTTTGTGCCTCGAGTACCCCCATCAACCGTTCACCGTCACCTTGCGAAAGCCCATGCGTGATGGCAGCCTCAAAGTGACCACGTGGGACTTTACTGGGCTTACCGACAAAGACGGTGACGTCACTGAGATTCTTTGTGTGGGCGTAGACGTCACTCAGCAAATTGAAGCTGAAGCTGCCCTCAGAGCCAGTGAAGCCCAGTTTCGCTTTATTGCCGAAGCAACGTCTGATGGCATCGTGGTGTTTAACTACGACAATGTGACCTACGTGTCACCCGCTTACCAGCGGATGTTTGGTTACACGCTCACCGAACTGCAACAGCACAATGAACAAGATAGTTATTGGTTGGTGCACCCCGACGACCTAGCTCGAGTGCAAGACAGCTTAGAACGCATCATCACCAGCCAACAAACAGACGCCACCATTGAATACCGCGCTCGCTGCCAAGATGGCCGTTACCTGTGGCGCGAAGACCGCATGACGCTGCTTTATGGCAGCACTGGCACGCCTGTGCAAACCGTTATCGTGGCTCGAGATGTTGACGAACGCAAGCGCCAAGAAGCCGAACGCTTGCGCGTGACTACCCTCTTAAACGACGCCCAACGCATCGCCAACATGGGCGGCTGGGAACTTGACGTGGCCAGCAACAACGTTATCTGGACAAATCAGTTGTATGCCCTGTACGAATTGCCCGCAGGCACGCCTGTTGACCAAGAGTTTGGCATGTCGTTTTATCATCCTGACGATCAAATCATCATCAAAAATGCCGTCAACCAAGCCATTGAACAGCAAATCCCTTATGACGTGCAATGTCGTTTTATTACCGCTAGCGGCAAACATCGCTGGGTGCGCACCTCGGGTTATCCCATCATCGAAAACAACCAAGTCACCCGCTTAACTGGCATGTTTCAAGACATCACCGAACAAAAACTGCTTGAAGAACGCATTCGCAAGAGTGAACAACAACTTTACAACACACTGGCTTCCCTTGATGACCTGTTGTTTGTGCTGGATAAAGATGGCATCTTTCAAGAAGCCTACCAAGCCTATGATGAATTTTATATGCCACCCCAAGACTTCATTGGCCACCACTACTACACGGTGTTACCGCCCCATATCAGCAATGACATCGACGCCATCTACCAAAAATGGCACGACCCTAATGCTAGCTTGGCCTTTGATTATTACCTTGAAGACCAAGGGCAAGTGTTTTGGTACAGCAGCAAAGCCACCCCGCGCAGCAGCATCCAAGGACATTTTGACGGTTTTACCTTTGTGGTTCGTGATATCACCGAGCGCAAACGCACCCAAGACATGCTGTTAGAACGTGAAAAACAACTCGAGCTATTTTTCAATCAGTCACTGACGGGGTTTTTCTTCATGATGCTCGACGAACCCATTGGCTGGGATCCGCGTGAGCAGAATACTGCTTTGCTCGAGTATGTCTTCGACCATCAGCGCATCACCAAAGCCAACCAAGCCTTTTTTGATCAATATGGCGACACTGACCAAACCATGCTCGGCTTTACCCCCAAAGACTTTTTTGCTCATGACCTTGCAGCAGGCAAAAAACTCTGGCGCGACTTTTTTGACCGCGGACACTGGCACGTCGAAACCGAAGAACGGCGCGCTGACGGCTCACAAGTGTTTATCGAAGGCGACTACCTCTGTTTGTATGATAATAGCGGTCACATCACCGGGCACTTTGGGGTGCAACAAGACGTGACCGCCCGCAAGCAAGCTGAACGGTTGCTCGAGCAAAGCGAAGCCAAGTTCCGCTCATACATCGAAAACTCTAATGATATTATTTTTACAGCCAATACTTCAGGTGAATTTTTGTATGTTTCACCCAAGTGGGAAGAGGTGAGTGGTGTGCCGGTGCAGCAACTGCTAGGCAAGTCATTCATGCTGTTTATGCACCCTGAAGACGTTAACGACGCCCTTGCTGCCATTGAGCAGGTCGTAACCAACAGACAACCCTACACAGGGCTCACTTACCGAGTGCAACACAGTGACGGCACTTGGCATTGGTTTTCAGCCAATGGTGTGCCCATTACCGACGACACAGGTCACGTTACCGCGATATTGGCAACTGCCCGTGACATCACCAGCGACAAACACGCCGAACAAGCCATGCAAGCCACCTTGAATCGGCTCGAGCAAGCCTTATCCCAAAATAGCTTGTTAATGCGCGAAGTACATCACCGCGTCAAAAACAACCTCGCAGTCATTGCCTCGCTGCTAAGTTTACAGTCCAAAGGCATTCAAGACGCTGCCGCCAAAGAAGCCTTGCGCGACAGCAACGAACGGGTTATCACCATGGCGGAAATTCACGAGTTGATGTACCGCCACGACGACAGCAAAAGCATCGCCTTTGATGAGTACCTTGCTTCACTGGTGCAGCGCATGGAACGCTCATTCAGTCGGGGGCAGCAGCAGATTCGCTTTTCGCTTGAAGCCAGCAGTTTTACGCTCGGGTTTGACCAAGCTATTCCCTTGGGTTTAATCGTCAATGAACTGTTAACCAACGCCACCAAATACGCATTTCCCCAAAACCACCCCGACCCGCAGGTAACCATCACCGTCACCACCACAAGCCCAACTACAAGCCCAACTACAAGCCCAACTACAAGCCCAACCACAAGCCCAACCACAAGCCCAGAAACCGTGACCACAAAAACGGATACGCCCAAGGGTGCACAACCTAGTACAAAACCTGCAGCGACAGCTACCAGCACACGTGACACCAGCCCACGTGCCCCTACACCCAACACGCCCACCAGCGGCGAAATGACCTTGACTGTCGCTGATAATGGGGTGGGTTTGGCCACCCCCACGGCGCTCGAGACCAGTGATTCACTAGGGATGACAGTGATTCATTCACTCACTGCTCAACTTGGCGGCAGCGTTCACTTCGCTAACTGCCCTGATGAACACACCGGCTTGCGGGCTGTCGTGCGTATGCCTCTTGTAATCTCTTGATAATATATAAATGATATATTGCATCCTCTATACGCCCATCTTCTCAAATAACACACCCATTGGGGGGGTGTCCTTAAAACGCACGTCCTGTGCGGCATTTGCTAAAGTACCTGAAAGTGCCGTGAGGAGATGCTGAAAAAATGATAAAAATATCGGTTGTCATTGCCTGTCTCAATGAAGTGCACACGTTGGGTGAACAGCTCGACGCCCTCAGCCGTCAACAGTGGCATGACTGGGAAGTGATCATCGCTGATAATGGCTCAACGGACGGCACCCAAGAGTTAGCCCGCAGTTTTGCTGACCGCCTCAACATCACCGTACTAGACGCTTCTGATGAACCGGGGTCAGGTTACGCCCGCAACGAAGGTGCTCGAGCAGCCAGCGGAGATGCTTTGCTTTTTCCTGATGCCGATGATGTCGTTGCCGATGATTGGCTAGCGCACATGGGGCAAGCCCTACAACAGCATGACTTTGTGGCAAGTCGGCTCGAGTTTGAACGCCTCAACCCCGGTTGGGTCTATCACAGCCGCGGACGCCCTCAAGAAAAAGGTCTGGCTAGGTATCCTTATGGTGATTTTTTTCCGCACGGGTTCGGTACTTCATTGGGGGTTAAAAAGACCCTCCACGACGCCATAGGCGGGTTTAACGTAGCGTTTATTCGCGGTCAAGACATGGCGTACTGTTGGCGCATTCAAGAAGCAGGCACACCTCTTGTATATGTTCCTGAAGCAGTGGTGCACTACCGTTTTCGTCACCAGCTTAGCAGCATCTATGACCAAGCACGGCGCTATGCCCAAGGTAACGTGCTTATTTATCGCAGTTATCTCGAGCGCCGCAAAACCGACGAAGGCGTTCCTCTTCCTCCCAAACCCCGGCTTGACCTCAAACAACTCGCCTATCTCATCGTGCGCTACCCGCGCATTCGTGACAAGGTCGAACGCGGCTCGTGGACATGGCACTTCGGTTGGCAGTTGGGCATCATTGCAGGTGCGTGGCGTTACCGGGTGCTCCCCTTCTAACGAAAAAACCCCCTGCCGAAACAGGAGGTATCTTGTCGCTATTTGCTTCTATTTGTTTCTATTTGCTTGTAGCGTGTTAGCTACCGTACGCACATAATTATCGTACGCACTTCAAAGCTTATTCGCCTACCGCAATAATGGCATCAATCAGCTCGGCACCAAATTCTTCTTGGTACTTTTCATAAACAGGTGCCATGGCTTCACGGAACGACGCCGTGTCTGGGCTTAAGTTCACTTCCATCTGCTCACTGATTTCAGCGAGCATGTCTTCTTCGTTGCTGCGAATCCAATCGCGTTCAGCGCGGCTAGCATAGGCAGCAGCGTCCATCACCCAAGTTTGTTCTTGTTCGCTCAAACTGTTGAAGGTATCTAAGTTCATTAACAGAACGCTAGGGCTAAACACGTGCCTAGTCATGCTGAGGTAATCTTGCACTTCCCAGAGGGCAAAACTGTAGATGATGTTAACAGGGTTTTCTTGCCCGTCAATGACCCCTTGTTGCAGGGCGCTGCGCACTTCACCCCAACTCATGGGGGTAGCATTCACCCCGAGGGCGCTCCAAGCGTCTAGGTGCACACGGTTTTCCATGGTGCGCAGTTTCAGACCTGCAGCATCTCCCGCGTCAGCGACCGGGCGGTTGGAGTTGGTGAGGTTGCGCCAGCCGTTTTCTGCAAACGCTAACCCCTTCAGCTCAGCATTTTCAAAAGTATCTAAGATGCTGCGGCCAATGTCACCTTCGATGACGGCATCAACGTGGTCGTTGTCGTTAAACAAAAACGGCAAGTCAAAAACGTTTACTAAGGGTGCAAAACCACCTAGCGCACCAGTTGAACCAGCAAACACGTCAATTTCCCCAAACTGTACCAGTTCGATTTGTTCGCGTTCGCCGGCACCAAGTTGCCCGCAGCAAAAAATTTCTACCACCATGTCGCCGCCGCTCAGTTCCTCGAGCTGCTCAGCAAAATTACTGGCTAAGATATGGTGATTGGATGATTCGTTGACGACGTGCCCGAGGCGCAAGGTGGTCTGGGCAGACGCCAAACCAAGCAGCAAAACCATGAACACAAAGAAGCGTTTAAGCATCATGAGTGTCTCCTTTCGATGTTGTGACGCCGTAGTTTAACACGGGTTTTTGAGGCAAGGGCAACCCCAACCACAATCCTGCAAAACCCTTACACTGAAGCATGGTTGCCGCCGATACGCTACAGGATTTGGCACGAAAGTACCTGGCAGATGCTCGAGTACTGCAGCGTGCCGAACGCTATGATGCCGCTATTTACTTGGGCGGTTACGCCATTGAACTCGCCCTTAAAGCCCGCATCTGCTACACCCTCAACTGGCTCGGTTATCCTGACAGCAACAGCGAATTCCAGCACTACCAAAGTTTTCGCACCCACAACCTCGATGTGCTTTTGGCGCTCAGTGGTATCAAAACCTTTATCTTGACCAACTATTTAGCAGCATGGTCACGCGTTGCCCAATGGACGCCACAGATGCGCTACAATCGCCAAGTACCTACCCGCTCAGAAACAGCTGAGCAATTTATACGTGACCTTGACACCCTCCTCGAGGTGATCTTATGAGACAGTACTTACATACCTGGCAAACCCTCGAGCACGACCTCGCCGAGCGTTATGGCGCGTTTGCGTTGTTTGCCCTGCTCGAGCGCGAAGAAGCCCCTCACCTTTGGGATATTGTCGTGGCGGCACCTTGGCTCGAGCACCCGGACATTGATGCCCTTGACATTATTGCTAAAGCTATCAATGCGCACTTTGACCAAGACATCTATCACCACATTTCGCACATTGCACCTGTCACTACGGATCATCCAGCATTGCCTGCCCTGCTCGAGATGGTTGCTCACGAACAGCAATCAGTCAACAGCCCTAGCAGCCCCGACCATCTCGACCATCCCAACAGTGTAGTCGCGTTGTATCAGCGCCGTCTATTAGACAAGGATATCGCTCGAGCGTTCATCATCAGCGCCCAACCTGCCAGCACTATGCAACTCGTCGGCGACTGAATATTCTCTGCGTACTTAATTGCCTAGTATACTTAATTAATAAACATATTTAAATATCAATTAGTACCCAAACATACCCGGCAACCACAACGACAACCCCGGAATCCCTGCAACCAACGCTAGCACTACCAGCATCACCAGCAAATACGGCCAAATCGCCCGAATAAGGTCTTCAAGGGGCAAATTGGCAATACCGCTGGTCACAAACAGCACCACCCCCACCGGCGGCGTCACTAAGCCAATAATCAAATTAAGCACCATCATCACCCCAAACCACACCGGATCGACGCCAATAGATGTCATCAGCGGCAGCAAAATGGGAATAAAGATAATCAGCGCAGCAGTCGTTTCTAAGACAGTGCCAACTAACAGCAAGATAATGTTGACTAAGGGAATGAGAACCCACGGCGAGTCGCTAATGGACAAAAGCCAATCGCCTACTAGCGCGGGCACCTGCTGGCGGGCAAACACGAACGCCATCGGTTGGGCAGCGGCAACTACAAACATAATCAACGCGGTAACAAGGGTGGCTTCTACCAACATGCTCGGCAATTTGCGCCAAGAAAGCTCGCGGTAGATGAACGCCCCGGTAATAAACGCGTACCCCACGGCCACAGCACTGGCTTCGGTAGCGGTAAAAATGCCACTGAGAATGCCACCCAAAATAATCAGCGGGGTAATGAGCGCCCAGAATGCCCCCAAAAACGACTTGCCCAAATTGTGCCAACCTTGCCAAGGGTGGGCTTTGTAACCACGCCGCACCGACATCACATAGGTTAGCGCCATCATGCTGAGGCCGAGTAGCAACCCCGGAATTGCGCCCGCTAGAAAAAGTGCGCCTACCGATACTTGCGCCAAGATGCCGTAGAGCACCAAGGGAATACTGGGCGGGATGATGGGACCTACCGTGCTCGAGGCCGCCGTCACTGCCGCCGCGAAGTCTTTTTCGTAACCATCTTCTTCCATCGCCGGAATGAGCACGCCACCTACTGCACTAGCATCGG
>CAZKAZ010000013.1:33791-36027 GCA_964550765.1 uncultured bacterium | reverse complement strand
TACCAGCAAAAAACATCGACGCTTGAATGTTTACCAGCGCCAGACCACCCCGCATCCACCCGACCAAGTTGCTGGCAAACCCCACCAACCTGCGGGTGATGCCACCAGTGTTCATCAGCGAACCCGCCAAAACGAATAACGGCACTGCCAAAAGGGGAAACGAATCCGTGCCTGCAAACATCCGGCTCGGTAGCAAAATCAGCCGGCTGCCACTTGCGAGCATCGCCATTAATGACGCCAAAGCAATCACCAAGGCAATGGGCACGCCCAAGACCAGTAATAGGGCAAATAACAACAGCAACAGTAGGGGCACACTAAAGAGTTGTGTCCAAGCTGCTAAGAATCCCAGCCAACTCACGCCAAAACCGTTGACAACAAGCACACCTGCTAGGCCGAGCCACAACACGCTCAGCACGATGGCCAGAGCGGGCGCAGGGGGTTTTTCAGTATCTTGAGGGGCAGTGTCTTGAGAGGTGGGGTCTTGCGGGGTGGGTTTGAAGAAGTGCTCGAGCGAAAACAACACCAGTAGCACCCCACACAAGGGAATGGCAGCATTCGGCAACCCCATCGACACCCCCATCGCCGGACTGGTCTGATCCACATTGCGAAGCAGCAAACGCAAGCCACCCCACGCTAAAGCCACCCCAAACAGCAGCGTGCAGGCGGCTTGGAAACGCTCGAGCACCGCGTGTTGCCGCTTAGGAAACGCCCGAAACAACGCCAAACGCACGTGCGCCCCGCGCTGATAGGCCAGCGCCCCGCCGCCAAAACTTAGGTACACCAGCAGATAACGGCTCAGTTCTTCTGACCACGGCAACGCTGCTTGCACCACATAACGAAAATAGACCTGCAGCAACACCGACACACTCATAGCAAGCAGGGCACACGCCAAGGTAAACGCAAGCGCTCTGGCTAACAAGGTATTCAAAAACGTCAAACTGCGATACATTACCTGCATACCCTTCATGGCTGAGCGCCCGCCCTGTCTAGCGCCATATCTAGCGCAGTGTCTGGACAAACGTCTAACGCAGTGTCTGGACAAACAACGTCTCGGTAAAAAACGTCTCGGTAAAAAACGAAAGCAATACGGTCAGTCAATATCATCACGCTCAATATGACATGTAGAGGAAGCTCGAGCCATGCCAACTGAGGCGCATCATCGTCATTCAAGTGTGTCAATACCCTTAAGAAACCCTTACGCATACACTGATGATTACGATGACCTACACGTTCACGCTTTCTACCTGAATTAGTCGGCGAGTAGCTCGAGCACCTGCGGCAGTAACGTCTTTGTCGTGCTGATGGCCTCATTTGCAAACAAACTTTCTTCGCCCTTCCAACTGCCAAAAAAACCACCTGCTTCGCGCAGTAGCACTGGAAAAGGCCCACAGTCCCACGGGTTCATCACCGGGTCAAGCATCAACTCGAGCCGACCGCTAGCCACCAGCGCGTGACCGTACGCATCCGACCAACCGACGCGGTAATAACTCGATTGCATAACCCGCTGCCAAGCGGCGTCGCGACCATAGACTTGAAAATTGGCGGCATCGGTAAACGACACCACGGCTCGAGCCATGTCTTTGGTATCAATCACCTGCACCTGTTTACCGTTCCAAAAACACCCCTGACCACTAGCAGCGTAGAGCATGTCTCCTAATGCCGGAAAATACACCGCCCCAGCTTCCACCCGTCCTTCGATTTCTAGACCGATAAGCACAGCATAAAGCGGCACTCCCCGCACAAACGACTTGGTACCGTCGATGGGGTCCACAAACCAACGGTGGCTGGCATCGGCGTTGCTTTCGCCAAACTCTTCGCCAATAATGGCGTGTTGGGGAAAAGCGGCTTCGATGTGTTGACGGATTAAGGCTTCGGCTTGTTTGTCAGCGATGGTTACGGGCGAGTCGTCGGCTTTGAAATCTGCTTCGATACCGCGTTGAAAATAGCCCAAGGTGAGCTTGCCCGCGTCATAGGCACATGACACAGCCAAATTGCGAAAGTTTTCCAGCGTTTCTTTCATGGGTCAGTGTACCTAGACAGCTTCACCAAGACCACGCAAACCGGACAGCTCGTGCACGACATAACCAGTTAAAACCCGAGATTACGTAATCGCCACATGTACACAGTCGATACTTTCGATTTGTTACGCATCACGTAACCCGTTCACCGCACCCCATGACAAACATCAACCTCACAGATCGCAACCTCAACGACCTCAACCTCAACGACAGCGCCC
>CAZKAZ010000013.1:33140-33781 GCA_964550765.1 uncultured bacterium | reverse complement strand
CCACACAACCTGCTAGGCTATTTTTATGCTTTTTGAACGAGCCAGCCTCGAGCAGCGCGAACGGGATTCTCTAGCGCCTTATGCGGTGTTGGCGGGTGATTCTCGGGGGCGCAAACACCCAGAAAATGAGTCACGGTTTCGCACGGCCTTTCAAAAAGACCGCGACCGGGTCATTCACAGCAATGCCTTTAGGCGGCTCGAGTACAAAACCCAAGTGTTCGTCAACAACCAAGGCGATCACTACCGCACGCGGCTAACCCACACCCTAGAAGTCGCCCAAGTTGCTAAAAGCATCGCCAGAGCGCTCGGGCTGAACGAAGACTTGACCGAAACCATCGCCCTCGCCCATGACTTGGGGCATCCCCCTTTTGGACACGCCGGCGAAGATACCCTCAACCGACTGGCCAAAGCCCACGGGGACGCCGACGGATTTGACCACAACAAGCAGTCGCTGCGTATTGTTACCAAGTTGGAACGCCGCTATCAGGGGTTTACTGGCTTGAACCTCAGTTGGGAAGTGCTCGAGGGCATCATGAAACACGAAACCGCCTATACCGTCGATGACGTGCGCTGGGAACCTGACAAACAACCCAGCCTCGAAGCGCAACTGGTTGACCTAGCCGATGAACTAGCCTATAACG
>CAZKAZ010000013.1:24823-33077 GCA_964550765.1 uncultured bacterium | reverse complement strand
AGTGGCCGACATGCTAGCGCGGCTCGAGCTAGACGCTGACCTGCTCAATAGCCATAGTGACCGCCAACGTGCTCAACACGAAGACGCCGCCCGTTACTGGTTTGTGCGCGAACTACTTGGTTATCTCATCAATGACACAATTCAAAACACCCACCAAGCGTTAGTGACGGGTAATATCACCAGCCTCGAGCACGTGCGGGGGATGAGGCACAAGTTAGTGAGCCCATCTGCCGACATAAGCGACAAACTGGTTAACCTCAAGCGTTTTTTGTACAAAAACTTGTATTACCACTACCGCCAAATTCGCATGACCAAAAAAGCCGAACGGGTCTTAGAACAGCTCTTTAATGTCTACGTCGATACCCCGACAATGCTGCCGTTTCGGGCGCAGCACGACGCAGAAACACGCGGTTTGGTGCGGGCAGTCACGGATTACTTGGCGGGTATGACCGACCGCTACGCCAGCGAAGAATACCGTCGTTTGTTTGACCCAAACGTGCTCACCTAAAAGACAAATCTAACGAGACAAAGCCTTTACGGGTGATTAACCAAACCCGATTAATCAAACCCGTTGTACACGTACCTAGCGGGTGAAGGTGCTATGATACCCAAACGCATGGATACGGAGACAGTCAGTGTCGTACTAGTCACCAACGTTGGACAGGGCTTCGGACGAGCGATTGCCCTTGCTTATGGCGATGCCGATTTTGACGTCGTGTGTGCCGATCGTGATGTCGATTTGGCCTCCAAAACGGCTGCCGAAATCGAAGAAGCCGGCGGCCAAGCCATTCCCATTCAAACCGGTATGACCACCGCTGCTGAGGTGCGCAAAGCCTTCGACAAAGTCTACGAGATTTTTGGTGACCTTTCGGGTGTGGTGCACGTGATTAACTTTGAAAGTCGCACCCCTTTTACCCAACTGACCGAAGGTGAACTCGCAGAATTGCTCGAGGAAACCCTCCGTTCCACCTTTTTGACCCTCAAAACCGCCGCCCGCTACCTCAAAGGGGCGTGGTTGGTGCTCATCGCCCCGCCTCTTAGCGCCAAACAACCCCAAATGGCCGCTATTCAAGGGGCGCTCACAGCACTGGTAGAACGTTACCGCGACACCGTCGACATCACTATCAACGTGGTAGTACCGTCACGGGCAGCGTCTGACCCCATGCACGACGCACCATTAGTCGACAACGTGATGTATTTGGGGGGACGTCACCACGGTGTCAACGGTCAGCGCATCATCGTCAAGTTGCCGCCACCCCCTCGAGTCATCGAAGCCTTATTGCCAGAAGTGCGCGCCGCCCTCGATGAATCACTGGGGCAAGAAGAGCTCGAGGCCAGCCTCTACGCCGACGCCCCTGAACTGCTCGCAACCACTGGCACAAGCGCAGCCGGTAGTGGCCTGATGACCGCCCTAGGTGAACAGCGTCATTATGGTGACGGTCATTATGGTGACGTGGGTGATGACACAAGTAGCGACAACCCTAGTCACAACCCTAGTCACAACCGTAGCGACAACCGTAGCGATTCTGGAAATGCTGGTGATGAGGATGACCTCGAGCCAGACGACAGCGCCTATGACGATATCAATGACGACGTTAATGACAACACAGACGACGCCCTTGATGCTTTAGCTGCCCAAGGTTTACCCGACCCCGAAGACACCTATCCAAACCCTGATGACGACGATGGCGCTGATTATGACTACTACAGTGACTATAGCGACTATAACGACACCTATGCAGCGTATGCGTTGAGCGGTGACGACAGCAGTGACAAAAGCGGTGGCGGCGACCCATCTGGCTATCCCACCGAAGCTTACACGCAGTATGAACCCGATGGTGAAGACGCCGCCGATGTGTACCGCCGCTCGAGGCGCATTCGACGTGATGGTGATGATTAGCGACGATGATGAACGTTGACCACCGTCAAACTGCGCGTTTATCGGTGTGTTTATTGGTGTATGCGTTTGTCAAAGTATGCGTTTATTTGTCAAGGTATGGTCATACATCACAGCATGAAACGTCAACCAAATGGACATCACGGGGTAGGTCAATTGGATAGCGCATGAAGTGCCCTTATTGCAGTTCGATTGATACCAAAGTGGTTAACTCGAGGCCATCAGACGAACACAGTGCCATTCGCCGCCGCCGCGAGTGCGACAACTGTGGCAGGCGTTTTACTACCTACGAACGGGCACAATTTGAAGCCCTCATGGTCACCAAACGCTCGGGTAAACGCGAAGCCTTTAATCCTGACAAGCTCCTCAACAAACTATTGATTGCTTGCAACAAACGCCCAGTGAGCGAAAAAAAGTTGCGCAGTTTTGTGTACGCTTTTGAAGACCATGTTGCTGGCAGCGACATTCGCGCTGAGGAAATCGGCGTTCGGGCGCTGGCGTTCTTAAAAGACCTCGACGATGTGGCATACATTCGCTTTTTGAGCGTCTACCGCGATTTTGATTCGGTAGAGCGGTTTATTGAAGAAATCCGCCAGCTAGAACAGCAAGGCGTGCAAAGTGATTTGCTCAATCCGGCGCTCGAGGCAGCTTTAGAAGACGAACAAGACGCTTAACGCACAACACTTAACCAAGAACATTGACCAAAAACACATTGACCAAAAACGTTGCCTAAACGTTGCCTAAACGTTTGTGGAGGTTGTAGGTAGTAAGAGACACTGCAGAGATATTGTGCCAACCCTGTCAGGCCGATACTGTCAGAAGGTGAAAGGCATCAAGGCTAGCGGCTTGCTAGACTCTCGTTATGACCAAGCAACAGCTCGAGGGTGACACTCACCCCCCTACCCACACTCCTCCCGACCAATCACGCGGCATCATTCGCATCCTGCGCGAACCCGTCAACAGCCTCACCCATTTTGCGGGCGCACTTTTGAGCGTCGTCGGCATGATTGTGTTGATTTGGCTCACCCGCGGTCGCCCCATGCAGATGGTGGCGGTAACAATTTACGGCACTAGTTCTATCTTGCTGTATAGCGCTAGCACCCTTCACCACGGCATTCACGCCGAAGAACCACTACGCAGGTGGCTCAAACTTTTTGATCACGCAGCTATCTATGTGTTGATCGCAGGTACGTACACGCCTGTTACCCTGATTGCCTTACAAGGTGAACACGCCCCCTGGGGTTGGGCGCTGTTTGGGGCGGCGTGGGGTTTTGCCTTGTTAGGACTTATCTTCAAACTCTTTTGGTTGCACGCGCCGCGTTTTTTGTCCACAGGATTGTATTTGCTGATGGGCTGGTTGGCGCTCGTGGCTATTGTGCCAATGAGCCAAGAAATGAGCCGCTTAGGGTTAATGTGGCTCGCTTTAGGTGGGGCATTTTATTCGATTGGCGCCGTGATTTACGCCCTAAAACGCCCCAACTTTTTTACCCACTTTGGCTATCACGAGGTGTGGCATCTGTTCGTACTAGCAGGCAGCATCAGTCACTTTGCGATGATTGTGACAATTTTGCAAAATTAGGACTATCTAGCTAAGCCGAGGGCGGCTTGCTCGAGCGCCCCTTCTATCCCCTCCGTCTTCGTCCCTGCCCCCTGCGCCATATCCGCCTTACCGCCCCCACGCCCATCAACTAGCGGCAGGGCTTGCTGCAATAGGGCGTTCATATCCTGCTCAACATCCTCACTGCGTGCAAACAGCAAACGTGCTTTACCTGCTTGACTGACACCCAAAAGCACCACCGTGTTGTCTTTAGCAATGAGGGCTTGCGCGAGGGGTCTGAGCAGTTCAGCGTCTTCGGTAGTTAGCTGTTGCTTGACGACAAAAACGCCATTCATTTGCTCGGCGGCTGCATACCATTCATTGGCTAAAAGTTTGGCGTAACGCCCTTGTAGGGTGTTTACGTCGCGCTTGAGGCGACTGACATCTTCTTGGAGACTAGCGACACGAGCAGGTACATCGTCTACCTGACTGCTAAATTCCAGTGCCAGACCACTCGCCACGTCGTGCTTGAGGCGGTAATCGTCTAAGGCTTCTTGACCCACCACAAAATGTACCCGCGTGAGGCCGCCTTTGACGCGCTCGAGCTTCACCACCTTAATCGGCAGCACCTCGCCCGTACTTCGCACATGCGTGCCACCACAAGCAGACAACTCCCATCCGCCCATATTCACCAAGCGAATCATGCCAGACACTTTGGGCGGACGGCGCAGTTTGTAGGCAAACAAGTTTCGCTCTGGCACTTCAAACGCGTGCACGGGTAAGTTTTGCCGCGCCACGTTATTAACTAGCGTCTCCGCTTCTAAAGCGGCGGCTTCGTCGGGTTCACCTGCGAGGTCGAGGGTGCACACCGCACTGGTCAAGCTGACCGAGCGAGTTTCGTAGGCATCTGACGTGCGCACAAACGCTTGCGAGAGCAGATGCTGACCGCTGTGGCGCAACATGTGGTGATAACGCCTGCGCCAGTCGATGTGGGCGGCTACCGTGTCACCTGTTTGCAACTTAGCGGACGATTCCAGTACATGTACCACCGCCCCCTCCTGCTTAAAAACATCCACCACATGAATGTGTTCACCCGTTTCTGGCATGAGCGTACCCACATCATGGAGTTGCCCTCCCGCCGTCGGATAAAACACCGTCTGCGACAAGGTGACAGCGGGTGCACCTTCATGCTCAAAAACACGCGTCACCTCGGCATGACACCGCCGTTGGTAGCTGTCGAGTTGAAACAGATGACTTGGTAAAGGCGCGGGGGCTTGATCGGGTTGCGGCGTAAAACTCGCCATGATGTCTCCTTCTTATGAAAATGCGTTGGTAGCGTTACAGCGTGACGTTGCAAAGCGTACAAACAGTCACGTTGGCATTCAAAAACGTGGTTATGATTCTGAATCGAGCACGGCTTCTGACCCGCGCAAAACATCTTGCAAACGGTAGAGTAATTGCAGTGCCTCGAGCGGTGCTAGCCTACTTAAATCCTGACTCAATACCAGTTCACTGACACTGGCAAGGCGTTCGTCTTGGTTGGCTTCTAAGCTTTCTAAGAGCACATGCGCCCGCGTGAGCACATCCGGTGGCAGTCCTGCCAATTTGGCTACTTCTAACCCATACGACTTACTCGCAGGCCCCGGCAGCACCTGATGATAAAACATGAGCCCGCCTGCTTCTTCACGTGCTGCCACGTGATAATTGCGAGCAGCCGGCAAACGGCTGGCCAAGTTAGTAAGTTCAAAATAATGCGTGGCAAAAAGCGTGTAAGCGTTGCCGTGATCGTGCAAGTATTCTGATGCTGCCCACGCCAGAGCAAGACCATCAAACGTGCTCGTACCCCGACCGATTTCGTCTAGTACGATGAGGCTTTTTTGCCCTGCCCGTTGCAGAATGTCAGCGAGTTCGTCCATTTCCACCATGAAGGTGCTGCGCCCGCCTGCAATATCGTCCGATGCGCCAATGCGGGTGAGGATGCTAGCAAAAATCGGCAACTGCGCCTGTTCTGCTGGCACAAACGAACCAATTTGGGCAAGTAGCGCCATGAGGGCGTTTTGCCGCAAAAAGGTGCTTTTACCTGCCATGTTGGGGCCAGTAAGAATGAGCAAACGGGCGTTTTCACTCATGTGCACATCGTTGGGAATAAAGTCGTGATAACGCTCCACGACAGGATGACGACCCGCAGTAATCTCGAGCGTCTCCCCAAACGCTGGCCGGGTGTAATGCCCATTGGCGGCAACTTCCGCTAACCCTGTGTACACATCAAGTTCAGCCAAAGCATCACTGACTTCGCGCACGTCAGCAGCACGGCTAATGAGCGTATCGCGCAGTTCGCAAAAGACTTCGTACTCTCGAGACCTAGCCGCTTCTTCGGCTCTGGTGATTTCCCGTTCTTTTTCCCGCAAATCCGCCCTTGCGTACCGCTGGCGGTCTTTAAGCGTCTGCAGCGCCCGATAGTCGTCTGGCACTTGCTGGTAATAAGGCTTGGTGACTTCAAAATAATAGCCAAACACGCCATTAAAGCCCACTTTGAGCGTGGGAATCCCGGTGCGTGTGCGCTCGCGTTGTTCAAGTTCAGCAATAAACGCCCGCCCTGCTTCGGCGCTGCGCCGCAAATTGTCTAGCGGTTCATCAAAACCATCTTGAATGAGGCCACCTTCGGTGATTTTGAGAGGTGGGTCATCAACCAACGAAGCGCTCACTTTGTCGTGGATGTCGTTTAAACCGTCGAGGCGCTCGAGCAATCCTAGTAGCACTTGCTCTTCCCTATTCGATAGCAAACTGCGCACTTCAGGAATGAGCCGCAAACTGCGCGCCAAGGCAACGAGGTCTCGAGCTGTCGCCCTACCTGCTGCTAACCTGCTCGCAATCCGGGTTAGGTCGTGCATCTTGTACAGATGCTTGCGCACATCGCCCCGCAAGACACCATCACGGACGAATACACTCACTGCATCAAGGCGCTTATTAATTTGCCCTGCATCTAATAAGGGATGACGCAACCACGCTTGCAACAGACGTCTTCCAGGGGCGGTGCGGGTTTCATCTAGGACGCTAAACAAACTGCGTTCACGACTCCCCTGCTGGGTTTGAAACACTTCTAGCGTGCTGAGCGCCACTTCACCAAGGTGCATGTAGCTGCTCGGGTCGTAACGTTGCAAGCCTGTCACTTGCGGCAGGTTACCCCGTTGGGTCTCTAGGGCATACGACAGCACCGCCCCCGCCGCCCGACTGATGGCGTCACTTTGCTGGGTGGCCGGGTGACGCTGCCCAAACTGTTCACGCAAGGTCTGTTTGGCAGTGTCTAGTTCAAAACGTCCCGAAGACACCATCACCGGAAAACGCTTCATAAACGCCTCACGGAAAGCATCTTGCTGATAAAGTTCAGGTGAAAGTAGCACTTCTGCCGGATAATAACGGCGCAATTCGTCGTACAAGCTCGAGATAGCGTACACATGCGCCGCCCGAAATTCCCCCGTGGTCACGTCCAACAGCGCCACCCCATAACCGTCACCTGTGGCAATGGCCGCCAAGTAATTAGCATCTGGCTTGAGTAACCGTTCTTCGGTGATGGTTCCCGGAGTGATGAGTTGGGTGATGTCGCGCTCAACCAAACCGTCGGCTTTGGGGTTACTGACCTGATCGGCAACAGCTACCCGCACGCCTTTTTCGAGTAACCGCTCAATGTAACTATCGGCGCTCTTGATGGGAATACCCGCCATCGGGGTGACAAAATCTTTGCTGGTTTTGCGCGTCAGTACAATATCAATCAAACGGGCGAGGCGTTCGGCGTCTTCTCCAAAGCACTCATAAAAATCCCCGACCTGAAACAGCACCAGATAATCGGGGTACTGTTCGCACAAGGTGACGTATTGCTCGAGCAGTGGAGGAAGTGAACCGCTACCTTCGCCTTTAAGCATGTGAACATGATAACGCCCTTGACCATTCAAGACACGTACACGCAAGCTAAAGATATCTTTTTTTATTATATAATTTTTTATAACATGCGTGCGTCAAACAAACAACTACTGCCATCCTTCAACACATTTCTTTCGATAAATATTTGATATTTTTTATTTAATATAATATGCGACATCAAAATAGCATACAGTTAAGATACAGTAGCGCATGAACCGACTGACAGACAAAGTGGCACTAATAACAGGCGCAGCACGAGGGATTGGTGAGGGGGTGGCTCGAGCCTTCAGCCAAGAAGGCGCAACAGTGATTCTCAGTGACATCAACCACGACCTCGGTAAAACCGTCGCCGCTGAGATTGGCGCAAGCTATGAACCGTTGGATGTACGCCAAGAAAACGACTGGCAACGCGTTACAGAAGGCATCTTGCAAAAACACGGACGGCTTGATGTGGTGGTGAATAACGCTGGCGTGACGGGCTTTGAAGCGGGGCTGGTGGTGCACGACCCAGAACATACCTCGCTTACGGACTGGCACGCCGTGCACGCAGTGAATTTGGACGGCACGTTTTTGGGTTGTAAATACGCCATTCGCGCCATGAGAAAGACGGGGCGTAAAACTGGCTCGGGGTCGATTATCAACATGTCGTCGCGTTCGGGCATTGTGGGCATTTCTGGGGCAGCTGCGTATGCCTCGAGCAAAGCCGCCATTCGCAATCACACCAAAACCGTCGCGTTGTATTGCGCCGAACAGGGTCTCAACATCCGCTGCAACTCCATTCATCCGGCGGCCATCCTCACGCCCATGTGGGAACCCCTGCTCGGTGATGGCGCAGATCGCCCTCATCGTGTTCCTGCCGATGGCTTGGCGCGTGCGCCGCTCGCTCGTGGAGCTCACGGATG
>CAZKAZ010000013.1:0-24813 GCA_964550765.1 uncultured bacterium | reverse complement strand
CCCCCTCAAGCGTTTTGGCACTGTTGAAGAAGTCGCTGCTTTGGCGGTATTGCTCGCGAGTGACGAAGCCACCTATATGACGGGCACAGAACTGCACATTGACGGCGGCATCTTGGCGGGATCTGCTGCTGCACCGAGTAGCGAGTAATCACCTGCGCTCGTCGTTACGCACAAGACTAAGGTGACTAACGTGACGCGTGACGGTACTGCACCTGATATCTTCAAGCATGACCGACATTCACCTAGCGAACAAGCAGCGTTTGGGCACTTTTCGTGAAGCCTTTTACAACCTCAACCCCGACACCTTAAAACAACAACTGCAAGACCTTTTTGCTGATGACTGTCACATTCAACTGGCGTTTCCGTTTGCGCCACTAATTGGGTCAGATACCTTGGTTGACGAGGTGTATCGTCCTTTGATTGAGGCCGTACCTGACCTCGAGCGCCGTGATTTCATCCTGATGGGCGGAAGCAGCCACAGTGACACGAGCGCGGGGGAAGCGTGGGTGGGTTGCGCGGGGCATTACGTGGGCGTGTTCGAGCGTCCGTGGTTGGATATTCCCCCCAGCCAACATATGATTGCTATGCGCTACCACGAGTTTTTTCGCTTTGAAGAGGGTCGTGTTACCGAAATGCAAGCCCTGTGGGACATCCCTCAGGTGATGATGCAAACAGATGCGTGGCCGCTTGCGCCAAGTTTGGGCGTTGAGTGGGTCGTACCAGGACCGGCTACTAGCGACGGCATACTGTTAGACGTCACTGACCCAGTGCGCAGCCAGACGAGTTTGGCACGCGTAGACGGTATGCTCAAAGATTTGCTGCGCTCACCTGAAGGTACAAAAGCAATGCGCCTCGAGCACCACTGGCACCCCCACATGATTTGGTACGGCCCTGCAGGCATCGGCACCATGCGGCGCGTTTCCGGCTTTCGCCACTGGCATCAAATTCCCTTTTTGAACGCCTTTCCCGATAGAGGCATGGCGGACGCCAAACAGGTCTTTTTCAGCGATGGTGACTATGTTGGTTTTACCGCTTTCCCAGGCATGAAAATGACCCTTTCGGGTGATGGTTGGCTCGGCATCCCCCCCATGAATAAGACCGTGACCGGGCGCAGTTTGGACTTTTGGCGCTGCGAAAATGATAAATTGCGGGAAAACTGGGTGCTGCTCGACATCCTCGACATCTACCATCAACTTGGGGTGGACGTGTTTGCCAGAATGCGGGAGTTAACGCCGCATCGGCGTACCTTCACGCTCAACATGTGAGAACCTACACGCGTACAGTGCGAAAGCAGATTTCCCAATAAGACCGTTACTGACCGTGCGCAGAAGTGGCTCGAGCTTGCTAAAGTAACGCATGACAACAACCAACACGACCTTTCACTTTCAACAACTCATCGGCGGCACGTGGTGCGACGCAGCAAACGGCGGCACCTGGGACTTAACCAACCCCGCTACCGAAGAGGTGATTACCCCCATCACCTTTGGAGACGCCAGCGACGCCAAGCAAGCCATCGACGCAGCCAGCGCAGCCTTGCCTGAGTGGGCGGATAAAAACCCCTACGCTAGAGGTGAAGTGTTACTTGGGGCAGCCGAGTGGATTTTGGCTCGAGTGGACGAACTTGCACAGGTCACCACCGAAGAATCCGGCAAACCCATCGGCGAAGCCAGAGCCGAATGGCGCAGCGCCACCAACTACCTCAAGTGGTTTGCTGCCGAAGGCGCACGGGCGTACGGACGCATTATTCCCGCCCGCACACCTAACAGGCGCATCGAAGTGCGTTATCAACCCGTGGGTGTCGTTGGCACCATTACCGCTTGGAACTTTCCGGTCTACAACATCGTGCGCTGTTGGGCGGCGGCACTGGCGGCTGGTTGCACTGTGGTGGGTAGACCCTCGGAGTTTACGCCCCGCTCGGCGATGATTATCGCCCAAGCCTTGCAAGAAAGTGGCGCACCAGCAGGCGTCATCAACTTAATTAACGGTGACCCTGCCGACATGGCTAAGGTGATGCTGGAAGACCCCCGCTGCCGCAAAATCAGCTTCACGGGTAGCCCCCGCGTGGGGCGGCTTTTGATGGAAGGTTCAGCCAAGACCGTCACCAAGTTATCGCTCGAGCTTGGCGGCAACGCCCCCGTGTTGGTATTTCCCGATGCTGGCGAAGTCGCTCGCGTGGCCCGTCACTCGGTCACTTGGAAATATCGCAACGCCGGCCAAGTGTGCATCTCCCCGCAACGCTTTTACGTGCATGAGAGCATCGCCGACGAGTTTACGGAAACAAGCGCCAAACTCTCCCAAAATCTGACCATTGGTAACGGCCAAGACAGCAGTAACGACGTGGGCCCGTTAATTAACGCCAAGCAACGCCAGCGCGTTGACGACATGATTCAACAAAGTGCCGCCGCTGGCGCTAACGTGCTAACAGGCGGCAAGATGGTCTCTGGTCAGGGCTATTTTTATGAGCCAACGGTAGTCTCAAACGTGCGTACTGACATGCCCTTACACCGCGATGAAGCCTTTGGTCCGGTGATGAGCGTGACGCCGTTTAGTGATGCTGACGAAGCGTTAAGCCTTGCCAACGACAGCGAATACGGGCTGACGGCGTTTGTGTTTACGCAAAACCTTGTTACAGCCAACCGCATGGCGGATAAGCTCGAGTACGGCATGGTCTGCATCAACGACTGGTTACCTGCGACCCCAGAAGCGCCCTTTGGTGGCGTCAAGCAAAGCGGCATCGGGCGGGAAACGGGCAGTGAAGGATTGTTTGAATATTTAGAAGCCAAGACGGTGTTTACAGGCGGCTTGTAGAGACATTTTGCATGAACATTAGCCCGCATTACATCAGTAGGTGCGGGCTATACTTACATTATAGTAGTATCTCTTGTTGTGTTGGCATGAAGTTTATCTTAAAACAAATTGAACAAATTTAGCGTAGGGAGTAAAGATATGTATCTAGAAGTTGTTTTGATAGATGTTCTTCAATCGGACGGAATACTTAAAACCTACAGATACATCCCTAAGCATGCAAGTGATACAGTCGTGACAGATAGACTTGAAGACATTGACTTAGACTTCAAAAGCACTAAAAGTATGGCGCATGACAGAGGTTCAGTAAGGATATATAACTCAAATAAGTGCTCTATTGATGTTTTTGATACAAAACCAAAAAATTTACATTGGGACGTAGAAGCATGCGTTTTGAACTTGAACATATGGGTATACCACTAGGTTCAAGTCGCGACAGCCGCAGGGGTATTTACAATTTCCTGTTAGGATCTGGCTGGCGCTTAACTAATTTATATGTCTCAGATCCATACGATAACAGCACTAGTGAAGCTGAATCGAAAAGGCAATTTGAACGTAACGTTTACTGGGATACTAAATACCATACTCAGGCTGTCGACATCCTTCTTAGCTCTCAGAGAGGTTCTTTCTCTTTCATCTTAGGTGGTTCTGCGGAATTATATGAAAAATCTGATTCAAATTTCATCCCTTCAGCTGAGGGGTCAAAACTCATTTCTAGTCATTACTTTTTTGAAGGGAAGGGCAGAAAAGAAGTTATTAAACATATTGTTGAAAAGACCAAGTGGCTTGAATTAAAACCTAATATATTTGGCATAGGTCTGAATATAAATCAGATTATTGAGGATATTTCCAATCGCTGATGAAGCAGGTAACGGTAACGCTGCCAGAGACATCCTACCCCATCAATCAGGGCGGTTCGTCACCTGTGGCTCGGTGTTCTTTAGGGTCTGAAAGATGCTGTCGATGATATCGTCTTTACCTGCAAACAACCCGTCAGGGCCACCCGCGTGCAAACTGCTAAAAGGCTGTTCGTAGAGGGCTTTGGCTTCCATCACCCCCCTAGCAATCAACTGCTCGACAATCAACTCCACAAAGCGCATCTGCTTGGTGGTCAAACTGCGGTCACGCAAAAAGTCCGCAAACGCCGCTTGAGCGGCTTGCCTATCCATACCCACAAGGTTGCGAATAAAATACACCAATGAGGGTGCTTCACGCTGCTCGAGCAAACCTGCTAGCAACCTGTGCCCATCTTCTTGACCAATGTCTGCGAGCATGGTTTCTAAGTGCTGCAAGTCGCTTTCAGATAGCGGCTGATTGGCACGCAAACGTCGAATAACAGGGTCGTCTAGGTGTTCACGTAAGTAGGCTTCCACCTTTTTGGCGTACTGCACGCCCGTCATCTTAGGTATCGCCACCGCCTCTTGTTCGCGCACGCCCAACAGTTCATCTTCAAAGTTGGTGTACACCACGTTTTGATTGGCTTTGTCTACATGCCGCACAATATCTCGCAAGCGCACCCGCATGTCTTCTAGCAGCTGCACGGTTATGTCCTGCCAAAAGTCAGCTTGTTGCACTTCTGCCAAAAACGCCTGCTGCGCTTTGACCGCTGGAATCGTCACTTTATCTTCCAATGCGCTGGCAATCTGCATCACCTGCTGGCGCTGGCGCTCGAGCGTCTGCTTATCGCCTTGGGTTAGGGCAAGTTGCATCCGCAGCACCTTCAAATCAAACTGCCGCGCAGCAATGTGTTCGGGCGGTAAGTCGCTGGGTAACCCCGCTATCTGGCGCTCGAGCTGCCTGTATGCCCCCTCATCAAGTTGCTGCCACGCGTCACGGTTGTGAAAACGCTCCACGACCTCGCGGTGTTCTCGCACCAAAAAGTTGTTCACGTTCATGGCGGCCACTTCGCGGTGCAAGGTATCCGTCAAGGCCTCTTTCAGTTCGCCCTCTGCTTGTGATAGCAGTTCTAACCGCGCCCGAAACAAACGTGCTTTGAGCGGCACACTCGCCGTTGGCGCAATGCCTTCGGGGTGTTCGTCAAAAAAGTCAAAATTGCGGCACACGTCAAACACCAAAAAGTCCTGTTTGTCCTGTTCGGGTGCAAACAAATTGGGGCGCAAACGCGTCCCGCGTCCGATCATCTGCCAGAATTTGATTTTGGAATACACCGGCTTAAAAAACACCAAATTAGCCACATCCGGCACGTCAATACCCGTATCGAGCATGTCCACTGAAATAGCAATGTGCGGCGGTTTATCGGCACTGGCAAAGTCGTCAATGAGTTGCTGCGGATACTTAGCGTAGTTGTCGATGATGCTGGCAAAGCGTCCGCGATACTCAGGAAAGTTAGCATCAAAACGCTGTTCGATAAATTCAGCGTGGGCGTGGTTGCGCGCAAAGATGATGGTCTTAGCAAGGCGGTCACCGCCGTCTACTTTGTGACCCTGCTCGAGCACACATTTCAGCACCTTATCCACCGTATCCTGATTAAACAACCAACGGTTAATGGCTTCCGCGCCCACTTTTTCTGGCATGCCCTCGGCGTCATCACCCCAGTCGAGGCTTTCCCACTGGGCTTGTTCGTCTTCGCTGAGCTGGTCGTACTGAATACCTTCACGCGGAAAGCGCAAGTCCAGTTGTTTGACCTTGGGCGGCACCAAAAAACCATCTTGCACCGCTGTATCTAGTTCATAAGCATCGGTAGGCACGCGATCTTCCAGTTCAAAAAGCTCGTAAGTATTTCTATCCACATGGTCGCTGGGCGTGGCTGTTAGCCCCACGAGCAGGGCATCAAAATAACGAAAAATCGCCCCATACTTCTGATACACCGAGCGGTGGGCTTCGTCAATGATGACCACATCAAAATGCCCCACCCCAAAACGCGGCACCTCACCCTCGCGGGCATCAATCATGCCCAACATGGTCGGGTAGGTGCTGGCATACACCCGCCCTTGACCGTCTTTTTCACTCACCAAATTCACGGGGCTACTTTCGGGCAAGTGCGTCTTAAAGGCGTTCACCGCTTGATTCACCAGCGACACCCTATCGGCCAAAAACAGCACCCGCTTCGCCCAGCCCGAGCGCATCAGCGCATCTACCAAAGCAATGGCAGTACGCGTTTTGCCCGTACCCGTCGCCATCACCAGCAAGGCTTTGCGGCGTTTGCGGTTAAATTGCTCAAACACGCTGCCAATCACCCGCTTTTGATAGTAGCGGTCAACAATAGCCTCGTTCACTTCACTTACGTCTAGCGGCACCGCCAACTGCGGACGGCGCATCACCAAACGCGTGAGGGCGTCTTTGTCATAAAAACCCGCCACCTGACGCGGGGGATAGTGTTGGTCATCCCAGAGGTAGATGTCGTAGCCGTTGCTATAAAAAATCACTGGCCGCTGCCCGTGTTGTGCTGCTAGGGCATCGGCATAAAGTTTGGCTTGTTGCTTACCCCGCGTGGCATCACTAGAAGACTTTTTGGCTTCAACCACCGCTAGCGGCAAACCGTTATCACCCGAAAGCACATAATCCACGCGACCCGTACCCGAAGGCGTCGGCATCCCTGTCACCTTCACCTCGCGTTCTGGCTCTGCCCAGCCTGCGCGGCGCAGTTCTAGGTCGATGAGCCACTGGCGGGTGTCGGCTTCGGAGTAGTCGTGGGGGTCGGGTTGTTGTTGGCTGGTGTCACGAATGTTTGCAAGTTGCGAGCGCAAGCGTTGCACTTCAGCGTCTAGTGCGTCGCGTTCTTGTTGCTGTTTTAAGGCTTGTTGTTGTTGCTCTGTCAGTTGTTTTGCCAGCGCCTCGAGCTCTGCTCTGGTTTTGCCATCTTCGGCAGGGGCAGGTTTGGGCAGTCGTCCTTGTTGCCAGGTGGCATCTTCAGAAACAGCCCCATCCGTGTAGGTGCGGGTGAGCCAGTAGCAAATATGATGCAGTTCGCGCACGGTTTGCAGGGCGTCGTATTGCATGACAGGGCGCGGCTGATGCACCGCTTGGTTGCCCACTTTTTGAATTGCCCGCGCTTTATTAAACACCGCTGGCGGCAGCAAGTTTTGCATGCTAGGTTCGTGCAGCAGCGCCCCGAGGCCACGGTCATAGGGCAGGCTCAAGCTATCATCGAAGCGGTACAGCCAATGGAGCAAAGTTTCTAGGGCAAAGCGGCTATGAAAGCACGCCGCCCGAGGGTCACTCATGATGTACGTTTCTGCGTGCTGGGCGGCTTCGCGAATGTTCTTAAACTGTGACGGCAAAAAGGCAAAATTACTCACCGCTACAACTCCCCACTAAACGCCTGCTGTTGCAACGACGCAAACAGCGCATCCAACTCTGTGAGATGCTCCCGCACCCGCACCTTCTGCGCTTCGATAGCCGAGACGATTTCAGCAAAACGATTTTGCAGCTCGAGGGGTGGATGCTTGATACTAGCTGCTTTAACCTTTGATACTGAAATGGTGTTCAATCCAGAAGTGGTTCGAGATGTTCCTGTCAATTCACGACGACCACCCGGCGAGTTGATGTAGTGCTCCACAAATACCGGGTTCATTTTCTCACGATGACAACGAAGGTGAATTAAGTGGTTTTGGTGTACACATGGTCTTATTGAGTTATCCCAACAACTACATCGCCCGATTTCTTCCTTGTTCCCATGCCCTTCAACTATGAGAATGTCTTGATTTTCGAGCATAGTTCGGTGTTCTTCGGCTTCTGTCATTCCGATTTTTTTCACTTCACTGAGGTCAAGATAGCCACGAAAAACATTTGCCACACGAAGGTAAGGATGTTTAATCGGCAAAGATCGTCTTTTGGGCGTTACCTGCAAACCTCCCTGCACCGAACCAATCGCATCTACTTTCACGACCTCCCAGCCTTTCGGATTGGTCACGGGGTCGCCGAACATCTCGAGAAACACCGATTGCACCAGTTCATCAAGCTGCTCGAGCACCTGCCTTCTTTTCACCCGCAACGCATCCGCCGCATCTAAGATGTCTGCGATTCGTTTTTGTTGCTCGAGGGGTGGGAGTGGAATTTGTAAGTCTTTGAAAAAACCAGCGGGTACTCTTTTGTGACCAGCAGACCCTTGCATATGAGAAATGCCAGCAAGCCGCACTTGAGGTGATTGAAGCAAGTGAAACAAGTAACGATTAAAAACATTCTGGCTGGAGCGAAACACATGAAATTCTGTTGACCCAAAAGCCTTTGAATAAGGTAGATCAGAAGCAACTGCCATTTTGCCATTTTCAAAACATGGCGTTATTTTAGCAACAATAATGTCGTCTTTTTGAAAGTGGGTGTAGCCTTTTGAAACCTCCGAATAGATGCGAACTTCCGGCGAGATTATCTCTCGATTCTGCTCAGAGACGGCAGACATTGGAACGAAAGACACTGAATCATCTGGTTTGATAGTCCCTTTTTTGAGTCTTGGATTTACCTCAACTACTTCTGAAACTTTTACAGTTTTCATCTTAAAATTTCTGCCAGTTCTGCCTGTCCTCCAGCAATCTCTGCTTCTAATGTCGCAAGGCGTGCCAGAATCGCCTGCGGGGGGTCGTGGTCGATGGCTTCGTATTCGACTTCTTTGTAGCGGTTGATGGAAAGGTCGTAGGCATTGGCGGCAATCTCGGCTTTGGGCACAAGAAAACTTTGCTCGGTGCGCTTGCGGCTAGCTTCGGCGTCCAAATGCTGCCACCGCGCCAAAATATCCGGCAAGTCGCTTTCGTCTTGTGGGCTGCGCTTGTCGTCTAGGCTGAAACCGTCGGCTTGCATGTCATAAAACCAGACGTGCTCGGTGCCGCCCGAGTTCGTCTTAGTAAAAAACAATATCGCCGTAGACACACCCGCGTAGGGCTTGAACACCCCTGAAGGCATGGAAATCACCGCGTCTAGTTTTTGCTCTTCTACCAGGATTTCTCGCAGGGCTTTGTGCGCTTTGGAAGACCCGAATAGCACCCCATCTGGCACAATCACCGCCGCCCTGCCGCCCGCTTGCAACTGCCGCAAAAATAGGGCAATGAACAGCAGTTCGGTCTTTTTGGTCTTGACGATTTGTAACAGGTCTTTGGCGGTTGATTCGTAGTCAAGGCTGCCCGCAAACGGCGGATTGGCAAGGATGAGCGTGAAGCGTTCGGCGTCGCTGTGTTCGCTGTCTGCTAACGAATCGCGGTAACGGATGTCGGGGTTTTCCACGTCGTGCAAAAGCATGTTCATACTGCCGATGCGGAGCATAGTGGCGTCGAAATCGTAACCGTGAAACGTGCCTTCGTTGAAACGGCGGCGGGCGGCTTCGTCGCGGTAGATGCTGTCACTGTGGTGGTCTTGGATGTATTCGGATGCTGCCACCAAAAAGCCAGCCGTGCCGCAAGCGGGGTCGCAGATGATGTCAGCGGGCGCGGGTGCAACCATGTCCACCATCAGCTTGATGATGTGGCGCGGGGTGCGAAATTGCCCGTTTTGTCCGGCGCTAGCAATTTTGCCGAGCATGTATTCATACAAATCGCCTTTGGTGTCGCTGTCTTGCATGTTGATGCCGTCAAGTTGATCGACCACGCTAGCGAGCACGCGGGGGGCGGGCATCATAAAAAGGGCGTCTTTCATGTGGTGGGTGTAGGTCGAGTCCCCTGCGCCATCTGCTTGACGATTACTTTGACCGTTATTTTGCCCGAGCGTCTTGATGAACGGAAACACCTCATCGCGGACAGTTGCAAACATCTGTTCAGGGGCAGTTTCTTTGAAGCGTGACCAGCGCAAATGGTCTTGTTCGGGGCTGAAAATGGGGTTTTCAATAGGTTTTTTGGTGCGGTTGGCTTGGCGTTCTTTGAGGGTGTGAATTTCGTCGAGGCGCTTGATAAAAAGCAAGTAGGTGAGTTGCTCAATGACCGAAAGCGGGTTGGAGATGCCGCCCGACCACATGGTGTTCCAGATGCTGTCAACTTTGGACTTGATTTCGCCGGTAATCATTGCAGGTCTCCTCGAGCGTGTTGTGGGGTAGGTCGTAAAGGCGTCATGTTGTGGTGGGTTTATTGTAGCAAACCTAGCAGCAGGCTATACTTGTTGAATATGAAACAGGTGACGGTGGTGCTGTCGGATGCAGAAGCTACATTGGAAACGTGAGCAAACACGCGAAGTTACTCGTTGCGATTTTACGGGGAACTTCTGATGCCAATATCTCTTTTAAGGATTTACGCTCATTACTGAATTACCTTGGTTTTGATGAGCGTATTCGTGGGGATCACTACATCTTCACCAAAGCCGGCATTGAAGAAATTCTCAATTTACAGCCCAAAGGTTCACAGGCGAAACCGTACCAAGTTAAACAAGTGCGTCGCCTCATCCTCAAGTACAAATTAGGAGACAAAACAGATGACTGAACCTTTTAAGTACGAACTCATCATCTATTGGAGTAATGAAGACGAGGCTTTTATTGTTGAAGTACCTGAGTTGGCTGGTTGTGCGGCTGATGGGGCAACGTATGGTGAAGCCGTTGCCAACGCTGAAGTGGTGATTCGGGAATGGATTGAGGTGGCTCGAGAATTAGGCAGACCCATCCCAGAACCCAAAGGGCGATTACTATACGCTTAACGACTTCTAGTGGATGGGGCTGGCTCGAGCCTGCAAAACATTTACTCAACGTGACACATAGCATTCCACATAGCATTCTCTGCCCAACTGACGTATAATCATGCAACAACCTGCATCTCAAGGAGGCGACTATGTGCTCACCCAAAGTCTTAGCACACGTTCAGAAACAACTCGGTAAACGCGTTTCACGCCGCGACCTTTTCAAAACGGCTGCATTAGCTGGCACAACCAGCGCCCTACTCGGCAGCCAGAGCGCTCACGCTGACGGACATATGGAGATGGGGTTAAGTTTTAGTAACCTCGTTGACCTCACCCACACCGTACACGCCGACATTCCCGTGTGGCCAGGGACGACCCGCCCGGGGTTTAATACGGTGGTGACGGTAGAAAACGATGGTTTTTATAGCCGCGATTGGATGGTTGGCGAACACACCGGCACCCACATGGACGCACCTGCCCACTTTATTGCCGAGGGGGCAACGGCAGACGCGCTCGAGCTATCCAACTTCATCGTCCCTATTGCTGTAATTGACATTTCTGAAAAAGCCGCTGCTGACCCAGACGCTGCCGTGACCGTTGCCGACATCGAAGCCTACGAAGCTGAACACGGCACGTTGCCAGCAGGTGCGATGGTGCTGATGTACTCGGGTTGGGAAGAACGCTTTGGTGATGAAAGTGCTTACCAAAACATGGACGCCGACAGCGTGATGCACTTTCCGGGGTTTTCTGGTGAAGCCGCCGACTTTTTGATTGCCGAGCGGGACATCACGGGCGTCGGTACCGATACCCTGTCACTTGACCCCGGCGCAGACCCCACCTTCTCGACGCATGTGACGGTACTCGGTGCAGGCGGTTATGGGCTGGAAAACGTCGCCAACTTGAGCACCATTCCGGCTGCTGGCGCACATTTAATTGTGGGCATTTTGAAAATGCAAGACGCGTCTGGTGGTCCGGTGCGGCTCATGGCGGCGTGGGGTTAAACTTCACTTCTTAAAGCAAAGAGAAGACTGAGCTCGAGCCATCGGGTTCAGTTTTTTATCCACGTAGGCGCTTTACAACCACAACCGCGCCACTACTTCATCGTCTTCGCGTTCGCCTGTTTCTTGAAATCCTAAAGAGGCATATACCCGCTTGGCAAGGTGATTACTGGGTTCATAGCTGAGGGCAAAATTGCGGCAATCACCGTAAAAACCGCCCAAGTATTCAAACGCCCCCGCTAACACCGCTTTGGCGTAGCCGCGCCCTTGAAAACGCTTATCGATGATGATGCCACCAAGCCAGATAGCCTCTTCGTCGGTATCAAAGGCGAACATGAGCATGCCGATGACCTGTTCTTGGTTGTCTTGGTTGAGGACGATAGACCTTGCTTGCCACAAATGCCCGTACTGACAAAGTGCCAAGTAGTACGTTGGGGCGGCAACGAACGGTTGTTGCTCGGGGTGTACCTCGAGCTTGGCTACCTCGCGCCAGTTGTGCATGGTGATAGGCGCTAAATATACCTCGCCTGCTTGTTGGCGGTAGTGCCATTCGTGGGCGAGTAAACCGTAGTGCGTGCTGCTGGTGTGTTCGCCTTTTGAATAGTAGTCGCACGCAAAGTGGGCTTCGGGGCGCAGACCTGCTCGAGCCATCACCCGCTGCGAGGCATGGTTGCGGGCATCACTCTGGGCAAACACCCGCCGCACAGGCAAGCCAAAAAGATACATCAAAAGTCCTTGCAAGGCTTCCGTCATGTAGCCCTTACCCTGATGGGCTGCCGCCAGACTGAAACCAATTTCCGCACTCACCGTGTCAACATCATCCCCATCAGCGTGCAACCTAAAAGCAACATCACCCAACAAGGCATCGCTGGTCTTATCGGCAAGCGCCAGTTGCAACCACATACCCACCTTGACGGGCTGCTCGGCTTGAATGTGCACAAACCGCCCGATGCTGGTGCGGTCTTGGTCTGTCCACAGTTGATAGCGGTTGACAGCCGGATCATTGCGATAAGCGTGCAACGCGTCCGCGTCTTTGTCAGCAAAACGGCGCACTCGCACGCGGGTCGTTTCAAAAGGTTCAAACGTATACACCGCGCAAGATTAGCACGCGAGTATGTACTTAGCAATCACCAACGTAATCGCTGAGCTGGCAACACAAGCGTCTTGTCAGGTTGAGAACAGTGTGAGAAGCAGGTACGTGTTTTGCTTGAACGTGAGAAGATACAAGTTAGGAGATAATTATGAGTGATACGCTCACTTTACACGAGGTTAAAAAACCCGATACCCAAGCGCCCTTAACTGACCTGCTCGCCAAACGCTGGAGCCCACGGGCGTTTGCAGAAACCCCCATCGCCCCCGAGGTGCTCATCAGCTTACTGGAAGCCGCCCGCTGGAGTCCTTCCTCGAGCAACGAACAACCCTGGCGCTTCATCGTTGGGCAAAAGGGCGACAGCACCCATGAAAAACTTGTTGACGTGCTGATGGAAGGCAATCAAGGTTGGGCGCAACACGCCCCTGTGTTGATGCTGGCAGTCGCTCGCATGACTCGAGAACGCAACGACAAACCTAACAGCCACGCTTGGCACGATGTTGGTGCGTCGCTAGCGCACTTGACCATTCAAGCCGCAGCCCATGACATTTACGTGCACCAGATGGGCGGCTATTCTGCCGATAAAGCCACCGAAACGTTCAACATTCCCGCACCATTTCAACCTGTGACCGCCGTCGCCCTTGGCTACTTGGGTGATGTTGACACTCTTGATGACGCCAAAAAAGAAAGCGAACTGGCGCAGCGTCACCGCAAGCCCCTCAGTGAGTTGGTGTTTACCGACACTTGGGGCGAAACCAATCCCCTCGTTGAATAATCACGCCAGACATTGAACCAATGACATTGAACCGAAAAAACTGAGCCAATACAAAGGGGCAGGGCGCAAAACCCTGCCTTGTGTTTTGTCGTTATTTTGTGGGTGCGGCTTACTCGTCTTGCAAAATTTCAAACAAGGTCGTTGTGCCACTCACTTCAAACGACACAGCGAGCATTGGCGCACCGTTGGGGCTTTGCCCTGCTGGAATGAACACCAAACCTTCGGGGCTGATGTCGCCTGCTTCGGGGTTGCTGATGGTTTCGTCTGCATCGGTGGTAGCAGGAATGCCAAGGTTGCGGGTGTTGGTGTAGGTCACAAAACTGGGCGCGGTGGGGTCGGTGATGTCATAGACGATGATGCCGCCGATACGCTCTAAGCCCAAGAACATGTAGTCACGTCCGCCCACGTTGCCGAGGGTGATGCCTTCGGGTTCGGGGCCTTTGTCGTCGCTGCGGTTATCAAAACTGTCGATGTCGCCTTGCGAGTTGAAGATTTCCGGCACTAAGGTGGCAAAGGTGCGTTCTAACATGTCACCACTGTCAAACACCAAATTGCCACCTGCATCAAAAATGGCAAACGAACGCGCACCGTAGCCAAACAGGATGTCAAAGTCGCCATCACCGTCTAAGTCGCCTTGCGTCGTCGTCATCAGCAAACGCCCCAAGTTTTCTTCTTGTTGCAACATGGCAGCCTCAGGGAAACGCACCGGGTCGAGGGTCACATCAGCAATACGTTCTTCTTCGCTGAAACCGTCGTAATCCCGTGAATCCCCTTCGTTGGCAGTGACGATGTAGGTCATGCCATCTACTTCATAAGACGCAATCGCATCAGGTTGATACGTCCCAAGAACTGGCCAATTCTGCATGTTGATGTCACCATCTTCGTTGCTGGCGTCTAACGTGTTGCTTTGGCTGAAGCTGATTAAACCCAGTTCGATGGGCGTTTCGGTGATGAAGTCGTTGTCGTTAAGTACTGCCAGCGTGCCATCGGGCAAGAGGGCGAGACCTTCGGGCTTGTCGCTGGGCAAGTAGCCATAAGAAGGTAAGTTGAGCACTTTACGCTTGAAGACGGGGGTGATGCCTGCTGCCGCCAGTTCATCGGCAGTGTGTTGCTCGAGCGTCTTGCCTTCAACAGGGGTAATCTCAGCGTCTAGTAAGTTGGTTGCGCCGAGCAAATCAATTTCAAAAATCGGCTTGACGCTCAAAGCATCCGTTCCCGAATCGCGTTCGATGATGTAGAAAGTACCATTATCCGCATAAACAGCATCGCCAATTTTGTCGACGTTGCCGCCTGCAAAGTCGGGTTTTTCCAAGACGATGACGTATTCTGCTACGGGCGTGCCGTCGGCAGGATTCACACCGAGCATGCGAATGATACTTGATGCGTCCGACGCCTCACGGTCAGGGTTCATCAGGGGCGTTTGGATGAAGGCATAGACGATGTCGTTGTCACTGTCGTAAGCCACGGCTTCAAAACCACGATTGTCGCGGCGGCTGCCGTACACTTCGGGCAGGGTTTCTTGACCGTAGCGCCCTGCACCTTCGTCATTAGCGCCTTCAGGGTCGGTGCCAGCAGGAACGTAACGGGCGTTTAACGTGCCATCAGGCAACACGTGATAGATGGCAGGGCGATACTCGTCCACCAACCAATACGTGCCATCACCCGCTTGCACGATGCCCTCGAGGTCAGCCCCCAGCGGGTCAAACGGGTATTCCGTACCTTCAGCGTCTACTGCGAGTAAACCACCATCGTCCCCCTCGAGGTTAGGACGCCCGGTAATCGGTTCGCCGTCTGGGGTGGTGAGGGGAATTTGCTCGAGCACACTAATTTCACCACTATCAGGATTCAAACTAAAACGCACCAACTGAGCTTGCAGTTCGGGCAAGAGGAATACTCGAGCATCATTCTCCCCGTCACCATCACGGTCAATCGTGCCTGCGTCCGGTCCCCTATCGGGGTGGCTAATAAACACGAGATTGCCCGCGTCGTCTGTACCTTCATAAAACAAACCCGAAAGCCCACCGAGTTTGACGACTTGCCCATCAACCGACGTACCCAAGTCGGGGCGGTCTTCGGGGAAAGCGAACGTTTCAAGCTCAGGCAAACCGCGACTGAAGTCTTTGTAACCCAGCGGCAAAATGTCCAAAGCGGTAGCAAAGGTGTCACTTTCAGGGTCAATGTCCACCACAATCAGGGCGTTGGCTTCTTGGGCGATGGCGTACGCAAGGGTGTTGTCAGCGGAGATGGTGAGGTATTCTGGCTCGAGGTCTTGGGCGACGCTCGCCCCTGGGCCAAAAATCCGCACGCCGTTATTGCGCAGGTGCGCCGCCCGACCATTAAACGCCGTAAAATCTGCCGTCATCGCGGTAGCGCCTGCAACGCCCTCACGCATGTCAATCACACTAATCGAACCTTCGGGGTCAACGGTGTACTCATCATTGGGTTCGCCTTCGTTGGCTACCAAAAGCAACGTGCCGTCATTATTAAACGTGAGCATATCCGGCAGCGCACCCACTTCAACTTGCCCTAAAAAGTTACCGTCAGCATCAATAAACACCACCATGCCGGGGTCTTGGCTGGTTTCCGCTTCGATGGCAATCGCCACGATGCCGTCATGAATGGCCACGCTGTTGGCAACATCGCCGTATTCGGTGGCGTCAAACGACATAAACAACGCAGGGTTGATGGGGTCGCTGATGTCGAGAATATCCACTGTGGCGCTGTTGGCGTTGACCACAAACAACCGCTGGGTTTGCGGGTCATAAGTAGGAATTTCAGCAGCACTTTCGTCGTACACACCCGTCGCATAAGTACCCAGGGGTAACAGGGCAATTTGCGCGTGTCCGACACTTAGGCTTGCCAAGGCGAGCAAGCTGCTTAGGAACATTTTCATCGTGAAACCTCCTAGCCACAGTGTTCGTGAGCAGTGTCAGGGCAGCGTCAGAATGTCCCCCAACATTGGCTGGCTTAGGAAGCAGCTTGTCGTGCGCGAGAAGGTTGGGCGGTTCGTTCGCGTTCGTACTTTGTGACAGACTTATGCACGCGGGTATGGGTGATGCTATGGCTGCTGTGGGTGTTGACGTCGTGCCAGCGCCCCAACACGGCAGCGGCGAGGGCGGCAAAGGTGGCAAGTGACACCAGTGCGACAATCAGCGTTTCGATCATGAGGGACACCCAACAGCCAGCTTCTCGGTTAACCTGCTTACACCATACATAGCTGTGTAGTATGGCTCGAGCCTGTCAAGCTCGCGTCAGGAATGCCCGGTCACGTCTCACGTTATGATGCCCGGCATGGTCACACTCGTCTCGCTCATTTCGTTTGGCGTCGTCATGTTCGTCACGCCTGGTCCCAACAACATCATGCTGTGGGCATCGGGGGCAAACTTTGGCTTAAAACGCACCCTGCCGCATCTGTTTGGCGTGGCGACGGGTTTCGGTTCGCTGATGCTGATAACGGCGCTGGGTTTGGGCGCACTGTTTGAGCGTTTTCCCATCATCCAAACCAGCCTCAAGGTGCTTGGTTCGTTGTACTTGCTGTATTTGGCGTACCGCCTGACAGTTGCCAAAATGCGCGACAATCAGCACACCGCCCGCCCGGTGACGTTTGTCGAAGCCGTCGGGTTTCAGTATGCCAACCCCAAAGTGTGGGTGATTGCCCTGACTGCCGCTAGCACGTTCGTGCTCGTCGAGTCGTTTGTGTTAAACGCGCTGCTGCTGGCGCTAACGCTGATGGTGATTAACTTGCCGTGTATTAGTGTGTGGGCGGTGTTCGGCAGTGCCATGAGTCGGTTTTTGCAGAACCCGCGCCGGATGAAGGTGTTTAACGGGGTGATGGCGGGGTTGCTGGTGGGGACGGTTGTACTGCTGGTGCGGTAAAGAAACTGGTGCGGTAAAAACATGTTGGGATGGTTGTGCACCCCAACGGTCAATGAACCTCAACTTACATAACGCAAACCCGTCTCAGAAACCTGTCGCATAAGTATTTACGTCGCACAAAGCAATAACACACGTTACCTCGTCGGCTATATCGACAACGCCCCCTATGTCTTCTGGTGTCAATGACGCAAGCGCATCTAAAGCGTCTGGTGATGAAAGATTATTGAAACTGTTAATAGCTATATTGCCGCCAATCTCTTCGAGATTTTGCAAACCATCTAACGTCTCAAGTGACGAATTTTGAAAAATATCGAGCGTACCTCCTACCCGCTGCAAAGCATTGAGACCCACAAAGGACATAAGCTGGTAGTTTGTAGCCACGTTGAAATCTCCAGCAACCTCTTCAAGGTTTCCCAAGCCTGTGAAAGACCTAAGCTCAGTGTTGTGAAACACATTCAAATCACCGCCGACAGTGCGTAAGTTGTCCAGTCCAGCAAGTGATGTGATGAGAAGATTACCTTGAGAAGGCAGAGGTCGAGGAAGAGGCAGCGGTGCGGGGCTAAGCTGAGGTTGACGGAGGCTGCCGCCAATGGTGAGGTCACCTGTTACGACGGTCAAATTCTCAAGACCACGCAAGGACGTGAGCGCAAGGTTGTTTGCAATGTGCAAATTGGTAATTTGGGTAAGCTCCGCAAGGACGGTTAAATCTTCAATGTCGTTGGTATTGGTGTCGTTAGTATTATTGAAACTAAGCCCTGCATTGTCATCAATTTTGAGCGTACCCTCGACCACGCCACAACCAGACAACGCCTCGAGGCCAGCTTGGTTGGTCACCGTAAAATTACCAACGCACGTTACTTCACTTGCTTCACCTTCCACAGTCACAGTGAAGGTGGTTACCAACATGCGGCTGTCTTTTTCTACCGAAACAACAATCACGGCTGTTCCTTCACCGACGGCTTCCACCACACCACTATTACTCGCAAGGGCAACGTCCGTATCATTTGAATGAAATGTTGCGTTGACTGTTTCGGGCAACACAGCCTCATCATCAAAGATAATGTTTAGCGGCTTGCGTTCTAACGTTTGTAAGGTGAGCGGGCTAGGCAAAATACTCACACTTTCGTCACCCACTTGCTCGAGGCTATCCAAACCAGTAACAGACTCGAGCAGCGGATTCCTACCCACATTGATATTGCCGCCTACGGTTTTTAGGGTATGCAGTCCCTCGAGCGTCTCTAAACCCACATTCCAAAATATCGTCACATTACCAGCAATGGTCTCGAGGTTTCCTACACCTTCAAGCGAGGCAAGATTATCGTTAAAAGAAATCGACAGGTCTCCACCAACACGCTGCAAATTATCAAACCCTGAAAGCGTCGTGAGGAGGTTATTGCCCTCGAGGGGAGTAGGTTCGGGCGATGACCCTATGGTGATTTCTGACGGATAACCAATGGTGAGATTACCCGTTACAGTCGTCACATTCTCGAGGCCTGTTAGCGACGTTAGTGCAAGGTTGGTTGTGATGTTCAAGTTGGTCACACGCGTGAGTTTGGAAAGTGCACGCAAATCTGTAATGTCAGTAGCACCCGCAGATTCACTGAAATTTCTATTGTCAATCGTGAGCGTGCCGCGAATCACTTCACAGTCAGACAAGGCTTCAAGCTCAGTTTGATTTGTGACTGTAAAATCACCTTGACATGTTGCGCCCGTAATATCTTCAGTAACGTTCACGGCCACTGTTTCCATCAGGTCGTCTATTGACACGGTGATGGTTGCTGTACCTAAGCTCACCGCTTCCACCACGCCGTTTTCATCCACACGGGCAACGTCCGGCGCATCCGAGCTAAACATCACATCGGCACTGGTTGCTGTTGCCTCTACCATCACATCAAGCTGTTGGCTTTCGCCCACTGTGAGCATTAAGACCATCGGGGAAACCGTCAACGAGGGCGTAGGCGTTTCTTCTGAGGTTGAATCACACGCCACTAGCACAAATAGCGCAGTCACTATCAAAAATCGTTTCATGACCTACATCATACGTTACAGTTAGTGGTACATCAACAAAAAAAACGCTTTAAGCTTCATTAAGATTAGTCGTTGCTCGAGTCAGCCCCCAGCAGCTTCGGCAAGTCTCCGAACGTCCCCACCAAACTAAACAACACCACCGCAATAGCGAAAAAAATCACCGACACCGACGCCATCACGGGCGTGTACCCATAACGCAAACTGTTGAAAATCTTAATCGGCAAGGTCTCTACAGTGAACCCCACGGTCATAAAAGCGATAATGTACTCGTTGAGACTGAGCACAAACGCAAAAATGAACCCCGCAATCACATAGGGGCGGATAGTCGGAAAGATGATGGTGCGAAACACCACCCCACTGCTGCCGCCCAACGTGGTCGCCGCTTCGATGGTCTCTGCGTTCATGCTGCGCAAACCCAGACTGATAGTCGCTAAGGGTAACGTCACCAGAAATGCCGCGTGCGACAGCACCACCGTGTACGCCTGTCCGAACGACTGCAACACAATCCACAGCGCCAGTGCACCCAGCGCCGTAATCACTGGAGGCAGCGCAAACGGTGCCAAGCCCAAAAAGTAAATGAAGCGCCCGTAGGCAATGTCATAACGCCACACCGTGTACGCCAGCGGCAAAGCAATCGACACAGCAATGAGCGCCGCCAGTCCCGCTATCGTCAAACTGCGCAGGGCAGGCAAATACCACTCACTCAAACTAAAAAAGGCTTCATACCAACGCAGCGATAACCCTTGCGGTGGGAAAAAGAGGCGGTTTTCAGCATTCAGCGACACGCCTGCAATCACCACGATGGGCGCAAGCAAGTAGATGACCACGAGGGCGAAAAATATCCGCCTGAGCCAGAGGATACGCCCGCTCATGATTGCCCGCTCATGATTGGTTACCCAATCTTAGGGTGATGAGCGACAGGGACGCACTTGCCACCAACAATAACAACGCTAAGGCGGCAGCAAGGGGCATGTTGGACTGAAGCAAGGCTTGGTCGGTGATGTGTACGGGTAATGTCCAGTGTTGCGGACGCCCCAGGACTTGCGGGATGAGATAGCTGCCGAGAACGAACACGAACAGCAAGATGAACGTGGCAAGTAGGGGCTGGCGCAAGCTGGGCAAGATGACGGTGCGCACCGTTGTACTAGGCGACGCCCCCAAGGTGGTCGCGGCTTCGATGAGGCTGGTGTCGAGCCTCGAGACACTCGGGTACAACACCACCACACACAGCGGCAGAGCGATATAAACCAACGCCGACAACATCGCCCCAAACCCCGGCGACCACGAGGTGGGTTCGTCAAAAAGACCAACGAGTACCAACACGTTGGAGATGCCAGAGGTTCTTGATAACAGCAGTGACCAACTAAAGGCAATAATCACTTCTGACAGCGAAATCACCGACAGTAACACCACAATGGCAGGCACTTGCTTACTTCTAGGAAAACGCGTGAGTATAAAGGTAAACGGAAACCCAATAATCACACACAACAGCGAGGCAATGGCCGCTACTGCCAGCGACACCCAGATGCGTTCTAAGAAAAACGGCGAAAAGGCTTGTTCGTAGTTGCGAAAGACAAAAGCAGGTTCAAAAAAGCCCCCCTGCACCCGCCGAAAAAAACTCAAGGCAATCATCACCAGTAGCGGCAACACGAACAGCACCACAATCATCACACCCGGGTAAGCCAGTTGCAGGTGCGGGCGGCGGTTTTGCGGTTTAGCATAACTAGGGTGATTCATGAAACGGCCTCGAGCAATGCCGTACTCTCAGCGGCGTGGCCGTCATCTTCAAGCACCACCACATCCTCAGCGTCAAAACTGAGCCACACGTCTGTACCTGTCGGCAAGTGTTTGGCACCGACGACCACCAAGGTTTTCTCGCCCACATCGACAAAGGTTTCAATGTATGACCCCAAATCTCGCACAAAGGTGACGCTACCTGCAAATTGATTGGGTGTCTCGGGGGCGTGCTCAAACAAGGTGAACATCTCGGGGCGAATCGATAACTGGATGCTTTTGTGTGACTTGAACGCGTTAGGCACAGGCACATGCAAGGTGTGATTCAGGGCGTGGACTTTGTCGTGACTTTCTACCTTAGCAGTAATGAAGTTGTTAGTGCCGATGAAATCCGCTACAAAGCTGTTAACAGGTTTGCGGTATATCTCGAGCGGTTCCCCTACCTGCTGCACGCGGTTATCCCCCATCACGACGATGATATCCGCCATCGTCATGGCTTCTTGCTGGTCGTGGGTGACGACGATGGTGGTGATATTCAGGCGCTGCTGCAAGAGTTTGAGTTCGACTTGCATGGCTTCGCGCAGTTTGGCATCTAGGGCGGATAAGGGTTCATCCAACAAAAAGAGGGATGGTTCTAAGGCGAGCGCCCTGGCCATAGAAATGCGCTGTTGTTGGCCACCAGAAAGTTGCGAGATGTGGCGTTTGCCAACATCAGGCAGTTTGACGAGGGCAAGGAGTTCTTCGGCTCTAGCATGCCGTTCACGCTTGCTCACCCCACGAATTTTCAGACCATAAGCGATGTTCTCGAGCACGTTCATGTGCGGAAACAGGGCAAACGACTGAAACACCATGCCGATATTGCGCTGATGGGCGGGTACGGTCGTCAGTTCTTGTCCGTCTAGGCGGATGCTGCCGGACGTGGGCGTTTCCAAACCTGCAATGAGCCGTAACAGCGTGGTTTTGCCGCAGCCTGAAGGTCCTAAAAAGCAAATCAGTTTGCCTTTGGGCAAGTCCAGCGATACATCTTCCAAGGCGACGGTCTTGCCGAAGTGTTTGCTGATGTTGTCTATCTCGAGCTGCCCCATCACCTCATACCTTTCGTGTGCGTCATAGTCTTCTCCCTGCTAATCCCTACTAGGCAAGCAAAAAGGGCGATGCCGCGCACCGCCCCCTGTGAACTTCAAAACGTTAACACCAAAAACCTTAACCGGTGATTTCTTCGCGCCAGCGTTGTTCGATTTCGTCAGCACGCTCAAGATACAACCCATAAAACGGGATAATTGGCTCGATATCGCTCGAGACAGCAGAAAACTCGTCTTCACTGAGGCTCAGTACATCGGTGCGCACCGTGGGCGACGTGCCTACGCTGCGGGCGACCATGTCTTGAATGCTCGGTTGACTGAACCAGTTGATAAATTCGTTGACTTCGTCCATTTTTTCAACAACCCGCGTGGCTGCCCACGAACCCGAATCCAAAATGCCGCCTTCTTGTGGGAAGGTACTGCGCACCGGGAAACCATCTGCCGCCGCCAGTCCAGTCACGTCGTGGTAGTACTGCCCCATAGGGATTTCGCCCGACTGCAAAGCTTGCTGAAACTGTCCTTCGTCGCGGTACCAGAGGCGCACGTTGGGGCGCACTTCGGCCAGTTTGTTAAACACTGCCGTTAAGCCTTCTTCGGTTTGCAAGGTGGCCATGCCATCAAAGAAGGTTGCAGCGGTCACTTCGAGCAAAAACGAGTTAGAAGGTAACGCCAAAAGCCCTAACCTGTCGCGGTTTTCTTCGTCCCACAAGGACGCCCATGAGGTAGGTGCTTCGGGGTATACATCCGTATTTGTAACCAGCGTGATGTACCACGACACTGCCCCCACGCCCACGAGGTTGCCGTCTGGATCACGGTTAAGCAGCGGGTCACGGACAAACTCGAGGTTTTCCATGCTGTCGTCTAGTGTTGCCCACAACCCCGAGTTGATACCCCGCAAGACTGTCCCTTGAGCAACCATCGAAATGTCCGTTGGTGATTGACCAGCTCTGGCTGCTGTCTCGAGCTGCACAATCCACGCTTCCCCAGTCGGTTGCGCGACTGACTCCACTGCGATGCCCGTGTCTTCGGTAAACACCGGAAACACAAACTCATCAAAAGCATCTTTGAAATAGCCACCGTAGACGCCAATGCGCAAGCTGCGTTCTTGGGCGAAACTGATGTTCACGCCTGATGCGGCAATCCCCGTAACCGCAGCCGCTTTCAAAAAGTCACGCCGTCCTAGTGGACGCTTAAGCGGTGAGGTTTCTGCTGGGTTGGGGGTGATAATTTTAGACTTGTCTGTTGACGACTTGTCTGTTGACATATTATCTATTGACATGGTGATGTCCTCCTCGAGCTACTTGGATAAAATTACAAGACAAATAGTATGCGCATCATCTTCAGTGCTCAAAATATCTATGTTGAGCGATTAAGCTGACATGTTAGCCAGACTAGAGAGAGAAAAGACGCCCTCTCATAGCGATTTTGCATACGTTACCCCTGCATTCTAACAGGAGGTTGCTGAATAAGTATACCCTAGACGGTGATTTCAGCGTGCGTTTTTACGTTAAGCGTGTTGCTCGAGTGCTCCCGCAAATATACCCACAGCTTCATCAATATGGTCTTTGCTGGCAATCAACGGTGGAATCCAGCGGATGACGTTTTGGTAGCTGCCGCAAATGAGGAGCAGCAGGTGGTGCTCGAGGCAGGTTTTCAAAACAGCATTGGCAGTAACTGCATCAGGTTTGTCATCACGCGTAAACTCAACGCCGACCATCAGCCCACGTCCGCGCACGTCGCCCATGACTGGGTATTGCGCTTGGAGTTGCTGGAGTTGTTCTTGTAAATACGCCCCCATAGTAGCGGCGTTATCGACCAAGCGTTCTTCTAAAAGCACATCAACTGTGGCACACGCTGCTGCGGCGACGACAGCGTTACCGCCGCCATATGTACCACCATGCGTACCCGGTTGCCAGCGGGACATCAGTTCAGCGGGGGCAGCAATGGCAGAAATAGGCATCCCGCTGCCAAGTCCTTTGGCCATGACAATCACATCAGGGTCAATGCCCGCGTGTTCAAACGCGAAAAACTTACCCGTGCGCCCAAAACCACTTTGCACTTCGTCCATAATCAGCAAGATGTCGTGTTCGTCGCAGATTTTGCGCAATTCTTGCAAGTAACGATTGGGTGCTGGCACGTACCCGCCTTCACCGAGAATTGGCTCAATGGCAATAGCGGCGGTTTCTTTGGGGGACGTTTGGCTGTGCAGTAACAAATCCAGTTGCTGGAGGCAAAAGTCTACGGTGGTGTCTTCGTCCCAGCCATAATAGTAGCTGTAAGGAAATGGGGCTACGAACACGCCACCGGGCAGGGGTTGGTAGTTGTAGCGGTAAGCATACTTTGAAGTCGTCATCGCCATGGCTTGGTGGGTGCGCCCGTGAAAACTACCCTGCATGACGATGACGTTGCGTTTGCCGGTAGCGTGCCGCGCCAGTTTGACAGCGCCTTCAATGGCTTCTGCGCCGCTGTTAGCAAAGAAAAAGCGGTCGATGTGTTCCGGCGTGACGGCGTTGAGCTTATGCGCCAGTTCAATCATCTTGGGTGGCATCACCACGTTCATTTGTCCGAAGATGAGTTTGCTGGCTTGCTCTTGGATGGCGCTGACGATTTTGGGGTGGCAGTGTCCGGTGTTGGTAACGCCGATGCCGCAGGTAAAGTCGAGCGTCTTGCTGCCGTCTTCGCTATAAAAATAGCAACCTTCGGCTTTGACGGGTTGTAAGTGGGTGAGGTGCGTCCAGACGGGCGCGAGTACGTCGGTCTCGAGCATACTGGGTTTTTGCGGGGTGAGCGTGGTCATGATCCATCCTTTCGCGTGTTAATGCTACACCTTAGTACGGGACAAAAAGCAAAGGAAAGGCTTCCTAGGCGAGAATAGGTTTG
>CAZKAZ010000012.1:13485-83742 GCA_964550765.1 uncultured bacterium | reverse complement strand
TAACATGCCAGTCAGGGAAGAGCAGGGATTGGGTTTGTAGGGGTAAGGGGACAGGTAGGGGTTCTACAAGGTCGTCTGAAAGAGAAGGTGATGAAGGACTACTACAAGCGACAAGAAGCGTAAGGCTAACGAACAGCCATGCTAGGCTAATTCGTTTAGTGAAGTATGAGGGGGGGGGTAATTGTCATAAGTTACCTTTCGAGGGCATCCATCATCACCCTGAGATATTTACAGTAAGCTAACGCGATTTTCAATTTACTTAGGTTATGTAGGTGACTTGATTAAAAGTTTTGGAGAGAGTTTACAAAATATTTACAAGTTTTCTGCTGATAACACTACGGGCAATCCATTGAGGTATGAGTGTATGCGTATACGCAATATGTTGTTACCTCATTGATAAAAGATTGATACAAATGCGTTAGGGTTTGTTTATGATTGTAACCACAACGTCAACCCTACAAGACAAAACCATCAGCGAATACAAAGGCGTCGTTTCAGGCGAAGCCATTTTGGGCGCAAACATCTTTCGGGACTTTTTTGCAGGTATCCGCGATATCGTCGGGGGGCGCAGTGGGGCGTATGAACAAGCCCTGCGTGAAGCCAAAGACATCGCCATGCAAGAAATGGTACAAGCTGCCCAAAAACTTGGTGCCAACGCGGTGATTGGCGTAGATATTGACTACGAAAACATCACCTCGGGTAACGGTGGGGCGATGTTGATGGTGGCTGTGAGTGGGACGGCGGTCGTCGCCCGTTAACCCACATTTCGCACCCTCTGTAGAAAATTTCAGGTAGAAAGTTTCAGTATTTTTTGTGAGAAGTGCGTTCAGGAGGGAAAATCTACCGCGTAAGATTTCAATTGCATACAGCAACTTGGTATGTTTATACTACATAGCAAAACTTTTTACATTCTTCCAAACAAGAACCCCCGTTCCAGACGCCACTTTCCATAATTAGTGAATATTTTATTCAGGGGGTGCGGAAAGTCAGTTATACGGATTCCAACTAAACACTTCAAAAAGTCCTACAGACTTTCTTCCGTTCCTGTCGGAATCCGCAGCTTTTCCTACGCGCTCTGCGCGAATTGATTCCTTCAGAAATCAATTGGAATGGGTATTACACCCGTTTATGGTTGGGTTTCTTCGCGCACTTGCAAGACGATTTTGCCGATGTTGCGATTTTGGCGCATGTGTTCATGGGCGGCGTCGACGTCGGTAATAGGGTAGATGCTGTCAATAACGGGGTGAATGGCACCTTGTTCAATCAAGCGCCAAAAGCGTTTCATAAATTGCTCTTTGATGTGTACTTTCTCGTGCAAAGGGCGGCTGCGCAAGGTTGAGCCTTTGATGGCGATGCGTTTGCCCATGAGCGTACGCAAGTCTATGTCGGCTTGTTTGCCGCCAAGGGTTGCGATAATCACCAAGCGCCCGTTGGTGTTGAGTACCTCGAGGTGCTTAGCTAAGTAGGGTGCGCCCACCATGTCGAGCACCACATCAACACCGCCACAACTATCACGAATGACCTCTGCGAAGTCTTGTTCTTGGTAATTGATGGCAATATCTGCGCCCAAGTTGCGGCATGTGGCGAGTTTGTCTTCGCTACTAGCAGTGACCACCACGTTGCTGCCCGCGTGTTTGGCCAGTTGGATGGCGGCTGTGCCTACGCCGCTCGCGCCACCGTGAATGAGCACCCATTCGCCTTTGTCCAGGTGGGCTTCTAAAAACACATTCAAAAATGCCGTATAAAACACTTCTGGCAAAGCAGCCGCTTGGGCGAACGTCCAACCGAGCGGCACAGGCATGAGCAGGTCTTGGGGGACGATAGCCGCTTCAGCGTAGCCACCCCCCGGTAAAAGCGCACACACCGCGTCGCCAATGTGCCAGTTGTCCACTTCCCAACCGACTTTGCGCACCACGCCAGCGGCTTCTAGCCCGAGTACGTCACTTGCACCGGAGGGGGGCGGATAGAGGCCGCGCCGTTGGGCAAGGTCAGCGCGGTTGAGCGCCGTGGCCACGGTTTCGATGAGCACATCACCGCGCTCGAGGCTCGGTACAGGTACGTCTTGCCACCGTAAACTGCTGTCTTCTTGCGTAACCATTGCCCGCATGGTGTCCATGAGATTAGCTTACCGAGAAATCTGCCCGTGTGCCATCTTTCTGAAAAACATGAGAAATATAGCCCAGAACATGACCGCAGTGATGGGCTAAACTTAATCAATGTGCGGCAGCAGCATGGTGTGTCAGGGGACAGCAGCATATTAGCATGGGGTGTTGGTCTTGACTAAACCTGCGCGTGGTTTGTAGGTTACACCGTTGCTCGAGGTCGTTTTCTCGTTGTGCTATTACCTTTGTACCACTGCGTTTGTGCCACTGCATTTGTACCACTGCGTTTGTGCCACTGCGTTTGTGCCACTGCATTTGTACCACTGCATTTGTGATTTGTGCTGGTGCAGGTACACGACCCAGCCATGACGAGACGCCACCCTGACCGCTCGCGTGAGCCGCTTTCCGTATGAGTGCTGCTCGCCGCCCTGAATGACACACACCTGCCAAGCTATGTTCAGAAAGGCTCAGCATGTCCAAGTACATCGTTAACGCACGCATTCCCGAAGGGGCTGACCAAGACACACTTGTGGCCAACTTCGCCCGTGCGTTTAACGTCAGCGAGGCAAAAGCACGCGGCAGGCTCGGTAAGTTGCCCGGTCGGGTTAGTAAACCTGTCACTGACCGCGAAGCCAGATATTTGGCCAAACGCTTTGACAAAATTGGTTTGCAAACGGACATTGTGGAAGCCGCAAGTACTGCGGCGCAAACAGGTGATACCCCTCACCCTGATATGCCTACCAATGCATTCGAAAAAGACGTTAGAGACACTGACGAACGTGATCCTGACAGCACCGATGCGGCAGCGCGTATGCTCCGTGATACCGAAGACCGTGAGGCTCAAAACCCTGATGCTCAAAACCCTGACGCCCAAAAACGTGCCGAGTCGCAGCGACCTGCCAAAGTTGATCGGGAAGCAGCGACACAAGCGTTTGCCGCTTCAGTAGCCGCTACGGTAGACACCTCGACACCCGCCTCGACACCCGCCTCGACACCCGCTTCAGTGTCAACCTTTGAAGACCCTGCGTTTAGCCTTAATCCGGGGGCTGTTTCAATGCCGCCGACGGCACCCGGTGTTGTGCCCTTCGCTGAGTCTGGGGATGAGGTAACTGCAGATGGGGTTTCAAAAGCGACCAAAACAACAAAGAAGACTAAAACAAAGAAGCCCCAAACAATGTCTCCATTGCAGGTGCGTTTTGGTGTGCGCAAAAAGTTGTTGCTATCGGCGCTAGCGCCTTTGTTGCTGATGCTCCTCATCAGTTTGTTGACAGTTGCGGTGCGCGTGCCGCCGCTGTTGCAACATCAGCAAGAAACCACCAGTGAAGCTGTAGCCACGACTTTGGCAACAAGCATTGCGGCGCTCATTGTGAATCCCCTCGAGAACCCCGACACGCAAACCCTCTTGCAGCAGTGGCTAGGGCGCACCCAAGTCCCCCTGTTAAACCAAAATATTGACGCGGTACTAGTGAGCAACATGCGCGGACAAATATTGGCAGGGTGGCTTGGTGACACAACAGAGGCTAGTACCAATCTGAGCAACCTACCCTTGACCGTGCAAGCAACAGTGCAAGCAGAAGTAGCGAGGGCGAGCGCCCGTTTTGCCGCCGAACAAAGTGGCGTGGTGTTGGGGCAACGGGTGTTGCCTGCTCCAATCATTCGCGTAGGAGAACGTGAGCTTGTCTTGACAGCTCGAGTTATCACCCAAACCCAAAACGGCGCACCTACCCTCACGGGTGCGGTCATCATCGGTAGTGACGTACAACCCAATCAACAAGCAACTCGCAACATGCTCATCATTGTGACGCTGCTAGCGCTGTTACCACTCTCACTGGCGGTTGGTTTAGCGTTGTGGTTCGGATCGCGGATGCGGCAGGTGGTGCGCGGGATGTTGGTGGGACAAAACCCCCACTTTGCTGACGGCCATCCTACCCTCGCAGACAGTCACGATGAACTTGGTTTGCTTGCCCGCACCCTGCGCAACCGTTCAGGACAAGCGCGCCCATGAGTCAGCGCGGGCGTTGGTGGCTGCGGGGCACACTCGCTGTCTTGCTTTTGGTTTTGCTGCTGTGGGGGGTAAGTTCGCGGCCTTGGCGGTCGTTTTCCCTTACCTCGACGGCGTTTGGTGTCAGTCAAGGTGGTGACACCATCCAACTGAGTATCGGTTGTGGGGTGACGGCATATGACCTCGAGGTATGCCAGCGTTTGGTCGATGCTTTTGTTGAAAGCTATCCGCAACCCGTTAGCGTTACCGTGCGTGACGTGCCTGATGACCCTGAGTTGTACTTGGCGCTGCTCGAGCTACTCATTGACAGTGGCTCGAGTGACCTTGATGTCATCGCCCTTCAACCCGCTTGGCTCGGCACGATGGGGCGGCACATGCGCAATCTGCCTGAAGCCGAAGATATGCTGCCCGTTTTGCAAGCTGCAGGTCAGATTAATAATCGTCAGCGGGCAATGCCGTTTGCGCCCAGTATCGGTTTGCTTTACTACCGCCGTGATTTGCTCGAGAAATATGGCTATTTGCGTGCGCCTGTTACGTGGAGTGAACTAGAAGCACTCGCCTTTGAGATTCAACGCGGCGAACGCATCAGCGGCAATGCCAATTTTTGGGGTTACGTGTGGGCGGGGGCAGCCACAACGCTCAGCAACAGTGCCCTCGAGTGGCTTGTTGCCCAAGGTGCTGCGCCCTTAGTAGGTGATAACCGCGACATCAGCCTCGCTAACCCAGATGCCGTACGGGCGATGGACTACGCCCAAAGGTGGGTAGGGAGCATCGCTCCAGAGATGGTACTGAATCTAGACCAACAAGGGGCGCTCGAGCTGTGGCTCAGCGGTCAAGTGGCGTTTTTACAGGCTGACAGCAGTGCGTATACCGTCATGTCGCAAAGCCCCCTAGCTGATAGGGTGGGGGTTGCCCAATTGCCCAGTGGTCGCAGTCGCAGTGCTGCCAAGGTGTCTGGTTGGTATTTGGGGGTGCGCCGCAGCAGTCCGCACCCGCAGGTGGCTCGAGACTTAGTGGCGTTTATGACCCAAGCCGCTTTTGAACGCTGGCGAGCAGAGGTGGGTTATTTGCCCTTGCGCCAAAGCAGCTACCAAGACCCAGTCATTCTCGCAGCACGTCCTTACTACCGTTTTGTGCCTGCTGCTTTGCAGAGTGCCGTGCTTGCGCCCATTAACAGCTTGGGTCGTGACTACGCAGTGATTAACGACGTGTTTGCCCAAGGGTTACACGATATTTTGCAAGACAAAGACATACGCCCCGAACAGGCTTTGGCCGAGCTCGAGGCGCAACTTCGTGATTTGCGTTAGGTGTTGGAGTGGCTCGAGATGTCATGTTGACGTTTCTCGAGATACCCCCCAATTACATCATACAGACATCACATAGATATCCCGTTTGAGACATCGTTTTCAGCATCCAGAATATCGCCTTAGGGCATGGGATAGCTGCTCGCCAAGGCTTTGACGTCTGCTCGTACTACTTCGGGTGTTTCGCCAGATAAGCCCCGGTCAATTAACGCGGCAACTTGCGGCATCACATTGGGTGTAAAACCCCGCGTCGTAAGCGCAGGCGTGCCAATGCGCAACCCTGACGTGACAAACGGAGACGCTGGGTCAAAAGGAATGGTGTTTTTGTTGACGGTGATGTGCACAGCGTCCATGCGGGCTTGGGCTTCTTTGCCGGTGATGTCCTGTTCGCGCACGTCCATCAAAAACACGTGATTGTCCGTACCGCCTGACACAATGCGGTAACCCTTGCTGGTGAGGGCTCGACTCAACGCTTGGGCGTTTTCGATGATGGTTTTGGCGTAACGTTTGAATTCGGGTTGTTGGGCTTCAAAAAAAGCCACCGCTTTGCCGGCAATGACGTGCTCCAAAGGACCCCCTTGGGTACCAGGGAAAATCATCTTGTCGATTTTTTTGCCCAAAGTGGGGTCATTGGAAAGAATTAAACCCGAACGAGGCCCACGCAAGGTTTTGTGCGTGGTGGTTGTGACCACATGGGCGTGCGGGACGGGGCTAGGGTGTTCGCCAGCGGCCACAAGACCAGCGATGTGAGCAATGTCAGCTAGCAAGTAAGCACCGACTTCATCAGCGATGTCGCGAAACTTAGCAAAGTCGATAATGCGGCTGTACGCGGACGCGCCTGCGATGAGTAACTTGGGGCGGTGCTCGAGCGCCAACTCGCGAATGGCGTCATAGTCAAGTTGTTCCGTTTCGGCATCTACCTGATAACCCACCACGTTGTACTGAATGCCCGAAAAATTCACGGGCGACCCATGCGTCAAATGCCCCCCGTGCGACAAGTCCATCCCCATGATGGTGTCGCCGTGCTCGAGCAGGGCAAAATACACCGCCAAATTGGCTGACGACCCCGAGTGAGGTTGCACGTTCGCCCAAGCCGCCCCAAAAAGTTCTTTGGCGCGGTCAATGGCTAGTTGCTCGACTTGGTCGACGATTTCGCAACCGCCGTAATAACGCTTGCCTGGGTAACCCTCGGCGTATTTATTGGTGAGTATGCTGCCGACGGCTTCCATCACCTGTTGTGAGGTGAAGTTTTCTGAGGCAATGAGTTCAAGACCATCGCGCTGGCGGACAAATTCCTGTTCGACGAGATCAAATAGTGCACTGTCTCGCACTGTTGAGTTAAAAGCTGGTGTTTCAATCATGCGTTGATGATAGCATGACCGCTGCGCTTGTCAGAACCTGCCTTACATGATGGGTAATGCATGGCAGGTAATGCCTCTGCTATCAGCTGCTGAGAACAGATACATCCTTTAGGGTTGGCGTTGAGGTTGGACGTATCGGTGTGATGTGCTGCTTGCCAATAGCGATGTGCTGCCTGCTGATAATGATGTGCTGCCTGCTGATAATGATGTGCTGCCTGCTGATAATGAAGTCAAAACACCAAAAAATACGCAGCACCTTGGTGTTAATAATCAAATTAGTGTTAATAATCAAATTGGTGTTGATAATCAAATAAGTCAACGTGCTAGTTTTAGCAATTCCACATGTCGTTGCTACGGTTGCCAATTGTTACCAACCTCAAATCGACATCAATCGCGTTCAGCTTTGTAGACGTCAATCATGGAAATGCTATTTAAATAATGGTACTTGTTAGTTACCCTACCCAACTACCCTACTAGGGCAACTGCTCAAAGATTTTTTATGCGTTGGCTGACAGTATCAAAGGGCGTTGAAGGGGTCGACAAATGAACGTGCGCACTTGGTTCGTTTTGCCAAGATGATGGCACGCTGGTGTCAGCCCAATGTCACTTTGCTGTCATTTGGGTGTCAGCTTTCCCTTGTAGACGGTAACTTGAGGTATTGGGGTAGCTCGAGTCAGGTATTGCACACCCTGTGGATAACTCGACACCTCTTGACAATCAGTACACAAATTTGGTAGGTGCGACATTTCTCACAAAAGCCCCAAAATTATCGTTCTGGACGCACTTTCTTAAAAATCTATGAGAGAAATTACGGTTGTTGACAACCCTGAAAGTTATCCACACCCCTGTGGATAACTCGAGAATCCTGTGGATAACTTGTGGATAACTCTGTGGTCACCTGTGGATAACCTGTGGATAACTCGAGCCACCCTGTTGATAACCCAGTTGATAACCCACGCAGCAAAACGCAGGCTATTCAAGATGCAGTAAGTCCTTTGGCAGCACGGACAAAATCTTGTACCCGCTGGGGATCTTTGTGACCTGCTGTATGTTCTACGCCTGAAGCCACATCTACGCCGTAAGGTGTCAAGGTGTCAATGGCTGCTTCCACGTTTTCCGGCGTGAGGCCGCCTGCCAAAATAGGATGGGGTAAATCTTGCACAGAAATCTCGTTCCAAGCAAAGGTTTGACCACTACCCGGCACGGGACCATCGAGCAAAAAACCATCGGCGGGATAGGTTTTGAGGGCAGCCGTGTCAAGTGCTGGCGTCACCCGTACCGCTTTGAGCACCCGCACGTGAGCACGAACCTCGGCGGCATAGGCGGCGTCTTCATCCCCGTGGAGTTGCACCACATCGAGGCGCACCTGTCGAATGGTTTTGAACACTTCCTCGAGGGGCGCATCCATAAACACACCCACTCGAGTGATAAAAGGCCCCACAGCATCACTGATGAGCCGCGCTTGTTCTATGTCTACTACCCGCTTAGAGCGTGCTACAAAAATCAACCCCAAAGCGTCTGCGCCTGCTTGTTCTACCATCAAAGCATCTTCTGCGTTGGTGATGCCGCAAATTTTGACCCACATGCCTCGCTTCATGACCTACCTGATGATGTGCTTGATGGGTCGGTAGTTACCTTTTCCTGATGGCGTTCGGCTAGTTTAGCAGCAATATCCTGCATCGAAATGCCTTTTTCGCGCAAGAGCATGGCGGTGTGAAAAAACAAATCTGCCACTTCGCCCACGAGTTCGTCGGGTTTATCTTCAAGTGCCGCCACGATGCTTTCGCCGGCTTCTTCAACTACTTTTTGGGATACATACCCGACGCCGCGTTCGTGCATTTTGCGCACGTAAGACCCTTCGGGAAGTTCTTGCAAGCGGTGATCAATAATGCGCTCAAGCGTCATCATCATCTCGCCAATCGTAGTTTGCTGTTCGCCTTGTATGTTTCTAAAAAAACACGAATACGCCCCAGTGTGACAAGCAGCCCCTGTTTGCAAGACGCGGTACAGCACGGTGTCTTCGTCGCAGTCAACGCGCACTTCGACGACATCTTGCACGTGGCCACTCGTGGCACCTTTGTGCCACAGTTCGTCTCTCGAGCGGCTGTAATAGTGCGCTTGCTTGGTTTGTAGGGTGTGCTCGAGTGCTTCACGGTTGGCGTACGCCAGCATCAATACTTCGCCACTTTGGGCATCTTGGGTCACGACGGGCAACAAACCACGGTCATCAAAACGGAGTTGCTCGAGGGTGACGTTACTTGCCTCGTTAACGCCGTTGTTTTCATCTAAACTAGCCATATTCGTTAGTCTACCTGTGCTGGATAGACGGCTTGTAAAAACTCACTGACCAACTGGTTAAACGTCTCCGCGTCTTCAAAATACGGCGAGTGGCCGATGTTAGGTAAGAACGTGTGCTTGGCTTCAGGCAGTGTTTCAACGACGCCCCGCACGATATCCGGCGGACACAAAATATCTTCTTCGCCAGCAATAAAAAACGTCTTTTCTGGCACACGGAAACTGTCGCGCCGTACCAACGCGTCGGGTGCGCCTGCGCCAATTTTTGGTGGTTGGTTGAGGCGAGCCATCATGCTGTAGAGCATTTGCAGGTTGTCGGAAGTTGTGGCAGCCAAAGCAGGATGGCTGGCTTTGCCCTGTTGCCAAGCCGTGCGCTGGGCGTAAGCCTTTTCGCGGTAGGCATCGTAGGTTGCGCCAAGGTGCGTAGGAACATAGCCGCCGACTGTGCCACTCATGACCGCAGCCGCGATTCGTTCACTTTGTCCCTGTTCTGCTAGGCGTTCACACAAAGCGCTGAGCGTCCAACCACCCATTGATTGGGCAATGACCGCAAACGTATCGAGGTCAAGTTCATCTGCCAGCGCATCAATGTCTCTGGCAAACACCTCACCCCAAGGAGCATCAAACACGCCTTCTGAACGTCCCCAACCGCGCTGTTCGATAACGATGCAGCGGTAGTTTCGGGCAAAAAAAGGTACTTGCTGCCACCAACTGAGCACGTTGCCGCCGCGTCCGTGTAAAAACAACAGTGGGCGTCCTGTGCTGCCCGTTTGGTCGTGAATTTCGTAGTAGATGCGCACCGCTTGTGGGGTGGGTGCGTCGTTGTCGGTGTATTCGAAGAAGGGCATACGCCATCATAAAGCTTGTGCTGACGGGGTAGCGGGGTAAACAGTAAAGCCAAACAGTAATAGCTGTGACAGCCATCATGGGCAAAGAGGATGCTCGAGCACCGCCTGCGCTTCTTTTGGTATCAATTTTTGGTATCAATCTTGATGAGCACACGTAACCTCTATGACTGTAAGACACGGCTAAAGGCACAAACACCAGCGATGTTGCGAATGATGTTGCGAATGATGAGGGTGGTCACGCGCTGTGATTTCGCTAGCCATGCCGTTATGATAAATGCAATGACCAACTCAGAATTTTCTCCCTCAGAACTTGCCCCTGAAGTGCGTTTAAGCCAAGCCCTGATTCACTGTCACACTCCGTCCGGACGTGAGTCGGCAGCGGCGCAGTGTTTACTAGATGCCTTTCATGGCCTTAATTATGACGAAGCTTACCTTGACTCAGCAGGTAACGCGGTGGGCATGTTGCGTTGTGGCCAAGACCCAAACAGTGGCCCGGTGGTGATGCTCAACGGTCACATCGATACGGTGGCCTTAGGCGAAGAAGACCTGTGGGCGCATCCGCCCTTGTCGGGTACCATCAGCCACGAAGAAGACGGTGCACGTCTGTGGGGACGGGGCGCGTGTGACATGAAAAGTGCGGTGGCCTGCATGGTGCACGCTGCCAAAGATGCTGCCGACGCAGGCTTTCAAGGCACGCTGATTGTTACGGGTGTGGTGCAAGAAGAAGTGGGTGGTCTCGGGGCGCGCCATCTGTCGGAAACCATGCAAGCTGATGTGGTGATTTTGGGTGAACCCAGCAAACTCAAGCTCATGCTTGGGCACAGGGGGCGCATTGAGATGCAGGTGCGCGTTCCTGGCAAAATTGCCCACGCTGCCAACAATCAACTTGGGGTGAATGCCTTGTATCAGGCAGTGCCCGTGTTACAAGTCTTAGAAACCATCGACTTGCCGCAGGGGGGGGTGTTGGGTGGCTCGAGCCTTACCCCGACCCGCTTTGTGAGCTATCCCGAAAGCCACAACGTCGTCCCTGGTGAAGCCTTGATTGTCGTTGACTACCGCAACATTCCCCAAGATGATCCCGATGCCGTATTGCGCCGTCTGCAAGACAGCATGCCCGAAGGCGTCAGTATCGACGTGCTCACTGAACACGCTGTCAGTGAAGATGGCGCTATCAAAATTGACTACCCGCACATTGCCCCTGCTTACCAAACGCCCCTAGACAGTCCCTTTTTGGACGCTAGTCGGCAAGCCCTGCAAACGAGCCTCAAAGGGCAGGGGATGGAACTTGAAGAAGATGTGTGGTGGTTTTGTACTGACGCGCCTTACCTTTCAACCATGACAAATAGCCAAGGGGGTAACGCTGTGGTGATTGGTTTTGGCCCTGGTGAAGAAGAACATGCCCACACCACCCGCGAAAACGTGCCTGTGGCGCACCTGCACATCGCCCGTCGCGCTTACCGTGACTTGTGTTTGGCTTATGCCAAGATTGATGCCAAGGTTAATGCCAAGGTTAATGCCAACGTGAAGGTCACTGAAGATGCTGCTACGGTAAACAACCAGGTAGACGCGGTATGAAAGGAGATAAAGTCACCCTCCACGGGGGTGTTTGGGTAGTCGTTGATGTCGCCCCTGCGCCCGAACTTGCCGACATGGTGGCGGTGATTCTCAAAGACGAAGGCTATGTCGTAGAAGTTAAAGGGCCCGATTTTATTGCTGATGTGTTTCATGCTTTGGGTGCACAGATGCCCGGTTTAACCATGGTGCTCGTGCCTGAAGATCAAGCTGACGCTGCCCTCGCGCTCATCGCTGAGAGTATCCGCGACTTCGACGAAGAAGAATTAGCACATATCCGCAGCTTAAGTCCTGAAGAACAACAAGCCTATTTTGAGGAGGATTCGTAACCATGGCGAGTAGCACCACCGCCCCGAAAGCAGCCCCGAAAGTAGCACAGCAAAGGGTATCCACACCGCGCTCGAGCTGGCGTATGCTGGCGTTTTGGGCGTTGGTGCTCGGCTGCATGAGCGGTATGTTTTTTGCTTGTGCTTATGCGCTTGATGCTGTTCCCGACAATGTGTTGTCGCTACTTTTGCGGGTGGGTGTGCTGTTTTTTGGTTTGTTGATGATTCCTTTGACGCTAGCGACCGTGTTGTGGTTTTCTGGCCTCAAAGGACGTCAAGCTGTGCTAGTGGCCTTACTGACTGGTGCGAGCAGTGCCCTAGCGGGGTATGCCCATTGGCGCGATGTGCCTATGCCTTGGGATGACGTTGTGGTTGCCCCTGAATATGTCGAAACCCTTTCGTGGGAGACACTCTACGCTTGGCAAGCCAACCCGCTGGAGGTGCCGTGGAACGTGCTCGAGCCAGCCTTCCCCCGCATCGAACGCGTCTGGACAAGACCGCAAGGTACCGCCACTCGAGCTGATGTGCGCCGTGCGGACTTCCAGTGGCACAGTCTGTATTTTTTGCGGGCGTCTGGTTTTCGTATTTTTGGGCGTTTCGATATTGACCAAGCAGGCGATTTAAATAATGTGTATGGTTTTTTGCGCTTGCCCGCTGCGCCGTATCTTGACGTTGAACGCAGCACCGAAAACACCTTCATCCACCTTGATTTTCAAGACGCGGCCAACTTGGCAGACTACAGCCTCACTGCGCGGCTCGAGGGCAGCGGCGAGAACATCAGTAGTGAACAGGTAGTCACTCGAGCTGATGGGGCGACGTTACACTTTCCAGCAGACACAGCGTTGCCGTCAGAAAGCATGTTGATTGTCACCCTGCGAGACCCTGCCAACGAACGCACGTTGTTGTTTCGGTTTTTGAATCTCGACGCCCTTTAATGTTGATATTATTTGACATTTTTAACATTGATACTCCTTGATGTTAACGTAGCAATACTAACTTTCGTTTCTATGTTTGGAAATTTTCACCAAATGTAAAGCAGCATCAGTCGCGTTCAACGGCATAGACGTCAATCATGGCGATGCTAACGTCTAGCTGTCGCGGCTGCGCTCGAGATAGCGCCTTTTGGCGTCTCGCGTTTGGGGGGTAGCTTTGTTGCAGGGCGGCAAGTCGCCGTGTTGGTTCATGTAAGCGGCAATGTGTTTGGCTTCGTCGGCTTGTGGCACGCGGCTGTAGGCGTAGCGCCAGTAGTGCGCGTGTTCGCTGATGCAATTGGCTCGAGCTAAGTGCTGCCGGATGCGGTTGGGTACGTCCTTAGCAGACTGCCCAATGTAAATGAGCTGTTTTTCCTCGTTGGCAATTTCGTACACCCCCGGCATGGCATCACGGCCACGTTTGTCAGGCAGGGCATCAAGCCGACGCCAACGTCCTGCAATGGCCATTAACCCTGATAACCCAACTCGCGCAAAGCTTCTTGGTCGTCGCGCCAGTTGCGTTGTACCACCACTTCTAGGTCAACGAATACCTGATGGGATAGGAATAGCTCGAGCTGCTTTCTGGCTCTTCTGCCGATGGTTTTAATCATCGCCCCGCCTTTACCCAAGACCATACCGCGGTGGTTGCTGCGCTCAATCCACACGTCCGCTTGAATGTAAATGGGCGACTGCTTGTCGTCAGGGTCGCGCCACTCGTTGACTTTAACTGCCACCGTATAGGGCAGTTCTTGCCGCAGGTGAATCATGGTGCTTTCGCGGATGATTTCTGCTGCCCAGTCTTCGCGGGATTGATCGCTGCTGATGTCTGCAGGAAAGTAAAAAGGGCTTTCTGGCAGTAGCTCGAGCAAATCCTGACGCAAAGCATACACCGCATCTGGGTCTTCTTGGGCGCTCATCATGCGCGCTTGGGCGTGCGGCAACAACTCGTGGTACAAGCTGATGGCTTCATCTGGATACTTCGCCGCGTCAAGTTTGTTACCAATCAAAAAAATCGGCGTGGTGTCTGGTAAGTTGCTGAGCATCCGCGCTACGTCTTTGTCTTCATCACCAGGCGGACGGCGCAAGTCGACGACCCACAAGACCGCTTCAACGTCTACCGTGGCCGCCCATACTTCGCGGTTCATAAAACTGCCTAGGGCATCGTGGGCTTTGTGCAATCCGGGTGTATCAACAAAAACAAGCTGTTCGCCTTCAAAACTGTAAATACCACGCACACCTTTGCGGGTGGTTTGGGGTTTGGGAGTAATGGGGGCAACTTTAATGCCCAACAGCGTGTTAAGTAGCGTTGACTTGCCCACGTTGGGCTTGCCGACAATAGCCACAAAACCCGCCCGCTGGCTGGTGGTTTGCATAAGTTGCGAGGTTGCTTCTGAGGTGTCGGCTGTGGTTGCTTCTGAGGGCGATTCTGCTAGCAGGGTTTCTTCTGTAGGTGAGTTCTCTGACATGGTTCTCCTGTATTTCGGTGAGGTGGTTTTTCTGTAGTTTGCTGATTGTTTGCCTTGAAATGGTGTGTATTGAAATGGTTTTGTGCTTGCCGTTGGCTGGCGTTCTAGTGGTGTCTCAGGGATATCTAACTAGTGGTGTCTCAGGGATATCTAAGTGACGTCTTAGTTACTGATTGTATATATTGTTGACATCTAACGCGTTTAACGTGTCGATAACTGTGGTGCGGTTATCGCACTGTGTTAGGTATGCGCTGTATTGGGTGGCTCGTCTGCCCGCCATCTCACAAATACAATCTGATACATGCTATCTAGCAAGCGAGGGTGCAACACTAACGGCAAAACAAAAAGACCCCCGAAGGAGTCTTTTATACAATGTTGGTTGCGGGGATAGGATTTGAACCTATGACCTCCGGGTTATGAGCCCGACGAGCTACCAGACTGCTCTACCCCGCGTCGACTGCAAGAATGATGGTAACGCACCGTCAGAAGACTGTCAAGCTGCTGTGTTGCCGAAGGGTGTGTTGCCCGTGGGTCAGTACGGCAAATAACAGCCTTCCTTGCGGTCAGGACGAAGCCGTTAACTTAACCCTCACGTTTGTCGATGGTACTGATTTTGTCGACTTTGCGCCTCGAGCCACCCTCTTGAAACTCTGACTCGAGCCACGCATCAATAATTTGCTTACTGAGTTCTGGTCCTACTACGCGAGCGCCCAAGGTAATGACTTGGGCATTGTTGCTCTTGCGGGCGCGTTCTGCCGAGTAGGTGTCGTGGGCTTGGGCGGCGCGTATCCCGGGGACTTTATTGGCGGTAATAGCCATGCCGATGCCCGTCCCACAAATCAAAATGGCACGTTCTTTGGGGTCGTGGGCGACACTCTTGGCAACCTCATGGGCGACATCGGGGTAGTCATCGGTGCTGCCGAAGTCAACGACGTCAACGCCTTTTTCGGCGAGGTGGGCTTTGAGCATGTCTTTCAGTTCGATGCCTGCAGGGTCACACCCGATGGCGATTTTGCGTTTTGTGTTGCTGTCCATATAAACCTGCCCTTCTAGCGGGTATTGCGATGTAGTGGATATGTGGTGGGTAGATGTGCTGGATACTTGATGGGGTTATACCGCACACTAGGCGATAGCTGCGACATCAAGCTGACACGTCACGCACTTGACGCATATGTGCGCGTGACACGATAGAGTAAAAATATAGCGCACTGATTGTGATAAGAAACACGTATAGGTCAAGTCGTATAGGTCAAGTAACGTCAGGCGATTGGCTCGAGCGTCACCGCATAACCTTAAGATTCATTGAGACATCATCACGCTGCTATAAGGATGCTCAATGATTAACTGCAGAGGGATTAACTGCAGAGGTTCACCCAAGGGATTTAACGACGTCACAACAACGAAGTCGTAACAATGACGTCACAACGGCAAAGTTATAACAACGAAGTCATAATGTAGTTGAAAGTCACAATAAATTTATTGGCGAATCTATCAGTCAATGTGTGTAGCCAATGCGTTTAGTCAGGGCGTTCAGCCAATCAGCTTAGTAGGCCTACTGCCGGTACTGGCCAACACTGGAGGTAAGACATGTCAGAAGTAAGCAATAAACAGGTGCTCGAGCAACGCGCCATTAACGCCATTCGCGCCCTCACCATCGACGCTACTAGTGATGTGGGTTCGGGTCACCCGGGGATGCCCTTGGGTACTGCGCCGATGGCTTATGTGCTATGGACGAAATTTCTCAAACACAACCCCCAAGACCCCACGTGGCACAACCGTGACCGTTTCGTGCAGTCTGCTGGTCACGGGTCGATGCTCATTTATAGTTTGCTGCACCTCACTGGTTACGACCTGCCACTCGCTGAAATCAAACGTCACCGGCAGTGGGGCAGCAAGACCCCCGGTCACCCCGAATATGCTCACACCCCCGGCGTCGAAACTACGACAGGGCCTTTGGGACAAGGTATCTCCACGGCTGTGGGTATGGCACTGGCTGAAGCGCACATGGCGGCTACCTATAACTGCGATGGTTACCCCCTCGTGGACCATTACACCTATGTGATTGCTTCCGATGGGGACATTATGGAAGGGGTCGCCAGTGAAGCTTGTTCGCTCGCGGGTCACTGGGGGCTTGGCAAACTCATCGTCCTTTATGATGCCAACGACGTGACCCTAGACGCAGCCGCTGATGTATCTCTCAGTGAAGACGTGCTCAAGCGTTTTGAAGCCTATGGTTGGCACACCCAACGCATTGAGGACGGTAACGACACGGCTGCCATTGAAAAGGCCATTGAAGCCGCCCAAGCCGAGACGGCTCGTCCGAGCATTATCTCGGTGCGCACGATTATCGGGTTTGGTGCGCCCAAACAGGGTACGAGCAGCGTGCACGGTTCAGCCCTCAACGAGGAGGACGCCAAAGCCACCAAAGCCAAGTTAGGCATTGACTGGGAGGCGTTTACTGTGCCAGATGACGTGCTCGAGCACTGGCGTGCGGCCATCAGTCGTGGCGCAAGCGCCCAAGCCGACTGGCAAGCAATCAAAGACCGCTACCAAACAGCTCATGCTGATTTGGCTGCCCAATACGACAAGGTGATGGCAGACGAACTGCCGATGCTCGAGCCTTTGTTACCCAGTTTTGAGATTGGCAGTAGCGTGGCTACTCGCAGTGCTTCCGGTAAAGTCATCAATGCCCTTGCTCCGCATGTGCCGCAACTGATGGGCGGTTCAGCAGACTTGGCGGGTTCAACCAAAACTGACATCAGCGATGAAGCAATATTGTCGCGAGAAGACTACCGAGGGCGTAATCTCTACTTTGGCGTGCGTGAACACGGTATGGCAGCCATCGGCAATGGCTTATCACTTCACAAAGGCGTGCGGCCTTACGTAGGCACGTTTTTTGTCTTCGCAGATTACCTGCGCCCCAGTTTGCGCTTAGCTGCCCTGATGGAACAACCTGTCATTTATGTGTTTACCCACGACAGCATCGGCCTCGGTGGTGATGGCCCTACCCACCAACCTGTCGCTCAACTCATGGCGCTGCGCACCATACCCAACGTCACCTTGATTCGTCCGGCGGACGCCAATGAAACCGCCCAAGCGTGGGCATATGCCCTCAGCCACCGCGATGGCCCCACGGCACTGGTGCTCAGCCGTCAGAACTTGCCTGTGCTGGACGTGCCTGCAGGTAGCGTTGCCAAGGGTGCGTATGTGGTCGGCGGTGACGTCAGTGACGCCTGTGAGGTCATTTTGATTGCGACAGGTTCAGAAGTGTCACTGGCGCTGGCCGCTAAAGCCCGTTTGGACGCCGAAGGTACGCCCACGCGAGTGGTCAGTATGCCCAGTTTTGAACTGTTTGACGCCCAACCCGACAGCTACAAAGCGGCCATTTTGCCGCCAGCGGTCAGCAAGCGGGTAGCCATTGAAGCAGGTGCGCCCTTGGGGTGGCATAAGTACGTCGGTATGAACGGCGCGGTGATTGGCCTCGAGCGTTTTGGGGCGTCTGCTGATGGCGACAAAGTGATGGCAGAATTGGGTTTCAACGTTGACAACGTCGTGGCCAAGGTCAAAGCCCTGTCGTAACTCACTGTCGTAACTCACCGTCCTTCCATGTCACGCCCTGTCATGTCACGCCCTGTTATGTCACGCCCTGTCATGTCACGCCCTGTCATGTTGGGAGCGTCATGTCGAGCCTGTGAGGTCGAGCCTGTAAGGTTGGGGTCATGTTGGGCTTTCAGGCTCAGTTCAGTTCGTGACGGTTAAATAACGGAACGTTCATCACACCTTGACACGGGTTTGCTAGCGTACTCGAGCCACTGTCTTGTTGAATCTCACTTGTTGAATCTCACGGGTCATATAACCTCACGGGGTTTCAGGCTAGGGTTTCAGGAGAAACAAGGGCAGGTGAACGATCATACAAATACCCTCTTCACAAATGTTTTACGAAGGAGATAAGCGTTTATGTCAATAAATATGTTAACAAAAAGAACATTGCTCGCCAGTGTGCTGCTATTGAGTGCCAGCTTAGGACTCGCCCAACGTCTGCCAGCACTGTTATCCGCTGATACTGTGGTGGCCATGGGCATGGCGGACTTGCAGGCTGCCAGTGAACTTTCTGGTGATTTTCAAGCCGAGTTTGAACGCCTTGGGATTGTCAGTGCCTTTGCGGCCATCGCAGGGGCAGATGATGCGGCGGCGCTCGAGGATGTCCTACCCGAAGGTGTTGCGTGGCTTGATGTGTTTGGTAACGAAGCTTGGTTGAGCGTGTCAGTCTCGAGCTTCAATCCTTTTCCGGTCGTCACCTTGGCGACGGTGCTAGAACCCAACGCCCTAACCGCTTTGACGCCACTCATTACCAGCGCTGCTCAAGACAGCGAAACCTTACAAGAAGGCAACTACACCTTTTACACCAGGCTGTTACAAGACCCTGATGCCCCCGTGCAGCGCATTGCTTTTGGCGTCGCCGATGACATTTTGCTGCTCAGCAGTAACCCCGATACACTGCGCGGCGTCCTGCGGCAAGCAAGCGGTAGCACCGAAGCCGCTTTGGCCGATACGGATGGTTATCAGGGGACATTAGGCAGTTTGGCAACGGGTAACTTTTATGGCTACCTCAACTACGCTGCCATTGCTCAAGGGGTGCGCCCCTTTGCCAGTGGTTTTGGGTTTGATGACTTACTGGCTCGAGTGAGTAGTATGTTGCAAACCTTAAACGCTACCGGTGGGGTGGCTCGAGTGACTGCTAGTGGCCTCGAGAGTGAAGGTTTATTGCAGTTGAACGCCGCAGGTGGCGATGACAGTTTGTATGCCCTGCTCACTGCCCAAGGGTTTGCTGACCCTAACGCAGCCTCCCTGGCGCCTGCTGAAACCATCGGTCTTACCACGGGGTACGTTAATTTGCCCGCCTGGTGGGACTATCTCAACGAACTGTCGCGCAGTGTGCCAGAACTAGGTGGCTCACTCAACGATGTGGCACAGGGTTTTACGGGTGTGAACCTCGAAGCATCGTTGTTTGCTTGGATGGGTAGCCAACTGACCAGCATCGTCACGGGTGCAGGTGACGTGGTCGAACCCGGTATGGTCAGTGATAACTTGCTGGGTGAGGCCGTTTACCTCATTAACACGACTGACGATGCTGCTGCCGCTGCTGGTTTGGGGCAAGTGATGCAAAGTTTGAGTATGACTGTGGCTATGTTTGCCGATCCTTCCGGTGGTATGGGCAACGCTGCGACTGAAACGAGCACCATTGCTGGCGTGAGCGTGACGACCTACACTATGTCGCCTGGTGTCACCATCAGTGTGGCGGTTGATGGGGGTTATGCTTACATTGCGCCGTCGCTCGAGGCACTCACTGCTTCCCTAGCAGGTGACACGAGCCTCGCCAATGACCCGACCTATCAAAACCGCACGTCACTTGTCCCTGGTGATGCGTCGTCATTTAGCTACAGCGACAACAGGGCCAGCTTGTCGGCTGCCGGTGAACAACTCGTCAGCCAACTGCAACTGCTCGCAGGTATCGGTGGCGCGAGCAACTTAGACTTTGACGCTGTGCAAGCCGCCTCAAGCAATATTCAAGCCTTTTTGGACTTTGCGGCTGCTCGAGTGGGTGCTAGCGTTGGTTACAGTCAACGCGATGGCGACGAGATTTACAACTACAGCCAAGCGCCTGTCGAATGGTGATTGTGGCTAACAAAGCAAGGTAGAAAAGTACAATTGGCAATTCCACGTTTTGTTTCTGCAGTTGCTGATTTTTACCAACGTTTACCCCAACGTTTACCAACGTCTTTTTACCAACGTCCGTCACATATCGATATGCAACGTGTCCAACGTGTAAACGTGTCCAACTGTGTAGATGTCAATCATGGAAATGCTAAACATATTGCGCCTCGAGCATCCTCGAGGCGTTTTTTATTGCTGCACTTACCGGCTGCACTTACCGGTCGTCTCAAGCAGGACGGCACGGTGGGTGTTTGCTAGCGTTATCCATGTTGGAAGGTTGGGTTGGAAGGTTGGGTTGGAAGTTTGGGTTGTGATTTGGGGAACAGTTGGGGGATGCTTTCAGGACAAACGTCCCGCTTACGTGTGGTTTTCTACAAGCCAAGGGTGCTTGCCTAGCGGTCAAGGGCAGGGCTCGCTCAGTGCGTTGACAGCGGCGCAAAATTGTGTGTTATGCTTAACCGCGCTGAAGCGCGAGGTTAATGTCTTTTGGACGGCGATTGTCGCGTTTTTTTATGCCCTCACCTGCACCCCGCTAGCGAGTTGCAACCTCAAAGCGCGGGTAATCGTAGGTTACACGGCAGCATCAACGTGGGTCGTGTGAAACGATAAGTGCAATTGAGGTTAGCGTCTAGCGGTGATGATGCCTAGAACATGTTGTGACGGTCGTTCACAAAACAACTTGTGATTGCCGTTGTAATGGTCATTGGTAGAACAACTGCTGTGACGTCAACTGCTGTCACGTGAGGTGTTTGTGACTATGCGTTGGTTATCCTTGTTAGTCGGTCGTCGTTGTGCTTCGCAACAGTTTCATCGTGTTGATGGTGAATTTTTGTTGCTAGTGAATGTTGCAGCCCAGGCGCTCGAGGTACAAGATAGCAGCGCACGACACAGGACTCGAGCCAACAGGACTATCCCAACAGGATGATTCTTGTGTGCTCACCAGAAAGGAGGGCAACTTGCAAGCCCAAGGCGAAACGTTATTGCGAGAGCTTATTGACTACGAAAAATCTCTCGCCGCTGAAGTTGATGAAGCGCGTGCTGAGGCTGCGAAAATTATTCGCGATGCCGAAGATGAAGCCCGCATACTCGTCGCTCAAGCCCGTAGCGAAGCGGAAAAACACACCGAAGCGCGCCTCAAAGACGCCCGCACTGCTAGCGAACGCGCCCGTAAAGAGGTGCTCGACGAAGCCAATCAAGCGGTGTCGTCACTACGCGAGCGCGCTAAAAAACATCAAGACGAAGCCGTGAAACTCATTTTGGAGCGTGTCTTGCCGTGATTGCCGAGATGGACAAGTTACTTGTCGTTGGCAGGCGCAGTGAAGCCACGGCGGTGCTGTCGTTTTTACAAGGTCTTGGTGTGGTGCAACTTGACCCCGTCAGCCACGAAGTGCTTGGCAATTTTGAACTGACTGGGGACATCAAAAGTGCCAAAGAAACCCAAGACAAAGTGCTTGCTGAAAGCCAAATGCTCTTGGATGCCCTATCACTGAGTAGCACGTCACTGAGTAGCACGCCGCAAGGAGAAGCCCCCGGTGTCGCTCAGCAAAGTGCGCAGCAGCAGCTCGAGTATCTTGAAAACATCAGCGCCCAAGTTGATGCCCTTAGCCGCGAACGCAGTGAGGCCAAAGAAACCTTAGAAACGATTCGTACCTATTTGCCCATCATGGCGCAGCTCGAGAGCAGCCTTGGCTTGCTCGATGGCAGCCGTTATTTGCGGGCGCTGCCGTTTATCGTCAGTCGTGACGCCCTCGCTGAGCTAGAAGCTACCATGAGCAGCGAGCTTGAAGGTCGTGCTGTACTCGTCAGCCAGAGCTACGGTCGGGACTACTTGGTGTTGGCGGTGTCTTTGCAAAAAGACAGCGACGCCGTGCAAGGGTTACTGACGCGCATGGGCATTGGAGTATTAGAACTGCCCCACAAACAAGGTAACGTCGCCGACGATTTGGCGCGCATGCGTGAACAGCAAGAAAGTTTGCCTAGCCGCGTGACTGACATTGATAGTGAATTGGCCAGTATTGCTAGCGAACACGCCGAAGCTATTCGGGCGATTCACCAACATGCCCTTGATGAACGCCACCGCTACGATGCCCTAGCACATTTGGGGGCGGGGCGCTACAGTTTTGCGCTCGAGGGCTGGCTTCCTACCAATCAAAGCCAACAGGTCGCTAGTGCCCTGCACGAGCGTTTTGGTTCTGGCGTCATCATCGAAGTGCGCCATGCGGATGCCATATTGGATCACGGCGTGCCCGTTAAACTCGATAACCCCCATTGGGTTAAACCCTTTGAGGGCTTGTTGTCGCTGTTTGCCCCTCCCAAATACGATTCGTTTGACCCCAGTTGGACGCTAGCCGTCTTTTTCCCGTTTTACTTTGGGTTAGTAGTTGGTGACATTGGTTTTGGACTGATGTTTGTGGCGTTAGCGTGGTGGTTTCGCAAGCGTGGCAACAACGGCAACGAACTGGACTTAGGGCCACTAGGTATCACTTTGAGTCCTAAGGTACTGCCGGTCATTAGCACGGTGATTAATTGGTGTGCGGGGTGGACGATTGGTTTTGGGATTATCTTTGGGGAGTTCTTTGGTAATTTTCTCGAGCGCTTCCCGTCGTTTTTCCCGATTTTCTACTCAACTATGCACCACCACGAAGGCGCAGCTGGGCTTATTCCTATTGTGCTTTTGCGGGTAGAAAGGTTTACCCCCCTGCTGCTAGCGGCCATTGCGTTTGGTGTTTTGCAGGTGCTCGGTGGTTGGGCGATTCGGGCGTTTTACGCTTACCGCCACTACAACAGCCATCACCTGTGGGAAAGCATCGGTATGCTCGCAGGTCTAGCGGCCATCGTGGTATTTTCGTACGGTTTTTTGACCGATAATCTCAACACCTTCGTGGGTGCGTTTGTGATTCTTGGTTTCATCATCTTTTTGTTTGCCGTAGTGATGTCGGGTGTGCCGCTCATGCTGGTAGAAATCATCTCGAATTCTGGCAACATTCTTAGTTATCTACGTCTGTTCGCCGTCGGCTTGTCAGCAGCATTGGTAGCCAACTTGGCGACGGACTTAGGGTTTGCGGTAGCAGGTAGCTTGCCCGTCATTGGGCCATTACTTGGTATCGTCGTTGGCGCGAGCGTGCATTTGATTGCTTTAGCGCTCACTATCATTGGACACACGTTGCAACCTTTGCGTTTGCAATATGTGGAGTTTTTTACGAAGTTTGGGTTTTATGAGGAAAATGGTCGCCCTTATAAGCCATTTCGCTTTTTTGGAGGAGAAGCATGAAAAAGATTTTCGGTAATGTCGTTCTGTTGTTGGTTGTCGCCTTTTTAGCAAGCATCGGTATGGCGCAAGAAGGCGAAGCCTTAGCTGAAGGTGCTGGCGCACTTAGTACAGGTGCGGGTTTGATTGGCGTGGGTGCAGGTTTGGCCATTGGCTTAGCCGCTATCGGCGTCGGTATCGCCCAAGCTTCGATTGGTAGCGCGGGTGCTGGTACGCTAGCAGAGCGCCCCGAAGCTTTCGGTCAGATTCTTATTTACCTAGTGATTCCCGAAACCATCATCATCTTCGGTTTCGTGATTGCTTTCTTCTTGAACGGTCAGATTGGATAATCCATGGCGAACCTAGAAGCTTTGCTTAAACGCGAAGCCCAAGCGGAAGTTGACGCCATCATCTCCGAGGCAAAATCGCGTGCCTCGGAGATTGTTGCTAGCGCCAAAGAAGACGCAAGTACCCTCAAAGCCCAACGTGAACGCAGTGCGCAAAGTCAGCACGAAGCGTTGATTGTACGGGGTAAGAGTGCTGCCCAACTTGAAGCGGCGTCGCTTAAACTGCGCACCCAGCACGAATTGGTAGAAGGTGCTTTTGATGCTGCCAAAGGGCAGTTAGATGCCTTGATTAAAGACAAAGGGCGCTACCAAGAGGTACTCCCTAAGCTGCTCGACGAGGTGCTTGAATCTTTGAGCGGTGCTCAAGTGATGAGCGTCATCGTTAACCCGAGCGACAAAAAACTTATTACTGACGCGCTAAAAGAGCGTGGCGTGGCGTTGACGGTAGAAACCGACAAAAACGTGCATGGCGGTGTGCGGGTGAAAACCGAAACCAATGTGATGGTGTCCAATAGTCTTATTGCGCGGCTCGAGTCTGCCCGTGATGAACTGGCTGCGGATGCGTCGCAAGCGCTGTTTGCGAGTTAACGATGCCTTCAAGTTACGCTTACATCAATGCTCGAGTGCGGGCGCTCAAAGCCTCGCTATTGTCGCCGGAAGCGTATAACAACCTGCTGGCGACCTCGAGCTTTGCTGCTTTCACCAACGAACTTGCCCAGTCACCTTACGTACATGCCCTCGAAGAAGCCGAAGCCTCTGGCAAAGGTTTGTCTGCTGTTGACCAAGCCATTGCCAGCAATTTTGACGCCATCACCCACAAGATTTTACGTTTTTCTGATGGCGACCCGCAGACGCTGGTGGGTTTGTTACTGCTTCGCTTTGATTTGAATAACCTCAAAGCCATTGCTCGTGCTAAGCACGCTGGGCGCGGGGTAGAAGATGCTCGCAGCTCGCTCATGACGGTTGGTAAGCTCACGCAAACTACCGCTGAGCGCATGTTGGAAGCAGCAGATTTACCTGCAGCAGCGCAGGCGTTAGCGGTGACCAAACACCCCTTGTCGCGGGCGTTTAGTCGGGCAGTGCGCGGTTATGCGTCTGACTCGAGCTTACTCGGTCTTGAACTGACCTTAGATCGCAACTACTACCAGTCGCTGTTTAGTGCTTTAGATAGTGCAGATCACTCGAGAGACTTTGCCCGCTACCTCAAGCGTGAAATTGACGCGACTAACATTCGTACCGCCCTCAAAGTACGCGGTAGTGATAGCGCCTCAGCGGACTTGTTTATTCGTGGGGGCAAAGAAGTCTCAGCGGAGATGTTTGCCAATTTCATCCGTGAGGGTGGCAACTTACAAGAACTGTCTGGGACGAGTTTTGCGGCAGTGGTCGAAGCGCCTACCTTGAGCGAAGCCGAAGCGGTGTTGCGCAATAGCTTGGACGCGTCTGCGCACCAGCTTTATTTCAAAGAACCCCTCGGTATTGGTGTGGTGGTGTATTACTTGCGCCTCAAAGAAGCAGAAACCGCCCGCTTGCGGCTGTTAGCGCGGGGCAAGTTCTACGGCGTTCCCAACGCGCAGCTCGAGAAGGAGCTTGGCCGTGCCTAAGATGATTATTCTTACTGATAGTGAAACGGCAACCGGCTTCCGATTAGCAGGTGTCGAAGTGCGCGAAGCGGATAGTGACAGCGCTCAAAACGCCCTAGAAGACATCATCACCTCAGATGACTACGGTTTGGTTGCAGTAGACGCGGGGTTGATTGCTGACCCTAACGCGAGCAGCGAACGCATCATGCGCGGACGCGATTTGCCCGTGCTACTGTCGATGCCTAGTCTCGGTGCCGCATTTTCAGAAAGTGATGACGATGCCAAAGCGTACATGCAAAATTTGGTGCGCAGTGCCATCGGTTTTGACATCAAACTCGACTGAGCTAGGAGGCTTCCATGGCTGATAATATTAAAGGTACAATCAAGCGCATCTCTGGTCCTGCGGTCATTGCCGAGGGCATGATGGGGTCGCGCATGTACGACATTGTGCGGGTCGGTAAAGACCAACTCATTGGCGAAATCATTCGCCTCAACGGGGACACGGCGTTTGTGCAGGTATACGAAGAAACAGGCGGCTTAACCGTCGGTGAACCCGTCGAGTCAACTGACTTGCCCCTCGCTGTAGAACTTGGGCCGGGCATGCTTAACGGTATCTTTGACGGCATTCAACGTCCCTTAGATAAAATTCAAGAAGTATCCGGTACCTACATTGACCGGGGCATCACCGTGAACTCGCTCTCCCGCGAAGCCAAGTGGCAATTCACGCCTCAAGTCAAGGCGGGTGACGAGGTTACTGGCGGTATGGTGCTCGGGACAGTGCCAGAATTCGCGTTTACCCACAAAATTTTGGTACCTCCCGATAAGGGCGGCAAAATCAAAGAAATCAAAGGGGCGGGCGAGTACACCCTAGAAGACGTCATTGCGGTACTAGAAGATGGTACTGAACTCAAGCTCTATCATCCGTGGTCCGTGCGGCAAGCCCGCCCGGTCACTCGCAAACTTGACCCGGTGACGCCCTTCCTTACGGGCATGCGCATTCTTGATGTGCTGTTCCCCCTCACCATGGGCGGTACTGCCGCTATTCCGGGGCCGTTTGGTTCAGGTAAGACCGTCACCCAGCAGTCCATTGCAAAGTTTGGTAACGCTGACATCGTGGTGTACGTGGGTTGTGGCGAACGTGGTAACGAGATGACAGATGTGCTCGTGGAGTTCCCCGAACTAGAAGACCCGCAAACGGGCAATCCCTTGATGCACCGTACGGTGCTGATCGCCAATACCTCGAACATGCCCGTAGCCGCTAGGGAAGCCTCCATTTATACAGGCATCACCCTTGCTGAGTACTTCCGCGACCAAGGTTATAAAGTTTCTATCATGGCCGATTCAACTAGCCGTTGGGCAGAGGCGCTTAGGGAAATTGCTTCGCGTCTGGAAGAGATGCCTGCTGAAGAAGGCTACCCGCCTTACTTGGCGTCGCGCTTGGCAGCTTTTTATGAGCGCGGTGGTCGGGTCACAACCTTGGCTGGTGAGGAAGGCGCAGTATCGATTATCGGCGCTGTGTCGCCCGCTGGTGGTGACTTCTCAGAACCTGTCACCCAGTCAACCTTGCGGATTACCGGTTGTTTCTGGGCGCTTGATGCGTCACTGGCGCGTCGCCGTCATTTCCCGGCCATTAACTGGAGTCGGTCTTATTCGCTGTTTGGCAGCATCCTCGACGACTGGTACAGTGACAACGTTGCTGAAGACTATGTAGAATACCGCGAAAAAGCCGTCAGCCTCTTGCAGCGCGAAGCCGACTTGCAAGAAGTGGTGCAACTTGTAGGGCCAGACGCGCTTCAAGACCAAGAACGTTTGGTCATTGAAATTGGTCGCATCTTGCGGCAAGACTTTTTGCAGCAAAACGGTTTTGACCCCGTAGACGCGTCCTGCTCACTGCAAAAAGCTTATGGCATGCTGCAGATGATCATTAAACTCAACGACACCGCAGGCAAAGCCCTCGCTGCTGGCGCAACCGTCGATGACCTCTTGCAAGACCCGGTCATGGAAAAAGTGAACCGCGCCCGCTACGTGGCTGAGGACGAGTTTGAAGACTATAAAACCAGCGTTTTACGCGAACTCGATAACGCCTTTGCGGTAAGCGCCTAAGGAGGCACTGTGGCAAAAAATTTGCTCACCAAAGAATACAGTGAAGTCAGCTACGTCTCTGGGCCGTTGCTGTTCTTGCAAAACGCCCCCGACCTTTCCTATAACGCCATTGTCCGCATTACTGATGGGCGAGGCCGCGAACGTGGTGGTCAGGTCATTGAAGTGTCTGATGAAGTGACTGTCCTTCAGGTTTTTGAAGAACCCTCGGGTATTGACCTCTCCTCAACGACGGTGCGCTTGGTTGAAGATGTCGCCCGTTTGGGTGTGTCTAAAGACATGATTGGCCGCCGTTTTAATGGTAGCGGTACGCCCATTGATGGCCTGCCCGCAGTTGTGGCCGATAAGCGTCTGCCCATTGGTGGTGCACCTATCAACCCGGTATCGCGCCGCAAACCCGAAGAGTTCATTCAAACGGGTATTTCGACGATTGACAGTCTGATTACCTTGGTAAGGGGTCAAAAGCTCCCCATCTTCTCGGGTTCAGGTTTGCCTGCTAACGAACTGGCTGCACAGATTGCCCGTCAATCCAAAGTGCTCGGTGAAGGTTCAGAATTTGCAGTGGTCTTTGCTGCTATGGGTGTGACCCAGCGTGAAGTTACCTTTTTCACGCAAGAATTTGAGCGCACAGGTGCTTTGGCGCGTTCGGTGCTGTTCCTTAACAAAGCCGACGACCCGGCAGTAGAACGTTTGCTCACCCCACGCATGGCGCTTACGGCTGCAGAATACTTGGCGTTTGAACAAGGTTATCACGTGTTGGTGATTCTCACCGACATGACCAATTACTGCGAAGCGTTGCGGGAAATTGGTGGAGCGCGTGAAGAAATCCCCGGTCGCCGGGGGTATCCGGGCTATATGTACACTGACCTTGCGTCTATTTATGAACGCGCTGGGGTCGTTGAAGGACGTGCTGGTTCAGTTACGCAAATTCCTATTTTGTCGATGCCCGATGACGACGTAACGCACCCCATTCCTGATTTGACTGGCTACATTACCGAAGGGCAGATTTACTTGGCGCGCAACTTGCACACCCAAGGGATTTATCCACCCATCAACCCTGGTCCGAGCTTGAGCCGTCTGATGAACAACGGTATCGGTGAAGGTAAGACCCGTAAAGACCACAAAAACGTCGCTGACCAGTTGCAATCTGCTTATGCAAACGGCCTTGACTTGCGGCGTTTGGTAGCTATCACGGGTGAAGATGCCCTGTCGGAAAACGACAAACTGTATCTTAAGTTTGCTGACGAGTTTGAAAAGCAGTTTATTAACCAAGGTAGTGAAGACCGCAGCATCGAAGACTCGCTCAACCTTGCGTGGCGCATTTTGTCTAACTTGCCCAAGAGCGAACTGACCCGCTTGAGCCGCGATCAGATCGACAAGTATTACGGTGCCAAGATGGACGAATTGTGGGGCGCGGGCAGAAGTAGCTAATGGCAGAGCAAATTGCCCCAACCCGCTCTAATCTGCTGCAACGGCGTGACCAGCTTAAACTCGCTAACCGTGGTGCAGACCTGCTCAAGCGTAAACGTGACGCGCTGATTGCTGAGTTTTTTAGCTTGGTTAAAGAGTCACTGGCAGCTCGAGAAGCCCTTAATGCTGCTACTCAAGAAGCCTACTTTAGCCTCTTTTTGGCCAAAGCGTGGGACGGACCGGAAGCGGTTGAGAGTCTTAGTCTGGCAGAACGAGGCTCGCTCGAGGTAGGCATCACCATCGAAAACTTGTTTGGTGTTAAAGTGCCCCAAGTGCAAGCCCCCGAATTCAGCACGCAACTGCCTTTTTCGCCCATTGGCGCAGGTGCCCGCACCCTTGACAGCGTGACCCAGTTTCGCAAGCTCACCGAAGCGCTCATTCAAGTGGCTGCTACCGAAACCCGCCTTCGCAAGGTTGGTGAAGAAATTAAAAAAACCAGCCGCCGGGTAAATGCCTTGGAACAGATTGTGATTCCGGGGATTAACGGGCAAATTCGCAGCATCCGCGATGTGCTTGATCAGCGGGCACTCGAGGAAGTCACTGTCCTTAAGCGTATCAAAGCCAAACTCGAAGCCCGCGAAGAAGAAGATAAAGAAGACAACGCCGCATAAACACAGGGGCTTAAAGCAAAAAAATGACCTCCCAGTGATGACGCTGGGAGGTTTTTTATGTAGGGGGGTAAACGTTAGTCAGCTGCCACGCTTTGGGGTTCAAGGGCATGCCGCAACGCACCCTCGAGCACTTCCAAACCTTCCTCAAGCTCTGCATCGCTTAAATTAATAGGCGGTAGCAGGCGAATTACGTTGCTGTATGTGCCCGTGGGTAAGAGCACCAAACCCTGTTCTCGAGCATAACGCACCACCGCTGCTTGGGCTTCTGTGTGGGGTGTCTTAGCATCATCTTGTACCAGTTCAATGCCAATCATCGCCCCAAGGCCGCGCACATCGCCAATTTGTGGTAAGTCGTGTTGCAAGGTTTCGAGGCGTGCGCGGATGGTTGTGCCGATGACCTGTGCACGCTCGAGCAGGTTATCTTGTTCGATGACCTCGAGCGTTGCTAGTGCTGCTGCACAAGATGTCGGATTACCGCCGAAGGTCGACCCTAGTTGCCCGCCGCCAATTTCATCCATGATGCTGGCTTTGCCAATCACAGCTGACAAGGGAAAACCAGAAGACAAGGCTTTGGCGCTACACACTAAGTCCGGCTCTAAATCATAGTGATCGACTGTCCACCACGCGCCCGTGCGCCCGATGCCTGCTTGCACTTCATCGTCAATCCACAGTGCACCAATTTCATCACAATAAGCCCGTAAAGCACGCAAAAACTCAGCAGGGGCAGGAATAAAACCGCCTTCTCCTGCAACCGGTTCGATGACAAACGCGGCAATTTCACTTTCGCCAATGGTGGTCTTGATGTAATCACGGATATGGGCGAGGTCGTGCTGGCAGCACTGGCCGTCTTGTTTACCGCCAAAGGGACAACGGTAGCAGTAAGGGTAACCTACGCGGTAAATTTCTGCTGCCCTAGGCGCAAACCCCGCTTTGTAGGGGTTGGCTTTGCCAGTCAGCGACAGCGCCATGTGGGTGCGCCCGTGAAAGGCGTGGGTAAACGACACGATGCCTTGCCTTCCAGTATAGACCCGCGCCACTTTAATGGCATTTTCGACGGCTTCGGCCCCAGAATTAATCAAAAATGATTTTTTCGGGCTATGCCCTGGGGCAATATGGTTGAGTTTTTCGGAAAGTTCGATGTAACTTTCGTGCATGCCCACCGCAAAGCAAAGATGCTGAAAGGTCTCCGCTTGCCGTTTGACAGCATCGATAACGTGCGGGTGTGAGTGGCCGATGTTCATCACGGCAATACCGACACTCCAGTCGAGGTACTTAGTGCCATCAGCATCCCAAATATATGAACCTTGGGCTTTTTGGGGATAAAACGGATGAACCGAATAAGCTGCCGGGGCAACCGCGTGTTTGCGGCGTTCGGCCAGTGAAGCGTTGGACATGTGTCACTCCTTTGCAGAGGGATCAAGAGGTGTTGAGGCTGTATGACGTTTCGCTGTAACAGTTCGCTGTCACAATTCACTGTGTGACTGCTGATTGCCCTGCTGATTGCCCTGTTGATTGCTCTGTTGACTGATACTTGCGTGCAAAACGATGACACACCAGTGAGCAGAGTAGTCTTAGGTAACCAGTTACAAGTAACCCGTCGCAGGTAACCAGTCAGGCTTTTTTGCAAAAGTAAAAAATCTTTTTAGCCTACTAAACAAAAATAATAAGGCACACATACTTTGTAAGCATCTGTGCATACTTAGTGTAGCACGCGCCGCAGCATCTGTGAACCCCAGCGACATGCGCCCAAATGTTGACGTGCTTGGTAGGGGTGTCTTTTGTCCCTTGGCCAACGTGAGAAGGGTGAGTACAGTATAATATTCGTTAGCTCGAGCCGCCAAATGTTTTGCCTTATTAGCTCGAGTTAGCCCATCACCAACACAAAAGCAGTGACAGGACAACACCCCAAGTAAAGGCAGGGGTAGGTTGCCCATCTGTAATCTGGCAAGATGTTGTGTGAAATATATGTGATAACCTGCCTGCTCTAGGAGGTGAAGGTGTCTAAACACCTTAGCATTAAACTAAGCGTCATCGGTTTAACGCTGAGTGCCTTGATCACTGCCTTCGTCAACCCCACTGAATTTGCTACCCAACGTTGTGATGCTGTCACCAATGCTCTTACAACCGATGTTCTTACGACCGATGTTCTTACGACCGATGCCCTGACATCTGACATGTCAGCTGCTGCGTCAGCCGTCGTTGTTCCGCTCAGGGTGACTCCTGAGGTGGTGGTACGCGATGTGCCGCGTAAAGCGCGCTCGAGCTTCGTAATGACTGACCCTTATGGCCCACACATGGCTGTTCACCCTACTTTCCGAGTGCGGGCGACTGGCTACAACTCTCATGCTGCCCAAACCGACAGCACCCCGTTCATTACTGCTACGGGGGCAAGAACCCAACTAGGCATCATTGCGGTGAGCCGCGATTTGCTCGCTGACGACATTCCTTATGGTTCGCTGGTGCGTCTTAGAGATTTGGGAAACTATCATGACGGACGTGGTCATGGTAAACACCAAGACTTTCTCGATAGCCAAGATGTGTTTATTGTCGAAGACACCCTACACTGGCGCAAGCAAAACCAGATTGATGTGTGGTTTCCGACGTTGTCGCAAGCTCGAGAGTGGGGCGTGCGGCAGGTTGAACTGGAACTGGTGCGTTATGGCCGCGAAGGGCACGCGTTTGATGACATAGTCGTTGATTTGCCTGAAGATGCTACGTTCAGCCCGCGTTTTGTTGCCCGTCGGCGTGGTGCAGCGCAAGAGGTACAGTTTTTTGCCTACGGCCAAGGTGATTAATCGCTAGGGGTTACGCACAAGATGCCAACGACCCCAATAGCCATTATCATGGTAATAACTATGACTAGCGATAATAACTACCGTCATGACAATAACCGTGTGGTAACAACTGTGTGGTAACAACCGTGTGATAACAACGATGTAAAGTCAACCTGCTCAACCGCACGAGAGGGTACGGTGAGGGGGTTTTAGGCTTTGTACACTGATGCTATGAAACGCATTAAACCCTCAGCTGGTCAAGAATCTGTCTGGGACTATCCGCGTCCCCCTCGAGTCGAACCTACCAACAAAACCATCAAAGTGATTTTCAACGGCCAAATCATCGCTGAAACCACCAACGCCAAACGGGTGCTAGAAACCAGCCATCCGCCCACTTACTACATTCCCCCCGAAGACGTGCGTTTTGAGGTGCTCGAGCCATCACCTCGCTCAACGGTGTGCGAATTTAAGGGGGCGGCTACCTATTACAGCATCAACGTCAATGGCAAAGAAAGCCCCAACGCCGCGTGGGCATATGCTACGCCGCGCCCCGGTTTTGAGAGCATCCGTGACCACGTCACGTTTTATGCTTCTCGAGTCGATGCTTGCTTTGTGGGTGACGAACAAGTAGCCGCCCAAGAAGGGGACTTTTATGGTGGCTGGATTACCAGCGACATCGTGGGCCCTTTCAAAGGGGGCGCAGGCACATGGGGTTGGTAGGTTTCGGCGGCTGTTGAGGTTGCTCGAGCTACCTATGAAACGATGTTGGCGTTAGTTTTGGTCAATTGATTTTATGGGATTGATTTTTGCTAATCAATTTTACACAATTGACTTTTATAAAATTAATGTCGATTGTTGTATAGTCAACAATGTAACGGTGTCTTGTGGCTGAGGTAACGACGCCTGCGGTGTTGTTGTCGCTCGAGCACGTGAGCCTCGAGCGCGCTGGTCGTTTTATCCTGCGCGATGTGTCGCTATCCGTCCGCTACGCTGAGCGCCTTGCTTTGGTGGGTGGTAACGGGGCAGGTAAAAGCACCCTGCTTCAGCTCCTTGCTAAACAAGCCCCGTCTCAATCGTCTGCAGTAATATCGTCTGAAATAATAGTGAACGGACATGTGTGGCGTGCGCCGGGGGTGCGGGTGATGAGCTTAGCGCCTATCAGGGCAATGGCTGATAGCGCACAAGATAATATGTCCCTAAGCAATACGTCCCTAAATATATCAGCCAATAGCGGAGAAGCATCCCGTCACCCTGTTACAGTCGCTGAGGTGGCGCGGGCGTCCTTGCGAGAACTGCAGCGCTTAGAACAGGACATGCGTGACGCAGAAGCGCGTTTGGGTCAGCTCGAGCCAAACGACCCGCGTTTGCAAGCCGCCCTAGAAGACTACGCGACGTTGCAAGAACGTTTTGAACGGGCAGGTGGGTACGACACGCCGCAACGCATTGAGCAGGCTTTAGCGCGGTTTGGCCTTGACGCTAATCAGGTGCTCGAGCACTTGTCACCCGCTCAGCATCAACAACTGGCGTTGGCGCTTGGTTTGCTGCGGGCGAGCAGTTTTGCTGATGTGCTCTTACTCGACGAACCTGAACGGCACTTAGACCTAAGTAGCCGCCAACAGTTAGTCGCTGCTTTACAAGCCTTGCCCGTGGCTTTGGTATTGGCTTCACACGACCGTGCTTTACTCGATGCGGTAGCCAAACGGGTGGCCTACGTGGCGGAGGGTAGCGTTCAGCTTTATCGTGGCAACTACAGCGCTTTTTTGCGTCAACACGACAGCGAACGGGTGCGTCTCGCCCGCCTTGTTCACCAACGCCGCCAAGAACGGCAAGCCCTCGAGCAAACCCGTATAGGTGCGCCCACGCCAGATGCCCGCAAACGGGCTCGAGCACGCTTAAACAAGCTCGAGCCAGTCCCTACTTTTACCTCAACTAGTGCTACATCTTTACCCTTAGGTTACGAGACGCGCCCAGCAGAAACCCTCTTGCGCGTACAAAAGTTGCACGTGCGGCAGCTCGAGAACCTCTCGTTTCAGTTAACTGCAGGTATCACCGTTGCGTTAGTAGGCGCGCATGGGGCAGGTAAAACGACCTTGCTTGAGGCGATTGCAGGCAAGCTCGAGTCACGTCACCCCGCTACCCGGGTGCATTGGGCAAAAGATGCCAAGTTAGCCTATTTTGACGCTGAAGCAGGTCTGGACGAAGCGCCCTTGTTGGGGCAGCTTGAAGCGTTTGTATCTGCTATGCGGGCACGGTCGCTGCTTGCGTTGGTGGGTTTGGCTCAACATGCTGATAACACCCCCGCGCAACTCTCGAGCGGTCAACGAGCGCGGGCAGGTCTTGCCAAGGTGATGGCACAAGATGCTACCGTGTTACTGCTTGATAATCCCAGCGAGCACCTCGACCTCGATATGACGGCTGTTCTCGAAAACGCCCTGCTGGACAGTCCGGCGGCCATTTTGTTAGCCACTCACGATGCCGCGTTGATCGAGCGCGTTGCTGATCAAGTGTGGTGGCTCGAGGCTGGAATGTTGCACGTTTATGCCAACCTCGCCGCCTACCAACGCGGTGAAGCACTTCCCAATCTGGCTGAACCGCAGCACAATCCTGCCCAAGCGGTGTTACTTGCAGATGACGTGAATGGTGTTGACGCCTCAACAACGCCAGCGGACGCAGCAGCGCAAGAAGATGCCCTCGAGCAGCAGCTAGCTACCCTCGACGAGGCATTACTCGACCCCCTACGGCACAGTGAGCGCGAACGCGAACGGTTGACTTTGCGCCGTAAACAAGTGCTTGATGATTTGTCGTGGTGCTACGAACAGCGTCAACCCGCGCCCCTGCCTGCGTATAGTGCTCGAGAAGGCGTCATTCAAGTGTGGTTGGATATTGACGCACGTGAGGGTTCAGACCAGATGATGCGCGTGGCAACGTTTAACAGTAATGCCGCTGTACACGGGCGGGTGTTTATTCAACAGTACACCGGACATGTGCAGTGGCAGTTGCCAGACGATGGTTGTGTGTTGCCGTGGGCGCTCGAGCGGGTGGTGTGGGGGCTGGTGCGTATTGTGTTTATGCACCTCGAGCTGCAGGTTGTGCAGACGCAAGTTAACGTGCCGTTGCCAGGTTTTCAAGACGCAGGCGAAGGTTGGCAGACGCTCACCCGCAAGGGGTTTATGCAGCTCGAGGGCTATCCTGCTTTTCCTACCCGCTGAGGGCGTATGCTATAAACCCTGTGTTATCAATCCCGTGTTATCAATCCCGTGTTATCAATCCTGTGTTATCAATCCTGTGTTATCAATCTTGTGTGATAATCTTATGACATACCCATGACGAATGAAGGCACAACAGCGCCTCAGTGATGTGATAGGTTAAAAGCAAGTGAGGGCGTGCCGTGACACTCAGTGTGACAGCAAGTGTAATAGCAAGTGGAGCACTGGGCGCAACAGCAAGCGTGACACCAAACGTTTCGAAGGGTTGTATCGTTGTGAAATACAATCAGAACAAAGCCAAGCAGCATGGTTGTCAAAATCAACGTTGTCAAAATCAAGATTGTGATTATCAAGATTGTTGGCATCACGGTAGTCAACATCGTGATTGTAAACATCGTGATTGTAAACATCATGGTTGTCAATATCACGATGGCCAACAGTGTGGTTGTCAATTGTGGTAGCACGCGTTAGGGTCTTCGAGGGGCAACGATGATTCGGGGTACGTTGCGCGAGTTTCCGCTGCCAGACTTGTTAACCATGTTGGGTAGTGGCAAGAAAACGGGCTTGTTGCGGCTCGAGTATGCCCAGTGGCAACTCAACACGGCGTTTTCGTTTGTTGATGGTCGCATCGGGCGAGTGTTAACGCCGTTTGCACCACGCATCACCGAGATGATGTTGGATGTTGGTTTTGCCTCTGATTATGTGGACATGCTCAGTGGCATGCGCAGCAGTGATTTCAACCAAAACGTCAATGACGCCATGGCCAAAGCCTTGGTGTTGCAGGTGTTGCGCCGCCGTATTGAAATTGCCCTGATGCCCATTTTTGAAAGTGAAGACGGCGTATTTGAGTTTTTTGTCAGTGACTCGAGCGCGTTTATTGAACCAGGGGTTGACCCCAACACCATTTTGCTGGACTTGTCGCGGCGGCTTGACGAACTGCACCGCTTTAGTGATGTGCCGCTCGAGCCAGACCAAGTGTTCGTGTTGAGTGACCGCGCTGCTTCTCTATCACCGGATGCGCCCGCGCTCAGTTTTGCAGAAATGCGGGTTATTGCTGCCCTCGATGATTTATTGAATATCTGCGATGTCAGTTACATCAGCCGCCTCGCGTGGGATGATCTTGCCAAAGCCATCATGACCTTGCGCAAACGTGGCATTGTAGACGTACACGCTGACCGTATTCATGTGGGCTTTTTGCAAGAAAGCGAGCTCGAGTCGGGTAATGACTTCTTGTAGTTATCGTTGTAACAATCATGTTCAATATTGCTAGACCAAGGTGGACATTGAATAACGGTGTCTTGTACTCGAGTCGATGATGTTGCCTTGAACACCATACGCAATTAGTTAGTGAATCAGTTTGGTGATGCAATATAGCAATTCCACGTGTTGTTTCTACAGTGGCTGATGTTTACCCTGATTTTTATCAACGCCATATCGACACAAAACGCGTTCAACTGTGCAGACATCAATCATGGAAATGCTAAAAAAACTATCTCCTAGGTGTCCTGATTGAGTTGGTGACTGCTATAGCAACGCCACGTGTTGTTTCTGCAGTTTGTTTTTACAGTTGCTGATGTCTACCAACGCCACATCGATATAAAACATGTTTAATTGTGTAGACGTCAATCATGGAAATGCCAACAAAAAAACAAGCACGCTTTTGTTCGTGCGTGCTTGTGGTGTGGCGGGTGTTAACTCATAAATCGCAAAATCAGTTTTTCGATGCGCAAGACGCTATCTTTGGCGTCCGCGATATCGCTTGCGGCAATGGCGTGGGCATACAGTTCGCGGCGGTCTTCGGACACACCCAAAGCGACTGTCCCCGGTAGCAAGGTAATGGCTGCTGATAACAGGGCGATGGCGGCGTCGCTGGTGACCGTCAGGGGCACCGAGATAATATGTGGATAAAAACGCGGACGCGGTCTGAGGGCAAGCATGGCAATGATGATGTTAGCTAAGAACAGTTCCCACATAAACTGCACAAAAAAGTTCATCGTTGCCAAAATACGCCTCGGGAACGACCCTGCTTGGCCGCGCCTGACGAGAGATAACAAGCCAATACCTAGTAGCGCCCCAATGAAGAAGTTGCGAAACGTCAGTTCGCTCAGCAAAAACGACCACAGCAAACCTGATAACAGGGTGGCTAAAACGTCTGTCATCGCTTCCTCCTAAAACGACGCCGTGCGAAGGCCAGGGCGTGGCTCGAGCACCCGTTCGATATAGTGACTCGGTTCGGTGAGTTGTTCAGCGGTGTGTGCAGCGACCTCATACGCAGGCCCACTCGCTAGCGTCAGCGCTAGTACCAACACGCCAGCGACGGCAGTGGTGATGGTCATACCCAAAGGCAAACGTTCACGGTGTACAGCGTCGCTTTCACCCCAAAAAAAGTTGCGCCAGATGGTCATAAGGCCGTACAAGAGCAGCAAACTGCCTAGCACCGCCAAGATAGCGACGCTTGTGGCCAGACGGTCACCGCGTTCGTACAAACCTTGAATCAACCCAAACTTGCCCACAAACCCGCTCGTAGGCGGTAATCCTGCTAGTGCTAGGGCGCTGACAAAAAAGCCTACTGCCAAAAGCGGATAAGCGTTGATATGGCCTTGGTAGTAGTACGATTCGCCTGCTAAGCGTTCGCCAAGGGCGGCAATCAAAAACAGTGAAAACATCACCACCACCGAGTTCATCATGTAAAACAGTGCTGCTGCCAGCGAAGTGGTGTTTTGGGTCATCACGCCCATAATTAAGTAGCCGACGCTGGCCACGTTGGCAAACGCCAGCATGTAACGCCAGCGGCGTTGGTTGACCGCGCCTAGTGCCGCCATCAGGATGGTTAAACCGGCTAAGAAGAGGAGGCTCGAGCGCACCCCACTGGCCTGCGGAAACATCAACGTAAAGGTGCGAATAAGGGTGTACGCGCCCACTTTGGTAAGTAGCGCCGCAAAAAACGCACTCAGCGCCGCCGGAGGCGTTGGATAGGCCGCAGGCAACCAAAACCCTAGCGGAAACAGGGCAGCTTTGGTAGCAAACACCAAACCGAGTAGGGCAGCCAGTAAGGTCACCCGATTGTCAGCGCCACTCGCAAGGTGGGCTTGCACTTTGACGGCAATGTCGGCCATGTTGAGCGTACCAAGCAGGCCGTACACCAAGCCGGCAGTGGTGACAAAGATGGCTGATGCCACCAAGTTGATGACCACGTATTTGAGGCCTTCGCGCAGTTGGCGCACTTCTGAACCGAGTAACACCAGACCATAAGACGCAATCAACATCACTTCAAAGGCCACAAACAAGTTAAACAAATCACCCGTCAAAAACGACATATGCACGCCCATAAACAAAAACTGTAACAACGCTTGGGCGCCAAACTGTTCGCGGGCGCGGTTGAGTTGGTTGGAAGCCCCTCGGCGGGGTGGGTGTTGTAAGCTCGAGCCTAAAAACAGCACCGTAAGTAGGCCAGTAATGCTCGAGAGCACTAACATCACCCCCGTCAAACTATCGGCGACCACGGCAATCCCATAAGGTGCAGGCCACGCACTCATCTGCACACTGAGTATCTCACCACCAAACACGGTAGCGGCAATCACGCAACTAATCGTCAAGGTGATAGCACTACTCACCGCAGCCAAGATGGTGCGCATGTGGGGGGTAGGCATGAGCAGTAGTAACGCCCCAGTAGCGAGGGGCAGCAGAATCGGTAGCGCCAACATGTTGGCATCAATCATGAGTGATCCTCGCGTTCGGTGGTCATTTCTGGTGAAAGCGACGGTCGTTCGGGGTCGGCAGTAGCTTCTAAGGTGTCAATGGGGTCAGCGGTATTGAGAATATCTTGCAACTGGTCGCTACCGGTAGCTTGATAGGCTTGCACGCCGAGCACCAAGATGAGCGCTGTGGTACCAAAACCAATCACAATCGCCGTGAGGATGAGCGCTTGCGGTAAGGGGTCAACATAGTTTCTGGCTACCGCGTTCAAAATGGGTGGTGCGCCCGCGGGGTTGCTGCCGCCGACGAGCAAGATACTCAAATTGACACCATAAGAAATCATGTTGAGGCCGATAATCACCCGCAGGATGTCTCGAGCCAGCAAAAGATACACCCCGGTTGCAAACAGTAACGCCGCCAAAAAAGGTAATAGCAATTCCATTAGCGTCTCACCTCGTAAGGATAGCGCCGTTGGGTTGCTTGGGGAACGCGGCCATCTTTGAGGGCAGTACCAGTAGGCGCTAGGGTGTCGTTGCCTCGGCTCGAGAGCAAATCAATAATCGTAAGCGTCACGCCGATAACCACCAAAAACACCCCCAAGTCAAAAATGCTGGCCGTGGCCCATTCAAACGCGCCCAACAGGGGCACATGTGTTTCCCCGTGACGGCTGGTCAAAAAGGGTAGTCCGTAGAGCATAGGCACAATACCCGTACTGACGGCAATTAACAGACCCGTGGGTATGAGCACTCGAGTGGACACCCGAAACAGTTGGGTGTTGGCCATGCGGGCAATCAACGCGGCGACCGCAATCACCAAACCGGCAATAAACCCGCCCCCGGGGGCGTTGTGACCACGCAAAAACAAGTGCAACCCAATAATGATGAGGGTAAAGTTGATAGGGAAGACAAACACCTTGAAAAAGACATCGGTGCTGTGGTGGTCTCGAGTATGACTGGCCATTTCTGGGTGTTCTTCATGGGTAGCCTGAGCAGGGACTTGCCCCGGTAAGCGGCGCGGTGCTTGTTGGCGCATTAGCTTGAGCAGCGCCAAAATGGCCACACTGACTATCGACAACACGGTAATTTCACCCATGGTGTCGTAACCACGAAAATCCACCAAAATCACGTTGACGACGTTGTTACCACCGCCTATGGACTTGCTGAATTCTACAAAATAGTCCTGAATGCGTTCTGCTACAGGCGTTTGCACCGCTAACAGGGCACTAAACACTGTCAAGCCCGTACCGATAGCGATAGGGACGTCCAAGCCAAAGGCTAGCGGCGAACGGTGATGGCGAGTAAGTAGCGGCAGGTAACGAAACACCGACAAAAACAAGATAATCGATACCGTCTCAATGAGCAGTTGGGTCAGAGCTAAGTCGGGCGCACGCAAAAACACAAACGCCAACGTTGACGAATAGCCTGCGAGTCCCATAAACAAAATGGCACTGAGGCGGGTGCGCGCTAGCACCACCCCTAAACAACTGCCTACTACCAATAGTGCCACCGTAATCAGTTCCCAAGAGACGCCACTAATCTGCTCAGGGAGGACGTCTACGCCAAGCAGCAAATATGCCCCCGCTAGTGGTAAGAGCACAAAACGCAAATGCGACGCAAACGTTGATCCTTGGGTGAGGGCCGTCGCGTGGTAAGCGAGGCGTTCGACGAAGGTGACCACGCCGTAGTAGACGGTGTTGGCGTTCCAGTTGGGAGTGACCCACTGTTGAAAGCGAATAAAGGGCGTCATGGCAAAAACGATGACAGCACCCCCGGCCCATGTCACTACCGAGAGTAAAAGCGTCCAAGAAAAACCGTGCCACAAGTGCAGGTGCTCAGCGTGAAACCCCAAACTGTGTGAGGCCACTTCTACGATGGCACTTGGTAACGCTGGCATCAACCCGAAGAGTACTGCCAGACCACTGAGGGGCAAAGCTGGCAACCAAAACAGGGTGGGCGCTTCGTGAACGTGGCTTTTATCAGCGCGAAAGTCACCCCAAAAGACGCTCAAAAACTTAAAGCTGTAAGCAAAGGTCATCATGCTGCCCGTGACGGTAATAAACATGGGCACAAAACCCTCATGGAACATGCTTTCATAGAAGAGTTCTTTGGAGATAAACCCACCCAAGGGTGGTAAGCCGGCCATGGATAGCGCCGCTGGAATCGCTAACACAAAGGTGATGGGCAACTTGTGGCGAAGCCCTGATAAGCGGCGCAAGTCGCGGCTGCCGAGTTCGTGGTCGATAATGCCGACAATCATAAACAAAGCAGCCTTAAACGCCGCGTGGTTAATGAGGTGGGCTGTTGCTGCAAAGGGATACCCTGCGCCATAAAGGGACATCAAAATGCCGAGTTGTGACACCGTTGAAAACGCCAAAAGGGCTTTTAAGTCCGTTTGGCGAATGGCGAGGTATGACCCCCAAAACATCGTTGCCAAACCCACGTACATAATCACAGCTTGAAAGGGCGTACCTGCAAACAAAAACCCCAACTTGGCTACAAGCACCACGCCCGCTTTTACCATGGTGGCTGAGTGCAAAAACGCCGACACAGGCGTAGGTGCTTCCATGGCTGTTGGTAACCACAAATGAAATGGCAACTGGGCTGACTTGGTGAACGCCGCTAGCAGCAAAGCAACCAAGGCACCGTAAAAATACGGGTCGCCGCGCAAGGTTGCTGGGTCAAGTTCGGAAATGTTGACTGTGCCGCCAGCGATAATCAGTAAGGCTGCTGCTACCAGTAAACCAAGCCCACCAATCGCGGTGATAATCAGGGCTTTCATGGCACCGTCTTGGGAAGCAGCGCGGCTATCCCAAAAACCAATCAAGAGGAAACTGCTAATGGATGTCATTTCCCAAAAGGCAAACAAAGCAATGAGGTTGTCGCTTAAGACCAACCCCAACATCGAACCACCAAAGAGCAGCAAGTAGCTGTAAAAGCGCCCGTGCTTTTCGCGTGGACTTAAGTACGCGGCTGCGTAGCACAAAATCAACACGCCAATAAAGGCAATCAGCACCGCGAACAGCAGCGAAAAACCATCGGCGCGAAAGGTGAGTTGCAAACCGAGTCGTGATACCCAGTTGGTGGTGTGGCTAGCGGGGTGATGGGCTGTTCTCCCCGCTAGCCCTACCAAGAGCACCCCTGGGGCAAACAACAAGGCTAGGGCGTAACCTGCTTTGGCTCGAGCTTGCAGTGGCGTTAGTGCCCAGGTCACAAACGGCGCCAGCATCGCCCCGAGAAGAGGCGTAAAGACAGCAAGTGGCAACAAGACGTTCATAGACGCTTAGTCGCTGCTGTCCGTTTCTGATTCACCTGTGTCTTCGCTGCTGTCAGCGTCTTCGGCAGGAGCGTCCTCGTCACCTGCGTCGTCACCTGCGTCGTCACCTGCGTCGTCACTGGCTTCACCGTCTGCATCCTCTTCGCTGGCGTCTTCGGGTGCTTGGGCAAACGCATCAATGAGGGCAATAGTGTCGGTAATAGCGTCAGGAGCGTAAGGATTGGCGATGCGGTAACCGTTTACGAACACTGTCGGCGTGCCGCGTAAGCCCAGACCTTCAGCGGCAAAGCGGGTGGCTTCACGCACTTCGGCGGCAAAGTCGCGCTCTTCAATGCAACTTTCCAAACCTTCAGCCGCTACCTCGATATCCTCAGCTAGACGAATAAAGTACGCTTCAGTATCACCCAAAGACCCCCAAGCGTTTTGGCGGGCAAACAGGGCGTCGTGATAGTCCCAAAAAGCGTCAATACCTGCAGTATCGCGCACGCACTCGCTGGCTTCGGCAGCAGGAATGGCGTTGGGGTGGATGCTTTCTAACGGGAAGTGATGATATTCAAAACGCACATCACCTTGTGCTAACAAATCCGCTTTGATAAACGGCAACACTTCCGTGGAAAAACGGGTGCAAAACGGACATTGAAAGTCACTAAACTCGCGGATGATGTAGGTAGCGTCTTCGCGGGCAGCCCCTAAGCTGGTAGGCACATCGGGAAACGCATCTTCGGGAATTTCTGCTAGGCGCAAGGTGAATGCTGCTTCATAAGGGGCATCTTCGCCGGTGATTTCGAGGTCGAGCAGATACTCTTCAACGGCCAAAGTAACTTCGCCCTGATTGGCAACTTGGCTGGCTTGGGCAGCAAAAAATTGCGCTACAGGCTCGGCGATGCCGTCACCATAGCCGGAGGCAGCGGCAATCACTTGACTGGCTAAGGCGATGCCGTCTTCGTCTAGTGTGCCCTCACCTGAAGCCGTAAACACCACGTCACTGCGGGTGTTGATGCTGATGGTCATGTTGCCCACGGTGAAGGTGTTGTCAGCATCAGTTGGGGTCAATGCAAAGTCGCCTAAAGCGTCGGTGATGGTCGCGGGGTCTTGACCAATTTGGGCAACCGCCACAGACGTCACTACGGAGGTCGTGAGAAGTACGAAAGCGAGCAAGGCTCGAGCAGATAAACGGGTAAACATAAACATAACTCCTTTTGTATCACGTTGTATCACGCGTGTTTTTGTTGCGTCCTGAAATAAGCCGTCACTTCACTAGCAGGTTAGAGCACATACGTCATTGCGTCATCGCGGGTGTGCGGTCGTGCGGATGCTTTTATTAGAGCATATTGCTCGTTTTGGTTGGGCAGGATGATTACGCGTCTTAGCGGCTCAACGGGCAAGCGAGAGCATGACTAGCGGCTAATAGCGTCTTGAGTGACAGTGCCATCATCGCGTTCACCAACCCTGCACCCGCGTAGTACGTGTCTTCTTCAGCCGTGTTTGCTGTGCCTACCGTATTTATGGGAATACTGAGGGTATCAATTAAGGTCGGTAGCACGCGGCGGTGGGCAAATGGCGGCATCGAACCAATGACGTAACCACTGACCTCGAGGGCTTCTGTAGGCTTAGCAAGGCGCAACTGCTTGCGAGACACCGCCAGAGCGTCACGCAACTTTTTTTCGTCAATGCGCGCAAGGCCAGCAGCAATTACTACGTGTGGTTCATCCCTAACCATAAAAATGAGGCTTTTGATGATGCGTTCGGGTTGGGTTTCTAGCACCTCTGCTGAACGTTCTACCGTGGGCGTCGGCGTATCGAGGGTGAACACTCGAGCATCTAGCTGATGACGGTCGACATAGGCTCGCACATCTTGGTCTGTTAATACTTTATTACTAGTGCCATTATTGCCAGCGTCATTATTGCCAGCGTCATTGACATGACTAGCTTCGTTAGCTATGGCGCGATTCGCTGTGTCACTAGCTGCATCGTCACTAGCTGCATCGTCACTAGCTGCATCGTGACTAGGGGTGTCACTAGCTGCATCAAGGTCAGGTTGGTTGGTGTTTACGTCGGGAGGCATATCAAACAAGCATAACGCAGCTTAGCGGAAGGGTGGCTCGAGCTGATGGCTGTCACCATATCCCCAAACTGACTTATGACCTTACCCTTGTGGGGTGAACCCGTAGAGATTAGCGTATTTTTGGTTCAAGTAGCGTACATAAGGCGCGGCATCTAAGCGTTCTCCCGTGGCCCGCTCGAGCAGCACCTGCGGCGGGTATTTACTGCCGTGGGCGTGCACGTTATCGCGTAACCATGTTAGTAGCCGGTCAAAACGCAAGTGGCGAATGTCGTCTTCAATTTCTGGGTGGGCAGTTTTGGCGGCTTCAAAAAGCTGCACGCTCATAAGATTGCCAAGGCTGTAGGTGGGAAAATAGCCAAATGACCCCGCTGACCAGTGAATATCTTGCAAACATCCCCGCGTGTCATCAGGGGGGGTGATACCCAGATAATCTTGATACTTGGCATTCCACGCTTCTGGCAAGTCTTTGGCAGCTAATGTACCTTCAATCAGTTCAAGTTCAAGCTCGAAACGCACCATGATGTGTAAGTTGTAGGTCACTTCGTCGGCTTCAACCCGAATGAGGCTCGGTGACACCACGTTGATGGCGTGGTAAAAGTCTTCTAAGGAAACATCAGCAAGTTGCTTGGGAAAGGTCTCTTGCAACAGACTATACGCACCCTCCCAAAAAGCTTTGGAGCGCCCGACGAGGTTTTCCCACAAGCGCGACTGCGACTCGTGAATGCCCAAACTTGCCCCTGATGCTAGCGGGGTGCGTTGTAAACTATCAGCGATACCCTGTTCGTACATGGCGTGACCAGATTCGTGTAAGACGCCAAACAGGGCGCTACCCAAAAAGTTGGGGTCATAGCGGGTGGTAATGCGCACATCGCTACTACTGAAACTGGTAGCAAACGGGTGCACAGCTTGGTCTAAGCGGCCTCGGTTGAGGTCGTAACCAAAGCGGGTGGCCATGTCGAGGGCGAAGGCTTTTTGGCTGTCTTCGGCAAAAGGTTGATGCAATACGTCAGCACTGGCTGTCGTGGCGCTCGAGACGATATTACCAAGGAGTACCTTGGTGTCATCACGCAGTTGGGCGAAGACGTTTTTGAGTACAGCGGTGCTCGAGTCACGTTCATACAAGTCATGCAAAGCGTCATAAGGATGGTCGTCATAACCCAAGTAGTCCGCGCGGCGGCGGCTCAAGTCCACCATGGTCTCGAGGTGGGGTGCAAACGCGGCAAAGTCGTTGTTTTTGCGGGCGTCAATCCAAGCATGGTGGCTAACATTCACAGCCCGTGTCCAGGTTTCAACAAACGTATCAGGGAGTTTTTGGGTGTGTGAGATGAGTCTATCGGTGACATCTAGGAGGGCTTCATCATCACTCAATGTGTGTTCACTCGAACCTGACGTGACAAGTTGGCGTTTGCTGGCGCTCAGTAGCTCGCTTAATCCCGCGTCGGTGATGTGTCGGTGAATGAGCTTGGCGAGGGTGGTGAGTTGTTCTGCTCGAGCACCCGCTGCCCCAGACGGCATCTGGGTTTCTTGGTCCCAACTGAGAATGCTGGCAGCCTGTTCTAAGTTGGCAATATCAGCAAGGCGACGTTTGAGGGCGTCAAGAGCGTCAGGTATCGACGCAGACATAGCTGTAGACGCAGAAGCTGCAGTTTCGTTCGCGTTTGACCCATGAGCGTGTGACATAGTAACAGTCTACCCCGAATAACTAAGAAAATAGGTTGGAACGGTCTTGTAACGGCCTGCGTGGCACAATCACGTTTATGTACCTTTGTGCTTATGGTGTAGATTTTGCGCTGTAGATAAGGTGCTTTGGTGTGAATAAGGTGCTTTGATGTAGATAAGGTGCTTTGGTGTAGACCACGTGGAAAGGCACAAACGTCTGACGGATTACGACAGGTTAAGGCTGAGAACATCTCCGTAAAAATCACGATGGACACGCTTATTAGCTGAAAGTCTAGTGTTAGCTAAAGGTGTTGGGCTAAAGCTCATGCTCATAACGTCAAGCACAAACACACAGTGCGTGAGCAATAAAGCAACACAGTGAGGGCGTGATTGGGTGCGTGATGGGTGCGTGATGATGTCAATAGCGAACGTCTAAGTAGGCATGCTGCCAACATACCGAGAACGCGAGATGCCGCAAACATGCGTGCCGCAAACATCAGTAGCAGCCATTACGGTAAGCCTCTGTTTACGTGTGTTGGTTGGAGTGCGTACCATCAAAAAAGTACAGACATGTCGTAATTTTGTGTATATTGTCAAATACACTAAGGCGTTAGCGTGTTGTAAGGCGTTGGCTGTCCTGATTGCTTGATAGTGATGTATTGCTTGATAGTGATGTGATGTCGTGTAGGTCTCACGGCAGTGCACAAAGGTGATTAATAAACAAAGGTGATTAATAAAGGTGATAACAGGCGACAACAAAATGACAATGTGCTTCGAGCATCGTTGTCGCGTTTGCGTGCTACGTGTTTCGCTTGATGTTTCAAGGTGTAAAGTGTTTTGACAAGCAATGTGGTTTGTTTTGAGCAACGTTGCTAGCTAAGGTCTTGAAAGGGAGTCATGACACAAGTAGACAACAACCAACCACCAGAGACACGTCAGCCCATACCTCGAGTGAGTGTGGTGATGCCTGTCTACAATTACGGTGAGTTTATGCCTCGAGCCGTCAACAGTTTGCTCGAGCAGACCTTCACTGACTGGGAACTCATCATCAGCGACAACGCTTCAACCGATAGTACCGAAGCCGTCGCGAGCGACTTTGCCGCCCAAGATAGCCGCATTCGCTACTTTCGCAACGAAAGCAACGTCGGTGTGTGCGGAAATTTTAACCTCTGCGAAGCTCGAGCCAATCTCGATAGCGACTATATTTTTGGTTTGCCCGCCGATGACTGGTTACACCCGCACGCCCTAGCAAAGCTGGTAACAGCTGCCGATGCCAACCCTGATGTGACCATTACCTATTGTGATGGCTACCGCATGGATGATGAAGCGAGCGGTGAGATGACGCGTTTGGGGCGCTACAGCGATATGTATAAGCAGGTCGCACCTGCAGGCAAGCACCGCGAATTGGGTTTGCTGTACCGTTATAACTACATTCCTTTTCAAGGGGCGCTCGTCAATCGGCAATTAGCGCGTCTTGTTTATCCTCAGCTGCCCCAACAAGGGTTGCATGATCCTGAACTGACCTACACCAGCGACTACCACATGTGGTTGCAACTGCTCAGTCGGGGGGCGTGGGCGTATTACATTGATGAACCTTTGGTGTATATCCTCAAACACGAACGTGCTAACACCATGCCTGCTAACATCATAGCTAGGTTGCACCAAGAGGTGCGCGTCTTTGAGAAGCTCGAGGGAACATGCCCGGCTGAGCTCGAGGCGGTGCGGGTGCGTAGTTTGGCCGATTGCTTGGCGCGACTGTCGTTTTTGTACATGCAAGAAGGCCAACGCGTGCAAGCTAAAACTTACTTACGGCAAGCGATGCTTGCCAGTCCCACGAAACGCCTTGATTTAACGGTGGCAACAGCTATCAGCTTGCTGCCACTTCCTGGTAAATCGTTAGCCTACTTGTGGCGTTTACTGACCGCCGCACATGCCAAATTAAAACGAGAACAAGCCTGATTCATGTGATTATGGACGCCCAGCTGTTGCGCTTGAGCTGTTGGGCACGATCAGGGTATGCAGTGTACACACTACCCTCCAAGCGTCGACAGATACTTTTCTAAAAGAGGTTACTATGGCAAAACCAGCATCAGCGCTGCGCAATGGATTGTGGAATTCCTTGTCAAGAATTGTCCTCGGTGCTGCTCAAATCTTTGGCTCTATCTTGATTGTTAGAAGCTTGACGAGTGCTGAAGAATATGGTGTTTTTAGCTACTATGCGTGGCTAGCAGGTATTTTGAGCACGTTGGGTGTGCTGGCGTTTCCCAATTCGCTTACCAAAGTTGCTTCAGAATTGCGTGGTACTAATTCAGATGATGAAGCACAGGCCTTGATGCGTTGGTTGTTTTTTGTGTTGTTAGCGGTCAATGGCCTACTTGGTTTGGCAGTGGCTGGCCGTGCTTGGTTTGTACCTGCACCACAACAGTATTACTTATTAATCGTTGCCCTTGTGCCGCTGATGAACGTGTTAGTGCGCTTATTCAGTTCGCTACTCTGGGGATATGAGCAGTACCGCCCCATTGCAATCGCAACGAGTTTTGCAGGTGTAGCCCAATTTGTACTCATTGGTGTGGCCTATGTTGCCGATTGGGGGGTATCGGGCTACTTGGTGGCGGTTGTGCTGTCAATGAATGTGTTTATTCCCTTGATTTTACTGCTCAGTCAAGGGCGGCGTCTAATAATATCAGCGCTTTCAATAGCGCATTGGCCGAGTCGCAAAACGTTAGTGCAATACTTTGATTTTTTTAAGCCAGCAGCTCTTATTATTATTTTTGATGCTATTGTATGGCAGCGTTCGGAGGTGTTCTTCTTAGAACGATTTAGCGCAACCGAGGAAATTGGTTTTTATAGTTTAGCCTTTAGTGTAATCGCTATTTTTATTGCTTTAGGTCACTCGCTGGTGAATGGTTATTACCCGGCCATTTCTCGAGAATATGGTGCTGGCAACTGGGTGCGCATTCGTCAACAGGTATCGCAAGCGATGTTGTTGGCAGTGATATATGCAACGCCGTTGCTGTTTGGTGGTTGGGTGACGATTGAACGTTTGACGCTCGTCATGTACGGCGAGAAAATGTTACCGATGGTCGATGCCGCTAGGGTGTTGTTTATTGGTCTGGTACCTGCGGTCGTTGCTGGTGTATTGGGTCTCACGATTGGCGCATTGAGCCAAGTGTGGTTACAGGTGCGTATTGGTATAACGTTGGCAATTCTAAATATTGTCTTAGATGTTGTGCTCATCACGTGGTTGCAGTACGGTGCGGTCGGTGCTGCTATTGCCAATACAGGCACGCAATTGACGTATGCGTTTTGGTTGTATGTGGTCGTGCGTGAACTGTCAGGTGTGAGTTTACCTTGGCAAAACATTTTTATGGTGATGGCGATTGGTTTAGTTTCAACGTTAGTCGTGCCTTGGTTGATTTTGCAATGGTTGCCAAGTGTTATGGGATTGTTTGTGGCGATTGTTGTGTCTGCCCTCTTGTATGGGATGGGGTTATGGGTCACGGGTTTAATGACCACGTTAGTCGCCAATATTCCTAAGCCTATGAGGCTTTTTGACAAAAAGTTTCGGAGAGCAAAGTAAATATGTATTATATAATCTTAATTTGGTAATCTTTGGCTACTTTTGAAGGGCGGTATCAATCATGAGGCGCTCAGGTGTTCGTGTTTTTAGTGCTTTCGATACTCAATCTAATCACGCTCGGAATAACAGTCTGGATAACAGGGTGAGTACTCAGTCAGATGAGCATGACACGACAACGAAACCACAGAAACCACAGAAACCACAACGTATTTTGCATCTACTAGGATCGTTCAAGCTGCCCCAAAATCCCGATCAAGTTGCTGTCAGTGGTGTGGTACGTGTTGCGCTCGAGCTAGCGCGTTTGCAAGCTGAAGCGGGCCACGATGTGATGGTGGTATGTGTAGGCCCAGAAACATGGCAGTCACAATGGTGTGGCGTTACGCTACGCTCGTTTCAGCCGCTGCGTTGGGCACGTGTACTCGGTGTAGACCTAAGCCATCACCTGCCCTTTGTTCTGCTTACTTTGCGAAAAAAATTTGATGTTGTGCATGGGCATTTATATTACTATATGCGAGGTTTGCGAGCGGGTATTCGCATGGCGCATGTCCATGGTGACCCCCTACACAAAGGTATGGGGGAACACGCCATTGGTATGGATGCTGAGACGTTTGCTTTGCTCGAGCGCACCGTTGATGGTTTTATTGCGGTGAGTCAGTTTGTTGCTGAACGCTTGCGTACTGGTTTGTCTGCTAGTGCCAACGTTAAGGTGGTTTATAACGGTGTGAACTTAAAGCATTTTGAGTTTGCCCCCGAAAAACGCGCACAGGTGCGTACACACTGGCGTAAGCAATGGCAAGTTGATGAAAGCGCTACCGTCTTTGTTTTTGTAGGTGCCATCGTTCCCGAAAAGGGTGTCATGCAATTAGCTCGAGCTTTCGCTAATGTAGAGGTAGCGCGTGAGGATGTTCACTTGGTGGTGATTGGCAGTAGCAGCTTGTGGGGTACAAGTCAACAGACCCATGATCCACACGCACATTATGAAGCTGAAATATATAAGACGCTCGAGCCAGCATCGACGAGGGGACATGTGCATGTCATGGGTAAGGTGTCTAGTCAACAGGTTGCCGAGATGCTGTTGGCAAGTGATGTTGCTACCGTGCCGTCATTGTGGCAAGAACCCTTTGGGTTGGTCATTCTTGAAGCCTTTGCTGCCGGATTACCCGTGATTGCTTCACATGTGGGTGGTATTCCTGAAGTTGCTGTCTATGGTTTTCATCGGCTTATTCCTGCTGATGATGAAGATGCCTTAGCCGTTGCCCTCGAGCAAGCTGCTCAACAGCCGCAGGTTCAACAGCCGCATTGGAATGCCCCTTTACCGCTGGCGTCCATCACGGCTAGCGTCAGTGAGTCACGAGAAACTGAGTGTGCCGATAAAACAGATGCCGACAGAGTAGATGCCGACAGAGTAGATGCCGACAGAGTAGATGCGGTGGCTGTGCATCACTTGGATGTTGCTAGACAGCACATACAGAGGGTGTTTTCGTGGGAGCAGTGCTTCCATAAAATTATGGCAACCTACGACAGTACGCGTGCTAACAAATATTATAGAGGAGAAGTAAAATGACAAATAAAAAACAAAATAAACACAATTTTATCTCTTTTTATAATAATTTTTTGTCACGGTTACTTGTTATTGTTGGGTTGGTTGCGCTCGTTAGTTGGACTCAAGCTAGTCCGCGCACATGGCAGGGGGAGATTGAAGGTGTGCCAACTTGGATTACGGTTGTACCTCATGACAATCGAAATCTCAGTGATTTGCCAGCTGATGCTTGGTGGACATGGGGTAATGCCCGTGAAGATGCCTATATCTTTGCCTTTGGCACACCAGAGGATGTGCGTTTGGTGTTCGATTTTGCTGAAATTGACAATAAATCACAACTCTCCCTTTATATGAATCAAGAAGGGGCTGCGACAGTTGATGTTGAAATCGAAAATAACCGTGTTCAGGTGAATTCAACAGGTGGCTATCCATCGTTAGTGATGATGACCGAAGAGGGACATTGGTGGCGTGATGGTCATATCAACTATAATCTTGTTGTTTACCGTGATGGACAAGCGGGTGAAGACAGGGTGATGCCAGATGGTGAGTTTGATCATATTACTGAAGTGGGGGAAGAAGCACCCGGTATCGCTGGCTGGGAAACGCGCAAGTTGCTCAATGACCCTTTTAGAAATCGTGCTTACTCGCGTTTTGGTGCTTCGGTTAGGATGCCTGGTGCAGGTGAGTTTATTATTTCTGAACCCCTCATGCCGCAATTTCCGTACTTTGGTGTCGGTACGGCACGCCTAGCATGGTATGAACGCAATCCTCACCCATTTTATTATGATGTATCTGAGCAAAGACTAATCACCAATTCTATGGTAGGATTTTATAATGGTAACATTTATCGTATTAATTCTCGTAATTTAGAACCCAATGTTGACTTTGAATCCCCTTTTGCAATGTACAATTTTGAACCTGGATCGCGGCAAACGCGTTTGGTCATTAGAGCAGGATCTTTCCCAGCAGGGGGCTTGTTTGGCCCTGAACCTCTGTCGCGAACGCGCACATCACTGCGCTATTCTTGGAAACTTTTTAACGATGGTGCTTGGGCTTATGGTATTCATGTCGCTGGGCCACTGGCTTATGAAGATGAGGTGACTATTGGTAACCACACAATCTTTGCCATTGAGCCGGAACGTTTTCCTCAGTGGGTTGTGGGTAACGCGTGGCCGTTAGTAACGTTTGTTGAACCACCCGAAGGCTATGGTGGTTCGGAGGGTATTTACTTTTTTAGTGCCCAAGCGGATGAGTACCAGTCTTGGCTCGCAGGCATTGATAATCAAGAACCTTCGACGCTAGCTGCGCCTTTCTTACTTGAAGATACCTTTTTGACAAAAGAACAAGCAATGGGGTTACCCCCAGGCTTTCGAGGGCAATACCATTCAGCATATTTTCGTGAACCTCGTATGTACGTCAGCCCCATTGATCGTCGTCTACACCTCGAGCACAGTCTTGGTGGTGTTTGGAATTTAGGTGAAGGTCGGGTGATGCGCTACCATAACCTAGATAACGATGCGTACATTGATGGTTGGACGATTGAAACCATCACAACCAGAGATGAAGAAAGTGGTTTGCTTGTTGCGAGACCAGGCATCGTTGAAGAGGCTTTATATGCCTTTGATGACTATCTCATTTACAGTAGCCAAGATGTCGTTGAAATTCATCGCACCGCGTTTGATATGACTGAATTCTCATTGCCTCCCCCTACGGACGCGGCTTCTTGGGAGCAGCACAAAACCTTGCTTGCCGACTACCGCGACGGGCGTCCAGTTGACAACATGCGCAGTTGGCTCAATGCCTTTCCAGGAGAAACCTTAGTGATTGAAAATGCCAATATTCAAGGTATGCGTACCACAGATGGTCAATTTCACTTCACACTTACAATATTTGAAAATCCTCAAGTAATTAGCAATATAAACAATAATTTGCTGAGTTCACTTGATGCTCAGGGCGTGTATGCACTGAGCTATGATCGAGAAGCCAATAATTGGCAACGACAGTATGCAACACCAGCACGACTCGACGTAAACGTATCGATGCGTTCTCCGCAAGCTTATGTCCCTCAACGTGTGGCATTTTCAGTGCGTAACTCTGGTGTGGCTGCTTGGTTTGGTTCAGCGGAATTGCGCGTGGGTGATGATGTTGTCCGCGTGTGGGAAAATTTACTTGTGCCAGGACTCACGACTGTGAGCGAAGAAATACTCTGGACACCGCGCCAAGCAGGCACGTTGCCAATGTCATTTGCAGCCGATGCCCCCATCAGTATGGCAGAGACTGTGTATGTCAGGCCAACCCAGCGTATTACGTTCGAGGATGCCTTGTGGTTACCAACGCAAGGACAGTTACGTCATGCCATGATGATGTTGACAGCATTCTTGTTGCTTGTGGTCGCATTTTGGCGCACGTGGAACACAGTATGAGACAACTCCCTATTCGTGTTGCGTGGCAAAAGCTTGTTCTGAATTGGGTTGCAGATTTCCCCATGGTGGGCAAAGCAATCGTGGGCAAAGCAGGCGTCGTTAGCCGTGGTCATGTGCGATCGTCTGCACGCAGCCAAGATGGTGAATTGACGGGTTTATGGCTATCGATTTGGGTAGGCATCGCTTCTGGTTTGTATTTTGTATTGCGCTACCGAGGGCTTTGGGGTGAAGTAGATAGTTCGATTTTTACGCAAATTATTGACCTGTTGCCCAACTGGAATCGCATCGAGTACCCTTTTAACTACACCCACGGCTATGCTTACTCGGTGTGGGCAGCCAGCTTAAGTATGGTGTGGAATGTAGACGTTACCCAGTTGCAGCGTTGGGTAATACCGCTTATCGGTAATATCTTCTTAGCAGTGTTCGGTTATGTAACTTTCAAACGCTGGTTGGGGTCATACAAGTTAGGTTTATTAGCGGCCACCTCTTTATTCTTGGTGCCTGAGTTGATTTTCACAGTGTCTCGAGGTAACCATGAAAAGTTAACGGCAACCCTAACATTATTGGCGTCGTTATCATTTTTGCGTATTTTCCAGCTTTCTAAAAACCTTAGTCAATGGTCGGTTGTCGCTGGTTGGGTAGTGGTGTATTATCTCATTGTTTTTACCCTTGTGTCGCTAAACGCATTTTTTGGTTCTTTGTTTGTTTATGCTTCACTAATTAGCTATGGCCTAGCCTCAGCGGTGTTGTGGTTTTATCCCGTGGCGCGTCGTGAGTTGCGGCCCGTGATGCGTCGTTTGGCGCTGTTTGTTACTACTTCTTTGATGGTGTTGTCTGTCGTCCAATGGTATGTTTATTCGCACGAAGGCGAAAGTAGTCGAATTTTATCAACTATTATAGAAGGTTTTGGTACGGTGCGAGAAACAGGTGAGGCGAACAGTGACCCGTACGCGCTTGTGCAAAACGATTGGGTGAGCCGCCGAGCTTACAATATCGTTTCGTCTTTTCGCTTCGTGTTGTTGGGCATGTCATTCCTTACATGGATTGTTTTGCTTATACGAGCCTTGACGCGCTTGCATAAGACGTCGGTTGCCCGTTTGTTTTTATTGACCCTCTATGGAGCATTTGGCATGCTTCTTGCACTAGGCGTCGCTATTGACTTTTTGGGGCTAGCAGCAGGATCAAACTGGCAGGTGCGCATCTATACCTATTTCTCAGCGTTTGCTGTTCCTTTGTTTGTGCTCGGTGTCTACTGGCTACGAGCATTTCTCGGTCGTTTTATGTCTCGCTCATTACTAAAATACATATTTTCCATATTGATGGTTGGGTTTGTAGTTTGTAGTTTGCTCAAAGCTACTTTAGACCCTATTGTTAGTAACCGTTGGATTGCTTACAAGGTCACTGAAGTGCGTGCTATTAACTTTTGGCTTGACAATCGAGGTAATGACACATTATTCATTGGTAACATACGTTTGTTTTATAGTTATGCTATTCACTACGGAGGCAGTCCGACTGTACGCAGTTATTTAGAAACGGGGGTGTCCCCTCGAGCACCCCATCTCATTCGCTCAACAGTGAATTCTGCCAATGCTGTTGCATGGCGAAGACCTGTGTCGGCCATTTTGCTCGATGACTGGATTTATGACAACGGCGAAACCCAGATTGTGCACCGTATCCCGCGTACGCCCTTCCAGCAGTAGGTGACCCGCACGGCATTCGGGGCATTCGGGTGTGCTAGCGATGTTGGTCAGTGTTGGTATGTGCTAATTTCGTTATTAGGTGTAATACTGCACCACCATACTGATTTGCCAACTATAGCTAAGGTCAAGTGAATATGTACGCCTCAACGACCATCATGTAACCCCTTGAATACGTAGCATCTTGAATGACCACCACGTAACCCCTTGATGACGAGCTAAGGTACAAAAAAAGGGTGTCCTGATTGCGTTGGCGACTGCTATAATTGCGTCTTGTGTTTAAGGCAACATCATCGACATCGAGTACGAAACACCTTTGTGCGATGTCTACCTTGATGTCTACCTTGGTCGTGCAATACAGATTCCAACGAAACACTTCAAAAAGTCCTCTTCCGTTGCCGCCTGCATCCGTAGCTGTTCTTACGCGCTCTGCGCCAATTGATTCTTCCAAAAATAAATTGGAGGGTATAACATCTCGATGAAATGTTTTAGATGAATGATGAAGTGTGGGGATGGTATGGTCTCGAGCCAACCCGTTGCTGCGCTGCCCTGTGTGAGTCGTGTGCTCTGTATGATTATTCTGTATGATTATGTCGCAGCGTAGGCGATGTATGTGAGTAGCAGCACCCTAGGTGTCGTTTTTGCTCAGGCTACTTGCTCACCTCGAAAATATATATCAGCAAAACATATTTCAATAAAGTTTTGACAAACAGTATCCATATGCTATGACGATTGCTTACGACAGCCACGACCTTTGCGTTAGACTGACGTTATGAAGTTACCGCGTCCTTCACTCAAGCGTCTGGTGCAAGCTTGGCAGGGGTTAACCCAGCCTTTGTACTGGCTTTACGAGAGGCGCTTACTCACTGAAGTGCGCGAACAAGGACGTATGCCTAAACACTTGGGACTAATCCTCGATGGCAACCGCCGCTTCGCCCGAAGTTTGGGGCTTAAACCTTCGCAAGGACATGACCTTGGGGCGGCCAAAGTGCGCGAAGTGCTCGATTGGTGTTATGGACTAGGCATCAACCACGTCACGTTGTGGGTGTTTAGTACGGACAACCGCCGCCGCGACCCTGAAGAAGTCAATCACCTGTTGAACCTTTTTGCTGAAGAAGCCATGAAAGAAGCCGAAGGCCGCGACTTTCGCGACAATGGTGTGAAAGTTACTATCATTGGTGATTTGGCAGCGATGCCGGAACGGGTGGTGGGGGCGCTTCGTCACCTTGAAGCGGTAACAGCCAAGCACGACCAGTTTTTTTTGAATGTAGCCGTTGGCTATGGTGGCCGTGAAGAAATCACCCACGCGGTGCGCAGTTGGCTTGTGGACAGTCAAAAACAAGGGATGACGCTCGAGCACGCGATTGCCCAACTCGACAGTGATGTCATTGCTGAACACTTGTATACTGCTGGCTTTCCCGATCCGGATTTTGTCATTCGCACCAGTGGTGAGTTGCGGTTGAGCGGATTTTTGTTGTGGCAAACGGCCTACAGTGAGTTTTATTTTTGTGATGTCTTTTGGCCGAGTTTTCGCAAGCTAGATTTTTTGCGCGCTATTCGCAGTTTTCAAGCCCGCCAGCGGCGTTTTGGACGTTGAGTGGTGCGAGCAGGCTGGTTAAAACGTGTCTTGACTTGTAGCCGCTAGCCACTTGCCTATGCTAGAATTCCACGTCTTTTGGGAGCGATTCCCTGATGTTTCGTGTTTGCGTTGTGTCAGCAGGACAGTGCTAGTCAACACTGTTAGCAGGCACTGTTAGCAAGCAGGGCAAGTAAGCTGAAAACATCAGCAAAACATCCCACATGCCGCGTGCTGTGGCGTTACAGGCCACCTGCCAACATGTTTCTAGCGCGAAGCGAGCGTCACTAAACGCTTGTGCCTCAAACACTTACGTCTTAAACGTTTATGTTTTAAACGCTGTCGATGTGTGTACTAAGGTCGCGCTCGTAAGGTCGTGACGGTACAGCGACAAGATTGCCACAAGGGCAACACGCCATACCCTCAATTTGTTAGTTACCTTGAAGGAGTTATCATGAAACGTACGTATCAACCTAACCGCCGCAAACGTGCCAAAACCCACGGTTTCCGTGCTCGTATGAGCAGTCAAGCGGGACGTAACATCCTCAAACGCCGCCGTGCCAAAGGCCGCAAGCGTCTGAGCGTATCTGACGCGTAATGTAACCAAAGTTAATGTAACCATGCGCAGCTTGTCGTGGGCTACTAGTGATATCTCGAGCAACGTATGTGATGTACGGTGTGGGTGTTACGGTGAGTAGGTCATGCTTGTGTCTGTAACTTCACTGCGCGGTGAGCGAGCGTTTGCCCGCCTCAGACGTGGCCGCAGCGCGCAACACGCACTTGTGCGGATACGTTGGCTGGCCAATAATGAACCTTCGTGTCGCGCTGGTTTTGTCGTTAGCAAAAAAGTTGGCAATGCCGTCGTGCGAAACCGCGTGCGTAGGCGTTTGCGTGAAGCGTTGCGTGCCATCTTGGCAGAATACGCTACTTATCCTAAGTCGTTGCCTAAAGCGTTTGATGTCATCATTATTGCCAAACCCGCTGCTGCAACTGCTAACTATTGGCAACTGAAAGCTGCCCTCGAGCACACTTTAGTGCGCAGTCACTTGCTCGAGCTTGCACCACAGGAGGAATGTTGAAACGTACCACCTTGCTCGTCTTAACCGCTTTGATGACGTTATTGTTAACGTCTTTTGCCGCGGCTCGAGTTACTTTTAGCGCCACTGACTTCGCCGTGAGCGACTTTCGCAATGCTGGTGATGTCCTTAATGAATTGTGCGTCACCGACAGCTCTTTTTGGTGCGAACGACAACAGGATACGTTGACGCTCATCACTACTAAGAGCATGGATATCTTTTTCACCGAAGCCGGTGAAGTCGCGGCTATCTACGTCAAACAACAACGTGGCCAAAGCCTCAACAACTACACCTTAGACGCCGCCCAAAACCTCATTCCGCCCGCTTCTAGCATGCCGGGTGGGGCGATTTTGTTTGATGAAGCCTATCAAAAGCCGCAAGATGTCAGCGGTTCGTGGGATCAAATCAGTGACACCGAACTCGTCGGTACGTTTTCTTATCGTTTGGGTCAGTTTACCGTCGATAAAGAAGTCATCGTGAGTGGTATCAGTAATACTTTTGACGTCAGCGTTAACCTCACGCGTGACCCTATGGGTGCTGAAGTAGCTGATAGTGACGCTGCTGAGGCGGATACTGCAGCCAGTGAAGAATCAACCACTGAAGAAGCAACAGGTCAAGAAGTAACCAGTGAAGACATTGCTGAGATAGTTGACCCTGAGCTTGTCCGCTATGCTTTTCCTGGTATTGCCCGTCAAGAAGACCCCACTGTCAAAATTGGTCAAGCGGATTCGTTTGCTGCTAACCCCATTTCCCAACCTGTGGCTGCACCGACGTACATCACGTTGCAAAGCAACAACCGCAACAGTGGTCAAGCCATCATCTTGCGCCCAGCAGGTGATGCTGGTGATTACACGGCCACGTACTTGCCCCCTCGAGCCATCGCCATCGGACAACCTTTTGCAGACAACATGACGCTTAACATCGAAGCCTACACCGGCCCCAACGAACTGGTGCGCTACCACCAAGAGGGCTATAAGGACTTGCCTGGCTTGTTCAATCCCAACATCTTGGGGCGCTTGTCACTAGGGATTATTTTTGTGCTCGAGGCCATTCAGCGTTTTGTAGGCAGTTGGGGTTTATCAATTATTTTGCTTACGTTGTTTTTTCGCTTGATGATTTGGCCGCTCATGGCTACCCAAACCAAGTCAATGGTGGGCATGCAAAAGATTCAACCCAAGATTCAAGAACTGCAAAAGAAATACAAAGACAACAAAGAAAAACTCACTCAAGAGACCATGAAACTCTACCAAGAAGCGGGTGTTAACCCGATGGGTGGCTGTTTACCGCTCGTGTTACAGATGCCGCTTTTTATCATCTTGTGGCGGGTATTTATGAATTTTGAGTTCAATCAGGGCTTTTTATGGATTCCTGACTTGGGGCAGCCAGACCCATTTTATATTGTGCCAGTGTTGTACTTGGCAGTGATGTTTGGGCAGTCATTTATGAGTGCTAAGGGCAATAAAGATACCCTGCGGCAACAACTGATGATTAACGGGATTTTTATCTTTTTTATCATCAACTTCCCCTCAGGTGTCGCCCTTTACTTAGTGACGTCGATGTTGGTGCAAGTAGGTCAGCAATACTTGATTCAGCGCAACGTCAACGCGCAACCTGCCACAACATAAACATGATATAGCGCAAATATAACGTTGAACGCGCCGTGTCTGATGGCTAGCTCCTGATGGCTAGCTCTTGGTGGCTAGATCTTGGTGGCTAGTTGGGTTGCCAGAGTGGTGAGTTAACGCAGTGCCAACCGGTATGAGTGGCTGAAGTGGTTATGAGCCAACGATGAACCAAACTAGACGGATAGCAACGATATCAATCAGACGGATGCCAACAAGCGTGGTTGCGTGTTATGTTGGTATCCGTCCGTTGTGTGATATACCAGTAAGCAACCAGATTATGAACGTTGAGGTATGAACGTTAGCGTGCTCGTGGTAGCGTGCTCGAGTGACGCATCAGTCACTGACGCAGTGCGGTCATCCTTGACGAAAACGACTTGAAAACACGCTCGTAGCCAAAAGCGTGTCTGTTAAGGGGCTATAATAGAATATGGCAAGTGACCTAGACCAATATCTTGAAGGCATTGGCATCAACGTTGACGACGAAGAGGAAGCGTTCGAGCCAGCGCTACCTGACGACGATGTTCAAGACATGAATCAAGGGTTAGCCCAACCAATCGTGCCCAGTGATGGCAGCGTGCGTGAACGCTGTGAGTCGTTTTTGGTGCACTTGCTGCTCAACATTGACCCTGCGTTTGCAGTAGACGTCGGTGAAGAGCGTGATAACGAAGTCTATGTGGACATTGAAGGCGGCAACGCTGGCAAAATCATTGGCCGCGGTGGGCGCACTTTAGCGGCGCTCGAGTACGTCACCAACACCGTCATTAACCGCAACACCCGCGAACGGGTACGCATCAATATCGACGTCGGGGGCTACAAACGCCGTCGTGACGAAAAACTGCGCAACACCGCCAAAAAACTGGCTAGCAAAGTGCGCCGTACGGGGTTGGCCGTAGAACTTGACCCCATGTCAGCCGCAGAAAGGCGTGTGGTGCACATGGTCATCGCCGACGAAGCGGGTGTCTACAGCGAATCAACCGGTGAAGGTGCTGACCGTCGTTTGGCCATTAAGCCTGAACGCTAAGCACCCTGTATTTATAGCAGTCGCCAACTCAATCAGGACATCTAGGAGATGGTTTTTTTTCACCTTGAGTAGGCATTGAGATATATGTGATGGCCAATCGTGATGGTTATCAAGGTGTATGGGTTCACTTGACGGTGGCTATAAGACCCTGCATTTAAGACCCTGTATTTAAGACTCTGTATTTAAGACCCTGCATTAACGGTATTACGTTAAACATCATCTAAGTAAGCATGTGCTAAAAACAGCGTATGATGCCTTGTTCGGTGGCCAGATAATCCATAGTGACATCGGTTTTTTCGTGAGGGACGTGTTTGATGACTAACGCTTGGCAGGTGATGCCAATGGTAGTGGCACTGCACAGCGCCAGCAAGCGGTCAAAATAGCCTGCGCCGTACCCTAAACGCTGACCATGATAGTCAAAACACAAACCGGGTACGAGCGCAAGTTCAAGGCAACGAGGGTCGATGGGGTGAGCCTGTTCTTGGGGTTGCCAGTAACCATAGCGGTGTAACTCGAGCGCGTCTGGCTCGAGCAGGTGCACACTCAGGCGGTCACTATCTGGCCACGTGCGCGTGACATATACTTGTTTGCCCTGCTGTTGCCAGCTGAGTAGCAAAGGTGTTATGTCCAATTCGTGTGCCGTTGGTAGATACGCCAAAATATGTTCAGCGTCGCACATAGGTGCTGCTGTTGCCAACACCTCACCTAGCTTTTGACTGTAGGCTGCAAGGGGCAAACGGGCGCGGGTTGCTTTAGCCCAACGTCGCCACGCCCGTTTGCTGCGCTGGACATGCTGCATGTGCAAGCGTTGGGCTGTGTCTCCTTGTTGACATGAACGCGTGGACATACGACATAGCGTAAGGCATGGCAGCCAAAAGTAACCTCAAACAAACCACTGTCCATCACATCACGGGTATGCGTTTTGTCGGCATCACTCCCGATCAGCAGCGGGTCATGATCGACGGTTCACAAGAAGCCAAAACGGGCATGAACCCCATGGAGTTGCTGCTCAACGCTGTAGGTGCGTGCGCCGCGTTCGACATATCGGAAATGGTGCGCAAACGCCGTTTAGACTTGCGCAGTTATCGGGTTGAACTTGAAGGCACACGTGCCGAAGAAAGTCCGCGCTATTACACCCACATTCACGCCAAACATATTTTTGACGCCCCTGGCCTCACCAAGGAGATGGCGGAACGCTTTGTGGATTTGGGCATGAACAAATACTGCTCCGTGGCCTCGAGCCTCAAAGCAGAGATGAGTTTTGATGTGGTGCTCGAGCACGACCAACAGGAAGACAGTGCCGCTTAGTGCCGCTTAGTGCCGCTTAGTACAGTGCAGTACAGCCGCCCAACGCTAACGCTGAAACAAGTCATTGCGCATGCAGATTGTGACCATACACTTCATAACACCCCTCTTACGTTGCTGCCTGCATCCGTAGTTTCGTCCTATGTGTTGTGATGTGTGTTGTGATGTACGCGCTGTTCTGATTGAACCTAGGAAGCAATCAGAACAGGGGAGCATCAGTCGCCTTTGGTGAGGTAGTGGTGACGCGTGGGATTGCGCCGCTCGCGGGGTTTGCCGTGGCCTGTTTGTTCAGGATCGACCACAGCAGCTACCAAGCCAAACCAGTGTGGGTCTAAGTTAAACAGTTCAACGGCAAGGTTGGGAAATATCTTATCAACGTGCGCATAAAACGCTTTGATGCGCTGTTGTTCCCCTTGCACGTGCATCACCACCACATCACCTTGCCGTTTGCCGTCTGTGAAGGTGACGTGTAGCTCGAGCGACTGCGCCAATTCAACAATGTTGCGGTGTACCTCATTACGTTGTGCGCGCCGGGTTTCGGTTGTTTGGTTGCTGTTCATCATGCCCCCTTCTGCCCCGGCGCAGGCACTAACGCTCGTCGATAATTTCTGCGTCCGGTGGCAAATAACGCAAGTCCTCAGGATTCAAGCCGACGTTGCGCATAAAGTCACGAAAAATGAGTGTTGCTATGGGTGCTGCGTCTGACGCGTCTTCACTGTTATCTTCGCTATAAAACTCGAGCTGATAAGGCGCCCACGTTTGTCCCTCGAGTGAGCCATCAATCACCTGTGCTTGTACATATGCAATAATAATCTCTTCTTGTTCAGAGATATTATCAAAACGCATGATGTAAGCATCACCTTCGGGGGTGCTGGTGTAGCCTTCGACGCTGGGTTGCCAACCTTCAAACAGCATGTTGAGATTGAGTTGTACCTCAAAACCTTCTGTGCTGTCATCGTTGCCAACATCGCTACTCATGTCATCGCCGACATTGGCATCAGCAGGCAGCAAACCACCGAGGGCGTCGGGGTCATCTGCGGGCAATAGAATCACCTGATTGGTGAGGTACTGGTAATTATAGACCACATCGCCATCTAAGATGATGAAATTGTCAGCGATGGCGTCTGGTTGGATGATGTAAGCAAAAGCAAGTTCTTCAGCGGGGATGATTTGCACGTCGATTTCTAAGGTGTAGACCGTGCCGTCGGCATCGGTAATGTCACCGGTGAGTAAAAACTGACTGTCAAAGGTTGTGTCTGCGGTTTCCTCGAGGGCAGCTAAAATTGCCTCAGCGCTCATATCTTGCGCCAAAGCACCCGTGAAGAGCACGGCGCACACGCCAATAACCAAACGTAGCTTTGTGGGTAGTTTGCGGTAATGGTTCATCTTGTGCATACTAGCAGATGACCCTCGCTTGCTGAGATGTGTGCGTTCATTTTTTAACCCGTTTTTGGGGATGGCTCGAGAGACACTGTTGATATTTGAATTTATAATTAAAATACAAATTAATTTCCTAGTATAAGTGTAGATATTTAGCGTTTGTGGATGATACGTTTGCATCGTGACGCCTTTCGTTATGGCATGATTAAAGTCTGTCCTAGCCCTGTGAAAATCCCTTTAGTAGGACTTCACCCGAGGACTTTGTTGGTTGTGCTACGATACATGCACCTAAATAGAGGAGGCACGACTTTGAAATTTACCTTTAAGCATGTTTGGATGCTTAGTTTGCTTGCCCTGGCGTCTTTAGCTGTTGGGCAGAGCCGCAGCATTGTTGTCAGTCCACGTTCGATTATCGTGAACCCAAACCCTAGTTTTGATGTTGACGTGTATGTCAACAAAGACCCTTCTGGTGAAGGCACACCCAGCTACAACCCTGGTGAGTCAATCAGCATCACCGTACAACCGACCCAAGACAGCTATATCTACTTGTTCAATGTGCGCTCAAATGGCGAAGTGACCCAAATTTTGCCCAATGAACTTGACGATGCTGGGCGCAGCAACTTTGTGCGGGGTGGTCAAGCCAAAACCTTCCCACCGAGTGGTGCTAATTATCGTTTTACCGTCGATCGCCCGTTGGGTTTAGACAAAGTGATTGCGGTAGCTAGTCGCGATCAACTCAGCACGCGGGAACTGGTAAATTTTGAAGCCGACCCGAATTTTGCCTCGAGAAACTACAGCGGCGACGAAGACTTCGCAAGGGCGCTGTCTATCGTGGTAGAACCCATCTCCCAAAACAACTGGGTGACGGACACAGCCCTGTTTTATGTGGGTAGCCAACCGCCTACGCCTACCTTTGGCACCATCCAAGTCAACTCCAATCCTTCTGGGGCAGATGTGTTCGTTGATGGACGCTTTGTAGGAACGACGCCGGTGAGTTATGGGGCACGTGCTGGTAGCCGTGAAGTATCCATTGAACTGAGTGGTTATGAAACCTTCCGCCGCGTGGTGGACTTAAACGGTGGCGGCACAGCGACCATCTCAACAGACTTGCGTGCTATTCGCCGCACGGGTACGGTGTCGTTTGCTAGCAGCCCGAGTGGCGCAGAAGTGTTTTTGAATGGCCGTTCGCTTGGCACAACACCGACGGGTAGTATCACCTTAGACGAGGGTAGTTACGAAGCCCGTTATGTCTTGCCAGGTTTCCAAGAAACGAGCGTTAGTTTTTCGGTGAGTGGCGGTCAAACCCAAACTGTCAGCACAGAACTTGCGTCGCTTCGCGGTGACCTGATTGTGGATACCAACGTGCGTGGGGCGCGGGTGTTCATTAACGGTACGTCTTATGGCACGTTGCAAACTGGCCGTGGTAGTGTCGATGACCTCCCTGCTGGTACGCACCAACTTACGGTTGTTGCCGATGGTTTTAACACCGTCGTGACCGACTTCATCATTCGAGGTGGCCGCACTACAGAATTGAGTGTTGACCTCGTTTCCCGCTAAATTTCATCACTCTTTGTGACATATTGAGGACGCTTGCGGGCGTCCTTTTTTTGTGGCGTGTGCAAGCGTGTTTTGTTTGTCGAGCGTGTTCACCTGACGATGGCAAAAGTATCTCGTTATGGCGATAACAAAATGCATGGTTTGTACGAACATCATAACACCCCTCCTACACGTGATATAACAGCGCATGGTGACAGCGATTGTGTTGGCTGGTGGCAGTGACCCCTTAGCCCAACAGGCAGGCGTTGCGAGCAAAGCCTTGGTGTCTTTTCGGGGCATACCGCTAGCGATGACAGTGTTGCAGGTGCTGGCGCAATGCCCTGATGTTACGCAAGTGGTGTATGTGGGCGACACTGACACAGCCCTCACACCCTACTTGCAGCGACACGTGCCTGCAGGGGAGACGTTGCTAGATAGCTTGCAAGCAGGGGCGGAAGCCGCTGAGGGTGATACCTTACTGGCGATAGCCGCTGATTTGCCGTGGCTCGAGCCACTTGCCATCACCGCCCTACTTAGGGCTGCTGAACCTGTTGCTATTACCTATCCAGTCGTGCGCAAAGAGGTCATGGAAGCCACTTTTCCCCAACAAAAACGCACCTATGCCCACTTGCAAGACGGTGCCGTCACGGGTGGTAACGCCTTTGTGGTGAAACAAGACGCCCTTGCTACCCTGTTGCCCTTTGCGAATCGTGCGCACCGCCACCGCAAAAACCCGCTTTTTTTGGCGCAGCTCGTGGGTTTACCTTGGCTGTTGCGCTATGCCTTGGGGTGCTTGACGCTCACCGCATTAGAAGCTCGAGTGGCTGATATTCTTAACCTACCCGTGCGGGCTTATGTCAGTGAACACGCGTGTTTGGCAGCGGATGTGGATAAACCTAGCCACCTGACATAAAAAACGCCTCGAGGATGGCTCGAGGCGCATGAATATCAAATTGTTGCTTGACGCGTTAAGGCGTATCAGTTTCCTCAGTGGAGGACTCACCCGCATCGGTCTCGTCAGTAGCGGCGTCAGCATCAACAGGTGTGTCACCTGTATCATCCGCGTTGGTATCGCCTGTATCACTGGCATCAGCAGCAGGCGTGTCCGCTGTAGGTTCAGCAGAGTTTTCAGAGCCCGTATCTTCAGAGCCCGTATCTTCAGTGTCAGATGCTTCTGCTTCGGTATCAGTCACAGTGCTTTCTGCGTCTGTGTCGCTCGTATCGTCTACGTTTTCACCCGTATCATTGGTGTCAGCAGGTTCAGCATCAGTCGCATCGGCAGGTTCGGCATCCTCACTTGAGGTATCACTATCACTGTCTTCGCTACCATCTTCGCTTGTGTCGGGGGCGGCTTCTACATCATCTGTGCTTTCCATGTCACTATCTTCAGCACCCGTGTCTTCAGTATCATCTGCACTGTCTGTTGCCCCATCTTCTGCAGCGGTGGTTTCTGTATCGGTGGTTTCTGTATCTGCTGCATCTTCAGAAATGGCGTCTGTGTCTTCTGTATCTTCAGAAACAGCGTCTTCAGCACTCGTGTCTTCGTTGGCTTCTGGGGTGGCATCTGGCGCGGGTTCGGTTGTGAACTCGACGTTGGGTTCAGTCGCAGGGATAGTCGCGGGTTCTGCTGCGATTAAGTTCTCAACAGGGATGCTTTCACGCAGTGCCGTGAGCCACGCTTGTTGTAATTCGCTGCGTTCGGTATTGAGCACGGTTTGGCGCACTTGTGCCCGCACTTCGTCGAGGCTGCGCACGCGTTCGGGAGTACGAATGGCCACCAGCAAGGTATAGGTTGTTTCAGTAGCGGCTTCGCTGATATCTTCTGCGGTCTCTAGAGCAGTCTCTGCTTCGGTGTTGGCTTCGGTGTCGGCTTCGGTATTGGTGTCGGTTTCAGCGTCAGCAGTTTCTGTAGCATCCGCGTCAGCAAGGTCTTCGTCTGTCGCGTCTGCGGTTGCAGTATCACTTGTAGCAGCTTCTTCTGTGCTTTCAGCAGTTGCTGCTTCGTCGCTAGGGGTATCTTCAGTAGTAGCTTCTTCAGCAGCCGTATCTTCAGTAACAGCTTCTGCAGCAGCCGTATCGTCGGCAGTTTCGCCAACTACTTCGTCACTAGTAGTTTCAGCAGTATCTGCCTCGAGCGCTACCGTCTCTTCTGCATCACCAGCATCAGCACTCTCAATGGTGTTTTCAATGATGATGACATCAGACACTTCAAGCAGCGAATCATCAGCGATGGATGTGAAGGCTTCGGTGCCGAACAAGTAGCGGTCAATCTCGCTGTCAAGTTGTCCGGGTTCCACTGTGCCTAAGTCGGTGTAGACCAAGGCTTCGTTGCCAGCGCGTTCGGCTAAGGCGTCAAAATCGAAGCTTTCCTCGAGGATAACGTTGCGAAAATCCATAGCGGCATCTGCACTGTCGAAGTCGAGTTGTACTGCTGTAGCACTAGCTGGAATGGTGAAATTCGCTTGGTTGGTTTGGTAATAAGCTTGCAAGTCTTCTTCGGTGACCTCGGCGTCGTTGGCAATAAAATTCAGCGCACTTCTAGCGATGACCCCTTCACTACCCACAAAGGTGGCATCAAGGGTGTCTGCACCTTGCAAGGCCAGTTTTTGTTCGATGAGTTGCTCTAACGAACTAGGCTTAAAAAACGACGCCACAATTTCGGCGTTTTGCGGGCTTAAGAACTGCTGCACTTGTTGGTTGAGGTAGGTAGCTTCGGCTAGCTCGAGCGCCCGTACTTCGTCTTGGCCCACCGTAGCAACGACCTCGTTATCAAAGTCGTATTCGCTGTTTTCAGGGAATTCCAGTGAGGCTTCTTGCCGCAAGTTGCGCAGTGTCTGTTGCAACAGGGCACTTTCTTTGGCAGCTAGGGCGTCTTCGCGTACTTGCTCAGCAACTTCATCAAAAGGACGCACATCAGCAGGTAAGTAATCGACGACCTGCACGATGTAAAAAAGCCCTCCCGTAGATACCACATCGGTGATGCCTTGGCCTTGCAAACCAAACGCTGCACTAGCTACTGACGTTGGCAGCGCCGCTCGGCTGATGGGTTGCGGGTTGCCTTCTTCGTCTGCTTGCACTGCCCCTGAAACATCAGCGAGTTCGATGCTGTTTTCGCTGGCAAGCACTGCAAAGTCTTCACCGCGTAAGGCTCTGGCGTGCAGGCTACTAGCGAGGTCTTCGTCTTCTACGACAATTTGTCGGGCGACAATCTGCGGTTCGCTCACGTAGTCGATTTGGTTGGCGCTGTAAAAGTCTTCGACTTCAGTGTCAGTGACAGTCACACCATCGGTGAGGCTTTCGATGAACTTGCGCTGACGAATTTGTTCGCGCTGAAAGTCGCGGAAGGTTTCATCGGTAAAGCCTTGGTTGTTGATGAGTTGCAAGTAGGCAGAATCGTTGCCTCGGCCTGATACCCCTCGAGCCACCCGATATTCTTCAACAGCTTCGCGCACTTCAGCGCGGCTCACTGATGTGTCTGCTGCCGCTTGTTGCAAGACGGTGTTGTCGATGAGCTGGGCAACTAGAAGCAGTTCTAGGTCTTCGGCTACTTCGCCTTCGGTCACCGCTCCAAACAGCGGATTGCTGCGCGCTTGCGCCACTTGTAATTCGGTGATGGCTTGGCCGTTTACAAAAAAGGCTGGATTTTCAGCAATTTGGCTGCCCGTGAGGTTGCCCAACGTGGGCGTAAATGAGATCACCATACTGACGAGCAAACCAATGGCTACAAGCCAAAGCACCACCACGTTGCGTTTACGCATGCGCCGCTTGGGCGTTTTGCGCTTTTTACTGCGATTTTTGCGCTTTTGCATGCTGCGCTTAATCTGACGGTTTCCGGCACTAGTAGGCGTGCTGGTTTTATTATTCGCCGTGTTATTGGCGTTATTTTCTGGCGCGTCTTGGCGCTCTTGGTCGGGGTTGTTGTTAGCTTCCAACTTGACTTACCTCCAATGACGGTGCTACTTTCATAGTGTTTTACGCACAGCGTGGTTCATGCGCCCGTAGCTCAGCCGGATAGAGTGTTCGCCTCCGGAGCGAAAGGTCACAGGTTCGAATCCTGTCGGGCGCACCATTTCTATGGCGCTTGTTCTATGGCGCTGGGCGCGTTGTTTACTCTCCACACAACACAAATCAGTTATTTTAGCTTGCTGTGCCGCTGTGGTAGCCCACATGGGTTAGCGGGTTGTGTGGTAGCCCTTCGTACCGACATACCGACATATTGCCGTGACGTTTTGTTATGACGTTATTGTCGTAACATCTTGTCCTGACGCCAGCTCGAGCATCACCTTAAAGACCCTAGGCAAAGCGACGTGTTGCGGTGTTGACATGCTGCACCTGATAAAACCTAGAGATTATTTCAGGTAACAAAGCAGGCACATTCACGCCAAAAAACAGAGGATAGTCTACACTACTTTGCGCCCTATGGATGTCAGAAGAACACGGCCCTAGGGCTGCTCAACCACGACCAGAATATCCCCTTGAATACGCACAATCATGCAAAGCGCCGAAGATGGCAAAGCGGATGTGAATGCCTTTAGAAGGGCATTTTTGAGATGGCTTCAGATGGCGCTTGTGCACACAGTTACATAAAAACGCCCATGACCTGCAAGATTATGATGCTCGAGCACAGCAGAGGTACGCGGCGGCATGTTAGCATGCTATGTCGAAAGGTTTGCTAATGCTACCGAGTCACTGTGGAACAAAACACCATGCGTCTTGTGTTCCTGCGTTGAGCAAACATCGTTGATTGGCTGATTGTTGATTGGCTGATTGTTGATTGGCTGATTGTTGATTGGCTGTGGGCACGCTGGCAAACAGTGAAATTATCGGTCGTACCGTCACAGTGTCATTACTGCCGCAGTAGCGCCGCAGTGTCACTACAGTACTGCCACTACAGTACAGTGTCACACAGTGCAGTGTCACGACAGTGTTGCCACAGGGTTCTAGCCAGGGTCATACGTTATTCGTCGTTCGCTAATAGCGCCGATGTTGCCCAGAAAACGCGACATGGGCGCAAAAAGTGTATATGTTGTAGCAAATTTAAACAAAGGAGTGTATTTATGAAGTTATCCCGCCGATTGTTCGTCTTGCTGGTGAGTGTGCTACTTGGCACCGCTGCTTTTGCACAAACGCTCATCGTTGCCCAGGGGACGGACGCCGTCACCTTGGATGCCCACGACGTCACCGACTCACCGACAGCTACCGTCATGAGCCACATTACCGAGACCCTGTTTAGGCTCTTGCCGAGTGGTGACATTGTCCCGTGGTTGGCCGAAGACTACACCGTTTCTGAAGATGGCCTTACCTGGACGTTAAACTTGCGCGAAGGGGTCACCTTCCACGACGGCACGCCGTTTGATGCTGAGGCAGTTGTTTACAACATCGAGCGCTTTTTAGACCCAGACAACGCTTTTACGTTTGCGTTTTTGCTTGACCGCATCGACAGCATCGAAGCCCTGGACGAGGACGGGTCAGTGATTCATGTCGAGCTCGACGACCTCAAGGCGGTCT
>CAZKAZ010000012.1:0-13475 GCA_964550765.1 uncultured bacterium | reverse complement strand
GAAAGCACTGTGCAGATGACGCTCGAGTCGCCTTTTGCGCCCATGCTCGCCCACCTTACCCACAGCAGCACCGCCATACAAAGCCCGACTGCCATTGAAGAACTTGGTGATACCTACAGCGACAATCCCGTAGGTACGGGGCCTTTTGCGTTTGACAGTTGGGACAAAGGCCAACAAGTTGATTTGGTGCGTTTTGAGGATTACTGGGGCGACATGCCCGCGCTTGAAGGCGTGCGCTTTTTGGCTGTTCCTGAAGGCACGACCCGCATGGCGCTGGTAGAAGCTGGTGAAGCCCACGTAGCCGTGCGCGTGCCCCCGCAAGACGTCATGCGCTTGCAAGCTGCCCAAGACGTCAACGTGGAACTGACCTCGAGTGTGCGTACCATCTACATCTACTTCAACCACAATCTTGAGCCTATGACCGATGTGCGGGTGCGCCAAGCCATCAACTATGCGGTTAACAAAGAAGAAATCGTCGAGTTCGTCTTGGGCGGTGCTGGTCGCGTGTCCGATGCGCCCATTAGCCCCGGGGTGTTTGGTTATACGCCCGTTGGCAACTACGAATACAACCCCGAACGCGCCCGCGAACTGCTGGCCGAAGCCGGTTATGAAGACGGCCTTGAAATCACCTTGTACAGCCCCGATGGTCGCTACTTGCAAGACATTCAAGTAACCGAAACCATTCAGAGCCAACTCGCCGAAGTGGGTATTGACGCCACCATTGAGACGCTCGAGTGGGCAGCTTATTTGGCGACGACCCGCGAACCCCTCGAGAGCAACACCGTGCAAGCGGCGCTCCTTGGTTGGGGTACAGTCACAGGCGATGCTGACTACGGTCTTTACGCCCTTTTCCACACCGATCAGTGGGTGCCAGACGGTTCAAACCGCGCTTTCTACAGCAACCCCGAAGTTGATAGCATCTTGAACGAAGCCCGCAGTACTGCTGACCAAGATGTACGTGCTGAACTGTACGAAGAAGCTATGTCGATTGTCTGGGAAGACGCCGCGTGGCTCTTTTTGCACTCAGAAACACAAATCACCGCTGTGCGCGACGAGGTGAGTGGTTTGATTATTCACCCAACCGAACGCGTGTTGGCGTATGAAGCCAGCCTCGAGTAAGGCTTGCAACCGACACTAACGAGACACTGACAGACAACCAACAGGGTGGGTGAAAACTCACTCTGTTTGTCTAGCATTATGGTTTGTCTAGTTCTGTTTGTCTAGTTCTGTTTGTCTAGTTAGGTTTGTCTAGTTAGGTTTGTCTAGTATTGTGATTATTCGCTTAGCGTTTAATTGATTCACGATAGGAGCGTGTTTTGACGACGTATATCTTGCGGCGCATTGCCGCAGCCATTCCTTCGCTTTTGGGCGTGCTCATTATCGTCTTTTTGATGGTGCGCTTGGCACCCGGCGACCCGGCACTGCTGCTCGCGGGTGAACTGGCTGACGAAGCTTTGCTCGAGCGCATCCGTGAACGCTTCGGTTTGAACGAACCGTGGCACGTGCAATTTTGGGTGTTTTTGCGCAACTTGGTGCAAGGTGACCTAGGGATTTCGACCCGCACCAACCGCCCGGTGGTTGCTGAATTGCAAAGTTATTTTCCTAGTACCGTGCAACTTGCGGCTGCTGCTATGGTGGTAGCCTCGCTGATTGGTATTCCGGCGGGCGTGATTGCGGCGGTCAAACCCAACAGTATTTTTGATTATCTTGCCACACTTATTGCCCTTTTGGGCGTGTCCATGCCAGTATTTTGGTTTGGGTTGCTGGCGATTCTTTATTTTTCAGTGGACCTTGGTTGGTTTCCGGTAGCAGGCAAAGGCACGTTTGCCCATGTGGTGCTGCCAGCTGTGACGTTAGGCACCAGTGCGGCGGCGATTCTCACCCGCATGACACGAAGTTCGATGTTGGAAGTGCTCAATCAAGACTACGTGCGCACGGCGAGCGCCAAAGGGATTAAGCGCAGCAGCGTCACCCTCAAGCACGCCTTGCGCAACGCGTTAATTCCGGTAGTGACGGTAGCAGGTTTGCAATTTGGTAGCCTGATGGCCGGCACAGTGTTAACAGAAACAGTCTTTTCGTGGCCGGGGATTGGTCGTTTGTTGGTTGATTCGATTTTGGCTCGAGACTATCCGGTGGTGCAAGCGTCGGTGTTGCTTATTGCCACGACGTTTATTGTCGTCAACCTTGTTGTTGACCTACTTTACGGTGTTATTGACCCGAGGTTACGTCACGCATGACCACACAAGTACAACGTCAAACTAACCCCCAAACCACGGAACCGACTACCACCAAACAGCGCCGTTGGTTGCGCCGTCTGCGCAAAAGCCCCCTCGCCATTACCGGGGTGGTCATCATTGCGGTGTTTTTGTTGGTAGTCATCTTCGCGCCTTTTTTAGCCCCTTATGGCCCAACGACCCAAAACCTGCGCACGACCTACATTCCGCCTGGTACAGGGGTGCACTGGGGTGGCCCTAATGGTGAATTTGGTCTTTTTGTCAGTCCGGTGACCCGCAGCCCTATCGGCGGCATCAGTGTGGATGATAGCGAACGTTATCCGGTGCAATGGTTCGTGCGTGGTGAAGACAGTTGGACGTGGGCGTTTGGGCTTATCTCGAGCAACTGGCATCTGTATGGTGTTGATGGTCCGGTGCGTTTTCACCTGCTCGGTACCGACGAACAAGGCCGTGACCTCTTCAGCCGCTTGGTTTATGGGGCGTGGATTTCGCTGTTTATTGGCTTTATTGCCGTGGTCATTGGTCTGACCATTGGGGTGCCGTTAGGGGCATTATCTGGTTATTACGGCGGTACTTTCGACCTAGTCGTGCAACGTCTCATTGATATTTTGTTGGCGTTTCCTGGTATTTTGCTGGCTATTGTGTTGGTGGCAACGCTAGGCACGGGCTTAACCAACGTGATGATTGCCGTAGGTATTGCTTCGGTACCCATTTACGCCCGCCTCATTCGCGGTTCAGTCCTGAGCACGCGGGGACGCGAATTTGTTGAAGCCGCCAAAGCCCTCGGCAAGCCAGACATGGCGGTATTGTTTCAGCATGTCTTGCCTAACGCTATCGCCCCCATCATTGTGCAGTCGAGTTTGCAGATGGCGGTGGCTATTTTGTTTGCTGCTGGCTTGGGCTTTTTGGGACTAGGCGCACGTCCACCGAACCCGGAGTGGGGCTTAATGCTCGCGAGGGGACGCGAATACTTAGCGACTGCCCCGCATGTGGCTACTTTTCCGGGCTTGGCGATTGTGTTGGTGGTATTGGGTTTTAACCTACTCGGTGACGCCCTACGCGATGCGTTAGACCCCCGCATGAATTCCTAACGCATGAATTCGTAACGCATGAATTCCTAACGCATGAATTCCTAGTCGTCCCACTCGCAAAATTGCCTACGTCCGCGCCCTCAGCTATCGGTACAATTGGCATCGACTGATGTCACCTCGATAAATGTCCAGATGAATGCGTGGGCGTATTTTTGTGGGTGTATTTAGGTCTGCTGTGATGAAGTAGGCAGCAACATCCCCGGATGCCGCAAGGCTGCCCCCATGAGTTTGCCCCGCACCCGCCACGGCGCACGTACAAAGACCTGCGTCATGGCACGCAAGATGCCAGCAGTAGTTAAACGGTTAGAAAGATAACCTTGCCAGTCGTGGTCGGCAGTAGCAAAAAAGGCGTTAAAAAAGGCTTGTGTTTGGGTGCTGCCCATCGAGAGCAAGGCTTCGAGACCAAAACGATACAGTTGCTGGCGGTAACGGGCGTCTGGTGGCCATAAGTGTTGCCATGCTGCGGCACTCGAGCCACTGCCTGCTGCGTTCGCTGTTTGTAAACTGGTAGCAATGGTAGCCGCCAACTCCGGCGCATGACGCAACGCCAACCCCACCATGTACCCCGACGCCGGATGCACCATGCTGGCTGCTGCCCCATATGCCAAGGTATTTTGCGCTGGCGGCACCAAGGGATTCATAGGAAAAAGGCAATGTTCTTCGTCAGTTTGCTCGAGCAAGGTGCACCCTCTAGCAGCTAGGCGGCGCTCGAGCCTATCCTTAAAAAAGTCAAACGGCAATTTTGGACGCACTGCCAAAGCTGTTTCTTCGACAAAGTAGCGCCCATCACCCATGTCTACCGCATAAAGAAACGTCGGTTGTTGGCGTTCTTCGGATTGCAAGTAGCCATCATCAAAGTCCATTAACATCATGCTGTCAGGGGCAATGGGCGGACGGGAAAACCTACCTACGACGCCGTACGCTATTTGAAAGGCAAGCCTGTCGTCAGCATTGGGGCGGTGCACAAGGGGGCTGCGGTGACCATTAGCGGCGATGACCAAACGGGCGCGGTAATTAGTAGGTTGGGTATTGAGGTCATCAGATAGCTGACAAAAGACGGTGGAAAAAGTGTCGCCGTGTTCGACGTCGGTGGCCAGTCCCGTGAGCCACGTGATGTGGCAGCAGTGCTCGAGCAGATGCTTTTGCAGTGCTTCGTTATCAAAAAACGCATAGTGACGCCCCAGCAACTGCGCTCCGACCATGCCTTGAATATCATCGTGGATATCACCTTGGAGATTATCTTGGCTATCACGCGTGTTGGCAGCAGCGACAACATCAGTGACAACAGGGTCAATGCGTTGGTTGCGCACGTAGACTTTTTGCCAACTGTGCCCAATGGTCGGCAGTAAATCAGCGGGCAGTTCGTCGTACCAGATGCCGTAGGTGTTGTGCCAAGGTTGCACCCCCGCCGGACTCAAGCAGGCTACATCTAACCCTTGATCGGCACACGCCGCCGCTATCGCCAAACCTGCCGGACCTGCGCCAATCACCAAAACATCAAAACACTTCGTCACTGCTCGTTAGCATGACACACATTTTCAGTTACTTTTTAGGCATAAAGCACAAGTAGATGATAGCTGTTGCAAGCGTGCGAGTTGCTGCTAGGTTAGCGTTCCCAAGCAGGTGCTAAACCTTCGGGGTCAACGAGGCGTTCTTCGCGGTTCAGGGCAAAAATGGCGTCCATCTCGTCTTGGGAAAGTTCAAAGTCAAAAATGTCGAAATTGCTCTCACGGTGTTCTGCACTGGCCGCTTTGGGAATGGTGCTGACGCGCTGTTGTTGCACGTGCCAACGCAAGGTCACTTGCACGCTGGTTTTCTTGTGAGCTTTGGCGATTTGCTCGAGCACCTCATCCCCTATGACTTTGCCCCTTGCAATAGGACTGTAGGCCGTCAACATATAGTCGAGTTCAGCGGCTTGGCTAAGCAGTTTGTTTTGTGCCAAAAACGGGTGATATTCGACTTGATTGGCAAATACCTTGACCTGCTGTGCGGCTTGGACAGCCAATGACGGCGGAAAGTTGCTGATACCTATGTGACGGGTTGCGCCTTCGTCTTGTAGTTGTTGCATAGCGCCTAGGGTGTCTTCAAGTGGCACATTGGGGTTTGGCCAGTGTAGTAGCAACAAATCCACATAGTCCGTTTGCAACTTGCGCACACTTTCGCGGCTGCTGTCAAGCAGGTCTTTGGGGGCAAAGTTGTCGGGTGTGACTTTGGTGGTTAAGAAAATATCGCCTCGAGCCACCCCCGAATCAACCATCGCTTGACCGACGAATTGTTCGTTGTCGTAGCCTTGGGCGGTGTCGATGTGGCGGTAGCCTAGCGCTAAGGCATGTTTAACGCCTTGATAACAGTCATCATCGCGCAAACGCCACGTGCCAAAACCCAATGCGGGCACTTTGTTACCGTGTAAATGAACATATTCCATACAACATCAAACCACTAGGGCGTGCGTTGGGTTGTGATGTGTGTTGGTTGATGTGTGCGGGTGTGGTTGGGGCTCGAGCGCAGTTACACGGCTCAAGACGACATATTATCGTTCATTTTGCTTTTAGGTGAAAAATTACCCACGCGGCACAGCCAAGGGAACAATGTCGATATCAGGAAAGGCATATAACGTTACGGCTTCGCCGGGATGATAAATTTCCCGCTGTTGGTAGCCGCCTTCTCTGGGGTCGGTATAGACTTCTACTACTTTGTCTTGCAAGTTGACAATCCATGTTTCAGGGATGCCTGCTTTGGCATAGACAGGTAACTTGCGCCCCAAGTCGTGCCCGAGGCTGGTGTAACTGACTTCGACCATCAACAGCACCTCTTCAGGGACGTCACCGGCGTGTTCAAAAAAGTCACCGTCTAAACTAATGAGTGCCACATCAGGGTCGGGGGCGGTGTGACGGCTCAAGTACACCGGACGCTGCACCCGCACGATGGCGCGTTCGCTGAAGGTTTGCAAAAATTGCGCCGTCAAGTGATTAACACATGCGCCGTGACGTTTACCGGGTGGGGTGATGGTATACAGTTTGCCCTCGAGCAACTCAACGCGTTCATTGCCCGATAAGACGCCCGTTTTTTCCATCTCGAGCACATCGGCAACGGTGTACGTGCGTTTGCCTAAACGTGGCATGGCGTCATTCTAGCATGTCAGTTGCTTGCATCAGTTGCCAGCATCAAATGCCAGACTAAATACCCGCGCCGCTTGATGCTCAGCCCTCATAGACCTCTTGCAAAAATCAATTTGCTGCTGATGGCAAAGGGCTGTTGCATGCTTCTGATACTTTCGCAAGAAGTCTAATACGCCGCGCCGCAGCCAGGTCTGCGGAGGACGACGAACAACCGCGCTTGGATGATGGCTGAGGTGTTGAGGGTACGTCATTGTGTGTATTATGTCATTGTGTGTATACCGTTGTTAACCATATGAGTGTCAACCAAAGGATACCGACGACAAGGTGTCGACCAATGGCTATACATCATTCAGCCACAGTGTCTGGATAGGTCGTTGCTCAATATTGTATCGAATGATGCGCTGATTTGCCACCGTTTTCAGCAACCATCATGACACCCAAAGGCACGCTGATGTTTACGGTGCAACCCCATCAGCTACAGCTCGAGCGCACCTTGCGTTTGCACACAGATGACCTGTGGGTGATGTGCTCACGCAGCCTCGAGCAAGTACCTAGGGCAGTTGGCTTTGGGCTTTGATGCGCACATGGAGCTGCAAGGCATTTTTGGGGTGGTACGGGCGATTTTCGTGGGCTAGTTTCGCGTTACCGCCACATTACCTTTGCGTTACCTTAAACGTTTAATGAAACGCTGTTTAGTCGTACAATAATGCACACTGACACGTAGCGTTGCGCAATACCTTAGTAATTAATACGTGAGTAATTAATACGTGGAAAACCTGCGAAGGAGCCTGACTATGTCACAGGATTTATACTATCGTGCTTTCGCGGTGCTGCCACAAAGTGTCCTTGTGTGTGACGCTCAAGGGCGTATTGTCGATAGGAACGAAGCCGCACAGCGGCTGCTCGATAGTGTCTTTGTGCCGGAATCGCTGCTTGATGTCATCGACGTAGGCAAACATCAAGCCTTGTGGGAGGGGTATCAGCAGGTCGTTGCCACGCAGCAGACGTTTCAGCTCGAGGCGCAACTGGCCATTTCAAATGTTGCTGTCACTGTAACCTTAACGGCACTCGAGGATCATGTGCTCGTCACTTTGGTCACCCAAGAACACCCGCCTCTGACAGATACAAAACACCCTTATGCGTCTATCTTGGCCAATGCACCTGGGGTTGTGTTAGCCATTGACCGACAAGGTTATGTCACCCTTTGTGAAGGTAAAGGGCGGGCGGCGTTGGGATTGCAAGCAGATAGGCTTCTTGGACAGTCGCTGTTTGAGGTGTATCACGATGAACCCGAAATGACTCGAGCAGCCAACATTGCCCTCGCAGGTGAAGTGGCGCGTTTTGAAATCTACGCCCGCAGTACAGACGCTACCGATACTTACCTCAGGGTGCTGTTTGCCCCGCTAACAGCCAATGATTTAGGTACAAACGTTATTGGGGCAGTAGCTATTTTGCACGATATTAGCGATTTTAAGTATGTTCGTGACAACCTCGAGCGCGCCCAACGCATTGCGCACTTTGGTAACTTTACGTTGGATTTGTTAACCCAAGAATTTGAGATGTCAGCGCACTTGTATGAGATGCTCGAGTTTCCGCTCGAGATTGTGCCCACCTTAGAACTGGTCAGTTTGCTCCTCGCCCCTGGTGATGATGCCCGCATGCAGGAGACGATTCAGCAAGCAGTGAGTAGCCAACGCGAACAGCACGTGGAGTTAACCCTCACCCCACCGAGTGGCCACTCGCGGGTGTTGCGGGGTATCTGGCAACCTGTTGTGGATAGTCAGAGCAACGTCGTGCAACTGTTTGGCACCTTGCAAGATATCAGCGATGTCAAACGTACTCAGCAACAACTGCACATGTCCAACGAACGCTTGGCTTTTATGCAGCGGCTCAGTCACACGCTTAATCGCGCTAGCAGTGCCGAAGACATCTTGCAAGCCTTAGTCTATGCCTTGGACGACCCCACAGCCGGAATCGTCCGCGATTTTGCCTTGCACTACATTGCCACTGATGACAGCGGTCAACCACGGCATTCTGAAATCATCGCTTATTACAGCAGCGATATGCTGTGGCAGACTGCTGAACCAGGTATGCGCATCACCATCAGTGACTATGCCGGCGCGCATGTGTGGGCGGCCAATCCCAACCGCTTGACGGTATTTGCCGATGTAGCGCGTGATACTCGCCTCAGTGAGGGTGAAAAAACCCTGTTTGGCCAGTTGGGGATTGCTACGGTGGTGTTTATGCCGCTTTTGCAAGCTGGTCAGTGGGTGGGGTTGGTGTCGATGTCGTGGCGTGAACTGTATACCCTCAGTGAAGATGAACAGGCTATCTTGCAGACGTTAGCCCGCTCACTCGCGCCAATTGTGCAAAATCGCAGATTGGTCGATGACCTAGAAGTGCGTTTTAGTGAGCGCAGCCAAGAGCTAGAACAAAACCGTTATCTGTTGCGCGCAACTATCGACAACGCTTCAGCCCTCATCTTTGTCAAAGACACCACAGGGCGTTATCTGCTGGCCAATCAGCCACTTGCAACGTTGCTGAATCGTGACGTGGACAGCATTGTGGGTTGTACGGACAGTGATTTTTATGCCCCTGAAGTCGTGGCGGTGTTGCGTGCTAACGACCAGACGGTCATCACAAACGCAACGCCTGTGACCCTAGAAGAAGTTGTCCCGACAGAACAGGGTGAACGCACCTATTTGGCGACCAAGTTTCCGCTGTTTGACACCCAAGGAGAGATTTTTGCTTTGGGTTGCATCACCAGTGATATCACCGAGCAAAAGCACGCCGAAGCCCGTTTGCAAGCCTACCGCGACGAGCTGATGAACAACCGAGCGGAAATGGCCATCGCTCAGCGGGTACAAGAATTGCTCTTGCCAAGCAGTGAAGAACTTATTGCTTTACAAGCCCACAGTGACCTTGATGTAGCAGCGTACATGCGCCCTGCTGCCCAAGTTGGGGGTGACTACTACGATATTGTTCCCCTTGGAGAGCGCATCAATATCGCCATTGGGGATGTAACGGGACACGGCCTTGAAAGTGGCTTGTTGATGCTGATGACGCAAACGGCTGTGCGCACACTATTTTTGAGTGGTGAACGGGACTTGCGCAAGATTCTTACCACGGTGAACCAGACGCTCTTTGACAACGTGGAACGTATGCAGGTCAACAAGAGTTTGACCTTGGCGTTGCTGACTTACCGCGAGGGCTGTATGCAACTGTGCGGTCAACACGAACACTTGCTACTACTGCGGACAAATGGTGACGTCGAGGTGATTGACACGTTAGACCTCGGGTTGCCGCTGGCTCTCGAGGCCGATGTTAGCCCGTTTATGGCACAACGACGCCTCGAGCTACACCCCGGTGACACCGCTATCTTGTTTACCGATGGCATCACCGAAGCCGAAAGCCCCTTGGGCGAGCAGTTTGGCTTGACGCGCTTAACCCGGGCGCTCGAGTATCAACCAAACCAAAGCGCCGAGGCCACCTTGGATAATCTGATTGCCACGTTGTATAACCACATTGCTGGCGCAGAGATTGACGATGATATTAGTGCAGTGGTGGTGCGCCGTTTGCCCGTTAGGGTGGGTTAGTTGAGGAGCTGCTCGAGCACCTGTTGGTGCAAAGGGTGTAACGTCTCGAGGCGTTGGTGCACTAGTAACACCCGCATCACCAAGTCAGCGTTTTCAATGCCCACACAACACAACAAACCTGCGTCAACATCACTGGCCACAAAATCTCTCGTGCTGATGCCGATACCTAAACCCTGCAACACAGCACTGCGCACGGCGTTGGGACTACTAAGCGGCACGATGCTACCGGGGTGCACTTGGGCGGTTTGCAAGTGGTTAAGCACATGGGCTTGCAACCACGAGGTGCTGCCCGGCAAGATAAGCGTTTCACCCTCGAGTACATGCGAGGGCGCGTAGGGCTGTTTGGCCAACATGTCATCGGGCTTAACGATAAAACACACCTCCACATCACTAAACGCCCGTTGGGTGCTGCCGCTGCGCCACGCGGTTTTGGGTGCCATAATGAGCGCCGCGTCAAGCTCGCTTGCTTCTACGGCGTCGCTGAGGTCTTGTGAGGTGGCCTCGAGAATATTAAGTTCTAAGTCCCGCCCGAGCACTTTGTGGCGTGCTTGTAAGACATGTTTGCTTGCTCGCAATAACAAACTGGTGTAACGCGGTACCAAGTGATAACTCATGCCAAAACGCAAAGGCGGCACCAGTGGGTCATCGCCGTCTTGCAAAAACGTCTGCGCGGCTTGCCAGGCTTGACTCAGAGCGCACGCGTGCGGCAGCAGAGCCTCACCGTAGCGAGTGAGGGAAATACCGTGGGCGTTTCTGGTGTAAAGGGTTTCGCCGAGGGCACGTTGTAACTGGCTCAATTGGCGGCTGATGGCGGGTTGGCTGCTGCCGAGTTGTTCGGCGGCGCGGCTGACGTTGCCCAACCGTGCCACTAAACAAAACGTATGCAAGTACTCGGGGCGCACCTTATCAGGTTCAGGCATAACTGCTATAACACCATATCACTTGCATATGACTTTATTCCAGATTACACTTTGTAATTAAGCTATCAACCAACGTCTATCAATCAACATCTACATGCCTTTAGCGGTTGCTTGTTCTTACCTGCGTTGTTGGCGGGGTTTTTATAGCATAGAAAGCCCCCAAGGTTGGGCTACCAGCCATTTAGCTGTTACATTTAGTGATCAGTAGCATCACAGGTTAGTAGCACCACAGGTTAGTAGCACCACAGGTTAGTAGCATCACAGGGTCGTGTAGGTGTTACAGGTGTAAAGGCAGTCGTGAGACGTTTTAGTAATGAGATTATGTGCGTTTTTGAGTCTTTTGTTACGCACTTTGCTTCGTGACCCCTCGGAGGTTTCGCATGAGTCCAGCACTACAAGAGAAAAAAACAAACCCCAACAGTGCTTCCGCTAACAACGGTGCCAACCAAGATGTTGCAACGCGTTTGGACGCCCTCGAGCACAAACTTGACCACTTGGTAGACATGGTGAGCCAACTGAGTGAGATGGTGCCTTCAACCATCGCCATGGCGGCAGACAGCATCGACGGTGCTTTAGATGACGCCCACAAACATGGCATTGACGTGGATACCCGCCTCACCCAAGGGGCGCTCTTGCTCGAGCGCATCAGCCGCGAAGAAACCCTCACCCAACTGACCCAACTTGTGGCTGCTTTGGGCGAGATTCCCCATTTTGTGGCCATGATTGGCGACATCGTAGACGAAACCATCAACCGCGCCGAAGCCGCTGGTTACGACATTGACGCCCTGACGGTGGCCCTGCAACGGGGGGACTTTGTCAGAGAAGCTCGAGATGGCATCGAAGCCGCCCGCAAGCAAGACCATCCGGGGGTGTTTGGCCTCACTCGAGCCCTCAACGACAGCGACACCCAACGCGGCTTAATGATGGCGCTCGCCGTCGCCAAAGCCCTCGGCAAAACGACAAAGACGACCAAATAAAACAACACATGCAAAACAAAGCCGCTAAGGAGGCAACATAATGCAAGACCACTATAAAGTTCTCATTGTCGGGGGCGGCACTGCTGGTTTGACGGTAGCAGCGCGCCTCGCTGAAACCCCCAACTTCACCAGTACTGCCCAGCCGACCATTGGCATCATCGAACCCTCCGACAAACACTATTACCAACCCTTATGGACATTAGTAGGCGCGGGTGTTTATCCCAAAGAAGAAACCGAACGCAACGAAGCCGATTTTATCCCCCACGGTGCCGACTGGTTGCAAGACTTTGCTGACGCGTTCGACCCAGATAACAACACGGTTACGTTACGTTCAGGTAGAGCCATCAGCTATGACTATCTGGTGATGGCCGCAGGCATTCAGGTCGATTGGGATAAGATTCCCGGCCTCAAAGAATCGGTGGGCAAACCTGGTACAGGCGTGGTTAGCAATTACGACTACCATACTGCTGAGTCAACGTGGCAGGCTATTTCCCACTTTCGGGGTGGCACGATGATTTTCACCGAACCAGACACAGCGGTCAAGTGCGGCGGTGCCCCGCAAAAAATCATGTACTTAGCTGACGACGCACTGCGCCGCCAAGGGGTGCGCTACAACAGCAACATCCTCTTTTGCACCCCCAAGACGGCCATTTTTGGGGTACAAAAATACAAAGAAGCCCTCGAGCGCGTGGTAGCTCGCAAAGGACTTGAACCCAAGTGGCAACACGTCCTTCGTTCCTTAGACCCCGGCAAACGCGAAGCTACCTTTGAACATCAAGGTGAAAATGTAGTCATCAACTACGAGATGATCCACGTGGTACCGCCCATGAGTTCGCCGGACTTTATCAAGCGCAGCCCGTTAGCCAACGAGGCGGGTTGGGTCGAGGTTGACAAGTACACCCTGCAACACTGCCGTTACAACAACGTGTTTGGTTTGGGCGATAACAGCAGTTTGCCCACCTCCAAAACGGGTGCTGCCATTCGCAAACAAGCGCCCATTGTGGTTGATAACTTGCTAGCAGCCAGCCAAGGGCGTCCGCTCGAGCACCACTACGACGGTTACACTTCCTGCCCACTGGTAACGGGTTATGGCAAGTTGATTTTGGCTGAATTTGACTACGACGGCAACCCGCAAGAAACGTTCCCGTTTGACCAAAGCCAAGAACGCTACAGCATGTATGTGCTCAAGAAAATTGGTCTACCGCGTCTCTACTGGCACGGCATGTTGCGCGGACGGGCATAACGCTTTACCAAAAACATCACACCATCACAGCAAGGGCGAGCCTACGGGTTCGCTCTTTTACGTTCCAAAACCCCGCTGTAAGAGTTCTGTAAGAGTTTTATCAGTATACTCCTTTCTGAGGATTGGCAAAAAGCATTTCCCTTGCACCACTGTTCCTGTCATGTTTTACCCGCATATTGTCTTAATCTTTTTTTTTATCCCTTTTAAGGAGTTACCCATGCAAAAAAGATACTTGCTCAATGCTGTCGTCTTGCTGCTCTTAGCCGCTTGCAGCACCAGCCCCCGTCCCGATACT
>CAZKAZ010000011.1:32727-85109 GCA_964550765.1 uncultured bacterium | reverse complement strand
TAGCTTTTCCTACGCGCTCTGCGCGAATTGATTCGCGGAATCAATTGGAATGGGTATTACAGGGTGTTTTTGGTAATTTGTTGGCTACTTTTTTCAGTCTTGCTTTTGTGCAGCGCAGGTAGAAAACTGTCGATAGTGACGGGGATGTTGTTGTGGCTCGAGCACCTCCATCCGAACCCTTCATACCTGCGTTTGACAAGCTCGCAAACGGTTGACAAGCCATCACACATCAGGTAATATTCTCGAGTTGACGCACGAAAGGTGCGCACACCGACAACCAAACGCGGGGAGCCGTAGTGTAGCGGTTTGCATATCTGCCTGTCACGCAGAAGGTCGCGGGTTCAAATCCCGTCGGCTCCGCCACATAAGCCAAGGTCAAACTTGGCTTTTTCTTTTTGTGTCGCTGCCGTGTTCGTCAGAATGTCTATGGTGTCAGAAACAAGTGGGTGTTTGGCGACGGTAGGACACTACCAAGACCCGTGCAAGGTATGTCCAAATCAAGCAAATCACCACGTCACCCCTAAGTCTTATTGATGGTAAGTCTTATTGATGGTAAGTCTTATTGATGGCGTTTTTACGTTCCTGACGTCAATCCATACCCCAAAAATCTGCCCAACCTACCGCGTGGTAACCCTGCCCCATAACCCTACCTAAGACCCTACCTATGACCCTGCCTAAGACCCTGCCTAAGACCCTGCCCCATAACCCTGCCTAAGACCATGCCAATGTCAAATCAGCAAAAGAAAACGCCGCCAAAGGCCCAGTGAGGCGCAAACGCAGCAAATCAGGTTGCTGTTCATCAAACGTCGTTAAATCTGCCATGAACGCGTCGTAAGCAGCGTCTGACATGAGCAACGCCAAGTTGGCCACGTCGTTGGCTTCGTCTTGTATGTCGAGGATGAGCACCTCGTGGGCGTGTGCCGCAGCGAGCTCAGCAAGGGTGTCTTCGAGGCGTTCTCGAGTGTTGGTGAGTACCTCATCGACTTTTTGCCCCAGGGCAATGCGGTCGTGATAACTCGCCCCTCGAGCAGCCACGCGTTCGCGCAGGCTTTTGATGTCCGGATGCCGTTCGCCTAGTTGCCCTAGCAGCGCGTCTTTGTCGAACCACTCTGCCCGCAACGCATATTCGGCCACACCGCGCAGGTGTGCCAAAATATCTACAAGTTCGTCTTGCTGTTTTTGTAATACCCCTAGCAACGCTTGTTCGGAAGGTGCTAAGGTGCCAAAACGCACGGGTACGGTAGACGCAAGGGCGCGACAGGCTTCAATGACGTGATTGTGGGCGCTCATGTTTTTGCGGCTCACGCGGTAGCGACTTGCGGCGTTATCACTCACCACGGCACTGACCTGCCCCCAAGTAACGACGCGCGGGGCAGTGGTATCGCCGATACCAGCTAGTGCGGGCAAGGTGACGGACGCTTCGGTAAAACAATACAGATAAAGTTCAGACACGTTTCAACTTTCGTAAGTGATGCTATTGGTTAGGTGACTCAGGGCATGATGACTCAGGGCACGATGACTCAGGGCATGATGACTCAGGGCATGATGGCTAAAAGCACTTTTGGTGCGCATACTATCAATAACGTATGACACAATATGCTAGCTAAGTTCAGCCAGGGCGCGCTCGAGGTGCGTTTGTTCAATACGGGGTTCAATACGGGGTTCAATACGGGGTTCAATACGGGGTTCGGGACTTGAGCCAGTAGGGGTCGTCGGCAAACTTTCTTGCAACGCAAACAGGGCAGCGCGGCGGCACAAGCGTTCTAAATCGGCACCGCTTTTGCCTGCTGTTTTAGCCGCAATGGCCACGACATCTAATTTGGCACAAGGCCGCCCGCGCAAGTGCACCTGTAAAATTTCAGCACGTTCTGCTTCTTGGGGCAGCGGAAAATGCAACACACTTTCAAAACGGCCACTGCGCAAAAGCGCCGGGTCAAGCATTTCTGGGCGGTTGGTCGCACCAAGGAGTAATACACCCGGTACGGCAAGCGCCCCATCCATCTCGCTCAAAAACTGACCGATGACCCGTTCGCTGACGCTGTCGCTACTGCGGCCACGTTGGCTGAGTAAAGCGTCAATTTCATCAAAAAAGACAATCGTAGGCGCGTTGGCTCGAGCATTAGCAAACAGTTCGCGAATCGCCCGTTCACTTTCACCCACATATTTAGACAGCAACTGCGCGGCGCGCACCAAGATAAAATTAGCCGACACTTCGCTGGCGATGGCTCGAGCCACTAGTGTCTTGCCTGTACCCGGTGGCCCTGCTAACAAGATGCCACTCGGCGGCTCGAGCTGCATGGTGGCAAACAAATCTGCGTGGGCAAAGGGCAACTCCACGAGCGTGCGCAATTCTTGCTTGATGGCAGCTAGTCCGCCCACGTCAACCCACTTGGCCGGGGCGACGTCTTGACTCATCTCGCGCAGCGCCGAAGGGCTCACGTAGCGCAGGGCCTGCCGAAAGTCACAACGGCGCACTTCTAGCTCGGGCAAGTTATCGATAGTGCTTTGTTGCTCGAGTGCCACCCTGAGCCTTTCTAAACCAGCTTCGCGGCACAGTGCTGCCAAGTCCGCGCCCACAAAACCATGCGTTTGCGCGGCCAAGTCGGTTAAGTCCACGTCACCTGCTAGGGGCATACTGCGGGTGTGAATTTGCAAGATGGCGTGCCTGGCGGTTCTATCTGGAACACCTACCGCTACTTCTCGTTCGAACCTTCCCGGACGGCGCAGTGCAGGATCCAAGTCATCCGGGCGGTTGGTTGCGCCAATCACCACGACCTGCCCCCGCTCAGACAAACCATCGAGCAAAGTAAGAAGCTGCGCCACCACGCGTTTTTCTACTTCACCTTGCACTTGGCTGCGCTTGACGCCGATGGCATCAATTTCATCTAAGAAGATAATACTGGGTGCGTGTTTGCTGGCTTGAGCAAAGATATCTCGCAAGCGTTTTTCGCTTTCGCCATAATACTTGCCGACGATTTCTGGACCAGCCACAGCGATAAAGTGCGCACCAGCTTCTCGAGCCACTGCTTTGGCGATGAGCGTTTTGCCTGTTCCTGGTGGCCCGTAGAGTAACACCCCTTTGGGGGCTTCGATACCCAAACGAGCAAAGATGTCGGGGCGTTTGAGGGGTAATTCGACCAGTTCGCGCACCCGATTGACTTCTTTGGTTAAACCGCCAATATCGTCATAACTGCTCACTGGGTAGCTGGGCTGGCGATTGTCGTGACCCCCACTGTTACCCACATTGTTATCACCCCCCTTGTTGTTACCCCCATTGTTATCACCCCCATTGCCATGACCCTGTGGGGAGGCGTTGCTTGAGGATGGCATGGTGAGCGTCGTATGACGGCCTACGATCACTACATCGGCTGGTTCGCATGCAGCTACGCGCACGTCAATGGCGCGTTTGCCATACAGTTCCAATCGCACGTGGTTACCTGTCACAAGGGCGCGGCCTTCAAGGTACTCGAGCAAATCCTCTGCACCCAAACGCGGCAAGGGATGAAGCGGTTGTAAGCTCACTCGAACCGCGTCCGGTGGGCTCACTTTCCACAGTTGCACGCTGTCGCCTACCTCGAGTTGGGCGTTGCTGCGCTCCAAACTATCAAGCCCCACCTGCCGCACGGGAGCGTCGCTATTGGGTAAACGTGGCAACACCCGCAAGGCCACTTTCGCTTGCGGATTGCCGGCAGAAATGAGCGCCACAATGTCCCCTGGGCGCACCTCGAGCTGCGCTAAATCATCATCATCAAGGCGCACGACACCCCGGTAAGCATCCCTAGCTGCCAAGGCGTATACCACCCGCTGCAAGGTATCCGCCGGTGCGTTCACGGGCTTCCTATCATGGTCACGTTACCCTTGTGATATATCCTGCAGCGGAATGGTGAGTTCTAAAATGCCGTTTTGATAGTGCTTGTGCACGGTGTCCGTCTGCGCGTGATCGGGCAAAACAATCTGCTTTTGATAGCGTTGGGCGTTGCGACCCGTCGCGTCGATGGTGAGGGTCATCCCCTTAAAGGTAATGGCGATAGCGTCTTCGGCGACGCCAGGCATTTCCGCGATGATACTCAAGTGATCACCTCGGTCATAGATATCGGTCAGGGGTTCGCGGGTGTCACTGACATGGCCTTCTTTGCCGTGGACGTTGCCAAAGGTATCCACATTCGTTTCGCCGCCTAGCCCAGTGCGAATGCGAAAACCGATTACCCCTGTGCGTCCTTGATCGTCGCTAAATTCACGGGTCTTACTGACTCCATCTAGGTCTTTGAGGCGTTCAGCGATGGTTTCCCCGTCTTGACTCAGTGACGCCGCCATGTCTACGAGCTTGCCAAGATTGCCACCCAAGAGCTTGCTTAGGTCAACATCAACCGTTTTTTTGTATTGGTCTTTATTGTTGTCGTTTTTGTTGTCGTCTTTTTCGTTAGCCACCTTGACCCCCATATGACCCTGACCATCCGTGTGAACATCGCATGTGCGCACAAGTTTGCACCGTATTTACCTGCACTGTATTTGCCTGTACTGTATGTTTTAGTAATGCCGTTGGATGATAAAAATCAGTATTTATAGTAATTTTACATGTTATAGTCGCTGATGTTTACTAATGTGACATCGATAGCTATCACGCTCAACTGTATAGGCGTCAATTATAAAATTGATATTAGCATAGTCAAGCAATGCTCACATATCTTCGCCTATGAGGTTCACTATATTTTTGACTGTATTATCTGAGACCGTATTATCTGAGATAGTGATTGCCAATGCCACACGTGAAAACATCCCTTTCATCAGTACTCGAGCACAAACCCCCCCTCGCTTTTCGCGTCACTTTTCCCTAACAAGGCTTCAAGGTCATGCTGTTGCTTATCGAGGAGGGCACGCTTTTGTTCCAAAGCCGCCAAGCGGGCGCGGACGCTTTGCAGTTCGCTGTCGACGCGTTTGCGTTCGCTGCTGAGGCGGTATAGCTCGAGATAAATACGGTTTTCGGTCTTGGGGGCGCTCGAGCGTTGTGGGGCGCTCACATGCCGCGCCGTTAGTTTAGGAATAGGCATGGTTAATATCTCCTACGTATTCACCCAACAAGCGGGTCAAGGCAGCACGACGTTCGCGGGAAGCGTCATCGTGCACCAGCGAGTTACCGAGTACATCAAACACCACCTGACAAAAACGCGGGTCATCAGTAGACACATCAAGCCGTCGCACGGCGGCCACTTTGGCAATTTGCAATGACGCTCTGACCGAACCGAGGGCGTGTTTTTCGAGTCCTAAGTCGTTGGCAGCACGGGCAACACGCACGATGCTTTCAGCTGCGGGCTTACTTAATCCCGACTTGCGCACAACAATCTCAAGCTCGGTTTCAACGTCCATAGCACCTAGTGCGATGGTGATGAGGCGGTCATGTAAGGCTTCTTGGGCTTGATAAACGCCTGCGTAGTCAGCGGGATTTGAGGTGAAAATCGCTCGAAACTCGGGGTGTACTTTGATGTAGCTGTTGTTTTGGCTCGAGGGCAAAATCAAAATACCCTCTTCGAGTACAGGCAGGAGCACGTTGTTGGCTTCGGCTCTCGAGCGGGTAAATTCATCATAAATGAGCGTGTAACCATCGCGGCAAGCAACCGTCAGGCGTTCGTCAACCCAACTGTCGCTACTTTCTTCTTCGACTTTGAGCACTGAATGAATAAAGTTATCGACCAACTTGCGCCGCCGAAACCCACCCAAACGGCCAATCATATCTGAAGAGAGCAACCCTTCATCACCCGACATAAGCACCAGCGGACGGCCAATCATGTAAGCGATGTGAAACGCTAAGGTAGTCTTGCCCGAACCCGCGTGACCCTCGAGGTTAACGCCATAACCTGCCGCCACATAGCCAAGGCTGCGTTCGGTCAATTCTGCTATGTAGGGCGTATTGACAAAGTCATCTTTCGGACGACTAGCAACGACAACGCTCACGTACTGCTTTCTTCCTCACTGCTGTCGTCAGCACCTTCATCACTCTGGGGTGTAACCACCAAATAGTAACCCCGATTGCGTGACTTGATTTTGCCCTCTGCGACCAAAGCATCCAATTGGTTTTGTACGCTATCTTTGTCACCATCTGCGCTTTCTAAGCCTTCGGCCAAGGTAGCGGCGCTGCTGCCTGGTTTTTGCTCTACGAGCGCCAACAACGCGGTGGCCATGCCCTCTGGGGTGTCTTCTTGGCTGCTGTTGACGTCATCATTGACCGCTTCTTTTTTGGTGTTGCTAGTATTGGCGCTGCTACTAGTGCTGTTACTGGTGCTGTTACTGGTGCTGCTCGTCGTTTGCTTACTGGACGTGCTTTTGCGGCTAGATTTGCGCGATTTGCTTTTGCTGGTTCTAGTCGTGCTCTTGCGGCTCGAGCCACTATCAGCCCCGTCATCAGCACGGTCAGCATCGATGACTGCGCCATCAACATGACGGCGGTAACGCTGGTAGTAGCGGGCGCGTTCCGCCCTAGCAGCAGCTATTTGTTCATTAAACGCATCACGGCGCGTTTGGCGGTCATTGACGGCATCTTCAGCCAATTTCTCGCGAAACGCCGTCAGGGAGTGTTCGATGTCATCACGCAACTGCAGCAAAAACGCCACCCGACTGTCGTGGTCACTTTGGTGTTGTGCTTGCAGCGTCTTTTGGGCGTCATCCAAAAACGTCCGGGTGTCTTGACGCATGTTGTCGATAAACGTGTGCCTGTCGCCTTGGGCGGTATTCATGCGTTCGGCAAAGTCAGTGCGAAAGTCGTTAAGTTGGGTTTGGATATCACTTTGCAAGGTTTCCACGTAAGATATACGCGTTTCGTGGTCGCTGTGGCATTTTTGGTCGTAGTCATCGCGGAATTGCTCGAGCCACGTTTGCGTATCTTGGCGCAAATGCGTCACGTAGGCTTGGCGGGCGTCGGCGTCTTGCGACAAGCGTTCGTTGAGTTGCTGGTAGGTGTCCTCGAGCCACGTGCGTGCAGCATTGCGTTGGGCAGCGACTGATTCACGCAATTCGTCAAGATACACTTGCCGTTCCGCTTGGCGACTCGCGGCGGTATCGCTACCTTCGACTGACTGTTTACCGACTGACTGTTTGCTCTGACGGCGCTGGCGGGTTTTGCGGGTCGTCTGTTTGCGTGCCACATCGCACCCCCTTGGTGCTATATTATTTTAATTTTGTAATGAACTATTTTTGAATAAAATATACGATTAAAAGGCCACTGCACCACATTAAACCAACGCAGCGGCCTCCCATAACCTCAGTGTCTACAACACTTCAACCTAGCGTTAACCTAGCGTTGAACACGCGTTAATTCAGCGTTGAACATAGACACCGTTGCGCTGTCCAGCCAGTATTACGCAGCAGGTTGCGCAGCGCTAGCCGTTAAACCAACAGCTTCGGCATACTTGAGGTAGGTTTCGATGCTCGCGATCACCACGCGTGCTTCTATCGACACCAGTTCAATGCCGACGAGTGATACCCGTGCAAACGCATCGATGACGATACCTTTGTCGAGCACGCGGTCAATGACCTCAACGAGGCTCGAGGAACCACCGGATGTTTCAATAGCCATGCTTATGCCTCCTTAGTGGTCTCACGTACCACGAATGCCTGGTGCACTCATCAAAGCGCAAGTTGTGTCACAAGCACGTGAGCTATTCGATTGTACGCCATAGCGCTGTCTTTTCAAAGGGATTTTTAACGCTCAGACGGGCATGGTGGTTATTTTTGGCGACAGCAGCACCATGTGCCACCCCACTAGCAGCATGGTAAAACCCGTACGAAAGCTGTTGTGGACGAAAGTTATCAGCTTTGTGTGACTCGAGCAGCACAAGCAACCATAAGAGCGGCATATCTCACACTTAGATGCTTACATCTGTGCGCTTATATGGCACGACCAAGGTAGACATCAAACAGTAGGCATCAAACAAAGGCAGTAGACATCAAACAAAGGCATCGAAAACAAAGGCATTGAAAACAAAGGCATTGGGTACTCGTGGCGATGATGTTGCTGTGAACACAATTCGTCATTAGTTGGGAGGATGATTTTGAATTGGGAGAATGATTTTGGTGATGCGATATCGCCAATATGCTACGTTTAAACCGTTGGCAATCCCGTGTCAAAAACATAATAATTAAACAAGATTGAGCTAACGCATCAACGCTACTGATAGCCCATTCATAGCCTATTAACAGCCCAGTGAAGGTGCAGCATGACAACGCAAAAACACTAACTACCTACGACGAAGACGTAATGTCATGCTACCTACGACGAAGATGTAATGTCATGCGGCAAGGCATTGCGTAAAAACTCGAGCAACTCATCTTCACGCAACGGGTCAAACCCCACCCACGACACCGCGCCACTGTGGGTATGCACGCCGATATTGACCAAAAAGTGCTCGTCGTAGTAACCAATGCGCAAATGCACGTTGTCACTGTCAACAACGAGCACGTCGCCTTCTCGAGCAAAAGGCACGCCCAGCCACAAAAAGACGGACTCTGCTTTGGCTAGCCCGTTTCCGAAGTCACCGTCACTGGCCATAGGCTCGAGTGTACCACCAAGTGACCCATGCAGATATTCACAAGTGCCCAGATTACACAACCAAAATGCATCCCAGAACACCCCATCAACACCTACAAACAGCACGCAGATGTACCCGGCAAAACGAAGACACCATCACCAATGGATGACCCAGCTAGCCTTATCTCGAGCGCCCGCAATGACGTCTCTACGCCCGACATAGAGCCCGGCATAGAGCCCAGCATAGAGTTTGCGTACGCTGCTATTTTTAGCTAGTCTTTTGAGACGATATGCTTGGTGGCATTCAGTGCTTGGTGGCATTCATCGATTACTGCTAGCGGTCGTATGTACTGACTATGCCCTAGGTTTCTAGCGCTAGGGTTTCTACTGCTGGGGTTTTTAGCACTGGGGTTTTTAGCACTGGGGTTTCTAACAACTCACACCGTTTTTAGCAAACGATTCCCACAATTGCGGTGCATACTGGTTAGGGGTGTGAAAGACTGCTTGGACACCGCAAGGCCTCTGTGATAAAGCCAGGGTGATGAGGTGTAAATGGGTTGTTGCCCTGGGAAAAGACGGAAAATAACCCTAAAATTACGCGTTTTTCATAACAAAAATGAAGTATTTAGCGTAAAATTTTATCACTCCCGTCACTGATTTTCATTAATTGGTAAACACCATAGCGTCACGTTGTGTCTCGCGTTTCAGGGACGCGTTATAATGCTGAGTACACCGCTTCGTTAGGCAGGTACATGAAACTTACTGGTTCGCTGAAGAACAATCCCTTTGATGAAATCCTCTTGCTCCTCATGCAGCAAAGTGGCACGTTGACCATATGGGATTTACCTGACGGACGCGGCTTGCAGCTTCACATCAGCAGTGCCATGTTGACGGCGTTTTTTATCAACTATAAACCCATTCAAAACAACGACCACATTGTGCGCACCGTGGCACAACTGCTCAACGCAGGCCAAGGGGTGTTTGATTTTCAACCGCAAGCCGACAATACGCTCATGCACAACATCCACGTCGACATCAATAGCTTGCTGCTCAACGCCGCGACCTTAGCTGACGAAACCAAGTTAACGGGTGCTGAGCTAAGCGATGAAGCCTTGCAAGCCAGTATCGACCAACGCCGCCGTGAAGACCTTGTAGGGGTAGCGCGCAAGCTCAAAAAGGTGTTTCCGAGCGTGCAAGGAATTGTCATCAGCTCGGTCAACAAACCCATTCGCCTCGGTGATGCCGCCCAAGCTACTGATGCCAATGCCCTGCGCAACACAGCCAAAGTGACCCGTGATGTGGTGAACAGTCCGGCGGGTGATCTTGACGAAACGGTCATTCGCACCCCGAGTGCGGTGATTGTAGCGTATCGTTTTGGTGAGCAAAAAGCCCTGTTTGCCCTGTCTGAGCTTGATGATGCTTTGCAGCAAGAGGTGCGGGCATTGGCCAGTAAAGTCGCTGATTTTTGGATGCACGAACCCAAGTTGAGCCAATAGCGGAGGGGTGTTTTTGTCTTCATCCTCACACAAGCCAGCCGAAAGCCACGACCAGCTCGAGCAACGCTTGCGCCAACAACGCGACCAGCTCGAGGCTGCCCTTGCTGCCTTTCAAACACTCAATAACAGTCCCTACATAGACGCCAGCACCCTTGAAAACATGCTCACGACCTTGCGTGACACCAGCTTGCAACTCAATAGCGCCCTGCACCTCGCTGACGACTTAGCGGCGTGGTGTGCCACGTTTGAAGCCAGCCACAAAGCCCAGCCAACTACCCCAATAGCAACAGACGCCCCTGCGTGGCTCGAGCCAGTGCATACTTGGGCGCGCAAGCGCCCTCACCCTTGGTCATTTGGCGGTCATACCCCGCGCTGGCAACTAGGCATGTTCAGCTTGGTGCAGGTTGATGCAAACAACACACATAAGAGCAATAAACATCAAGACGCACCAAAAACATGGCTCGAGCTGTGGCTCGGCGACAAACACGAATACCTCGGTCGTGTCCCTGCCGATGGCCGCACTATCATCAACTACCTCGAGGCATTCGTTAGCCGCCCCCTGCCCAGCGGGTTTGTGCCTGCTTTACAAGACAGCATCGACACCCTAGCGGGCAACCAACCCGCCGCGCCGGTGCTCGAGGTGCTGCAGCTACTCGAGCACCGCCTTGGTGACGCTTTAACTGAGCACCTTCCCGCTGAATATGCTGATGATAGTGCAACGTATCGGGCAAGGTATCGGGCAGCCACGTTCGCGTTTGATTTGTTTCGGGTAAAAACCAGTGCTAACGTGCGTTTTGTGGCGGCCAGCCGCGCCCACAAGCAACGGTTGTGGATTCCCCAAGATACCCAAGGACGCGGTATGGTATGTGGATGGTTGGCATGTTCATGACGGTATTTCATGCCGCGTATGGCAATGCTCATAGCGAAACGTATAGCAAAACATGCAGCAATACGCCTAGGCATCAATGCACCCGACAGCGAACCCTCAAGCCAGCCCTGCATATGCGTCGCACATTTCGCTACCTATGTCTTGTGCATAATAGATGTTTTGACAATACACAATTTGACAATAAAAAATTAAAAAAACACGTTTGGGTAATCAAATGACTAAAAAATATTTTACAAGATGCCACAAACTCGAGCCGAAAGTAGGGGTGTGATGAAACTTACCCAAGCACGCGCCAAAGCCATCGTCGAACAAGTGGCGCTCGGCTTACCTGCGAGTTATAACCACCACTACTACAGCAGCGGCTTAGCGCGCCTCACGAGCACCTTTGAACGGGAGTATTTCTCGAGCTACCTGCCAGCGGGTGGGGCGGTGTTCAAGTTGTTGGTGGGTGCGTTTGGGAGCGGCAAAACCCATACCTGCTACGCCCTGCGCGACGCCGCGTGGCGGCATCAGTTTGCCGTTGCCTACGTCCCTTTGGGTCAGCGCAGTTCATTTGCCGAACTGAGCAGCGTTTACCGCGACATTGCTAGCAACCTCACCTTGCCACCCTATGGCTACGTGCGCCCTGCCCAAGACCCCGTCGGCGTGCCGGAACTGCTGCCCGATGAGCCGTTGCCCGAAGAACGCGGCCTCGGCAGTGTGGTGCGTGGTTGGTACGCCCAACATCACGCTGAAGTGTGCCAAGAGGTGCTCGAGCCAAGCGGACAAGAGACCTCTCGAGCTGAAATCAAAGCCCGTTTGCGGGGGCGCTTAGCAGATATGCGCGAACAGTTACACACCGACAACAGCAACTTAACCCGGGCGCTGTTGGGCAGTTTTGAGGCCCTGCTCGAAGGCCGCGAACACACCTTTGATGATTTGTCACAGTGGCTGGTAGGCGCGGGGTTTAGCAAAGTGATACACAAAAAACAACACGGCATTTTAGAACCTGTAAGCGACCGCAACGCTCTGTCGCTGCTTTGTGGTTTGAGCGAGTGGTTGCAGTTTATTGGTTACCAAGGTTTGGTGGTACTTTTTGACCAAGACACCCCTGATGCTACCGACGATGACAAAGCAAAAATTGCCCGCTTGGCTAACTTGCTCACGCTTGTCAACGAAACCGCCAACCAACGCATGCGGGCGCTACTGATGCTCTATGCCGTCCCTGATACCGACTTTTTGAGCGGTGGCGCTCAGGTCTATGAAGCCCTTAACCAGCGCCTCAGCAGCGTGTTTGACAGTGACCTTAACCCTTCGGGGGTGCGTTTGCTGCTCGAGCAAATCCTGCCTGATGACGCCGAACACTTGTGCGACATCGGCTATAAGTTGGCGTATTTGCACGAAGTGGCGCACCGTCACCCTTTTGATGACGAAGATGCCCTCGAGGACATCATCACCCGCGTTGCCGAACGCAGTTTGCAACGGCGCTACATTATCCCGGGCTACCGGCGTTTGTTCGTGCAAGCGTTAAGTAGTGCCCTGACGGTGCTAAGGCGCGAAGGGCGGGCGTTATCCCCTGGGGAACTCGAGCGCCTCATGGTGCACTCATGACGGGCATGATTATCACAGGCATGATGAGTGCAAGCATGATGTTTGTAGGCATGATGTTTGTAGGCATGATGAGTGCTCGTAATGGGTCGGGTATATGGAAACCGTCACTAGGGCAAGCAGGAAAACAACGATGAGCAGCAACCCCATCATTGACCACCCGCAGTTAGGACGCGGCGAGGTGCTGCGCAGCGTCCATCAGGGGTTTTATTGGCAGGTGCGTTTTGCTAGTGGCGTGCGTAGATTGCGGGCAGACGCGCTCGAGCCAGCCGTGGTCGTGCAACTTGCTGCCCACAAAAACGCAGGCATTACCCCCGCAGGCATCACCCCCGCAGGCATCACCCCCGAAACTGCGCCAACGGGCAATACCACCGAACCTATCCACCGCATCCATCAATCCACTGACGTTGCTAGCATGCCAAGTGCTGACTTTGATGCTCGCAGTTTGATTGAAGCCTTGCGCATGGGTATTGTCCCTCAGCGTCACGCGCACGGGTTTACCTTTGGGCAGGTGAGCGCCCGCCGCACCACAGACGCGTGGCTTGCCCGCAAAGGTGACGGGGCGATGGTGCTCGTTGGCGGTTATGGCAGCGGCAAAACCCACCTGCTGCATTACTTACAAGCGGACGCCCTCAGCCAAGGCTACGCAGTAGCTAGTGCCGCCCTTGACCTGTTTGAAGTGCCTTTTCATCAACCCAAGCGGGTCTACGCGGCGCTTGCCGAAACCTTTCGTTACCGCGTTCCGGGGGCAGCCCCTGCCGACTTAGCGCACTTTTTACTCAGCGCCAAAGAACGTGGTAGCTTGCGCAAACATCCGTTTTTTGGGTTGCTCGAGCAACCTGAGCTTGACCAACAAGACGTTCTCGATTGGCTTGTGGGCAAAGCTGACGCCATTCGCCCCGAAGGTGCTAGGGCGCTGCCCGATACGGCGACTGCCGCCAACGTCTACACCTATTTGCTCACCAGTTTGGCGCACCTTGCCAAGTATGTTTTTGGCTTAGAAGGCATCGTGTTGTTCATTGATGAGGTTGAAGCCCTTGACGCAGGCTATGCCAACGCCTACCAAGACGACAAAAGCGTTAACTTTTTGCGGGCGCTCTTGCAGGTGTCTGGCGGCGGTTCTAAACTTGCCCCACACTGGCACGCTGCACCCGCAGACGCCCCGCTTACCTCGTCGGGGCATCATCAAGATGTGCCTTTTTCGTTTGGTAGTCCCAGTCATTTGCGCACGATGCTAGCACTTACCCCCACGCCCATGCTCGAGCAAGTAGACGTGTTGCAAGCTGCCGCCAAGGTATGGCTCGAGCCACTCGGCAGTGACGCCCTGCGAGAGATGTACGGCAGTATCTACGACCACTACTTACGCGCTTATCCACCCAAACGCAATCACTGGCGCACTGAGCAAGCCAAAAACAAAAACCTCGAGCTAATTAGTAACGTGGTGCGGGCATATACTGAAACCACCCGCCGCGTGGTCAAAGGCGCGGTTGAACACCTTGATGTCACCCGACATTTTGAAGGCGATAACTACTGAGCAGCCCTTAGCTTCCCTACCAGTCATGGTTTCCCTGACGTCAGGGTTTGCACCTACAGCCATTGTCCTGACTTTCCGCACCCCTGAATAAGATATTCACCAATTATGGAAAGTGACGTCTAGTACTGGGTCTCTTGTTTGGCAAAATGTAAAAAGTTACGTTATGCAGTACAAACGCACCAAGTTGCCGTATGTACTTGAAATTTTAAAACAATACATTTTCCCTCCTGAACGCACTTCTCACAAAAAACACTGAACCTTGCTACAGGGGGTGCGGAATGTGGGGTGCAGCATGACTGCTGCGGGAATCCCTTGGCACGAGTATTAACCTTACAACGATATTGTGTCTTTTAGTCACATGAGAGTTTAGTTGACGTAAACACAATATGTGAACACAAAAACCTTACAACAATGTTGTGGCTTTTAGTCACACTCGAGCCGAAACGCCGTGTAGTGGCGGTGGCTGCGCAGTGCCCGTTCGCTACTGTCTTTGGGGAGCATACGGCTGCGGTTGGCGATGTGGCTGTCGTAGCGTCCGATGTCAAAACGTGTTTTCAGTTCACCAGCAAGGGCGTGCCAGTCGAGGAATTTGCGCGAAAAGACGATGAGGGTAAGCGCAGCACACGCCGGAAAAGCGTGCACAATCACGTGGGATTCGTCTAAGCGCGTGCCTACGCTGATACCGACCATGAAACCCGTTTGCTCGAGCACCTCAACATGCACGTTCCGGCTAGCCTCGAGCTGCTGCGACACCGCCATCACCACATCACACAGGGCGTCGCGACTGAGGCGGTCAACCTCAGCGTCAAAACCATCAATGACCACGTGGCTCCCAAACCCCAAAATATCGCCTGCTTGCAGTTGTTTTGTTCTTGCCATCGCTTAACGGGCTTGCTTGGCGCGCATCTTGGCCCACGTGTCTTTAAGGCCGATGGTCTGATTGAGCACGGGCTTTTCGGGTGTGCTGTCGGGGTCGATGCTGTAATAGCCTTGGCGCAGCAGTTGGTAGTGACCAAACGCAGGGGCATCTGCGAGGCTTGGCTCGAGCTTTACCCCCTCCATGACTGTGAGGCTGTTGGGGTTGATGTTGGCCGTAAAATCTGCACCTTCTGGCACATCGTTGGGGTCTTCACTGCTAAAAAGCTGCTCATACACCTGCACGTCCGCGTCTAGCGCGTGCTTGGCTGAGACCCAGTGGAGCGTGCCTTTAACTTTGCGGCCATCTGCGGAGTCGCCCCCTTTGGTTTCAGGATCATAGGTGCAGTGCAGTTCGGTGATATTGCCTGCTTCATCTTTAATGACCTCATTACAGGTGAGGTAATACGCGTGCATAAGGCGTACCTCGCGCCCGGGGGCGAGCCGGAAGAACTTTTTGGGGGGGTCTTCCATGAAGTCTTTTTGCTCAATGTAAAGCTCGCGGCTAAAGGGCACTTGGCGGGTGCCGGCGCTGTCATCTTCGGGGTTGTTAACCGCTTCTAGCCACTCTTCTTGGTCTTCAGGGTAGTTGGTGATGATGACTTTGAGCGGCTCAAGGACGCCCATGACCCGCTGGGCAACTTGGTTGAGGTCTTGACGCACAAAGTACTCGAGCAGTTGATACTCCACTGTGCTATCTCTACGGTCAACGCCTACGCGTTCGACAAAGTCGCGGATGGCTTTGGGGGTGTAACCGCGCCTGCGCATGCCTGCTAGTGTTGGCATGCGGGGGTCATCCCAACCCGACACATGACCTTCTTCGACGAGGCGGATGAGTTTGCGTTTGCTCAATAGCGTATAGGTGATCTTGAGGCGGGCGAACTCGGTTTGTTCGGTGCGTGGTTTGGGGATTTCAACGGCGTCTAAAAACCATTCGTACAAGGGGTTGTGGTCGCTAAATTCGATGCTACAAAGCGAATAGGTGACACCCTCTAAAGCATCACTTTGACCGTGCGCCCAGTCGTACATGGGGTAAATGCGCCACTTGTCACCGGTGCGTTGATGGTCTTTATGCATGATGCGGTACATGACGGGGTCTCTAAAGTTGATGTTGCCCGAGCTCATGTCGATTTTGGCGCGCAATACGCACGCACCTTCGGCAAATTCGCCTGCTCGCATGCGTTCAAATAGCTCGAGGTTTTCTTCGACACTGCGGTTACGATAAGGACTCTCAATACCAGGCTCTGTTAGCGTACCTCGGTTTTCGCGGATTTGTTCAGGCGTTTGGCTGTCAACATAGGCTAAACCTTTGCGAATCAGTTTGAGCGCCCATTCGTAAAGCTGCTCAAAGTAATCAGACGCGTGAAAAAGGCGTTCGCCCCAATCAAAACCCAACCAGTGAATGTCGCGTTTGATGGCTTCTACATAGACGTCATCTTCTTTGCTGGGGTTGGTGTCGTCAAAACGCAAACTGCAGGCACCATCAAAGGTTTGGGCTAAACCAAAATTGAGAACGATCGGTTTGGCGTGCCCGATGTGCAAATAGCCGTTGGGTTCGGGCGGAAAACGGGTGACGACCTTGCCGTCATTTTTGCCAGAAGCAATGTCCGCTTCGATCATTTTTTTGATGAAGTTGCTCGAGTCTTCGCTCATATCCATCCTGTTCTATCGCGTGGCCTGTTCTATCGCGTGGCCTGTTCTACTGCGTGGCCTGTTCTACTGCGTGGGGGTGCTGGTCTGTTGTTTTCGTTTGGTAGCTGCGTGAATCATGCCCACATACGGGTTGTTGTGTGGTTATCGTGTAAGTATTCGTAAGTATTTACAGTTTGAAGATAGCATGGTTGCCACCTTGCTCGAGCTAGTCTAACGCACCTTGCCCAGCGGGGCGGTGTGGCAAGCTAAAAAAAGACCCCAGCAGCACGCTGAGGCCTGATTCTACCTTGCCTAATTCTATCTTGTTAGACTGTTACACTTCTTGATAGTTGACAAACACCGTGCCGTCTTTGACCTCGGCTTGGTAGAGGCGGATTTTTTTGAGTGCTGGCATGGTGGGTTTGCCTGTTTCTAGGTCAAACGTTGCCCCGTGATACAAGCACTTGACTTTGCCGTCCATCAGTTCGCCATCGGACAGCGGATAGTCGGCGTGGGTGCACTCGTCGGGCAGAGCGTAAAACTTACCTTCTTGGTGAATGATAAGCACATCGTCACCATCAATTTCAACAGCGTGCATGCTGCCTTCAGGAAAGTCACTCGCCGCGCCAACAGCAACCAATTTCTCAGTCATTACAACTTCTCAGCGACGCCCGGCACGCCTAACTTGGCTTGCACGACCCGTTCGACGTATTCGGCTACTTTAGGTAGCGTTACTCGGCTAGCAACTTCGTGCAAAAAGCCGGTAACGAGTACGTGTTCGGCGACTTCGGGGCGCAAACCGCGGCTCATCAGGTAAAAACGCTGGTCTTCGGGTACGGGGCTGGTCGTTGACCCGTGCGAACAACGCACGTCATTAGCGCCAATTTCCAGTTGAGGAATGCTGACAGCTTCCGACTTTTCATCCAACAGCAAGTTGCGGTTGGTTTGGTAGGCATCGGTTTTTTGGGCGTGTTCGTCGACTTGAATCACACCCGAATAGACCGCTGTGGACGCGTCGCGCAGGGCACCCTTAAAAAGCAGGTCGCTAAAAGCATGGTCTGCCGCGTGGTGTTGAACGGTGTACTGGTTGTAGTGTTGGCCCTTATCAGCAAAGTAGAGGCCCAACATTTCGGATTCGGCACCGCGTCCCTCGAGCTTGCATTCAACTTCAGCTCGAGCGGCGTCTGCGCCCAAACTCACCGTCAGTGATTCCAAACGGCTGTCTTTGGCGAGGTGCGCCCGAATGCGGTTCATGTGCGTGACCGTGCGACTCCAGTTTTGCAAGCTGACGTAACGCAATCTAGCGCCTTCTGCTAAGACGATTTCGGTACTGCCATTAGCGAAAAGACGCTCGCCAAATTCTTCGCTGGTGTATTCGTCCACAAAAGTGGCTTTGGCGTTGGCTTCTAGCACAATGAGCGTGCGCGGAAAGGTCATCCCGCCCGCATCAGCACTGTGAAACGCCCCAAGCGGCAGAGCAACTTCGACGTTTTTAGGAACATACACAAACGTACCGTTATCCCACAAAGCGGCGTTTAAGGCGGTGTACTTGCTCTGGGTGGCGTTCACCACTTTGTAGAGGTGGGGTTTTACTAAGGTTTCATACTCAGAAATGGCCGTGCGCAAGTCCGTGAAGATGACCCCTTGTTCTTGTAGTGCTTCACTGCGGCTGCTTCTGTGCACCACTTGGTTGCCCTTGTGGACAATGACGCTTTCGGCGTCTGAATCGGTAATGCGCATTTCGATGCGCTCAGAAATAGCATTGTCTTTGGGCGCACCCACGAAATCGAGCCCGTCAAACGCAAAGCGGTTCAGTTGGGTGTAGCGCCACACCTCGTCGCGCTTAGTAGGAAAAGGCATTTTTTCGTAGCTGCGTAAAGCAGCTTGCCGTTCGGTAGCAAGCCAATCGGGTTCGCTGTGCTTGGCAACCAAAGTGTCAATGGCGGCTTGGGAGATGGCTGGGTTGTCTTTGAGTTTTGGCATAGTAGACGGCATAGGCGTCTTAAATGTAGAGATTAAGACAATATAGAGATTAAGACGCCTTAGACATGGGAAAATCCCACGCCCAACAGTTAGCCGACGCTCCCTTCCATCTCGAGCTCAATTAAGCGGTTTAACTCCACGGCGTACTCGAGCGGTAGTTCTTTGGCAACTGGCTCGAGAAAACCCCGCACAATGAGCGCTGCGGCTTCGGCTTCTTCAAGCCCGCGTGATTGCAAGTAGAAAATCTGCTCGTCGTTGAGTTTGCTGACGCTGGCTTCGTGACCGACATGGGCAGTTTTTTCGTTGATTTGAATGTACGGATAGGTGTCCGTTTTGGCAGTGTCATCGAGCAAAAGGGCGTCACATTCCACGTTAGAACGGGCGTTGCGCGCGCCTTCGTGAATATCCACTAAACCGCGATACGAACTGCGACCAGTGCCTTTAGAAATCGACTTGGAGACGATGCTGCTACTGGTATTAGGTGCTGCGTGAATCACTTTGCCACCCGCGTCTTGGTGTTGTCCGTCAGACGCAAAAGCAATCGACAAGATTTCACCGCGTGCGCCTTCTTCTAATAGGTAGCAACTGGGGTATTTCATGGTCACTTTAGAACCCAAGTTGCCGTCTAACCAACCCATGCTGGCGTTTTTGTGTACCATTGCCCGTTGGGTGACTAAGTTGTAGACGTTGTGTGACCAGTTTTGGATGGTCGTGTAACGCACTTGGCTTTCTTCTTTACAGATGATTTCGATGACGCCACTGTGAAACGATTCGGTGTTGTAAGCAGGTGCCGTGCAACCTTCGATGTAGTGGAATTTCGAACCCGGTTCACCGATAATCAGGGTGCGCTCAAACTGGCCAATGCTTTGGGCATTTAAGAGAAAGTACGCTTGCAAAGGCACTTCAATTTCCACGCCAGAGGGCACGTACACAAACGACCCACCCGACCACACGGCGCTGTTTACGGCAGCAAAGTAGTTGTCTTCAGGCGGAATCACGGTGGCAAAGTGCTCTTTGAAGATTTCAGGATACTCTTTGAGGCCAGTATCCGTATCTAAAAAGATGACGCCTTGTTTTTCCCACTCTTCTTTAAGGGAGTGGTAAACCATTTCACTTTCGTACTGCGCGCCCACGCCAGCCAAAATGCGCTGTTCGGCTTCGGGAATACCCAAACGGCGATAGGTTTCGCGCACTTCTTCGGGGATTTCGTCCCAGTCGTTGGTGGTGCCGCCGCGTTCGTTGGGGCGAATGTAAAAGTAAATTTCGTCAAAGTTGAGTTTCGACAAATCCGGTCCCCATTTGGGGCGGCCTTTTTTCTCGGCAATTTCCAGAGCCCGCAAGCGGAATTTGAGCATCCACTCGGGTTCTTCTTTCATGTAGCTGATTTTTTCGACGACGCTTTTGTTCAAGCCCTTTTCAGAGCGGTAAAAATACGTTTCGGGCAAGTTGAAGTCGTATTGCTTTTCGTGTTGCATGCCTTGCAAGTTAGCAGCATCAGACATAAATATTATCCTTTCAAGCGCGTAGGCTTTTTAGACATTTTGGGGGTGTCGTGTTTGTGCTGAAACGGCTTATGCAGCGACGGTCTCTTTGAGCCAGTCGTACCCTTTTTGATCGAGTTCCATGGCCAGTTCTTTGTCACCCGTTTTGACCACTCTGCCTTTGTGCATCACGTGCACTTTGTCAGGGATGATGTAGTTGAGCAAGCGCTGATAGTGGGTAATTACTAACGCACCAAAGTTTTCACCACGTGCGGCGTTTACCCCTTGGGCGACCACCTTAAGCGCGTCAACATCAAGCCCGGAGTCGGTTTCGTCGAGCATGGCAAACTTAGGCTCGAGTACTAGCAGCTGCAAAATCTCGCTGCGCTTTTTCTCGCCACCACTAAAGCCTTCGTGCAAGTGGCGTTCGATGATGCTGTCGTCCCAGTTAAGGGTTTTCACCGCATCAGTAATCTTTTTGTAAAAGTCCATCACGCTGATTTCGTCGTCTTCGCCTCTGCGGGCGTTAATGGCCAAGCGCAAAAAGTTGGCAATAGAAACACCAGGTACTTCTACGGGATATTGAAACGCCAAGTAGAGACCAGCGCGCGCCCGCTCATCAGGTTCCATCTCCAAGATGCTGTCACCATTGAGCAAGATATCACCGTCAGTGACTTCATAAACAGGGTCGCCTGCGATAACTTTAGACAGGGTGGACTTGCCGGAACCGTTGGGTCCCATTAAGGCGTGTACTTCGCCTTTGGGTAAAACAAGATCAACACCGCGTAAAATCGGTTCGCCAGCCACGCTGACGTGTAAGTTGCGAATTTCTAGCTGTTCAACGCTCACGTAATCACCTCGTGTAGGGGGTTATCGGGTCATTGCCCGGAGCGGCGTGTGCATGTCATTTGGACGAAATGCCCCTCGTGAAACTGGATTCAGTCGTTGGGATTCAGTCGTTGCATGTCACACAACACGCCTTTATCAAAGTCATTCCGATTTTTAGTATAACCAATCCCGCCAGCATTGTCGAGTGCTTTGCTCAGGTATAAGCAAAAGCGACTAAGTTTTGCTAGGCGCTCGTCTCTGAGGCGTATCCATTGTTTCCAATTGCTCTGTGGAAAGATAATTGCCCGCCCAAGTTTAAGACAACATGAAGGCCTGGTAGCGGGTTTGGTTACACAGGTTCAATGATAGATATTCGATGACAGATGTAGGAACGACCCCTGCACTTCATAGGAATGACCCCTGCACTTCAAATGTAACAGCCATTGCAAACGCAGACTATAGTCCAGTCAGCAAAGCCAGCAAAAAACCACCTCAGCTCGAGGTGGTCTGTGTCGCTTTCTACTTGGTAATGAGCAGCTACTTGTCGCAATTTCCTATGCTGATTCTACAGTTACTGATGCTTACCAATGTCACATCGACCAATGTCACATCGACATAAAACGCGTTTAACTGTGTAGACATCAATTCACTGTGTAGACATCAATCATGGAAATGCTATGGGTAATGAGCGGCAATGAAGGTGGTTTATCTGGTATTTTTGTCAATCAAATTTAATAGTATATACGCATAAAAGACCTACTTTTTTCGGTTGAAAAAGCGTCCCAAAAAGCCTTGTTTTTCTTGCTTGGCAGGTTTTTGGGCTGGCTTTTTGCTGCTAGCAGCAGGTGCACCTGGTCTCGAGCCACGCCCTACGCTCGCCCGTCCGACGGGTGCTTCGACTGCTTCTTCGCTGGCTTCTTCGGCTGGTGTAATGGCTGCTTTGAACGCCCGACCAAAGTCGGCGACGGTTTTGTAACGTTCGCTGGTTTCTTTGGCGAGGGCTTTGGCAAAGACTTTGTTGAGGCGTTTATCGAGTTCTTTGCGGTAACGGGTTGGGTTGTCTGCCACGGTGAACAGGTGGGCGTTTTTGACGGTTTCGTAGTCACTACCCGTAAAGGGACGGCGGTGGGTGAGCACTTCGTAGGCGAGCACCCCGAGGGCATAGACGTCACTTTGTACCGAAGCAGGTTCGCCCAAAAAGATTTCCGGTGCCATGTAATAGACCGTACCCGCTCTGTCGTCTTGGCTTTCGCCCACATAGATACCTGTACCAAAATCGGCCACGACAGGTACATGTTCAGCGGTCAAGTAGACGTTGGCAGGTTTGAGATCGCGGTGAATGATGTTTTTTTTGTGCACATAGGCTAGGCCAGAAGCCACCCCAAGGATGATTTTGTAGGCTTCTTCTAGCTCAATCATGTCGTCTTCGGCAAGTAACGTGTCGAGGTTCTTGGGGTAGAACTCGAGCACCATATACGCCCGTTCACCCGTTGGTTCGCCCTCGTGGGCTTTGACGACGTTTTTGTGATCCAAACCGAGGGTAAGTTTCACTTCCCGCTCAAACATACTGCGTAACTTGGCATCACCCCTTGCTAGTGGTTTGAGCATCTTAAGGGCGTATTCTTTGTCGTGATTATATGTGGCTAAAAAGACATTGGCCGACTGCCCTGAACCAATTAAGAACATGGCAGCGTAACCATCAGGCAAAAAACTTGGTCTTACTTCATCGGTGCTCATATGCACCTCCTCACTGCCATACGCAAGGCCAGGTTGTGGCGGCGGCTGGCGATTTACCCGTTGACGTCACAAAGACGTCACTAATGTTGACCTAATTTTATCTTGGCATGTCTCGACTGTGTTTAAGCGCATGCCCCTTATACGCTGTGTGTTTGGTTTGGCTCGAGCACCACACAGGTGGTCTTGGTATTGGCTTCTACCTTGGTTTTGAAGGCTTGGGCGTCTTGGGCAATTAGGTCAAACGTATTGTAGTGCACCGGAATGACCACGTTTGGCTCGAGCAGTGCGACTGCTGTGAGGGCGTCGTCTGGCCCCATGGTGAAGTTGTCGCCAATAGGCAGTAGTGCCACGTCAATCGACCACTTGCTGCCAATCAGTTTCATATCGCTAAACAGTGCCGTATCGCCCGCATGATAGAGGGTTTTGCCGCCGCTTTCAATCACCACACCCATGGGCATACCGCCGTACGTGCCATCGGGAAAAGTGCTCGAGTGCCACGCTGGGGTAAACGTCACCCGCCCAAAATCAAAGTCAAAGCCACCGCCGATGTTCATGCCGTGGCCACTGACACCATTGTTAGCAGCATAATTAACGATTTCAAATGTCGAAACCAAAGTAGCACCACTGCGCGTTGCGATGCTTTCGGTGTCGCCGTAGTGGTCGCCGTGGGCGTGGGTGATGATGATGTGCGAAGGCGAAAAATCATCGACATTAGCAGTAGCGACGGGGTTGCCACTGATAAACGGGTCAATGAGCACCTGTTGATTGGCAAGCTCGAGGGCGACAGCGGAATGCCCTAAATAGGTCAGTTTCATATGTACCTCCTTAATGATGCATGCTTAATGATGCATGCTTGATGATTGTAATGATACGCGTGTTTGTAGCTCGAGGGATAACATCTGATGGGGAATATCCCACCTGACAACACCGTAGTGAATATACTGTTATCAAAGTATTCACAGCCACATGTCACCCTCAGGATGATGTTATGTTAGCGCATTTGCCACCAAGGGCGCAGTAGCATCGCAGTAGCATCACTGTAAACCAACCGGGTAAACCACCGAACTTTCGCAGTGATTCAGTACACAGCGATGTAGGGGTTAGTCGCTTTTGCATGGGCATTAAACGCCTTGTGCAACGCTTGTCGTGCAACGCTCGAGTCAATTTTTCGCTGTCAAAATCATTAAATAAAAAATGTATTTTATGTATGTGAGTACAATTGTGCGATTTATTTTTTAGCGTCCTATTGGTAGATTTGCTATAAAATCACGCGACATGTTCGTAAAGCTATGTTCGCGAAGACGTGGCGATTTCGCCGTAGTTTCGCCGTAGTTTCGCCGTAGTTTCGCCGTCATTGGGGTGTCAGAATTTGATTGGTTTGTCTGCTTAACGAAATTATATTTATAAAGCCCATTAAAAAACATGATTGAACTTTGTGGGCTGCCAATTGGGATGCAAGTGGCGTGGGGTGTTGTCTACTCTGTGTGCTTATCAACACATTTCGCTAGGCATCTGTTTATGATTGAGGGTAATGATTGAACGACGTTACAACGTCATTATGTGGCGCGTGCGCTTGGCGCGGCTGTTGTTGTGGTTACTAGCGGCATTGCTGCTGGTGGTGAGTACCATTCAATTGGTGTTGCCGTTGGTGGGTTTCACACTGATGGATGTGACAACCTACGCCGTGACAGGGTTGTTCTTTGGCGGGTTGGCGCTACTTGGTTGGCGGCTCAGTGGCTTACGCAACTTTGCCCAGATGAGCCAAGTGTTTGCGTATGGGAGCTTGCTTTATGCTTTTGTCATCGCCTTGAATACCGCTTTGTGGCAAGCGCAAAGTCGCAACTTTGATGATGTGGTGGCAGTCGCAGTGTTGCTGGTGTGGCAAATGGGTTTGCCAGCGCTAGCGGCGGGTTTGTATGGCAGTCGCATGGTGGTGTGGCAAGGGTTATTGGTGGTGGCGCTGAGTGCTGTTACGGTGGCTGGCCAGGTGGGATATTACCTGCTAGTGCGTGAAGGACAAGCAGTGGACGTGCCGTGGTGGTTGTTTGTCAATGTGCTGTTCGTCAGTGGGGTGAATGTGGGGGTACTGCGGGGGCTAGTAGCTGATAAAGAACGGTTGTTTTACGAACTTGACGACAAACACCGGGCGTTAGCGTCGCAGTTTGATTACAGCAAGCACCTGATTAACAGGCGGCGCTTGTTTGAGATTCTCGAGCAAGAAGTCGCCAAAGCCCAGTACTACCAAGAAAGTCTTTCGTTGGTGGTGTTTGAGCTTGACAACGCGGGTGCGTTCAGCAAAAGGCATGGTTTTGCTATTAACCACAAAACGCTCAACGAAGCCTCGGCTCGGGTGCAGTCACAACTGCGGGCAACAGACACATTTGGTTATTGGGGCGATGAGTCTTTTATGGTGATTGCCCCAGGGGCAGCATTAGAACCTGCCAAAAGGCTCGCTCATCGGCTCGAGCGCGGCATGGCTGCCCATACCATTCCACCGCTAGGCCAAGTTGAAGCCTATTTTTCGGTGGCGAGTCACCACCCCGGTGACACAGTCTCCAACTTGCTTGCCCGCCTCAAACTCAACAGTCGTAACAGCGGCTATGCCGATGCGTTTGCGACTGGCACTGATGTGACCAGCACGGCAACTGTAGACACGTCAACGGCAAAGTCGGCAAAGTCGCGCACACAAGACGCCAAACTGTCGTCGTGAACATGTGCTAGTGAACGTGCGCTGTTTGGGTGGTGTTTTGCTAGTATCCTAGCCATATCTCAACAAAGATGTTTGGTTTCTTGATTTCAACAAAGATGTTTGGTTTCTGGGCACGTCTTTTTGAATTTGTTATGATATATCGTTAAGGAGATAGTACGACTACTACTATAGATTTTTTGTTGTTCCATTTTATCGTGACTATGTGCTTATGTGCTTATGTGTCCTTACAAACTTGCTTACTTGACATCTCATCTAATCCAAAATGTCATTGTCATCTAATCGTGATAAGTTGACCCTGTGATGGCTGCGCCTTTTGACCAAGCGGTCAACCGCTACATAAGACTGAGTATGTTTTGGGCGGCCTTGGCAAGTTTGCTCGTCGCCCAATTGTTGATAGCGCGTAGCAGTAGTTTTTATGTGCATGGCTCGAGCGGTGTATTGTTGGTGTTGTTCATCGGCTTACAGCGTTTTCCTGTCATGCAACGCTGGCGGGGTGGCTTTTATGGGGTGATGGTGTTGCTCTTTTGGTGGCTCGTTAGTCACTATGCTCCCTTGTGGCATGACACCAGCGCCCGAGTAGCCCTACTAGGGCTGTTAACGTGGTTGTTGCCGCTACTTGGTGGCGCAAGTCTGGTACTCGAACAGGTGTTCTTGAGTGGTTGTATGGTGGCTTGGGGAACGTTAATTGTCTTGGCGTGGGCGGTGCAAGCGCCCAGTGCCAGTACCCTATCTGCGCCGTTACCCGAAGCGGCCATGGTGGCGGCGTTACATGTGGTGGCCGCCAGCTTGAGCAGCCTTAGTTTGGCGGCACTAGCAGGGCATTACCGCCGGGCGTACCGCCAACTTTTGGTGAGTGCAGGGCGCGATTATCTGACGGGGCTGGTGAATCGGGGTAGGTTGTACGAACTCTTGCGCCAAGAGATGGCTCGAGCTACCCGCAAACACCGTCCTTTGTCGCTCATTTTTTATGACATTGATAACTTTGGCATGATTAACAAAGAACATGGCCATCCTACTGGTGACAGAGTGCTGCGCACGTTTAGTCAACAAGTACAAAACCAGTTGCGCGACGGCGATCACTTGGGGCGTTGGGGGGGCGAAGAATTTATGGCCATTATTCCCGAAACGTCGCTCGAGGACACCCATGACTTAGCCGAACGCTTGCGCGCAACCCTAGCGGCGACGCCCATTGCCCCCGTCGGCATCATCACAGCCAGTTTTGGGGTGGTGACGTGGCATCCAGAAGACAACATCGAAAGTTTGCTTTCTCGGCTTGATGTGGCCGTGCGCGATGCCAAATGGCACGGCAAAAACCGCGTGGTGGTCATGCACGCCCCAGACGACCTCGCTGACGCGTGAAGATAATGCCGCTGACCTGTCAATGCCGTTATGATTCAATGTAGTTATTGCTAGACCAAGGTGGACATCAAACAAAGGTGTTGCGTACTCGAGTCGATGATATTGCTTTAAACACAATACGCAATTAGTTGGCGAATCAGTTTGGTGATGCATTATCATTAAAATCTATGAGCAGGACGGAACACGTTGATGACCTCGAGCACCAGCAGGTTAAGGTCTTTGCTGGTTTTTAATCACGGGGACGCGCCATTGTGTTTAACGATTTTGCGTTAGGCATTACTTTGATAGACACTTTTAAAAAGTAATTATTGAGTAATTTTGAAGTAAATGACGTTTCCTGTTCCTGATGGTAAACTCCCTGATGGCAAGGTTTTCGTACGCCAAAATACTACCAAAGATGTTGTTGCTGTCATCACGCTGAAGCATGGTTAAGTGGCTCGAGCACACCGCAAGCGAGCTAACCGCAAAACACGGTACTTGCGTGGTATAACGGCAGCCATGACAATGTTAGACCGTCTCTTACGCGTCGCAGTAGTTGGTGCTGGGCCTTCGGGTTTTTATGCCGCTGAAGCCCTGCTCAAAACCCTAGACGACGTGAGTGTTGATATCTTTGACCGTCTGCCGACGCCCTACGGCTTGGTGCGTTACGGGGTCGCTCCCGACCACCAAAAAATTAAGTCGGTGACCAAGCTATATGAACGCGTGTGCCAAAACGACAAGGTGCGCTTTTTGGGGAATGTAGAACTTGGGCGCGACATGGCTCGAGCCGACCTCAAACGCCACTTCGATGCTGTTGTCTACAGCGTGGGTGCACCTGCTGATCGCAACTTAAACATCCCCGGTGAAGACCTGTTCGGAAGCCTGTCTGCTACGACCTTTGTGGCGTGGTACAACGCCCATCCCGACTATGCTGAAATGGACATGCTGGCGCACTTGCAGCAGCCAGCGGTAGCTGTCGTGGGTATGGGGAACGTCGCTGTCGATGTTACGCGGATTTTAGCCAAGTCAGTAGACGAACTACGCGAAACAGACATTGCTGATCACGCGCTTGAGACGTTAGCTGAAAGTAAAGTAACCGATATCTACATGCTCGGGCGGCGCGGGCCAGCACAGGGTAAGTTTACCACCAAAGAACTGCGCGAACTAGGTGAATTGGCCAACGCCGATATTGTGGTGGATCCACAGCAGCTCGAGCTAGACCCCGCTAGTGAAGCTAGCCTCGAGGGTAACCCTATGCTAGCCAAAAACGTGCAGATTTTGCGTGATTTTGCCGCCAAAGACCTGCAGGGTAAACCGCGCCGCGTGCACTTGCGCTTTTTGGTATCGCCCCAAGCAGTGCTTGGAACTGAGCGGGTTGCAGGTGTGGTGCTCGAGAAAAATCGCCTCGAGGCGCAAGGGGATTACCTCGCGGCAGTAGGTACAGGTGAAACCGATACCTTAGACGCGGGTTTACTGCTGCGCTCGGTGGGTTATCGGGGTGTGCCCTTGCCGGATGTGCCGTTTGATGCGCGCCGGGCGGTCATTCCCAACGACAATGGCCGTGTTTTAAGTGCAGCAGGGGGTGAGCCAATCGTGGGTGAATATGTAGCCGGTTGGATTAAACGCGGGCCCACGGGTGTGATTGGTACTAACAAAGCCGATGCCGCTGAAAGCATCAAACAACTGGCTGCGGATGTTGATGCCTTGAACTATGTGGCTGATGATGCGGCGACGCCCGCTGCGGTTGATGCCTTGCTCGAGGCACGCGGAGCGCAAGTGGTGCGTTTTGCCGATTGGTTGGCGCTCGACAAGTTTGAAACCGAACGCGGTCAAGCGAGTGGGCGGCCTCGAGTGAAAGTCGCTAAACTCGAAGAAATGCTGGCGCACTGCATTCCCGCTGAACATTCCTAAGCAACGTTCCCAAGCGTTGTTCCTAAGCAGTGTTCCTAAGCAGTGTTCCTAAGCGTTGTTACTAGATTGTGTTAGTGAGTTTGGTCGATAAGTTTTGTTGAGTAACGCATCTAGCAATACCATCAACATTCACATGTTGGCGTCAACCTTAGTAAATTGTATGTGTGTTGCCCTTGCTGCTGTTTGCGAAGCGGCGTAACGCCTCTACAGCCACGCTCAAATGTCGCTGCAATACAAGTGGGTAGCTGTAGCGGGAAAGCCCCCTACGAGCGTCTTAAGTGCCACAAGGTGTGGCTGCTACAGCCCACGAAACTCGAGCTAATAACCAAGATATGAGGCTCTCGTGTCAAGAAGCGTGTTACACTTGCAGCATGTTGGCAGTGACACCTGCGCAGGTAATGCGCCTCAGCTCACAACCCCGTTGGAATCGCATGTGACCACCGCTCAAAGCACCTGCTAAGGGCGGTTTTTTATGTTGGCTATTTGTGTTGATACTCGTTGTGTTGATACTTGAGGTGAACCGTGTTGGTCACTGTAGGAGGAACCATGCTCGAACTACTTAACCGCGTACAGACCTATGACCTTGACATTGACGCGCTTGCTGGCGAAAAAGATAACGTACCGGAAAGTTTGTTGGCAGCGCGGCAACAATACCGTGACCTCGAGCAACACCACCAAGAGGAACGCGCCAAACACGACCAAGTGCGCGCTAGCGTGCGTGAAAACGAACTGGAACTTGCTAACCTTGCTAGCCTCAAGCAAAAAGCTGCCGATGCGGCGTTCACCGCTGGCAGCAACAAAGAAGCCAGCCAATATCAAAACCAAGAATTGCAGTTTGGCACGCGCATTCAAGAACTCGAAGAAGACACCCTGCCACTGATGGAGCGGCTCGAGCAACTCGCTGCCAACATCGAGCAAATCCAAGCTGACTTAGACACCTTAAAACCTGAACTTGACGCCCTCGAGACACAAGAAAAACAGCGCCTACAGAGCATTGACGACAAGCAAGCCGCCATTGCCAGCGAACGCGACGCTTTAGCTGCCGATGTCGAGGGGGCGCTACTGCGTCAATACGAACAAATTCGCCGTGCCAAACGCGGTATTGGGGTAGTACCTATCAAACCTGGACAACACTGTGGGGGTTGCAGCGCCCGCTTGCCTTTGCACGTGGTGCAAAAAGTGATGCAAGCCAATAAAATCATCAAGTGCCCCAATTGTGGCAGGATTTTGTACTTCCCCAAAAATGATACTGACGATGCTTAGTTGGTTTCGTGATGGGTGCTAACAGGTGTTGCATCCCTCCAGAACACGAAAACCTGTACCCAACACGTTCCAAGCGTCTTGGCAAGAGCAGGCTTTTATAAAAGAGAGCTCTTTACAGGTACAAGACTTTTGAAAACTGTAACGTGGCCGTTGTGCCTTTGTTGCTATTGCTGTTAGCGGCGTGATTGTCGGCGTGGTTTTCGACGTGATTTTCGGCGTGATTGTCGGAGGCTGGCTGAGCGTTGTGCATATCAGGGACAGTGCTGTGAATCTCGAGCTGACCTTGTAATTGTTCAACGAGGCTATCGACGATAAAACTGCCGAAGTTTTTGTTGCCATTGCTCGAGCCAACCCCATTGTCAATGACGCTCAAGCTGACGTTGTCGCCGTTTTCTTGCAAGTGAATGGTAATGGTGGGTCTGCCTTGGTAGTGTTCGGGAAATGCGTGTTTGAGGGCGTTGCTGAGCAGTTCGTTGAAGATGAGCGCACAAGGTAAGGCGTCTTGCAAACTTAAATTGACGGGTGCAAGGTCAAAGTGTAAATGGGGCAGGGGGCGATCCTGTTGCTGGTGTAATTCGCGGTAGTGCAGTTGCACCAAGGAGCGAGCGATGGTCTGCAGGTAAGTGCTGAACTCCAAATCGCTAAAAATCTCAGTGTTATACATCACTTCGTGAATGGCGGCCATGGTGCGAATACGGGCGCGGCTTGCAAGCAAAGCGGCTTGGGCGGCGGGTTCGCCTACCTCACGGGCGTGCAAACTCATAATCGAGCCAATCACCTGCATGTTGTTTTTGACGCGGTGATGCACTTCAGCAAGGAGCACGTCTTTGTCACGGAGGGCGTTTTCTAGCTCGAGCAAGGTGTCTTCTAAGCGCAACTGCAGGGTTTTTTGCTCGTGAATGTCTTGAATCACACTCACAAAGCGGTGCGGTTGTCCCCAAGCATCACGCTCAACGACCGCGCCTCTGACCTTTAACCAACGGTAGCTACCATCACGGTGACGTTGGCGGCGCTCGTGACTATGTTGGGATTTACTACCCGCGTACAGTTCGGCAAAATCGGCTTGCGTGGTGGCCACATCAGCAGGATGAATGTCTTGGTGTACCTTGTCTACCGTGATGATTTCATCGTTGGGGATACCTAGGATGGTGCGGTAGTTGTCGTTGACGGTGGCGGTTGGCTGGTCGATATAACGATCCCAAATGCCCAGATTGGCCGCGTCAATGGCGAGGTCAAGGCGTTGTTTACTCTCTTGCAAGGCGCGTTCAGCGTGGCGTTTTTCTGTGGTGTCACGAATCAAGGTGATAGCTTCGTCACCGCTGACTTTGACCATGCGGTGATCGCGATAGTGTTCTTCGCCGTGCTGCACAAAGTGCTGCTCAAACGATTGCACCTCACCGGTGGCAAAAGCTTGTTGCACATAACGCATGGTCGTGGCGCCTACTGCTGGGTTCTCGGCTACCTCGAGCAAGCTCCTACCTACCGCACGTTCAGGTGTGGTGGTGGCGGGAAAGTCACTGGCGGGTTTGTAGTCAAGAATGATGCCTTGTTGGTTAAAACGGATAATCTGTTCGGGAATGGCTTGATAGAGCCTCAACAGGTGTTCTTTTTCGGCTTGCAAAGCAGCAGTGGCGCGTTTTTGCTCGCTGACGTCGCGCACGATAGCGATGACCTCATCATCGCCAACTTTGACCCAACGGTTTTCACGGTGATGCACCTTGCCGTCAATCACTAAGGTGTTTTCAAACTGTTGCATTTTGCCTGTGGCAAAGAGGGCTTCAATATGTTCGTGCGCACGTTGGGCGACCTCGGCAGGGGTGTTGTCAAAGAGGGTTTTGCCCAAGGTCGTAGCTGGGTCAATGTAAGGTTTGAAGTAGGTCGAGGGTTTGTAATCTAGATACACACCCTCGCGGTTTAAGCGAATGATGGTATCAGGAATGGCCTGATACAGCGCATACAGATGCTCACGTTCTGCCCGCAGGGCATTTTCGGCGTTTTTGCGCTCGGTGATGTCTTGTTGGATGCCCACGAGGCGCACGACGCGGCCATCTTCGACAATGGGGTTGCCCACACTAAAAACCCAACGCGGTTCGCCTGTGACCGTAACGTACTCGAGCTCAATCTCGTAGGGTTCTACCGTTTCAATGGCTCGAGCTAGGGCTGTTCTCAAAGGCGTGAAGTCTTTAAACAGTGATTTAATCAGGTCTAAGGTGGGGTCAACGGTGGGGTCAACGCCAGCTTGGGCGTAGATTTCTTTGGACCAAGTGGTTTTTTGGCTGTCGATGTCATACGTCCACGTGCCAATGCGGCCAATGCGTTGGGCTTCTTCAAGTTGTTCTTGACTTTGGTGCAAAGCTTCCTCGGCGCGTTTTTGCTCGCTGATGTCGCGCACAATCGACAAAGCTTCGTAGTCGTTGAGTTTGACCAAGCGCCCTTCGCGGTAGTGGGTTTCGCCTACAGTGTACAAGCTATACACATATTCTTGCGGTTCACCAGTCGCAAACAGGGCGGCCAGTTTTTCGCGTACTATGCGGGCGACATGTTCGGGGGCGTTGTCTTCAAGGCGGTCACCCATATTGAGGCTGGTGAAGTGATAGGGTTCGTAGTTGCGCGGCGGTTTGCTCTCGAGCATCACCCCATCTTTGGTAATCACCGCGATGCCATCGGGAATGCCTTGATATAGCGCCAGCAAGCGTTCGGTTTGAATTTGTAAGTTCAGTTCGATGCGTTTTTGCTCGCTGATGTCTCGGGTAATGGCTAAGGCTTCATGGTCGTTGAGTTTGACCAAGCGATTTTCGCGGTAACGCAATTGCCCGTCAATGACCAAAGTGTGTTCGAATTGTTGCGGTTTGCCCGTACTAAAAAGACGGTTCAGATACTGAAGCGCCAACGTGGCCACTTCGGTAGGCACGTTTTCGCTGATGTGCCGCCCGATGGTTTGTGTGGGTATGTCGTAAGGTATAAAACCCGTCGGCGGTTTGAAGTCTAAGTAGTTACCGTGGCGGTCTACGCGAATGATGGCATCGGGGAGGGCTTGGTAGATGGCTAGCAGCCTTGCTTGTTGCTCGCGCAAGGCTTGCTCGGCGTGTTTGCGTTCGGTGACGTCTTGCACGATGCCAATAGCGCGAACAAAGCGGCCTTTTGCATCGTGGACAATGAGGTTATTGAGCACACCCCAACGCAGGCTGCCGTCGGGGCGTAAGTAGCGTTTTTCGATGCGGTAGCTCGAGCGCGTGCCGTTGCTCACTTCGTCAATGAGCGGTTGCTCGCGCTCTATGTCTTCAGGGTGCATAAACTGGGCAATGAACTGCCCCAAGGTCATGCCGCTTATGTCATCTTCAGAACAGCCCAAAAAGTCATAGTAAGCGCGGTTGAGGATGAACGTGTTGGCTTGGTTGTAGGCGTCTTCATCGAGCACCAACAAGCAGGGGACAGGGTTATCTTCAAAAAAACTGCGAAACAGGCTTTCACTGTCGCGCAGCGCCTGTTCGGTGCGTTTGCGGGCGCTGACGTCGCGCACGAGTGCTAGGCCTGCTTGGTCGTTGATTTTGACGAAGCGGTTTTCGCGGTAGTAGGTGTCTCCATCAATACAGATAGTGTGTTCAAAGTATTGCGTTTTCCCACTGCTAAACAGGGCAGCTAAGGCAGCTCGAGCGCGGATTCCATCGTCAGCTGCTAAGTCACTGCTGATGTGCTTGCCGACGATGCCTGTATAAGGCCGATAGGTCGTGAAGGTCGTGGGTTGTTTGACATCGGTACAGATGCCCTCGCGGTCAAAGTACAAAATGCCATCAGGAATGACGTCATACAAAGCGCGCAAGTGATCGCGGTCGTAACGGGTTTGTGTGGTATCAGCTGCAGCACCCTTACTTGCTTTAGCATCAGGGGGTATATCCCGTTCAGTGTCGCTTGTATCCCGTAGGGCGTTGCTTTGTTCTTCACCACTAACATTCTCACCACTAACATTCTCACCATCAACGTGACCCGCTTCGTAAGCAATATGCCGCTGCTGACTAACACGCACCACTGTGGTGATGTACACAGCATCTTCTGCAAGGTAGTTGGTAGTCAATTGCCAGATGTAAGGTTGTGGTGAGGGGGTGCGCAGTTGGTAGTGGCCTTGTAAATTCCTGCTGGTTGTGTCGCTATGTGTCGGCGAGCCGTGATACGTGGCTGTGAGATGGTGTGTTGCTGGGTGGTTGCGGTTATTGACGGTGTGATGATCGCTGTTGTCATGCGTTTGTTTAGGGTCGGCTGAGGGGGGGCTAGTATTAGCGGGTGTAAAAGGCATGAAAAACGCGTGCCAGGGGTTGCCTATAAGCGTAGCGGCGGGTTGCTGAATATGCCCTACCAACGCGTCGTTTACGGCAACAATAACACCATCAGCGTCGCTCAAAAACATACCGAGTGGCGCGTGTTGAAACGCCGCTTGAAAGGGTAGAGTATTGGACGATTCAGAGTTCATAAGTGCCCTTGTTCTTACGATGTAGGTTGCACCGTATTGATTATTTATATCATATTTATGTTGTAGGTTGGCAAAGCGTTAGCAACAAGTCAACATCATTTTGATCAGCATCACCAACATCAATAGCTATACTGTGCCACAAAATGATGTTGACAACACCAGAAACCGAAAGTTGCTGCGAACAGGGGCGTCAAAAAACGTATGATAAGTGTGAGATGAAAACTTCGTGGTAACGGGGTGAAGTTGTTCGTGATTGAGGAGTAACCGTGACCCAAAACAACCGCAACCAAAACAAGCACAACGCCCTCGAGGCACGCATTGCCGTGCTCGAGGCTGAATTGGCTGCTTGTCAAAAAACACAACAAGCACAACGTCAAGGTGACGGTGCGCCACTACCTACACCACTATCTGCACCACTAACTACAAAGGCGCGTGAACCTGACACGATGCCCGAACTAGGGATGGTCTCGAGCCTCATTCAACACACTTTGTTACCGACGGCGGTGTTTGACGCCGACGTGCGCTATGTGGCAGCTAGTGAGGGGTGGCTCGAGGCGTATGGTCTGCAAGACCGAGACATCATCGGCGTATCCCACTATGACCTGTTTCCCGAAATCGATGCTGATTGGAAAGCCATTCACGCTCGCTGCCTTACAGGGGTTCATGAAACGCGCAGCGAAGATTCTTTTCCTCGTGCAGATGGCGGTATGGATTGGATTACTTGGTCGGTTTATCCTTGGTATGACGGTGAGGGTGAGATAGCGGGCTTGGTGATGTCAACCGCCGTAGTGACAGAACAAGTGCTCGCCCGTGAAAACGAACGCATTTTCCGTGAACTCGTCGAGTCAGCGTCCGACGGCATTGTTATGAGCGATTTGGATGATACCATCCGCTACGCCAACCCTGCGTACAAAACGATGCTCGGTGTCGATGCTGATGTTGACCTCACAGGACAGTCACTCAAAGCCTACGCTAGCAGTGACCTTGACGACCTCAACAGCACTATGCGGCGCGAAGGTCGGTGGCGTGGCGTGATTGAACAGCGGCGCACCTCGGGCGATGTCTTCCCAGCAGATGTGACCGCGTTTGCCATGCGTGATGAAACAGGGTCACTCACCCGGCGGGCGGCCATGTATCGCGATATGACCAACGAACAGCGCATCCTCGGTGAGCTTGCAAGTAGCAGTCAACAGTTGCAAGTCATCATGCAAAGTTTGCCGGTTGTGCTGTTTGTTACTGATACCGAAGGCATCATTACCCTGTCAGAAGGACAAGCCTTGCCGCTATTGGGGTTGCGTGCGGGTGAGGTCGTGGGGCGTTCCATTTTTGCGTACTACGCTGCTAAGCACGACGTGGTTGATAACGTGCGGCGGGCGTTAGCAGGTCAAACAACGACCTTTGACATGTATTTTGAGGAACAAGACCTGTATTTTCAACGCCATTTTGCACCCCTCTACGCTGAAGATGGTCAGGTCACAGGGATGCTCGGTATTGGCTACGATGTGACCGCCCGCAAACGGGCAGAAATAACCCTCAAAGACACCGAATTGCGGTTGCGCACCTTGATTGCCAACTTGCCAGGGGTGCTGTTTAGCGTTGATACCCAAGGGGTGTACACCCTGTTTGAAGGCAAAGGCCTCGCTGATATTGGCCGCAGCCCTGGTGATGTGGTGGGGCAGTCTCTATTTGAACGCTACCCCGATGACGACGAATTGCTTGCTAAGGTGCGAGCAACTTTAGCAGGCGAACACATCGTCTATGAGTCGCACGCTGAAAAGGTCGACCAACACTTTGAAAACATCTATACACCCTTGCGCCAAGATGATGGCAGCATCGCAGGGATGCTGGGTCTAGCGGTGAACATCACTGACCGCAAGCAAGCAGAAGTCAACGTGGATGCTTGGAAACGCCGTTATGACATGATTGTGGCGTCTTCGGGGCAGGTGGTCTACGAATATGACGTTGCTACGGGTGATATCACTTGGAGTGGCAGTGTCAAGCGGGTGTTGGGGTTTGATGTAGCTGATATGGCAGGGGGCATTGACCGTTGGATGGCGTTGATTCATCCGGTGGATGCCGATGAGGCAGTCGCGGCGCTCGAGCAAGCCCAAGAAGCCGCGAGTGCTTACAACATCGAATATCGCTTCAAAAACGCCAAAGGCAACTATATACCCATGGTTGATCGAGGGTTTTTTCTAACCGATGATAGTGGTATTGCCGTCACCATGTTGGGCATGATGCAAGACATCAGCGAACGCAAACGGGCTGAAAAAGACTTGCAGCTTTTCCGCACCTTGGTAGCTTCGGCCACCGACGGTATTTTGCTGACCAACGCTGACGGTACGATTGCCTATAACAACGATGCCTACGGTCAATTGTTGGGCTTAGACCAAGCGGATTTCGACAATGATTTACTCGGTGAACTTGCCGAAGTGTCCCTTTCTGACAATGGCAAAGCCACCTTGGTAGAAGCCGTAGGTGACATTCTCACGACTGGGCGTTGGGAAGGGTTTATTGAACACCAACACAAGCAAGGGTATGCCATTCCCACGCTGATGACCTCGTTTGCTATCAACGACGAAGAAACGGGCGAACTGCAGTATGTGGCCAATATCATCAAAGATATCACTGCCCAACAAGACGCCCAAGACCGTTTAGTTGCCAGTGAACGGCGCTTACAAATCTTAGTGGCCAACTTGCCGGTGATTTTGTTTGCTACCGATAAAGACGGCATTGCCACGTTATCTGAAGGTAAAGCCCTCAGAGACATTGGCTTGCAGGCGGGGCAAAACGTTGGCGTGTCGGTGTTTGATCACTACCGTGATATGCCCGTTGTCACTGAGCACGCCAAACGGGCGCTAGCCGGTGAAGCCAGTACCTTTGAAGTGTATTACCCCAAAACTGACCACTATTTTGAACGTTATTTTGCCCCCATGTTTGATGACAGCGGGCAAGTAACGGGCATGTTGGGTATCGGCTACAACATCACCGAACGCAAGCGTGCTAGCCAAGCCTTAGAAGCCGAACGAAAACGGGTAGTTGGGTTGTATCAAGCCGTACCCGACACCATTATTCGCATTCACAAAGACGGTACGTTTTTGGATTACAAACCCTCGAGCTACTTTGCTTCGTACATTGACCCAGCTACCACCATCGGCCAAAACATGCGTGACAACGTCGCCCCGGAGGTCGTTGAACAAGCGTTTGCTAGCTTAGAAGCCGCCATTGACACAGGCGAGATGCAAAAGTTTGAAAATGTGCTCGAGGTAGACGGCGACACCCGCTACCGCGAAAACCGCTTCGTCAAACTCAACGACGAAGAAGCCATCGCCATTGTCCGTGATGTGACCGACTTGCGCCGCGCCGAACGGGAAATGCGTGCCAGTCAGCAGCGTTTGCAAGCCGTGCTCGCCAATTTGCCCGTGATTGTGTTCACCGTTGACACCAAGGGTCTGTTCACCATGTCAGAAGGTAAAGGATTGGCCGCCATTGGTTTGCAACCAGGGCAAGTAGTTGGGATGTCTGCTTGGGAGCTTTATGCGGATTTTGAAGCGGTGTTGCAGGGTATTCAAAGGGCGCTGACAGGCGAAACGCTCACACTTGAAATAGCAGTAGCTGGCCAAGTCCTTGACAGTTACTTCACGCCCCTATACGACGAAACAGAGACGGTGTCGGGTGTATTGGGGGTGGCGTATAACGTCACTGAGCGCAATCAAGCCGAAAATGCTTTGCGTGAAAGCCAAAGGCTGCTCGAAGACGCCCAGCGCATTGGCCGCATTGGGGCGTGGTCGTTTGATTTGGTCAGTCAAGAACTCACTTGGTCAAAACAGGTCTACGAACAGTTTGGGGTAGATCCCAACACGCCACTTACGCTTGATTTTGCGGTGTCGTTCTATGTTGATTTAGAGCCTTTACAAGCCGCGATGGGACGAGCGATTGAACAAGCTGAACCTTATGAGCTCGAGCTAGAAATCACGACCACATCCGGTGAACGGCGCTGGGTGGTGTCCATTGGTAATCCCGTTATCAAAAACGACCAAGTGGTGCGCTTAACGGGCATTCAACAAGACATCACCGAACGCAAACAAGCCGAAAATGCCTTGCGGGAAAGCCAGCAGCAGCTCGAGCGCGCCCAGCGCGTGGCTAACTTTGGTAACTTTGCCATTAGTGTTGTTGACATGGGTATTACTGCGTCAGCACACGCGCTAGACATGCACGAACTGCCCCAAGATGCCCCGCTGAGCCTCAGTGACTTGGTGCCGCTCATGAGTGAAGCCGACTTTGCAAAGGTACGCGCAACTATTGAGCAATCGGTCGCCAATGCTCGAGAAGCCAGTGTGGCCTATACCCTGCAGTTGCCAAGTGGCATTCATCGTGATATTCACGCCATTTGGCAAACCTTGCAAAACGACCGTGGTGAGGTCTATCAGATTTTTGGCACAGTGCAAGACATTACCCGGCAAAAGCGGGCTGAGACGGCACTGTTAGAAAACCAACGCTTGCTTGAAGACGCCCAGCGCATCGGGCAAATGGGCAGTTGGTCGCTCGAGGTAGCCACAGGTGAGGTCACGTGGTCGAAACAGACCTATGCCCTGCTTGAAATTGACGAAAGCCAACCGTTGTCGCTCGAGTTGGTGATGTCTTCTTACGTTGACCCCGATGCCTTGCAAAGCGCGTTTGAAAGAGCCATCCAACACGCTGAACCCTACGATATTGAAGCCGAAGTGATCACAGGCGGTGGCAAGCATCGCTGGGTGCGGGTGATGTGTAACCCCGTTGTGCAAGATGAACAAGTGGTGCGTTTAACGGGCATTATCCAAGACATCAGTGACATCAAAAAGGCCGAAGCCGAACTGCAAAACGCCAACAGTCACTTGGCGCGTATCAACCACATCGGCAGCCGTTTGCAAGGGGAGACGTCGCTAGAAGGTATGCTCGAGGCGGTACTCGAACCCTTGGATGCCCCTGAGAACGCCATGATTTTCTACGCCCAAAACGATAGTGATGACGCAAGCACCATGACCGCCATCGAATTAGCGACCTGCTACCACGAGACGATGATTCCCCTCGGGACGACCTTCCAACTAGCCGATTATCCGTGGACGCAGATGTATCTGGACAACCCCCACGAAACGTTTATCGTCACCAATGTCTACCAAGACCCACGTATTAACGAACTGGCACACCCGGTGTTTGCGGAATTTAACTTCACCACCCTCATCATTGTGCCGCTGGTGCAAGGCAACACTTGGACAGGTATCTTCCAAATGGGCTGGGCAAAAGAACGACAACTGACAGCAGGCGAACTGGCCTATTTTAAAGCCTTGCCGACGCTGCTTGCGCCGTCGATTACCAACCGCCGTTTGCTCGATAGCTTAGAACAAACCATCAATGAGCGTACCCGCGCTTTGCAAGACCAACTCACCGAAACTGTCCGCTTTAAGTCCATCGTCGAAGCCACCGCTGACTTGGTGAGTTATGGCGACTTAGACGGCAATGTGTTGTATCTCAACCCAGCGGGCAGGCAGATACTTGGTTATGACGAGCAAGGCGGACGTTACTTGCCCAACGTCAGTGATGTCTATGACGACGCGGGTAACGAACGTTTTGCCCTGGAAGTGATGCCAGCCGTGTTGGAAACGGGGCTGTGGCGCGGTGAAGCGGAAGTGATTGGCGCAGACGGGCAGATGATACCGGTATCACAAGTGGTCAACAGCATTCCCGATGAAGAAGGCCACATCGTTGGTATTGGTACGTTAGTGCGTGACATCACTGAGAGTAAGGCATTAGAAGAGAACCTCCGACAAAGCAATGCTGTTTTGAACCGCTTGAGTGAGCTAAGCCAAGCAGTCAACCGGGCAACTAATAAGCAGGAATTGCTCGAGCTTATCAGTGAGCTGGCTTTTGCTGAAGGGGCAGCCGGCATCGTCTTGCACGACGTTGACAACCAAACCATGACCAACCAACGCCCCGAAGCCATGATCGTCTCAGCCAGTCTCACTGCCGCTGGTAGTAGTGACCCAGCGTTTCCGACAGGGAGCAGCATCCGCTTGGCGGATTTTCAAGCTACCCGCCTTTTTATCCAAGATACCAACAACAACTTGTACATCAGCGACGCCCAAAACGACCCCCGCTACGATGATGCTTCCAAACAACTGTTTGCCGCCATTGGCTCACACGCCCAAGTGACTGTGCCCTTACTTCAGGGCAACCGCTGGATTGGCATGATTGGTATCTATTGGCATGAGGTGCATGACTACCGCGAGGACGAAAAACAACTCTACGATGCGTTGCGCACGTTAGTGCCCCCTGTACTTGCCAACTTGAATATCGTGGCCGACCTAGAGAACTTGGTCGAAGCCCGCAGCAGTGAATTGCGTGCTTCTAACGAACGTTTAGCCTTAATTAGCCAAGCGAGCACCAAACTCAACGAATCCGAAAGCCTAGACGACATGATAAACGCCATTTTGGGGGTGATGGTGACCCGTCAAGATATCGCTGTCACTGTCAGTTATCCTTTGCATGATGACGCAGGTGAGGTCATTGGCGTTGAAGTGCGCGCCGTGCAACAGCGGGGGGCATCGCAGTTACCCATCACGCCTGGTATCGCCTCGTATATTAGCGATCATCCGATTATTAAGGACTACTTATCGCAGCCAGAACAGGTGACGTTTATTGATGATGTCATGGCAGATGAACGTTTTGACGCGCAAACTCGAGCGTTCCTACAAAGCGTCGGTGTTGCGTCACAGGCTATCGTGGCGTTGCGGCAAGGTGACGATATCATCGGTACGGTGGGTATTAACGCCGCCATTGGGCAACCTTTTAGCGAACAAGAACGGCAGTTCATTCGGGCGTTACCCAGTTTGCTAGCGCCCACAGTGGCCAACTTGCGTTTGTTAGAAAGCTTAGAACAAACCATCAGCAAGCGCACCGCCGAATTGCAAAACCAACTCACCGAAACTACCCGCTTCAAAACCCTCATCGAAACGACTACTGACATGGTGGGTTACGCTGACTTAGACGGCAACATTCAGTATGTCAACCCAGCGGGTTACGCCCTCTTTGCTAGTGGGCAAGCGAGCGCCACAGACATGCAAGCGCGCTATCAGCATGTCTCACAGATGTACACCGAAGCCTCTAACCGCCGTTTTGCTGCTGAAGTCGCCCCAGCCATTGCCGCACATGGTTCGTGGCGTGGTGAGATGGTGTTGCAGCGCATGGACGGAAGCCACGTACCTGTATCACAAGTGATTGCGGTGATTCCTGATCACCAAGGTCAACCGGTGGCCTTGGGTACGGTGGTGCGCGATATTACCGATAGTAAAGCCCTCGAGCACAACCTCAAAACCAGCAACGCCCAACTGACCCGTTTGAGCGAACTCAGCCAAGCGTTTAACCGTGTCACGAGCAAACAAGCCCTGCTCGAGATTGCTGCCATGCTTGCGTTTGATGAAGGTAGCAGTGCTGCTACGCTCTTTGATTTGGACGGCCAAGAGCACACAGGTGGCACACCAGAAACCATGACCATCGCCGCCCGCAGCCGCGCTGATGGCAAGGTTGATGATATTCCAGTAGGTATGACGTTTACCCTAGCTGAGTTTGCCTCAGCGACGTTGTGGCTTGATTATCCTGACCAACTTTTGTGTGTAGAAAACATCTTTGAAGATGACCGCATCGACGACGAAACCCGTCGGGTGCTCGTTGAGACTGCCAATACGCAAGCGTATGTGGTGGTGCCGCTGTTGCAAAATAACCGCTGGGTGGGTACGTTTAATTTCACATGGAATGAACCGCATGTCTTCTTAGACCGTGAGTTGCAACTGTACGAAGCCCTCATGACCTTGGTGCCGCCTGTACTTGCCAACCTCAACATCGTGGCCGACTTAGAAGACCTAGTAGCGGCGCGAAGTAGCGAATTGCGGGCGTCTAACGAACAACTTGCCCTCATTAACCGCATCAGCAACGAACTTAAAGCCGCAAGCAGCAGCGATATGATGCTCGAGGTGTTGCTCGAGCCACTTGACCGCACCGCCTCAGCGAGTTTGTTCTACGCTGTAACAGACGACCAAGGCGAGATGACGGCCATCAAACTGGTTGCCCGCCGCTCCCCGGTGACCGAACCGCCCCTTGGGACAGTGTTGCAGTTAGCTGACTTTCCCTCTACCCAACTGTGGTTTGACGCCCCCGACAGCCCGCTCCTGCTCAGTGACATCATGCAAGATGACCGTATTGATGAAGTATCAAAAGGGTTCTACGCTCAGTTGGGCATTGCTTCTGCTGTGACAGTGCCCCTGCGTCAATCACGCGAGTGGATTGGGTTGTTGTTTATTACCTATCCAGAAGTAACTGCGTTTGCAAAGCACGAAGAAACCTATTTCAATGCCCTACCTGCCATGTTGGCACCACCGCTGGCCAACCGCCGCATGGTCGAAAACCTTGAAGATACCGTGGCACAGCGCAGTGAAGAACTGTCTCGTAGCCGTCAACTACTCAGGTCTACCATCGACAACGCCCCTTTGATTATCTTCGTAAAAGACACCGACTTACGCTATATCTTGGCTAACCGTAACATCCACAGGGTCATTCCGGGTGCGACCCCACGCGATGTGATTGGCCGTAAAGATGGTGATTTATTACCTGCTGAAATCGCCCAAGATGTACACGCTAAAGACCGCGATATTTTGGCCAATAAACAGGTGCTCAACTACGAAAGTGAACGCAACTTTGACGGTACAACGCAGACGTTCTTAGTGACCAAGTTCCCCATGCTTGACGAAAACGGCGAACTTTTCGCCCTCGGTACCATCGCTACCGACATAAGCGAACGCAAAGTCGCTGATGCCAAGATGCGCGACTACCGCGACCAACTCGCCAAAGCCGAAACTGAACTGCAAATCACCCAGCGCATTCAAGAGTTACTGCTACCAGCGAGCCATGAGTTGCAAGCGATTGAAGACTTGGACATTGCCAGCTACATGCAACCCGCTGAGCAAGTTGGCGGTGACTATTACGATGTCTTGCACATAGGTGACCGGGTGAAAATTGGCATTGGTGATGTGACTGGCCACGGTTTAGAAAGTGGCTTGCTGATGCTGATGACCCAAACGGCAGTGCGCACCTTACTCTCGAGCGACGAACACGATTCCAAGCGGGTCATGGATATTCTTAACCGCACCGTCTTTGCCAATTTGCAACGCATGCAAGTCGATAAGAGCCTGACATTGTCACTTTTGGATTACAACCAAGGCAAACTCAGCTTGAGCGGTCAACACGAACACGTGTTAATCATGCGCGCAGGCGGCAGCGTGGAAACCATTGACACCATCGACCTTGGTATGCCTTTGGGTCTTGAAGAAGACATCACTCGTTTTATTGCCGAGCATGTGGTGCATTTGCAACCAGGTGAAGGGGTGGTGCTGTTTACGGATGGCATTACCGAAGCCGAAAACGACGCCCGCGACCAGTTTGGTTTGCCACGTTTGATTGACCTTGTGGGTAAGCACTGGGAAAAACCTGCCGAGGCTATCGTGTTGGAAATCATCAATGCCGTCTACGACCATATAGCCGCCCATGAGGTCTACGACGACATCACCTTGATTGTCTTCAAGCGTCCACTCGTCACCGATGCGCCTAGTAGCCAAAAAGCGTTAGCGAAATAACCTTGCTTGCCACAACCTTGCTGAGGTGATTGGTTAATGTGGAGGTGATTAGTTAATTTGTACGTCTGGCTCGAGCTGCTCCGTGAGTGCCGCATAGTCACTTTCCTGCAGCGGCCACCCGCGTACGGCCACTAACGCGGCCTCGAGCAAATTCGTCGGCAAACTGCGCCCGTTAACCCTGGGGGTGGTCGTTATCACAGCGGCCACGCCTCTTTTTTGTAAATCACTCAGATTTTCTGCCGTCGTGGTATTGGTAACAATCATCTTGCCATCTATACGCGCTGGCATATAACGGCGAATATAGTGCCAATCCCCTGCAATCACGTCCGCCTGCTGATAAAACCGTGCAAAGCGGGCAGGCGGCACGTGCACGTCTTCTTGCTTGTCGCCAGTAGGGTAGAGCCACGCGAACGGCAAGCGAAACATCACCGGCAAAAGCACCCCGGCCAAGCCCCGAAACACCTGCAGACTACGAATACCCAAAGGCAGCCCCAACGCAAAAACGACGTCCCCGATGGTCACATCTGCCCCTGCAGCAGCAAACGCTTGCGCCATGCCGTAACGGTCAACCGCCGAAGTGATCAGCACCCGTTTATCTGCCCAGTGAAACCGTTGGTCTAAGCGTGCAATCATCTGCCCTTCAACAAACGTTTTCAAGCCCGCCCCACACACCACAGGTGTCTTCTTGGTGTGGCGTGCCAGTTTGGCAGCATCCCGCAAGACATAACGCCGCTTACCAATATAGGCATACAGGTCGATGCCGCCCAAGCCAATGGCGTCAACATTGCCATCTAGCTCGCTAATGAGTGCAGCGGCTCGAGATAAATCACCACCAACGCCTCGGCGCTCGAGCTGCACGTGTTCACCCAATAGGGATAGCTCGAGCACCGCATCCCGCTTGCTGCTGCCTAATGACACACTGACAACCCGTTTCACCCTCACAGTGTGGCATGTTTTGCCTGCTTGCGCACACCCATTTGGGGGTGAAGCGCCGTTTTTCATTACAAAACCGCGCCCACAACCTATAATGAGCTTGATGAGGAGACCCTCACAACGACTTGTTAACCACTTACTTGTTAACCACGTATGCCGAGCGATGCCCCAACAGGTAACTTTTTGGGGTGTTCGCTAGTGCCTGTACCGATGTTGGATTTATCTGCCGAAATTGATGCCCTGTGGGATGACTTACAAGCAGCCATCAACCGTGTATTGCGCTCAGGGCAGTTCATTTTGGGCGAAGAAGTGGCCGCCTTTGAACAGGAAGCTGCCGATTATTTAGGTGTCAAACACGCCATTGGCGTCAATTCTGGCACCGATGCGTTAGTTATCGCCCTTGACGCCCTCGGTATCGGCGCAGGTGATGAGGTCATCACCACCGCGTTCAGCTTTTTCGCCACCGCCGAAGCCATTAGCCGCGTTGGGGCAACGCCTGTGTTTGTTGATATTGACCTCGACACGTTTAACCTCGATGTCGCTACCATTGAAGCCGTTATCACCGCCAACAGCAAAGCCCTCTTGCCCGTGCACTTATTTGGACGCCCAGCGGCCATGAGCCACATCATGCACTTAGCGCACAAACATAACCTCAAGGTCATCGAAGACTGCGCCCAAGCGTTTGGGGCGACGTATCACGGCGATTGCTTTGAATGTGCTGGTGCGTGTGACGCTTCAACCCGTCAGCGTTTAACCGGCAAAAAAGTCGGCAGCATTGGCGATGTGGGCGCGTTTTCATTTTATCCGACCAAAAACTTGGGTGCTTACGGCGACGCGGGTCTCATTACCACCAACGATGACGACGTGGCTGCCAAAGCCAAGATGTTACGCAATCACGGTTCAGCCCAAGCCTATGACAACGTGATGTTGGGGTATAACTCGAGGCTCGATGCCCTGCAAGCGGCCATTTTGCGGGTCAAACTTCCGCATGTAGACGCTTGGAACGTCGCCCGCAGAGACAGCGCCCAAACGTACAACGATCTCCTCGCTGATGCGGTGATGACGCCAGCGGTTAGCGCGGGGCATGTGTTTCATCAGTACACGGTGCGTTTTGAGAGTAGTGAAGCGAGGGCGACGGCTATGCGCGCTTTGCGTGAAGCAGATATCGGTCACAAAGTTTTTTATCCCCACGCCCTACCTGACTTGCCGCTTTATCACGCTGCTCGCGTACCCAACGCTCAAAAAGCCGCAGTGACGGTGTTGAGTTTACCGCTGTGGGCGGGGATTAGCTCGAGCCAACAAAAACAGGTGACCAACGTGCTTAGTCATGCTGCGCTGGAGGTGGGGTGATGGTGCTCGAGCGCCTCAAAGCCTTCGGTAGTAAGTCGCTAGGCAGGTTTGTAGCCAAAGGGTCAGTCACCCGCAATATCACCTTAATTGCAGGCGGCACGATTATCGGGCAAGCTGCTACCTTGGTTGTCCTGCCGCTACTGACCCGCCTCTACACGCCTGCGGATTTTGGGGCGATGGCGATCTTTTTAGCCTTGCTTGTACCCCTTAACGCTGTGGCCTCTTTGCGCTATGAGATGGCCATCCCATTACCCGATAATGAACGTGACGCGCAGCACTTGTTGATGTTGTCACTTGTCATTGTGGTGGTTTTGAGTGGGTTGCTGGCGTTGTTGGTGGTCTTTTTTGCTGAGGCACTGCTCACACGCATTAACGGTACGGCGTTGCTGGGGTATTTGTGGCTTTTACCGATTGCCTTGTTCGGTGGTGGTTGCTATCACGCCCTCAGTCACTACGCCATTCGCGTACAAGCGTTTCGCACCATCGCCATTACCAAAATCAGCCAAGGGGTGGGGCAGGGAGTCACGCAAGCAGCACTGGGGCTAGCGGGTATCGGGTTGAGTGGTTTGTTGCTCGGCTTAGTAGTGCGCTTTTGGGGGGGGATGGTTGCCCTTGTCAAGCTGGTTGTGCGTGATGTGCGTGAACAAGCGTGGCAACTGCGCCGCTCAGAGTTAACAAGGGTCGCAGTCGTTTATAAGCGTTTTCCGATGTTTAGTAGCGGCGGCACCTTTTTGCAGATGCTGTCGATGCATTTGCCGAGTTTGCTGCTCGCTGCCGTGTACAGTGCCCAAGTGGCAGGTTGGTTTTCACTCGGGCAGCGGGTGCTCGAGGCACCCATCAATTTGCTCGCTAAGTCGGCAGCACAAGTGTATTTGGGAGCAGCATCAAAAATCAAACGCGATAATCCCAAAGCGCTACGCGGCTTTTATCAAAAGATGCTCCTCAGGCAGACCGCGTTGAGTTTGCCGCTCATGTTGCTGGCCATGTTGCCTGCGCCGTGGCTGTTTCCGTGGCTTTTTGGTGAAGCGTGGCAGGTGGCTGGTTATTACGTGCAGAGCTTGGCGCTTATGTTCTTTTTGCAGTTTCTGGCGCAGACGGTTGCAGTGGAAACACTCACCTTGGTGGATAAACAGGATTGGTTTTTGTTTAGTGAAATTGCCAAAGCAGTTTGTGTGTTAGCGGTGTTTGTGCTGGCTTGGTACTTGGATTTGCCTGCTCGAGCCACCGTGCTGATGTACGGTCTACTGATGAGTGTGATTTATGCGTTGTATCTGCTGTTTGCGTGGCAGCAGACGGGAAGGGTAGCCCATGACGAAAAGCATCCAATGGCGTCTTAAACGTTTTCTTGATGTGCTGTTGGCGCTGCTGGCACTGGTGGTGCTGTCGCCGTTGTTGGTCGTAGTGTATGGGTTAGTGGCATACAAACTGGGGCGACCAGTGTTTTTCAGCCAAGTACGTCCGGGCTTGAAGGGGCGTCCGTTTACGATGATTAAATTTCGCACCATGACCGACGAACGCGATGATACGGGTCAGCTTCTGCCCAACGCTCAGCGGTTAACCACGTTTGGTACGTTGTTGCGGCGTACGAGTCTCGATGAACTGCCAGAACTCGTAAACGTTTTGCGTGGTGAGATGAGTTTGGTAGGTCCGCGCCCCCTGCGGCTTGACTACCTCGAGCACTACCTGCCCCGCGAAATGCGCCGCCACGACGTTCCCCCTGGTATCACGGGTTGGGCGCAAGTCAACGGGCGCAACGCCCTCAGTTGGGATGACAAGATTAACTATGACCTTTGGTATGTGGACAATTGGTCGCTGGCGTTAGACATACGCGTTTTGTTACTGACCGTGCGTAAGGTTTTTGACCGCCAAGGCGTGCGTGAAGGTGGCGGCGTGGCGATGCCACCAAGTTACCGCCCGCAGCAAGGCTCGAGTGACCCATCACCAGAAAGTAAACCATGAAGCGCAGCGAACCTAAACTCGCTCGAGCCTTCCAAAAAGACCCCCAAGACGAAGACTTTTTGGCACGTTTCAATGGCGCACTTGTGCCCTTCGAGCAGGGCAATTACCAAGACTTGCCAGAAGCGTACCCTTGCGTGTATATCGTTGGTGCCCCGCGTTCTGGGACGACCTTGGCGTCGCAATTGTTGTCGTTTCACCTCGATGTGGGTTATATCAGTAACCTAGTAGCCGCTTTTTGGCAAGCCCCCGTGACTGGTTTGCGTCTCGCCAAAAAATTATTGCCAGTCAGCGCTGAAACGAGCTACGTGTCGACGTTTGGACGTACCCAAGGACTGCACGAACCGCACGAATTTGGCTACTTTTGGTCGCAGATGTTGGGCTACGCTGACATGCAGCAACGTGAACCTGCGTTTGAAGACAGCATTGACTGGGATAATATGCGCCGGGTTCTTATCAACATGACGCACGCGGTAGCTAAGCCTTTGGTGTTTAAACCCTTTTTGCTCGGTTATCACATCACCCGCACTGTTCAGGTGCTACCCAAGAGTATTTTCGTTCGCATCACCCGTGACCCCCTCGATAATGCGTTGTCGATTCTTAAGATGCGGCGCAAGTACGCAAGCTCGCTCGAGGAATGGGTCTCACTCAAACCCAGAGAATACCCGCAACTGAAAGACGCGTCGCCGTTTGAGCAGATTGCAGGGCAGGTGTATTTTCTCAACAAGATGTTAGACGCGCAGTTACAGCAACTCGATGCGGCCAACTATCTCAACGTGCCCTATGAGCGCCTTTGTGACGAGCCTCGAGCCGTCATTGCTGACATCCAAACCCGCTTGGCCGCGCACGGTAGTGAGGTTGCAGCGTTCGATGTGCCAGACCGTTTTGATGTGGTGCGCTATCACGACCACCAAAGTGACGACTTTCAACACCTTTCCCAAGCTTTTGAGATGTACGAATCATGACCCACGTTCGCTGGTTGCGCCCCGATGATCCCGCTTGGCTCGAGCATCTAGCGGGCGTCCCTCACGATATCTACCACTTACCCGGCTATGTGGCAACCACCGCTCAGAGTGACGGCGGTGAACCTTGGGGGTTGCTCATTCGCCAGCAAGACGCCAGCTTGTTCGTACCACTACTTGTGCGCAAGCTACCTGCCGCGCTCGATACAGACGGCTGGCGCGACGCCACGACGCCTTATGGTTATCCCACGCCCCTAGTAAAGAGCCCAGATGATACCACCACCCAACAATTGCTCATTGCCCTCAAAGACGCTTTGCGTGAGTGTAATATTGTCAGCTTGTTTTGCCGTTTGCATCCCCTTTTACCTGTATCACAAGCGCCCTTTGGCAAAGTAGGTGGTCTTGTTAAACAAGGACAGACCGTATATGCTGATTTGCGACGCTCTTTAGCCGAGATAACTTCCAAAGTTCGAAAAGGCTACCGCTACGACGTACGTAAACTCAAACAAAACGCGTTTTGGGCGCAAGCATGTTCATGGGACGATATTCCATACTTTCGTAGCATTTACCATCAAACAATGGCACGCATAGGTGCTAAAAGTTATTATTTTTTTAATGATTCTTATTTTGACAATCTTAAAAATGCTCTTGGTGATAAACTTTTTTTATGGTTGGTATTCAGTCCAGAGCATGAACCCATTGCGGCAGGATTGTTTAGTCACTATCAAAATATTGTGCAATACCACTTGAGTGGCACTGATGAGCGTTACGTGTCCCAAGCGCCCAACAAGCTCATGTTGCTTGAGGTAATGCAATGGGCGCACGCGCAGGGGGCAGCCTACATGCACTTTGGCGGCGGTTTAGGTGGGCGTGAAGATTCACTCTTTCACTTTAAGGCGGGGTTTTCTAAGCAACGGGCTGATTTTTTTACTTACCGCTTAATCGCTGACTCCCAGGCTTACGATACCCTGTGTATCCGCTGGCAAGAACAGCATCAAGCACCCCTCGACGAGACGTTTTTTCCTGCTTACCGAAAGGCAATGATGGAAACGACAATTGACATGGCTAGTGCCGAACTGTCCCAAGCTGATATCGACGCAGTGCTCGAGGTACTCCACTCAGGCCGCTTGGCTTTGGGGCCTAAGACGCTCGAGTTTGAACAAACTATGGCCGACTACGCAGGCGTTAAACACGGCATTGCTGTCAGTTCGGGTACTGCTGGTTTGCACGTGATTGTTAACGCTTTGGGTGTTGGTGTGGGTGATGAGGTGCTGGTACCTTCGTTTACCTTTGCGGCGAGTGCCAACGTGATTTTTTATGAAGGCGCAACGCCCGTGTTCGTCGATATTGAACCCGACACCTTCACCCTCGACCCAGACGACCTGCGTGCCAAAATCACTCCCCGCACCAAAGCCATCATGACCGTCGATGTGTTTGGGCATCCGGTCTTGTGGGATGAGATTCTGGCGATTGCTGATGAACATGGTTTAGCGATTATTGACGACTGCTGCGAGGCACTGGGTTCAGAATATAAAGGCACACGCATCGGCAAACTGGGTGACGCGGGCTGTTTTGCGTTTTATCCCAACAAGCAAATCACTACGGGCGAAGGGGGCGTGATTGTCACCGATGATGATGAGATTGCTCGAGTGACGCGCAGTTTGCGCAATCAAGGACGTGGGGAGATGGGGGCGTGGCTCGAGCACGAACGCCTCGGTTACAACTACCGCATCGACGAGATGAGCGCCGCCCTAGGTATTTCCCAACTGGCGCGCCTAGATACCTTTATCGAAAAACGCGAACAGGTTGCCCAACTTTATAATCAGCATCTTGCGTCGCTCGACTGGTTACGCGTGCCTATTGTCCGTGATGATGTGCGCATCAGTCGCTTTGTCTATGTCGTTTTATTGGCTGAAGGTTTAGACCGCGATCCAGTCATGGCGGCATTGGCAGATAGGGGTATTCCTACCCGCGCCTATTTTTCGCCCTTGCACGTACAACCCTATATTGCCACACGTATGGGTGACTTGCGCGGCACGCTACCTGTCACCGAAAGCATCGCCCCGCGCACCATTGCCCTACCGTTTCACAACAACCTCACTGGAGACCACGTCAAAATGGTGGCTGATGCCCTCGCCGAGGTGGCGGCGCTCGCATGAAGTTCTGGCTTGACGCTCTGGCGTGGTTACTGGCGACGCCGCTGGCTTACCTCATCCGCTTCGATGGAGTGATTGGCAGTGAGTGGACGACATCGTTGTTGATTGCCACCTTTGGTTCACTGCCAGTTAAACTTGTGGCAATCTATTGGGCGAAGCTCTTCCGGCAAACGTGGCATACCATTACTTTTCGTGACCTCGAGGCACTTTTCAAAGCCATCGCTGGGGTGTTTTTGGTCTATGCCACCGTGGCGTTTTTGCTGCGTCCTGAAATCATCATTCCCCGTTCAATTCCCTTGTTAGATGCTTTGTTTGCGGTGTTTTTGTTGGCTAGTTTGCGGGTCTTTAGCCGCTACTTTCACGAAGGACGCTTGGCTCGAGCAGCAGCTAGCAGTAAACGGGTGCTGATAGTCGGAGCAGGGGAGGCGGGCACGATGATTGCCAGGGAGATGCTGCGCCACCCCGAAACAGGTATGCGTCCGGTGGGCTTTTTGGATGATGACCCCAGCAAGCAAAAACAAAACATTGTCACAATTTCGGTACTCGGCACGCTGGCAGACATCAACAGCGTCTTGGGCGAACACCGCGTTGACGAAGTGCTGATCGCGTTGCCTTCTGCTGAAGGGCGGGTGGTGCGTGATTTGCTCAACCGCGCCACCCAACACCCCGAACAGCATGAGGTGACTTACCGCACTATTCCTGCGTTGCACGAACTGATTTCTGGGGATGTCAGCATTGACCGCATTCGCGATGTAGACGTAGAAGATTTGCTCAGGCGGGCACCCGTGCGCCTTGACCTTACTGATATTGCTGCCTATCTCGAAGACCGGGTAGTGCTGGTAACAGGGGCAGGGGGGTCGATTGGTTCAGAATTGGTGCGGCAAATTTGTCGTTTTAAGCCTGCCAAAGTGTTACTGCTCGGGCGTGGTGAGACGAGTATTTATCACATTGCTAAAGAGTTAGAACGTACCTATCCAGATGTGCCCTTTGAGCGGGTGATTGCCAATATTCGGGAGAAGGCAAGGCTCGAGCACCTCTTCACCCGCCACCAACCCCAAGTGGTTTTTCATGCTGCC
>CAZKAZ010000011.1:14861-32717 GCA_964550765.1 uncultured bacterium | reverse complement strand
GGAAGCAGGCGTAACCCACTTCGTCAATATTTCTACCGATAAAGCCGTCAACCCCACCTCAGTGATGGGGGCATCCAAACGCTTAGCCGAATTTATTGTCAAACAAACCTCAGAACGCGCCAAACCACAACAAACCTTCGTGTCGGTGCGTTTTGGCAATGTCCTTGGCAGTCGGGGCAGTGTGGTGCCGCTATTTAAGCAGCAAATCCGCCAAGGAGGGCCGCTTACGGTTACCCACCCAGACATGGAACGCTATTTTATGACCATCCCCGAAGCCAGCCAGTTGGTGTTGCAGGCTGCCAGCCAAGGGGAAAACGGCAAAATTTATATTTTGGACATGGGCGAACCCGTCAAAATCGTTGACCTAGCACGTGACCTCATTCGCTTGTCTGGCTTTGAACCCAACCAAGACATTGATATTGTCTACACAGGTATTCAACCCGGTGAGAAACTTTATGAAGAATTAACTAGTGGTGCCGAGCGCGACAGTGATACCGCGCACGACAAGATTTTTATTGCCAAGTTTCCGAAGCTCGAGGCGGCTGAGCTTGAAAGAACACTGAAGAAGCTCGAGCAAGCTGCTTTAGCGGGTAAAGATAACCCCATACGCGAGCAACTGCTAGCCTTTGCCAACCTCTCCCACCGAGTTGAACAAGTTTGATAGTGCTTTAGTGTCAAAGATTATAAGTGGTAGGGGACTCTGATTGCTGCTGTCTTGACCTTTGTCGCTCATGCCACGCACTACCAACGCCGATGCCAAATAGCGTCCACACCACCGGATCAACTTGTAGTGTGGCAAACCACGTAAGACCAAAAAGCAAGTACACGACGATGCTGAGGGCAACCGCTCGAGCGAACAAGTTTGCAGTGCGTAGTAGCAAGTAAAGCCCAGAAACAACGGCAAAGATAAACAGTCCACCTGCAATCCAGCCACTGACAATGACCAAATCGAGTAAGTAGTTATGCGCTTTGTCTACAGTGACCGTGGTTGCCCGCCGTCCTTGCCCTGGCAACTCATAGATGACATACGCATTGCGGGTAAGGGTAATGTTTTCTGCTTCGGGCGGTAGCCTCACTCGAATAGTCGGTAATTGTACGTCAACAGGCAACTCACGCCAAAATGTCGTATTCAAACCATTCAACCCTGATCCCCACAAAGGCTGATTTGAGATAGTTTGCAAACTTGCTCGCCAGAAGACACGTCGTACATTGAGACTGTTATCGCTACCTTGTATGGTGGTATTCAGACGGTTGAATAACGGTGCTGCACTCGGTTGGCTGACGTAAAGCACCCCAGCGGCGAGCAGTGCGGTGACGCCGTAGATGCTCAGGCTTTTAGCAAAGGGGTATTGCTTTTTCCAGACTAAATAAATAACAAAGCATCCGAAGGTAAGCAGTAGCGCAGCAGGCGTACTGCGGTTGCCAGTCGCAAAAATAGCAGCCGTGAGTAAGGCAACAACCAACAGTGATGTTACGCGGACGCGTGTCTGAGTAGCCAAAAAAGCTGCTAGCACCACTGATAAATAAGCGGCATTGAGACCAACATTGCCAATCGTACCGATAGCCCCCCCGTAGTCAAGGGCATTGGGGATGAAAATACGCACAGGTTGAATCTCAAACGCATGTAAAAGTGTCCACACGCCAGCGAGTAGCGCACCTGCTACCGCCCAGCGCAGTGGATGCGAGGTAGGGTGTCTGTAAACGAGGGCAGCAGCGAGTAAAGACAGCGAATACCAAGCCGCTTGCATGAGCAGCCCATCAACGCGAAAATAGCCGAACCAGTTAATCACCACATTACCGGGCAAAAGCCAGCTGTCAACCACCAAAAACAGTGCCAAGGCTAGCAATGCTGTGAGCGCCAGTGGCCAACGCCGCACTGCCAGTATTGAACGTGTCAATGTGTAATCTTGATACGTTAGCATCACAGCCAATAAACCAACCGCCCAAGCTAAACCGAGCACAGTTGCTTTGGGCATCAACATTGACCACTGCGCTGGAAGCCCCAAGCTAAACGTAAGCGGTTCAAACCACAGCGGAAAAACAACAAAGATGAGTACCCAGAATGTCTGTACCAAAATCGTTTGTAAGCGTATAGCAAAGTTTGTTGTCATTACAAAGTGGCCTCAGCCTCAGGTGTTGAGATATCACCGACAGCTACTGGTGCACGAGATGAAGTGTGCAAGGCACTGCCGATACCGACGCCAAACAATCCCCACACAATCGGGTCAACTTGTAACGTTGCAAACCAGGTCAGACCGAACAAAAGATAGACACTGATACCAAGCGCAATGGCTTGCGCATCCAAGCCAGCGCTAGACAGCAACATCATCCCACTAACCAACGCGGTAGCGAACAAAAGCGTAGCCAACCAACCATTGGAAATAATAAAGTCAAGCGCGTAATTGTGAGCTTTGTCTATGATTACGCTATTCATAATGATACCTTCTTGCTCAGGCATTTGGTATCTGAAGAACGAACCGCCCATGTACCTGACGTCTATGGCTTCAGCAGGCAATTTCATACTGGCTACTGAGTCCCGTTGTTCAGGTGTAAGGTAACGCCAAAGAACATGACCAAAACCGCGCGTACCAAGACCTGTTACGGGTTGGTCAAAGACACCGAGTGCAGCGCTTTGCCAAAGAATAAGCCGCAATTGCCAACTGGTGTCTTCACCTTGAATGAGAGTTTGCGTGCGTGTAAGTTGTTCAGGCACTTGTGAACGCGTTGTCTGCACGATAACAACAGATACTATGAGAAACAGACTAAAAAACCCGAGTCTGCGTAGCGCAGCAATATTGTGATGCCACATGTGTGACAATGCCCAACCCCCGAGGACAACAATGACAGCCGCAGGTGCTGTGCGGTTGCCTGTTGCGATAATGGCAGCAGCAACGATGGAGGTGTGTAACGCTCCGTACCCACTAAGCTTTTTTTGCAAGACAACATAAACAACAAGGGTTACTGCTAAGTACCCTGCTGTTAATCCCGTAAGTGCCATGGGGCCGTAGGCGATACTCTGCGGGTTATATGCTTGTAAATACGGCGTTGGTGAGATGAGTGCAACAGGTTCAAAACCATAAAATTGTGCAAGCGTCCACAGTGCCGTAAGTAATGCACCGAAGTGTAAGATATGTAGGGCATAATCACGAGTATCTGCTCGAGCCACCACCAGTCCTGCAGCTATCAAGCAAAGCCCATACCAAGCTGCTTGCAACAAAAAACCATCAACGCGGCTTTGGCTGCCGAGCATGTTGATGGCGATGTCGCCGGGTGCTAACCAGCTATCTACTAATAAAAACAGCACCAGTGCCAACATAGCCTGAAGCGCCAGTGGCCAGCGAGGCAGTGATGTAACAAGCGTTTTTAACGAGGCTGCCTGAAAATTGGCGAGCAACGCAAGTAGTCCCACGCTCCACGTGATGCCTAAGACGAATGCTTTGGGTAAGAGTACAGCGCGTTCACCCCCTGCGCCAAAACTGAAAGCTACGGGATCTAGCACAAGCGGATATATGACAAAAAGTAGTACCCAAAATGCAAGTGACAGTCCGTTTGCCCAAAAGGCACGTTGCCTTAACCTGTGCGCCATAGTGACTCGACCTTCTTTCCTTAACTGATATTGCTTGTTAAAAGCCTGATAGTAGGGGTGTGCCACCGTAGTATCGATAGCTATCACGTATTGCTTGCTGTGCTTCGGCAACGTCGCCCGCGCGAATAGCAGCATCGCGCCAGTCACGGTAAACGCCCAAGTCAGCATGGGAAAACCGCTGGGCAATGTCTCGGTAGAGCGCAAGTGCCCTCATTCGTTCGTCTGCCGTCAGAGCCAAAGCATCAACTGCATCGGCGTAGTTAATCGCATACGCAAGCGTCTCAGGGTAGCGTGTTTTGCCGATATCTGCCCAGCGTAAGGTTTCTTCAGGAGAGAGACGCGGTTTATTAACACGCATCACCAGCGGGTCAGCTAACTTTCGCCCGGAAAAGCAAGTGATGTCGTCGCACGGTTGTAACCACCAAGACCAAAAGATGGGTAGCGCCACAAAACACGCTGCCAATCCGAATCTCAGGCTGCGCTTGACGTTGTGCTTTGTGGCTGATGCGCTCATTGAGGAGGGTTGTTGATGTTGTAAAAGCCCTCGAGCCACCCCCATAAGCGCAAAAAATAGCACCATAATGCCCGGAAAATACGCCATGATGTCAAACGCCAAATAACCCATAAATAGTACGAGCGCCACGCCGATGCCCACTTGACCAACCTGAAACGCCGCTCGCATGCTGTTCCAAAAAAATGCTAATAACAAAGGAATCCCGAAGATACCAAGTGTCAGTAATGTTTGTAAGTAGTAGTTGTGGGCGTCAACGGATTCAATTTCGTGCCGTTGTAAGTGTGAGTAAATATCCCGCAAACTGCCCACGCCAGTACCTAGCGGTAATGCCTCGAGTGCCCTTCTGCCGATATCTTGGATGAGGTGAACCCTCGCCAGCAAGGTATTAACCGGGTCAGACACGCGGGTGCCTGTTGAAGGGTTGCCGAGGTCAATAGTAAAGACTTGGGCGCTCTGCGGTTGCGTGACAAGCCACGCTAGCCCTATACCGACGATAAATAAAAATAATATCTCGCGACGCTTGCCAGCCAGCGCTTGCCAGCGCCACGACCACACGACGACAATGCCAAGTACGAGCAAAATCTGTGAGGCTGCTGAAAACGTCAACCCGCTCAAAAACACAACGAACCCTAGTGGTAAAGCAAGATACACCGACCAACGTGACGGTGCGGCTGTCCAGTGCGCAAGCAACGGGGCAATGAGTAAAAGCTGACTGCCTTGGACGTTTTGCTGATACCACACACCATTAAAGTCATCGCGCTGGGTGACAATGAGAAGGTCAAGACCTCGAGTCAAAATAACCGCGTGCAACGCGACAAGACTAGCAAGCACGTAACGTGGAAAGGCAATACCAGCAAACAACACTGCCACATACACGGTGTGCCACATGCTAGCTCGCAGACTTGCTGCCGGGCTGAGGCTCCACGCGATACTGGCAAAGGATAATGCCAACCATGCTAACACCGCCCAAGGGAGTGTACGCACGTAGACAAGGGCTAACAGGGTTATTACACCCGCTACACTCACCTGCCATACGGAAACTTCAAAGCGCAAAAAAATGGGTTCGCTCAGAGTAAGTGAGAGCCACAACAACAAAAAAGTAGTCAACGTCGCACAAAGGGTTTTCATATGTTCCCTGCTCAGGTACCTATTCATAAAGTATGATGGACATGCCACGTTGTCCATTGAACCTTTCTTATGACCAGTTGCCACCTCTGTCTTTGTCCATACACCAAAACACACTAGTAGTGTAATTGCCGAGTGAATAAGACAAGGTTTATCGTCAGAGTGCTTCTGGTTTTTTAATAACTTTTTGCTCTACCACGCCAGCATACAACTACTCAAACACGAAAAAAGCGCCAGATGGCTGGCGCTCCTGTAAGCTTTTAACGTACGCTATGGTACGACACTTACACCATCGCGTGCGGTGACAGAAAAAACTCTATCACTATTCGTGTGGCTTGCGGTGTACTCGAAAGTGACATTGTCAACATTGACAGTAACAATGTCAACGCCGTTACATGTGGCCTCAGGATAATCTGGCAAATCAGTTGGTTCTAATGCATATGTTTGATTGTTGATGTGGTAGATGGTTTGTCCAGTAGAGATTTCCTTGAGGCAAGCTTGTGTTTGAGCATCATAAGCTCGTCGCCGCGATATTACGACGTTGGGGATGAGTACAGTAGCAAGGACAGCAATAGTGACAGTAATAATGAGCAACTCAATGAGTGTGAATCCGTCGCGATTCAACATGCCCTCCCATGCATAAGTAAATGAATAAAAAAAGAGAATGGTAACTTACCACTCTCTTTCAAATTACTTAGGTTAAACGCTTACTAGTTGGTGACGCCGCTTGCAGGTGTAACAGTGTAAGTGGTCGTACCGTTGGCATGAATACCGGTCATGGTGTAAGTTTGACCAGCATCAGCATCATACGTAACAGTTACGTTGTCACATGCTGAAGGAAGATCAGCGGGTGCTGCAGCGAAGTATTCGTCATTGTCAATCAAGTACACTTCTTGGGCGGTAGCAAGCTCTTTGAGGCAGCTTTGAGCACCGGTGTCGAATGCACGCTGACGGGCGTCGAGCAAGTTAGGGATGAGGACTGCTGCCAAGATACCGATGATAGCGATAACGATGAGCAGCTCGATTAGGGTGAAGCCTTCTTTACGGTTGCGCATAATAGCGCTCCTTTCGTTTGAGCATCCGATGATGTATGAAATAAACAGACGCTCGGGAGAGTTCAGCGGGGGACTGTCCCTCGCTTGAAATGAATAGTAGCACAAGGATGCTGTTTCGGCAACCCCCCAGATGAAGGTTCGTCAATAACCAAAAAACACCTTCTGGACGGACTAAACCAGCCTTTTTGGTAAATTTATCCCCCATTTGGGGGTGCATAGTGCTACTAATATGAGCGTTTTATGAAGCTAAATTAAGTTGTGTGAGCTTGAGGTATGTACGGGTACGCCAGCCATGGTGACCCAGCCATAGTGATGAGGTGGTTGCTGGGTTTGGGGCTTGCGGGGTTTTTGACATGGTTTAGCAGTGCTTATGGGTTTTTGACACAGGTTTGGCACGCAGCCGCGCTAAAGTGAGGGTATGACCAGTTCTTCTATTTCTCGTGTGCCACTCAAGTTTGGCACTGACGGTTGGCGTGACATCATTGGCGATAAGTTCACCTCAGATAACGTGGCGCGGGCGGCGCAAGCCTACGCAGATTACCTGCTTGCCCATGACCAAACCGATGTGTTGGTGGGGTTTGATACCCGTTTTAATGGGCAGTTTTTTGCTGAACGCACCGCTCAGGTGCTTGCGGCCAATGGCTTGAATGTACAGGTGTCGCCGTCGTTTTTGCCCACGCCGATGCTGTCGCATGCCACCAAAGCCCAAGGGGCAGCGGGTGCGGTGATGCTGACAGCGTCGCACAATCCACCTGCCTATTTGGGGTTCAAGCTCAAAGGTAATTACGGCGGGACGGCCACCAGTGACATCTATGAAGCCGTAGCAGATAGAGCCAACAGCATGGACGCCTCTGCCGCTAAGCCTTTTGACAGTCGCCAGCACTATGTTGGCGTATTAGACGCACAAGCGGCGTATTTTGATGCTTTGGGAATGTTGGTGGATGTGTCAAGTCTCAAACGGGCGAGCGGGGCAGTGGCGCACGATGCCATGGGTGGTGCGGGGTGCGGGGTAATGGCGGCATTGTGGGCGCACTTTGGGTTGCAGCTAGATTTGTTACCGCTGCGCAATGACCCTGACCCCATGTTTTACGGGGTGAACCCTGAACCCTTGCCGCAAAACTTGCAAAGCACCCGTGACTACATGGCAGGGGCAGGTCGTGATGCTCTGTTTGCCAGCGTGACCGATGGCGATGCGGACAGGCTGGGTGTGGTGTTACCGGGGGGAGACTTTTTCAATTCGCACCAGATTTTTGCGGTGTTGCTCGATATGCTCAGCAAAAAAGGCTTAACGGGCAAAGTGGTGAAGACGGTAACGACCTCGAGAATCGTCGAACGCCTCGCCCAGGCTAGGGGCTTAGAAGTTGTCGAAGTGCCCGTGGGTTTCAAACACATCGTCAGCGCCATGCTCGAAGGTGACGTGCTTATCGGCGGTGAAGAATCCGGCGGTATTGGTGTAAAAGGACATATTCCCGAGCGCGATGGGTTTGCCAATACGCTCTTGTTACTCGAATACGTCACCCAAAGCGGGCGCGGGCTAGCGGAGATTTTTGCCGATATTGAACGGGAAACCGACTGGCAACACGCTTATGACAGGCTGGATTTGCACCTCACAGGCAATGACCTTAAAGATGCTGTACTCGCAAGCCTCGAGTCACCCCCCGACACCATCGCCGCCCGTACGGTAGAAAGTGTCGAACGCATTGATGGGGTGAAACTGAACTTGTCGGATAACGCGTGGTTGCTGTTTCGGGCGAGTGGGACAGAGCCGGTTTTGCGGGTTTACTGCGAAGCGCCCAGTCAGGCGGAGGTAAAGCAGGTGCTCGAGGCCGCCCATGATTTTGTTAAACAACACGGCTAACGTACCGCTTGCTGTTTAACCGTATTCAGTAAGCGTCAAGTACAAAGCTTCTGCCCGTTGCCGTGGTGTGGCGGTTGAGAGGGCATACCATAGCGCCAAACCCTGATCTTCTTCGCGGAAAGGGTCTTCTTTGTGGAGGGGGTGGCTGTGAAAGACGCCATCATCGGCAGCAATGCCATCATCGACGGCGACCAGTGAGCGTAAGCACAGGGCGTATTGACTGCGCAAGCCCATCACCGCGATGATGTTTTCTAGGACGGCAATTTCGTCTCTTGAGCGGGTAAACCATGTTTTGTGCGACGCATTCAAGTATTCCGCCAACCACGCGTCAAGCTGGCTGTTGGGAATCAGACTTACATCTCGGTAGGGTAGTGGGTCAATCGCTCCAACGTACACACCTGCAGTGTAGCGCGGTAGTTTGAAGGTTTGATAACAGCGAGATGTGTTTTGTGGTAGTTCATGAAACACGCCCAAAAAACACGCTCAAAAAAACACGTAGGGGAAACAGGTATGGGGTGCTCGAGGGACGCACGGCGTCCTTATCTCTGTTGCTTGCACGATTCCTGCTTTGCTTTATCCCTGTAACGAAATCCTTGTAACGAAACCCTTGTAATGAAACCCTTGTAATGAAACCCTTGTAATAGTAATGGATAGATGCAACGGATAGACACGGTATACAAGACAGGCAGCAAGTTGGCTTGTTAGAATAGCGCGTTAGCAGCACCGTGACAGCACGTGACCGCGATACGCAACGTATGGGTGTGATGGTGGCTGTGCGCACGGTCAAGCAGTTCACGAAGCGTGGGTTTTGGCTCGCGTTGGGAGGCAAACATGATTAGCGTAACTGATTTACGTAACGGCACAAAAGTCACCATGGACGGTGGTCTGTGGGAATGTTTGGAGTATTCGCACCTGAAGATGGGACGCGGTGGCGCTAAGGTCGTGACCAAATTTCGCAACCTAGAAACGGGTTCGATTGTGGAGCGCACCTTTAACTCGGGCGAAAAACTAGAAGACATCTTCATTGAATACCGCACGATGCAGTATTTGTATAGCGATAGCGACGGCGATATGTACACCTTTATGGACATGGAAACCTACGAACAGCCCATTTTGACCGCAGAACAAATCGGCGATGGTGCTAAGTACCTCAAAGAAACCATGGAAGTTACCGTGGACTATTACGACAACCGCCCCCTCAAAGTGACACTCCCTAACGTGGTGGAATTGACCATCACCCAGACTGACCCAGGTGTCAAAGGGGATACGGTCTCTGGCGGGAGCAAGCCTGCGGTCGTGGAAACGGGGGCAACGGTGAACGTGCCATTGTTTGTGGAGCAAGGGGAAACCATTCGGGTTGACACGCGTACTGGTGATTACCTTGGGCGTGCCTGATGAAGGTTGAGGAGATTCAAGCGTTGCTCGAGGCTTTAGCCATGACCGAGACCAATGAGTTAACGCTCGAGACACCCGATTACAAATTGGCCATCAAACGCGGTCAAGACCCCGTGTACGTACAAGCGCCCCAAGCAGCCGCCCTGCCTGCAAGCGCCCCTGCTGCCCCTGCGGCTAGTGCGCTTGCTAGCACCCCAGACGTGCCAGACAGCAGCGAACCCGAGGTAGACACCAGCAACTTTGTGGAAGTGACTGCGCCTATTGTAGGGACGTTTTATGCTGCGCCTGCGCCAGATGCGCCCGCGTTTGCCAAAGTTGGCGACACGGTTTCTGCGGGTAGCGTGCTCTGTATTATCGAAGCCATGAAGCTCATGAACGAAATTGAAGCCGAAGTGTCCGGAACCATTCGGGAGATTTTGGTCACGAACGAAGACCCCGTCGAATACGGACAAGTGCTCTTTCGGATTGAGCCAAACTAGTGTTCAAGAAGATCTTAATTGCCAATCGGGGTGAAATTGCCCTGCGGGTGTTGCGGGCAGCCAAAGAACTGGGTATCAAAACAGTGGTGGCCTATTCGCAAATCGACGAAGCCTCTCTGCCTGTGTTGTTAGCGGACGAGTCGATTTGTATTGGGCCAGCCCCTGCTAACAAGTCGTATTTGAACGTGCGCAATTTGCTGTCAGCCGCTACGGTGTCTGGGGCAGAAGCCATTCACCCGGGGTATGGGTTTTTGTCTGAAAACGCCGAATTTGCCGAAAAGTGCGAAGAGCACAACATTGTGTTTGTGGGTCCCAGAGCAGAAAGCATCCGCGCTATTGGCGACAAAGCCAGCGCCAGAAACATCGCTGATACGGCCAATGTGCCTACGGTACCGGGGTCGGGGGTGCTCGCCTCGCTCGAGCACGCCCTGAAGTTCGCGTCTGAGATTAGCTACCCAGTCATCCTCAAAGCATCTGCAGGTGGGGGTGGCCGGGGGATGCGCATTGTGCACAGCCCTAATGACCTCGAGCGCCAACTCAGTAACGCCCAAGAAGAAGCCAAAGCCGCGTTTGGCAACGGCGATATGTACATGGAAAAGTACTTAGAAGAACCGCGCCACGTGGAAATTCAGGTTTTTGGTGATGGTGAAGGCAACGTTATTCACTTTTATGACCGCGACTGTTCGTTGCAGCGGCGCTATCAAAAAGTGTTAGAAGAAGCCCCGAGTATCGTCGAAGATGGTTTGCGCAAACGCATCGCCCAAGCGGCTGTGCGCCTCGCAGAACACATTCGCTACCGAGGTGCTGGCACGTGTGAATTTTTGGTGGACAACAAAGACAACTTTTACTTCAGCGAGATGAACACCCGCATTCAAGTCGAACACCCCGTGACCGAGATGATTACCCGTTTTGACTTGGTGCAAGAACAATTTCGGGTTGCTGCTAAGTATGGCCTCAGCCTCACACAAGCAGACGTACGCGTTGAAGGTCACGCCATCGAAGTGCGCGTCAACGCTGAAGACCCTGACTACAACTTCCGCCCCTCGGCGGGGGTGGTGACTGACCTGCACTGGCCCGGTGGCCCAGGGGTGCGGGTGGATTCGCACATTTACGCCGGGTATCGTGTGCCGCCTACATATGACAGTTTGCTTGCTAAAATCATCGCTTGGGCACCGAGCCGCGAGCAAGCCATTGGCCGCATGCAACGGGCGCTCGAGGAAACCGTCCTAGACGGCGTTAAAACCACCATTCCTTTCCATTTGCGGGTGCTTGATAATGCGTTTTACAAGCGCGGCGAAGTGTATACCAACTTCATTGCCCGCCGCATGCAAGTATCCTAAGTTAAACAGCAAGCGTCTGACGTTAGACCTGACATTGGCCCTGATATTAGACGTGACGCTGGATTTGGTGCAAAAGCTATAGTGCGCAGTTGGCGTGATATGCCCTTGGCACATTGTTTGATGTTATTCGTTTGATATTCGCGGTAGGTTTTCAACGCTCAATTCAATCCGTATATAGTGACGCGTGAGCATAGTAGGTGGCTGTTTGACGATGCGCGCGCGTCCTGTGTTTGTTGTAATTTACGTAAATCGAAGCAAGTTTTAGTCTCTAAGGAGGCACTATGGCCAGACGAAAAGCTCGAGAATTGGCGTTTCAAACCCTTTTTCAAGCCCAACGTGGCGATCATCCCCTGTGGGAAGTGTGGCACGACGTGCGGGTAGATGCCGCTGAGCAAATGGAAGATGATGATGCCGTCTATGGTGACCCACTCGACCACGAAAGCCTCGAGTTCGCCCAGCAACTGCTCAAGCAGTTTGACGACCATCACGAAGAGGTTGACGAGGTGCTGTCCTCGAGCCTCAAGGGTTGGACGTTTTCGCAGATGTCACAAACGGACGTGACTATCTTGCGTTTGGCGGTCAGCGAGTGGCGCTTTTTGCCAGATATTCCGGCTGAGGTGACCATTGATGTGGCCGTGCGCATTGCCAAAAAGTTCGGTGGTGAAGAGTCGGGGCGTTTTGTGAATGGTGTGCTTGCCCGTTTGATAAACGCCGATGATGTCACCGATGATGCCGCTGATATGGCGGTGGTGGGTGCGAGCAACACCTTAACGAGTACGGTAACGAGTAATGCAGACCTTGATGCAAAAGACCTCGACACAAAAGACCTTGACACAAAAGACCTTGACACAAAAGACCTTGATACAATTGATACAAAAGATATTGATAGTAAAGAGATGACCCAAACGGCCAACGGCGACGCGGCGGTGCTGTCATGACGGCCATCAAACTCGATGGCCGCGAGGTATCAGGTGCGGTTCGTACCCGTCTGGCTGAAGCCATCAAAAAACTCGATTTTGTGCCAGCGATTCACTTTGTGCGGGTGGGCGAAAACCCAGCCAGCGTGTCGTATGTGCGTGGCAAAGAACGTCTAGCGGCTTCCCTTGGGGTGGCGTCGCGTGTGCATGTGCTGCCAGAGGACACCTCGCAGGCGGCTGTCTTGGCTGTGGTGCAAGACCTCAACGCCGATGATGACGTCGATGGCATCTTGGTGCAGCTTCCTTTACCCAATCACCTTGACCCTGACCCAGTGTTGCAAGCTATTGACCCCGCCAAAGACGTGGACGGGTTGCACCCCATCAACGTGGGGCGGTTGTGGGCAGGGCAAGATGGTCTGTTTCCTTGTACGCCGCTGGGTTTGATTGCAATATTGAAATACTACGACATCGCCATTGAAGGCAAAAATGTGGTCATCGTGGGACGTTCTAACCTTGTGGGTAAACCTGCAGCGGCGCTCTTTTTGCGTGAACACGCTACAGTCACTGTGGCGCACAGCCGCACCCGCGACTTGGTAGATTTGTGTCAGCGAGCAGATATTTTGGTGGCAGCGGTGGGTTCACCCGCCATGATTACGCCCGATATGGTCAAAGCGGGCGCAGCGGTCTTGGATGTGGGGCTTTCTCGAGTTGCTGGCGTCATCCAAGGTGACGTTCACCCTGATGTGTGGGACAAAGCAGGCTACCTCACGCCCATGCCTGGCGGGACGGGGCGCATGACCACGGCCATGCTCATGGAAAATACCTATCGTGCTGCTTTGGGGCGTCGTCAAGAGGTGTTGGCGTCGTTTGCGGGTTAAGTAGGTTGTGCAGGTTAAGTAGGTTGTGCAGGTCAAGTAGGTTGTGTAGGTCAAGTGGGTTGGCCTGACGGGGTTATGGGTGTATGCAGTATGTGTTTTGTACCTTTAGGAATGACCTCGAGTATCTTGCAGGGATGACTTCGACTCGAGTATCTTGCAGGGTTGACCTCGAGCTACCCTCGAGTTTGACACTAAGCCCACACCAAACGCCTGTATCAAAAGTCATTACCAGATGAGTATCATAAATCAATATCATTTAACGCCAATTAATATCATGTTGACCCCACAGTACTGTGCTCGTTTCCAGAAAAATCGCTGATAGCCTGCAAGGTGTCGCCCTAATGCTGTGCATGTGATAAGCTGCCTGTGACACAATCACAAAGGAAGGCGCAAGCAGCGTTGCGCAACATTTATGAACAGCTTTTTTGCTAATGACATTTTATGGACTGCCGTTTTTGCGGCTTCACTTGCACAAATATTAAAGATTGCTCTCGTAGGCGTCACCGAAAGGCGGGCAGCGTTCGACCGTTTGGTAGAAACCGGCGGGATGCCCTCATCGCACTCGGCTGCTGTGTCAGCATTAGCGACGGGTGTCGGCATTCAGCATGGTTGGGACAGCACCCTGTTTGCCATTGCTGCTGTGTTTGGGTTTATCGTCATGTATGACGCTACGGGCATTCGGCGGGCAGCAGGGTTGCAAGCTGAGCTTTTGAACGATTTGGTACAACAACTCAGTCACGTGTTTGACGAAGGTTTTCAGCCGCAGGTGCTCAAGACGCTTTTGGGACACACCTATCCGCAGGTGATTATTGGGGCGCTACTTGGTATCACCACGGGATTCATATCGTTAGGTCGTTGAGGTGCTGAAATTCATTGTGATTCGCTTGTTTTTGCTGATATCACCATCGCGAATGTGATTAAGGTAAATGCAAGACACCTCTTGCAAAAATCAATTTGTCGCTGATGATAAAGGGCTGTTTTATGGTTCGATTGCTACTTTCGCAAGAAGTCTAGTTATCAATTAGGGAAAGGCTAAACCAAAAAAAACACGGAGATGCAAAACACCTCCGTGTGTGTCGTTACTTAGTACTTACTGTTTAGTACTTACTGCTGGGTAAAGTCAGTGACGACGGTTTCGCCAGAAATGATGGCGTCGGTGATGAGGTCAAGCTCGAGCTGTAATTCTGCTGGAATCAGGCTTTCATTGAACTCGTCAATGGAATAACCTACGCCTTCCTCACCCAAACCGAGCACTTGAATGCCACCTTCAAAGTCACCTTCGACAACGTCCATGACTGCGTTAGCAGATGCCACATCGACACGCTTGAGCATGCTGGTGAGACCGTGGTTGAGGGTGCTGGGATCGTTGTCAGTGTCGCCTAAGAAGTTTTGGTTGCTGTCAACACCGATGAAAAACACGGGTTCACTGTCTTCGCTGCAAGCACCAGTGTACGCTTCGCTCTTGGCGATGTTTTCTGCGATAGAAGAAAGCGGGGTGGCGCGGGTGCTGACGTCTTCGGGCAAGTTCGCGGGGTCGTAGCACATGGTTTCGTTGGCCCAATCAATAACACCGTTACCGGATGCACCAGCAGCAGCGTAGATAATGTCTGCCCCTTGACCGTGTTGCAGGGTTGCTAATTCTTTGGCTCGAGCTGGGTCGTTCCAAGCAGCCGGGGTGACGCCCGTGTAGTTAGAAATCACCGTGCATTCAGGGCAAGCCGCCATGACGCCTTCTTCGTAACCAAGGTTGAACTTGCGAATCAGCGGAATGTCCATACCGCCCACGAAACCCACCACGCCTGTTTGGGTCATGGTGCCAGCTAAGTAACCGACGATGTAACTACCTTCGTGTTCTTTGAAAATCACGCTGCGCACGTTGGGCGCTTCGACCACTGCATCAATAATCACGAAGTTGGTGTCTTGAAATTCGCTCGAGACACTGCTTAGAGCGTCCGCTTGGGCAAAACCAGGCGCGACGATGAGCTCGCTACCTTCAGCGGCCATGTTGCGAAGGCCTTGGGCTGAGGTGTCGGGCGTGCCTTCAAACTCGAGCAACTCAATATCCAAGTCGTCAAGGTCTTCAATAGCACGCACCATACCGCGCCAGGTGCCCTCGTTAAACGAACGGTCAAACTTACCGCCCGCGTCGAAGTTAATACCAAAAACAAAGTCTTGTGCCAATGCGCTGCCCATCAGCAAGCACACCGCCAACGTGAATCCTCTTACAAAATTCTGCATGAATTTACCTCCTCTTTCGCTTTGTATCATACCAAGGTTTTACGGTGTGTGGTGAAAGTGTACGAATGCCATGACGCCCGCATTTCGGCTAAGCGTTGAGGCCGAAACAATAGCCTATAACGATGTTGCTGACGTTGCCTGCAAGGGGTGGGCTCGCAAGGGGTGGGCTTGCAAGGGTTGGCTGAGGCGCTCGAGATACTTAGCGATCACGTCCGCTTCTAAGTTCACCTGACTGCCAACGTCAAGTTCACCCAAGGTCGTGACCTCGAGCGTGTGCGGAATAAGCCACAGACTAAACATTGAAGCGTCCCAATCTGAGCGCGTGCCACCTGCGCCACCTACATCGACGACCGTCAAACTGACGCCATCTACCGTGATGCTGCCTTTGGGAACCAAGTAACGCCCCAAGTTTTCTGGCGCTTTCACTGTTAGCGTGTACGCACCCGGTTGACTGTCTTTAGTGATAACCTCACCGACGCCTTCGACGTGACCGCTCACCATATGCCCACCGAAGCGCCCGTCGGCTTTCATGGCACGTTCTAAGTTGAGGGTGCTGCCTACCTGCCAGCGGGGGGCGGTTTTGTTGATGCTTTCGCGGGAAAGCTCGACCTCAAACGACCCCTCGTGAATGCGGCTGACCGTGAGACAACAGCCCCCGCAAGCAATGGAATCTCCGAGGTGGATATCTTCCATAATGCGCGCAGCGGCGATGGTGACAATGATGTCGCTACTGCTAGGGGCGGCGGGTTTATTGGTAGCAGGGCGTACCTCGAGCACCCGCCCAATTTCTTCGACGATACCAGTAAACATAGTGTCACGATACTGGCATTCAAAACGCCACAGTGTGAGGCTTGTTGCCTTGCTCGAGCATGAAATCAGCCCGCGAGCATCTCATAATTCTCCTGCCAACAGGCTGCCCCGTTCAAAAGACCGTTACAATTGAGCCGTGAACGACCCCAGCGAACGCGTGCGCACTCTAAGACAGATTCTGCGCGACGCCAATTACCGTTATTACATCTTGCAAGACCCCGAACTTGAAGACGCCGAGTACGACGCGTTGTTGCGGGAACTCTTCGCCCTAGAAGATGAACACCCCGAATTACGCACGCCCGACTCGCCTACCCAAACCGTTGGCGCGGCCCCGCAGTCGTCATTTGCCACAGTCACCCACCCGCACGCCATGATGTCGCTCGATAATGCTTTTAACCGCGAAGACTTAGCTGACTTTGCCAGCAAAATCAATCGGGTGCTCGCCAGTGATGCAGCGCTCGAGTACCTGCTTGAGCTTAAAATTGACGGTCTATCCATCAATCTTTTCTACGAGCAGGGTTATTTGGTGTGGGCAGCGACGCGGGGCAACGGGCGTGAAGGTGAAGATGTCACCATCAACGTGCTCAGCGTGCCTGATTTTCCCAAGCAACTCAAGAATGCGCCTGAACAGTTGGAGGTACGCGGGGAAATCTACCTTTCCAAAGACGAATTTGCCCGCATTAACCGCGAGCGCGAAGCAAACGGCGAAGCCCTGTTTCGCAACCCGCGCAATGCTGCTTCTGGGACGCTGCGCCAACTCGATGCCAAGGTGACAGCCAGCCGCAACTTGCGAGCGTTTTTTTATGGGGTGGGTGACCCGCAAGCACTGGGGGTGAAAACGCAAGGGCAGTTGCTCGAGTGGCTAGACGGTCACGGGTTTCGGGTCAATCCCCAGTCGCAGGTCGTTGCAGGGGTAGGCGGTATTGATGACGCCATGCAGCAGTGGCTTTCGCGCCGCGCTGACCTTGACTACGAGGTTGACGGTTTGGTCGCTAAGGTCAATGACTTACTGTTACAACAAGAACTCGGCTACACCAGCCGCGCCCCCCGTTGGGCGATTGCTTACAAGTTTCCCGCCGAAGAAGCCACCACGACGGTGCAAAGTGTCACGTGGCAAGTGGGGCGCACGGGCAAACTGACCCCCGTTGCCAACTTAGAACCGCGCTTAATTGAAGGCACGATGGTCGCCAGGGCAACGTTACACAACATCGGTTTTATTCACGCGTTGGATTTACGAGTAGGCGATAAAGTTATCGTGCATAAGTCCGGCGGCATCATCCCCGAAATCACCCGCGTGCTTGTTGGTGAGCGTGAAGGGACGCTCGAGCCCATCGACTCACCCGATGCTTGCCCTGCCTGCGGCGAAGCCCCCATTGTCGATGGTGCCAATCACATGTGCGTTAATCCCGATTGCCCCGAACAGCGCCTCGCCAAGTTGCAGCACTATGCGTCGCGGCGGGCGATGGACATTGAAGGTTTGGCAGAGAAGACACTCAGGCAGTTGCTCGAGCACAACCTGGTGCATACCCCGGCTGATTTATACGGTTTAGCAGCAGATGGACTGACCTATAAAAACTCAATTCCTAAAAAATTACAACATTTACTAGACCCATAACATTCTGAGTTAATTTCATCAATATCTACACTATAAATTTCCCAAA
>CAZKAZ010000011.1:11982-14851 GCA_964550765.1 uncultured bacterium | reverse complement strand
GCAGAACAGTTAGCGCCCCTCGAGGGCTTCGCCCAAAAGTCTGCCCAAAAACTCATTGACGCCATCGACGCTTCTAAAACCCAAAGCTTGGCGCGTTTTATTCACGCACTAGGCTTGCCGCATGTTGGCGAACGCACTGCCCAACGTTTGGCGGCTAATTTTGATTTAGACGGGTTATTGCAAGCAGACGAGAAGGCGCTCGAGGCCATTAGCGATATTGGCAGCGAGACAGCGACTGCCATCACCGAAACCTTACACACCCCTGCCATGCAACAACTGATTGCCGACTTGCAGCAAGCAGGTGTGTCACCGCGTAGAGAGACGCAAACCACTGAGCGGGTCTTGCAGGGAATTAGCTTTGTCATTACCGGAACACTTTCCGAATCCCGTGACGCGGTGAAACGTCGCCTCGAGGCATTAGGCGCTCGGGTCACGTCAGCAGTGAGCAGCAAAACGGATTATCTGGTAGCAGGCGAAAACGCAGGTTCAAAACTCAGCAAAGCCGAGTCGTTAGGTGTATCTGTGTTAAATGAAAACGCCTTGGCTGAACTCATTAACGAACGGCAAGGGTGAGCGGATATGTGGCTCGTGTGATGCGATTGTGACACGTTGATGGGCAAAAACCGCTACAAACTTGAAATCACCCTGAGAAAGATGGCGAAACGTGGTTGATGTTGGTGGCGATGTACTCACGAAGCTAGGGGCGCGAGCATTCGTTTGCCAATATGAGCAGGTTATGACCCTAGCTAGGTGGCTCGAGTAATCCCGTAAGCCAAGGGCAGGGGGTAGCACAGACAGAATTTTTCTCGGTGCACTCCTTGCCCTCATGAGCATTTCATGGTCTTAATCAAGTCGCCACTCAGGGCGAATACCATCAGGTTCAGGGCGCATAGCATCTGGTGACGCGTGCAAAATAAACAATCAAAAAATAATTTTTGACCAGTCCAGGTCGTCAAGTGGGCGAAAGACATCAACATATTCAATCAACACGCCCGCTGATTGGTTGCGAAACATGGCGCTCTCAACGTGTTTGCCGCGCCTTTTAATAGCTTCAACCAGTTCGATATAGTCCCCGTCGCCACTGACAATCAACGCCGTGTCGTAGGCATCGTTAAACGCCAGCGACAGCGATTCCACTGCCAGCGCCACGTCGATGCCCTTTTCAACCAGCGAACCATCCTGGCGGCGGTGCAACCTACCAAGGCGTACAGTGACATAAGGAATGCGGCTCAGCGACTCAAAAAAACGCTGCTGACCTTCGCGCAGGTCACTTTCGTAGTCATTGGTAAGGGGGGCGTTGTAGTAATAAACCCGCATCAGGGGGCGTTTGCCGATGAGTTGCTCAACGAGTTCTTTAAGGTGAAAGCGGGTGCTCGAGAGATTCTCGCGCATGCCGTTATACAAGTTGCTGCCGTCAATAAACACGGCGATAGACTTCTGCACAAATAGCTCCTTAACATGAAATAGCCTTGCTGTGATGCTGATAGGGTATATCAAAATAACCTATAAATGAACGACCTGCTGACAAAATTGCGTAACCTTGCTGACAGTTTACCGTGTCAGCAGGCGTTTGTGCAGGTGTTACGGCTATCTCGAGCAAGCAGTCTATAATGACGAACATGACGCAAAAAATGCCCAAACCCGTTGAATCGTTCAATTTGGATCACAGCAAAGTGCGTGCGCCTTATGTGCGCTTAGCCGGACGCCACCACACGCCCCACGGCGACACCATCAGCAAGTTTGACTTGCGCTTTTTGCAACCCAACGACGCTGCTATGCCCACCGACGCCATGCACACCATCGAACATTTGCTCGCTAGTTACGTGCGTGAAGCCTTGGGCGAAGACGTCGTCATTGACGCTAGTCCCATGGGCTGCCGCACGGGGTTTTATCTGATTACGATGGGGGAGACCGCCGAAAGTGACGTGCGTGATGCGTTTCGTTATGTGCTTTCGTCTATTGCTGACTACGATGGCCAAGTACCGGGTGTGAGCGATTTGGAGTGTGGTAACTACCGCGACCACTCTTTAGAAGCAGCGAGAGCACTCGCCCAAGAGATATTGGCTAAAGACATTATCATCCAACCCACAATCACACTAAACCGCGTCTAGCGCGTGAAAAATGCGCTAGTTGAGCAAGATTTATGTGAGCTACATGATAAAATTCCTCATGAGGGTGTCACGTTCTCATTAAGTCTCTCATAAAAGGCTAGCTATAATGCGTTCATGGACAGAAATCCGCTTATCCTTATCGTTGAAGACGAAAAAGAAATCGCCAAGTTTATCGACCTCGAGCTGCAAGCTGAGAACTACGACACGGTGGTCACCTTTGATGGCGTCACAGGTCTCTCAAAATTCCGCGAACTCACCCCCGATTTAGTGGTGCTCGATTTAATGCTGCCAGTCCTTGACGGCCTTGAAGTCGCCCGCCGTATCCGCAAGACTAGCAACACGCCCATTATTATCCTCACTGCCAAAGACAGCGTAGACGACAAAGTCACCGGGTTGGATTCGGGGGCAGATGATTATCTTGTCAAGCCGTTTTCGATTGAAGAATTGCTGGCTCGAGTGCGTGCTCATCTGCGGCGCGTGAATCCAGCCGTCACAGGGGAAGTGCGCGTAGCTGACTTGGTCATGAACCTAGACGGACGCGAAGTGTTTCGCGATGGTCGGCGTATTGAACTTTCCGCTAAAGAGTTTGAACTGCTAGAGCTTTTTGCTAGAAACCCCGGCAAGGTCTTTAACCGCTTTGAAATCGAAGAAAAAATCTGGCCGGAATATACTGGCGGCAGCAACGTGGTCGATGTCTATGTGGGTTACTTGCGGCGCAAACTCGAAGGCGAAGGCGAACGTCGCCTCATTCACACGGT
>CAZKAZ010000011.1:0-11972 GCA_964550765.1 uncultured bacterium | reverse complement strand
GAATATACCGGAGATACCCGGACTCTGGATGTGCATATCAGCTGGCTGCGGCAAGCTTTAGAGGAAGACCCGCGCCATCCAAGATATATAAAAACGGTGCGCGGGGTGGGTTACGTCCTCCGCGAGGAGTGAGGGCGTGTTTTACGTCTTGTTGGCTTCAACGTTGTGTGCTGCTGCACCTAATTTCAATACGCCCAGTTTTAATACGCCTCGTTTTGATGTGTTGGAGACGGACATGGCCAGTGTGCTTGCTTCAGTGTTAGCAGTATTAGTAGTAACGTTGGCGTCAACATGGGCGTCAACATGGGCGTTAACACTGATTGTATCTGACGGGTTACACCGTACGGTTCGTAAAACCTTTCGCGCTCTTGCCTTGCCAACTCGGCTACACTGTTAACCATGTCACTGCGGTTGCGTCTCACCCTTTACTTCACGGGTTTTTTGGCGGTGGCGCTAGTCGTCGCAGGCTCGGTGGTGTACGCCCTTACTCAGCGTTCTATCACTGACTCTATCGAACGTCGTGCTGACCAAGCTTTAGAAGACCTTCGTGCCCAAGGTTATATGGGTGGCGCGAGTGCCTTGCCCGGCGATGTTCACTACCTCATCACTTTGTACGTCACGCCGCCTCAAAGCCCGCAAGACTTGCGTACGGGTACGGTTTTTGATGGTCGTATTTATGCAGGCTTGCAGCGTAACGGTCCTACCTCCGACCCAGAACGCATTTTTGCTGCCCTTGATGATGATGTCTATGCGGCGTTGTTCAACGCTACCGAAGCGTCTACTACGTTGGAGCTCGAGGATGGCCGTTTTTTGCGGGTGCGGGCTGTCACTGTAGGTGCGGGTGATATTGCAGAATTTCCTGGGGTGGTGTTACTCGGTTTTCCTGTTGCCAGAGATATCTTGAGCCAACTGAGCGACAATTTGGTGCGCACGATGATACTGAGTTTTGTGGGGTTTGGCTTGCTGGTGTGGGTGGCGTCTAAGCAGATGCTGATGCCCCTTAAGCGCATGACCCAAGCGGCGGCTCGAGTAAGCAGTCAAGACCTGTCGCAGCGGGTGCCGGTAGCGCCAAGTCGGGACGAACTGCGCGAACTTTCCGAAACGCTTAACCACATGCTGGGGCGTTTACAAGAGTCATTCGATACCCAAAGGCGCTTTACCGCCGATGCTAGCCACGAATTGCGCACGCCGCTTACCGCCATCACCGGACACGTCAATTACCTGCTGCGGCGCACCAAAACCAGCCCTGAACAACACGATTCGCTCATTGTCATTAAGCGCGAAGCCGAACGGATGGGTAAACTTGTCGCTGATTTGCTTGAACTGGCTAGGGCTGATGCTGGTTTTCGGGTTGACCGCCGCAAGATGAACATCGTGGAAGTGGCCGAAGCCGTACACATGGAAATTGCTCCTGTCGCGGGTCAAGCCGCCATTACGGTATCGCCTGCCCAGTCGGTACTGATGATCATGGGCGATTTTGACCGCCTCAAACAGGTCATGCTTAACCTGATTCAAAATGCTTTAAACGCCGGTTCGACGGCGGTGAGTGTGGCGCTTTATGCCGAAAAAGGGCGAGTAGTCGTAGAAATTGCTGACAATGGTCCAGGTATTCCCAGTGAAGCCTTGCCGCACCTGTTTGACCGCTTTTATCGCGTTGACGAAGCCCGTTCTACTCGGGGTAACGGCAGTGGTTTGGGTCTTGCTATCGTCAAGTGGGTGGTGGAACAGCACCAAGGTGATGTGGTGGTGGAATCGCACGCAGGTGAAGGTACGGTCTTTTCGGTGTATTTGCCTGCGTTGGAAGTGAGCGAAGAAGCGCCGGTGTTGGTGGGGGCATAGTATTCCATATAGCGATTCCACATGTCGTTACTACAGTAGTCAATCTTTACCCGCGTCACTCTGACTTTACCCGCGTCACTCTGACATTCACTAGGGTGAAACGTGTGGATGTCAATCGTGAAAATGCTAATAGTATTCAGCGAACTTAGGATAAGAAGAAGCTCGAGCCACCTTGGGCTTCTTTTTTGTGTTGCTGCCTTCAACAATCAACATTCAGCTCAGTCCGCATATTTGATGGACAGTTTCTGTATTCACTTGACGATAGTGATATTCACCCAAAGTTTTTGCCGTTCTCTACAGGGTTGTCATGTGCAGGACTTCGTATGCAGGGTTTACATACAGGCTTCATCTGCTGTTGACAGCACCCTGTTAGGCTTGAAGTGATAGGCTCTTTGTAGTCTAAAAGGAGGTCCTTATGAGCTTTTTCGTTCTCGTCGGTCTCGCCGTGGCGGCGTTCGGCATTTTCTTGATAGTGCAAGGTGTACAAGGCAACAACGCGTTTATCCGTACGGCAGGTGGCGTGGCGGTGATTGCAGGGGTGGTGTTTGCGCTGCTCGCTGGTTCGTTTGTGGTGGTGCCCGCAGGTAGAGTAGGCGTGGTGTTTAACGTCCTCGGGGGCGTTAGCGACCGCGAGCGCAATCCGGGGGTACAGTTTGTGATGCCTGGGCTGCAGCAGATGACCCTACTCAACACTCGAGAACAGTCCATCGAATTCATCACTGACAATAACGATGAGATTCCTGCCCTTTCGCAAGAGGGTTTGCAAATCGTCAGTGACGCCACCGTGCGTTACCGCATTGAAGCCAGTGAAGCCTCGAGCATCTTTGAAAGCATCGGCGATAACGTCGAAGCCACACTCATTCGTCCGCAGGTGCGTTCGGTGATTCGTAATGCCATCGCCAACTACAACGCCGCTGAAGTCATCAGCACCCAACGCGGTGAATTGCAAGCAGAAATCGTACAAGTGCTCACCGACGAACTGGCTGCCAATAACATCATCTTGCTCGATGTGCTACTGCGTGACATTCGTATTCCCGATTCCATCACCCAAGCCATCGAAGAAAAACAAGCTGCCGAACAGCAAATTGAAGTGGAAACCAACCGCCGCGAACAGTCGCGCATTGCTGCTGAACGGGTAGTCATTCAAGCTGAAGGCGAACGCGACGCAGAGATTGCTAGGGCGCAAGGTGAAGCCGAAGCCTTACGTTTGCGTGGTCAAGCCATCCGCGAAAACCCCGAGATTATTCAGTTAGAAGTGGCTCAGAAACTCGCACCGTCTTTGCAGACGATTTTGCTACCGGCTGAAGGCAACTTTCTACTTGATTTGCGCAGCTTAACCGAACGGCAAGCGCCGTAAGTCTCATTAACATTTGTGTGGCTCGAGCACGGCTCGAGCTTTTTTTTGACCACATGCCCAAAGGCGGGCGCACGGTAAAGTAGAGCAATGCCGCGTTGTCTGCAGGTACTGCTCCCTTTACCCCTACCTGCGTTTGACTTTTTACCCCCTTTTTCCGCTGCGACAGACGTCAGTGACGATGCCATAGGCAAACGTGTGGTTGTGCCGTGGCAACAAGGCGTGCGCGTCGGTATCGTCATGGCTGTTGCTGAGGTGCGAGCCACGGAAGCGTTATCACTGCGCGAAGCGGTGGCGTTTTTGGATGACGTGCCTTTTGTGACGGCGACAGGTATTGCCCTTATCTCCCAACTTGCCGAACACACCTTGCTACCTGCGGGGATTATCTTGCGTGATTTATTGCCGTATGGGTTAAGTGTGCCCCTCAATCACGACGTGCGCTTGGTTGCTGGGGCGGATGTGACGGGGTTGGCGCTGCCGGAAGCACTGAGCGACTGGCACTCCGCTGAGGGTGTTGCTGCTAATGAATTGGACTTTTTGCGGCGGCAAGGACTGCTCGAGGAACGGGCTAGCGTGCAACCGGCCATGACCACGCGTTTGTTGTTTGTAGCAGATGCCGACGGTGAACTAGATACGCTGACGGTCAAGCAAAAACGGGCGCTCGAGCACCTGCAAGACGTGGGTAGTGTGGCCTCAGCAGCAGCATTGGCTCGAGCGGTGAACGTCTCTGCTGGCGTGGTGCGCGGCCTTATCAACAAAGGTCTGGCCCGTTACCAAGAGGTGCTTGCCCCCCCCGAACCTTTGCCTGACTACCCGCCCGAACCGCTCACGGTGTCAGTGAGTGCGAAAAACATGCCCGCAAATATCGTGGGTATTGCCGGTGGGGTGCGGCGGCAGCGCCTAGCGGCACTACTACCTGTGCTCGAGCACCTCATTGAACAAGCCCAACAAGCGTTAGTACTCGCCCCCGAACACACTTTCATTCAAGAAACCGTTCGCGCACTGGGGGCGCACTTACCCGTACTCACCCTCAGTGGTGACTTGAGCGAACGGCAGCGGCAACAGGTGTGGCAGCAGGTGCAACAGGGGACGCCTTGTGTTTTGGTTGGCAGTCACTTGGCACTGCTTGCCCCGTTTGCGTCGCTAGCGGGGGTAGTGGTGTTAGAAGAGGGTAGCTCGAGCTATAAACTCCTCGCTGGTTCGCGTTTGTTTGTACCGCGTGCCGCCTATAGGCTGGCGCAGTTGGCAGACTGTCCTTTGTGGCTTGCTGACGTTGTGCCGTCTGCGCGCACGGCGTGGCTGTTGCGTCAGGCTGGGCAACCTTCTTTCGCATCCTCCCAACAAGACACACCCCAACAAGACACATCCCAACCAGATAACCGCACCGCCCAAGCACTATACTTGTCACGCATTACCCCCAGAGCGCACGTCGTCGACCTCAATCAGACGCACAACTATCCTCTTAGTGCGGATTTGATACGGGTGTTAAAACAAGTCGCCGAACGCAAACGTCAAGCCATTTTGCTCGCCCCTCGGCGGGGGTTTTCGGCGGCACTGCGCTGTCAGCAGTGTGGTTATATCGTTACCGCCAGTCACTGCGATTGTGCGCTGCCCTTGCGCTATCACCAGCGGGGGCGGTTACTGCGCTGTCATCAATGCCAGTACGAACAACCGGCACCGGGGTTGTGTCCTAACTGTCACAGTGATGCCCTGTTGCCAGCGAGAGCAGCTGGTACTGAGTGGGTAGCCGAACAGGTCAAACGGTTTGTAGCTGAGATAGACACGTATGTGCTCGAGCGCGGCCAAACCGACGACCTCAGCGCCCTTTACGCAGGCTCACCCGGCGTGCTCATCAGCACCACCGCCATCTTTCGCCATGCACCCCTACCCAACGTGTCGTTAATTGGCTTGACCCTACTCGACACGCTTTTTAGCACGGCGGATTTTCGTAGCGATGAGGTGGCGTACCGTTCCCTGTGCAACCTAACAGAACTGGCGCCGCAGCGCCGTCCGCTCATCTTGGTGCAGACCTTCCAACCAGAACATCCGGTGATGCACGCGTGGTTGAACGCTGATAATGCCAAGGCGTCAAATGCCGATACTGCCAATGCGTCAAACGCTGATACTAGCAAGGCTGACGCGTTGGTTGCTGATGCTGCGAACGTTAGCGAACAAGATAGCTTTATGGATGCGATACTGGCGCGGCGTGAACGGTATCACTATCCGCCTTATGCGGTGCTAGGCAAAGTGCAAGTCAGTGACCGCAGTGCCGATAGGGCGGCTCGAGCGGTCACCTTCTTAGCTGACGCCGTGCGCACACTTGGCGCAAGTGATAGTGAACTGATTGGCCCCATGCCCGCGCCTGTTGCGCATGCGAGGGGTTACTACCATCACCACCTGATTATTCACACTGACACCATGAGCCGCTTGCATGACCTGTTGCAACCCGTGCGCGACTATCGCGGTAGCGCCAAAGTCCGTTGGGATGTGGACCCAGACGATATTGGTAGTTTGTTGGGATAAGGTTTTGATTAGCGCAAGGTGCGCTGCAAAGGGGTGTGCGTGGGTGCGACTTGCTAGCATACAAACACATGAAAGATGTTGTTATTCGTAACCGACGGGCGTCGTTTGATTATGAACTGCTCGAGACATTTCAAGCGGGCTTGGTACTGCGCGGCAGTGAAGTGAAGTCACTGCGGAACGGGCGCGGGGCACTCGCGGAAGCTTTTGCTAGGGTCAGCCGTGGTGAGGTGTGGTTAGAAGGGATGCACATTCCCCCTTACGAAGAAGCCAGCTACAACAACCACGACCCCTTGCGCAGCCGCAAATTACTGCTCAGCCACAGCGAAATTGATGAGATTACCAAGGGGCTCGAGCGTAAAGGGCTTACTTTGATACCGACCAAGCTCTATTTCAAAGATGGCTGGGCAAAAGTCGATGTGGCACTGGCTCGCGGGCGCAAACGCCACGACAAACGGCAAAAACAAGCCGACAAAGACGCCAAACGACAAATTGACGAAGCCCTTAAAAACCGCTGATGAAGCTTGTCTTGTCCAAGATGGTTAAACCCAATAACGAAGTCAAACCTAATGGCGTGGTTAACCCTAATAATGGGATTAAACCTAGTAACATGGTTAAACCTAGTAACGTGGTTAAACCCAATAACGTAGTTAAACCTATGCTGTCACTCGTATCGACTGTATCGACGAGGTTCATCGTGACGCTGATGGCGGTGATGTTGCTCGTCAATATTGCCTATGCTCAGCAGCGTTTAGTGGTGAACGGTCGTGACGTGCCTTCGGTGACGACAACCTTGGTGGCAGGTACTGCCTATGCCGACGCCCTGCGTTATGCCCAAGCGTTGGGGGCGGCGTTTAGTTACGACGTTGTTTCGCAAATGGCCAGTTTGCAACTTGCTGAGCGCATCCTTACCATCGACGTGCAACCTTCTCCCGAAGCCGCCGCTCAAGATAGTGACGCGTTGCGCGTAAGCGGGCGTGTCGTGCCAGGTTTGGCAGCGGTAGATGCCGCGGGGATTGTGTATCTTCCTGTGAAAGCCGTTGCGGAAGCCCTCGGGGGGAGGGTGGACTATTTGGCAGCACAAAATACCGTGGTGGTGGTGTTTCCTAGGGCGGACATGCGCTCGGTGCAGCTCGAGCCAGCCTCTGGCTATGACCGCATCGTCATCGAACTCAGCCAGAGCGTACCCATCGAAACCCGCAGGTTACCTGCTTTGGACGCGGTACAGTTTCGTTTTTTGCGCACCGACCTTGACCAAGAACAACAACTTTCCGGGCAATACGTGCGCAGCGGTACGGTGGCCAGTCGTTCAGGGCATGTGGACGTGCGCTTAAGCCTAGCGCCCGATAGCGAGGTAGATGTGTTTACCAGCCAGCAAGACGGGCGCACGTTGGTGGTGATTGATGTGTTTAGTGATGAGCGTAGTGATGACCGTCAAACGGCGACGAGTTTGCAACCCCTACGCATCACCCTTGACCCCGGTCATGGCGGCAGACAAGACGGGCTAGAACTTGCAGGCAGCAGCGAAGCCGCCCTCACCCTCGAAGCCGCCCAAAACTTGGCACTTGCCTTGCGGCGTAGGGGGCATGAGGTGCGTCTTACCCGCGAAGATGGGGTCAGTTTGCCTGCTCGAGAACGTGCTAATGCTGGCCTCGGTCAGGATATGCTGCTCTCACTGCACGCAGCCGACCTCGTGCCGGGTAGCGTCAACGTGTTTTATTTGGGAGACGCCGAAACCATCCAAGGCCTCGACTACGCCCTGTTTGAAAACGCCGAACAGGTGCAACGTCTTGATACCGACGCTGTGCGCAGGCAGGTGCTTCTTAACCTCATTCCCGATGTCACCTTGGGTGAACGGTACGCTAGAAGCCTCAGCCGGGTGTTAGCGCAAAATTATGGCGTGCGCACCAATGCCCTCGAGCCAGTCCCCCTCACCGTGCTTGCCGGCGCCGCTGGGCGGGGCGTCTTACTAGAAGCTAGTGCTAATGATTTGCAGTCAGTGGCGTTTGCAGACAACCTAGCTGCATCGCTCGAGCAAATCATCCGTGAAGCGAGTACCCCATGAAGCGCACCCTGCCCTTGTTCGTTGGTTTATTGGTGTTTGGCCTAGGGGCGTTCGTGTTCGTACGCGCTCGCTTGGGGCTTGCCGCTCAAGTGAATGTTTCGCGGGTTGACGTTAGTTTGCGCGCACCCGCCGAAGCCTTAGTGAGTGAACGCATCAGCCTCACGTTGATTGACCGCGACGGTTTGGAGCGCACCGTCTATCAAGACCTCGCATTGCCGAGTACGACAAATCAACGTTACCGCAAAATCCTTGAAGCCCTAGAAGTAACCATGCGGGAAGCGGGTGTTTGGGTAGACGGCGTAAACGTGCAAGAGGTTTTTTTGGTAGAACGCCCTGAAGTCCGTTTGGCGGTGGTTGATTTTGCCGTAACAGACGAGGCGGCAGCTAGCGTGCGCGAAGAGCGTGCCATGCTCGATGCCCTCCGTGAGACGCTGGCTCGCAACAATATCGACGGCGTGCGGGTGTTTGTCAATGGGGCAGTGCCAGAGACGTTTTTGGGGCACATTGCCGTGGCGTCGTCGCTCGAGCGGTAGCCAGTCGTTAATAGACACGCATTAATAGACACATTGATACACGGATTGATAGACAAAGCTCGAGCATGACACGGTCAGTTTGTGATGGGGTGGCTCGAGTTATGCCATCATTAACGTGACATTTCCATGATTAACGTCTACACAGTCCTAAGATGGACGTTTTTGATGTGAGGTTTTTCGTTGTGGTTGGCGAGGCTGATATTGATGTATGCTTTGCAAAAGGCTAGTTATCGAAGGAACTTGTACTTTCTTTGCGTTACTGTGTCGTAATCAGTGTCATATCTAGAGCACAAGTTGGGTGTGGCGTGGATTAAATCGGGACATTTGTACCTAGGAGGGGCAATGTCTGCGTACGCTGGAAGCATTGGATGCTTAAATGTCGATGTTGTCGGGGTTTGTCACGAATGCATAAATACTTACACAGTTTTGTGTGCTAGTGATGCGAAAGCAGACCAAGACGGCTGTAACACGGCTGTCATAACGGGGCATGAGATACTTATTGCTACTTTTTGTGAGAATTTACAGACTAAGAGCGACGGGTCACAAAAAATGCTCGAAAAGATGAGCTAAAGGTTAACAAACGCTTGCATTATCCAGCATCGTGTGCTAGATTATAAATCCAGAAGCACAACAGGCAGTGTGCCATGAGGGTGGCACACGTTATACGCCCGAAATTGAGCGTATCCCATATGACCTCAACGGGCTAGATTGATTCATTAACCACGACGTTTTCTCATCGCTACTAGCAACGGCAACCTATAAGTCCCATTACAGTGACTCGTACAGCTTAGCTCTGCAAAGGTATGTTTGGCTCTGCAAAGGTATGTAAAGCAGCTAGCATGTTGCTTTAACAAGTGCACTCATAGCATTTCTGGTGAATGTTTATGCAGGTTTTATGAAAGGGGTGGCAGTAATGAGTATCTCCAATATCGATCCAGTGGTCATGAAAGATGAAAAAGGTACGTTACGCAAGCGTGTTCCTGTTTTGCCCAATCGTTGGAAAGGTGAAACAGACTGTTTGGTAGGCCCTTTTTCAGATGCGTCAGTAGCACGTTACTTCGCTGGCTACGTTGTTGACTTTGGTCAATACAGTGCGTACAGCTACAACGTTTTGGTCGCGTATGACTCGTGGTATGTAGAAATTAGTACTCTCGAGCAAGCTGATGAAACGCTGGCTGCATAAACCGCTTTGACTGCCCCCTGCGAGTGGCACTTGGGCAAGCGCGATACCGACACATACTAGCTAACACTGGCAATACCGATAGACCTATGATGTTGTTGAGCTGTCCTGGAGGGCAGCTTTTTTTGTGTTGACACATTTTGGTTGCTACATCGCTCAATTGTTAATTTACTGGTATTTCCATGATGAGCGCCTACATAATTGAACGCAGTGATGTCGATGCAATGTCGAGATGTGATATCGATGAACATCAGCAATTTTAGAAACGACGGGTGAAATTGCTATCAATGCTAAAGTTAATGCTAAAGCGTAATATATTTACATATTCACATGTTTTAGTATCCACTAACATCATCGTTATTGGCATCGTTATTGATATCTTTAACTGACTCAAGGGATATACCTCGAGCCAGTCTACCTTCGTTTGTTAGGTCAATACCTAATGCTACGACGCCACCTTGTTGGCTTGGTTGCTTACCTTTTAATTACGTGTGTGCACGATAATTGGTTACGTGTGCGCACGATGTAACCCTGATGAAGCTAAGCCCTAGAAAATGTGTGCAATTTATAGGTACAACCACACCCGCATCATCGACAGGAGTTTTTGGGTATCGACGGGTTTAGACAAGTAATCGTTTGCACCTGCATCGAGGCATCGTAACTTGTCGCCCTGCATGGCTTTGGCCGTAAGCGCCAAGATGGGCAAGCGCTTAAACCGTGCTTGTTCGCGGATGCGCTTCATGGTTTCAAAACCGTCCATGACAGGCATCATGATGTCCATCAGCACAATATCGACATCTGGCTGGGCGTCTAAGTGCGCCAGAGCTTTTTGGCCGTCTTTGGCAATGTTGACGACCATGCCACAATCGCGCAGCACTTTGGACATAGCAAACGTGTTGCGCATATCATCGTCGACGATTAAGACGTGTTTGTCTTTTAAGACGTCATCGCTGTTATAGAGTTTTTGGATGGTGTGCTGCTTGTCTTCAGGCATGTCGGCGACCACTTGGTGTAAGAACAACGCCGTCTCATCAAGTAAGCGCTCAGGAGACTTAACCCCTTTGACAATGATGCTGTCGGTGTAACGCATGAGCTTCTGATGCTCCTCGGGTGATAACTCTTGGCCAGTGTAGACAATGACCGGACAGTGCATCTTGCGCTCGCCCATCTGCGAGAGTACATCAAACCCACTCATGTCTGGCAGATTGAGATCTAAAATCATGCAGTCAATGGGGTGTTGCTGCAGTAACTCGAGCGCCTTCTCGCCCAAGTCTGCTTCTTGAATGTCAATCTTGTCGCCGCCAAGTAACTTCTTGATGCTGACCCGACTAGCAGCATCGTCCTCAACAATGAGTAATGTCTTGATGTCCTTGGCAATCAAATCACCAATTTGGTCAAAAGTGCTCTGTAAGCTTTCCTGATTGACAGGCTTACTTAAGTAACCTACCGCGCCCCGCTTGTACACATCTAAGGTCTCATCCTCAATAGAAGCAATGTGCACTGGAATGTGGCGGGTGTTGGGGTTGCGCTTTAAGGCGTCTAATACTTGCCAGCCGTCAATGGTGGGTAAATGCAAGTCGAGCACTACCGCACTGGGGTTGTACTGTTCAGCAAGTTGCAAACCTTCTTCACCCGAGGTGGCATGTAAACAAGCAAATGCTTGCTTATGCCCCAAATTGAGCATGACTTTAGCAAAGTTAAGGTCATCTTCAATCACGAGTAACACCCGCTCGATGGTTGCCCGTTCGGTAGTAAGTTTGTCTCGGTCGTCGGGTAGGTGCTGGGGTACAGGCATGGCGGGAGGGGGCGCGACGGCGGTAGCGCTCGAGGTACGTTCGGCGGCACTTGCATAGGGGGTGCTCGAGCTAACAGGCACTGTTGCAGCATGACCTGTATGACCTGTCGGGGCGTGTGCCGTTGGTGGGGTCGGCTGCGCGTTGGGTCTTTGTTGCGTTAGTGACGATAACAAGTCTGCACCAGAAGGGGTGTGTTCACTGGGTTGTTCTGGTGGTTCGGTGGGTAAGTAGAGGGTGAACGTGCTGCCTTGACCTACGAGGCTCTCCAAGGTGATGATACCGCCGAGTTTGCTGGCGAGTTCTCTCGAGATTGACAAGCCCAAACCCGTGCCACCATATTTGCGGCTAGTGCTGCCATCGGCTTGCTGGAAGGCTTCAAAGACGATTTTTTGCTGTTCAGGGGTCATGCCAATGCCGCTGTCGCGCACCGAAAAAGCAATAGCATGTTGATTGCCCATCACCGCTGGTACCTTTCGAGGTGTGGTGACATCCAAGGTGACGCCGCCATGTTCGGTGAATTTGAGGGCATTAGAAAGCAAGTTCTTGACGATTTGGTTGAGCCGTTGTGGGTCGGTCGTCAACGTTTCGGGGACGTCTTCGGCGACCTTCACCGTAAACTCGAGGTTTCTATCTTGCGCTACATGCCTAAACTGCTGGTTAATCTCCGTGGCAAACTTACTCACAG